>DATAWH010000023.1:0-206540 GCA_036267315.1 Candidatus Cybelea sp. | reverse complement strand
CCGCCGTAATCGCGATACTCGTGAGTGCCGTCAGTGCACAGGTATGTGGGAGAACACGTGCCGTTATGACCCTTCTCGATGTGGAACAGATCGTCGGCGCCTTGGTGTTTCTTCTCCCAAAACGTTTTGCCGCCGTGCTGTGACGACGCATTGCCGGCCAGCGCGAAGATGCCGGCCAGAAGCGGCGTCCCGGTGCTCGTGCCGCCGCCGATGAGCCAGCCGTTGAAGCTGTACGTGTCGTAGAAGGCCGGCCCAGTAGCGAGATCCGCAAGCGCCGCGACGTCGTTGGCCACTCGGTACTTGCAACCAAAGTCTTCCTGCCACGATGGCTTAGCCACTTGCGTCGCGCATCCGCTACCCGTGCCAAGCCACGCCTTCTCGCTAAATCCGCGCTTGGATTTGCGGTCGACGTACAGCGACGTGCCGCCTACAGAAACGACGCTATCAAAGCTTGCGGGTTCGGGCATTCCGACGCCGTAACCGAAATCGCCTCCGCTGGCAAGATAGGTAACGCCAGGCGCGTCGAACGCCGACGCATCAAAGCAAGGCGAGCAGCCTAGGTCTGGGAACATGCCAAAGCTATTCGTCACGATGTGAGCCCCGAGCGTTACCGCTTCCTCTTCGGCGCTTTGCAGGTCGCTAATAGCTTCGCTGTTTGCCTCGACGAGATAGATCGTGCAGTTTGGGCAACTAGCCGACACCATCTCGACGTCGAGGTCCTCCTCGGCTCCCCAGCCGGTATCGCCCTGCGGGTAACTTCCGATTTGGCCGTATTGGTTGAACTTCGTAAAGCTCGCGGCGGGAAGGCCGAAGTACGAACGATAGAAGCCGAGGTCCGACGCCACGTCGGGATTGTCGTAGGCGTCGACGACGGCAACGACCTGCCCGGTTCCTTTCGTCGCGGATGGAAGATTGTACGCCTCTTGAAGCTGGGCCGGAGCGTAACCCCCGTTTGGTCCCGATCCGCCCGATGGCACTTTTGACCGGCCCAGCCCGATCAGCGCACCGCATTGTGCACTCCCATTGCGCGGGTGGGCGCATGCCGCAAAGGCGTTTGGCCCCCACAACTTGGCTTCTCTGGCGGACGGTGCGCGTAGCGCGGATGCGCCGTTTGCGGCCGGCAAGGTAGACGATCCACCGGTGGAGTTGCAGGCCGCGATGCCGATCATCACGGTAATCGCGCCGGCGGCTTTCAACGCAGTATACATCGCGTTCTCCTTCTATTGCTCGAGCGCCGGGCTGTACGTAATCCCCTCGGGATCGGCAACCGGCGCGAAACTGCTATCGAAGCTGTACTTATAGGTCAGGCTGGTCGGGCTGTATCGGTAAATGTCGACATTGCCGCCGTAGGGGAACGGCGTCTCCATCGTTCCAAACGTATCCCCTTTGGCGTTCAACGTGCCGGCAATCGGGTTGCCATGGAGCGGGAATGGACCTCCGACCACCGTGCATGCTGGGCTGCAGCCCGAATACACCCACAGCTGCCCGGCGCCGCCCCCGACAATATCCACGGAAACGAGATTACCTGCCTTGTCGATGCTCAAGCTTCCATAAGAGGCGTTCATGAAGCCGGTAACGGCCTCGCCGGACCCGGTGCAGCCTGGCCAGTACGTCATCGCAGCCCCAGTGAACGACGCATTTTCGGACGTGAGCCAGCAGTCGCCATTTTTGGCTAATGCAACGCCGAAGCCGTAACCCGTCACATTCGCACTCGTCAGTTTTTTCATGCAGCGTTTCAGGGTGCAGAGGGCGATGCTTCCGACGCGCCTTTCGAGATGCCCCCGACCGTGTTGATTGGCCAGCACGATCAAGCCCGTGGCGGCGTTCAGGCTGGCTGCATTCACGGGCGGGCCGTAGGGGTCGCGAAACTCGCCGCGTTCGGATCCGCACATGGTCGGGCCATTATAAACGGCCACGGTGTCATCGACTCGCCGCGGTACGATCAGGTTACCTGCACTGTCCGCGGCGATATTCGTGGCCACGGCGAGACCTGTAAAGATCGTGCACATTGGGCCACGGCCTTCTTTGTAGCCGCTTTTGAATCCAAGAATGGACGTGTCGTACGGCGCGCTGACATAAATACCCGACTTAGCCGCAGCGGGCGCGGATATTCTGTGAAATGGTCGCGCCTCGTACGCCGCTGCTAGCAGCGCAGCGGGAACCGGGCTTTCCGACTGTTGACGGGAATAGTCAGGGATTAGCGGGGAAGGCGTGCTCGCCGAGCAGCCGGCAAACGGCAGCAGGGCCACGATCAAAATTAGAACACGAAAGCTCTTTTTACTCATAGGGGAGTCGTCTCGCTCCTCGACCATAATAAAATTCCTCCAGAAGCCATCGTCACAACGCGGGCTTACCGCCCATCGTGCATCGTGTAGCGCGGCTCCGCCAGGAACACCGGCACAAGTAACCAGCACAGTTGGCATAGAAGCTTTTGAGTATATGGAGGACGAGGCCCGGTCGATCGGATCGAGTTTTGGGACGCTCCTACGCCATCATCGGCTCGCGGCCGGGCTTTCTCAAGAGGAGCTGGGTGAACGCGCTGGGGTGAGCGTCCGTGGCATAAGTGCCTTGGAGCGGGGCTTTAGACGCGCACCGCAGCGCGAAACGATCGCCCTTCTCGTCAAAGCGCTGGGCCTGAACGAATCGCAGCGCCGCGAGTTTGAGGCTGCAGGTCGTGGGCGTCGCGGCCCTCGGGTCGCTGTCGCGGGCTCGAGGACCGTAAACCCGCCGGGCTCGATCGCGCTCGGCCTTCGCCCCCAAGATGCACGATCGATTCCACCCCTCTCCCTGTCACGTTTCGTCGGACGACAAAGGGAGCTCGAGGAAATTCTGGCACTGATGCGCGAGCACCGGATGGTTACGCTCACCGGCACGGGAGGGATCGGTAAGACCCAGACGGCGCTTCGAGCTGCGAGTGCGTTTAGCGAAACCACAAACACGAACGTTCGCTTTGTTGGCCTTGCACCCTTAAGCGATCCCGTCTTCGTCACTGCGACGATCGCGGCAGCACTGCACGTGGAGGTAGTTTCAAACCATCGGCTGCTGGAAACCCTCGCCGCATTTCTAAAAAACGAAAATCAGACACTGTTACTGGATAACTGCGAACACCTAATTCAAGAGGTCGCCGCTGTTGCCGATGCACTGCTGCGCGCCTGCCCGAACGTTCGGATCCTTGCCACTAGCCGCGAACCGCTCAGAGCCGCCGGCGAGCGTGCCTATCGCTTGCCGTCGCTGGGCGCAGCAGACTCGGAGATGCTATTCATAGAACGCGCGCAAGCGGTTGACTCTCACTTCAACAAGGCAGCGAGTGAACGTGACCGGATCGCGGCGCTCTGCCGGCGTCTCGACGGAATTCCGTTAGCCATCGAGCTTGCAGCCGGTCGGGTTAATCTGCTAACGCTCGACGCGCTAATCGAGAAGCTCAACGAACGCTTTGAGGTTCTCACTGGAGGCGAACGCACGGCCCCGTCGCGACATCAGACAATGCGCGCGACAATCGGCTGGAGTTACGACCTTCTTTCGGAATACGAGCGACGCGTCTTCGAACGATTCTCGGTCTTCGCCGGGGGCTGCACGCTCGAGATGGCCACGAGCGTATGTGCGGGCGCACCAATCGCGGAGGGCGACATGCTCGCAATCCTTTCGTCCCTTGTGGAAAAGTCGTTAATTACGGCGGATACCGCGCGAAGCGAGCCTCGCTACGCAGCGTTGGAGCTACTCCGTCAGTTCGGACGTCAGAAACTGATCGCGCGTGGGGAAGAGCAGACCATCGCCCGCCGGCACGCACTCGCCGCACTAGAACATATGCAGTGGACGTGGCGGTTGTGTAACGGGCATTCAGAGCTTTGGGCCGATCGCAACAAGCGCGAATTAGAAAATCTTCGTTCGGCAATCGAATGGGCCATCGGCGCGAGCGGCGACGCGCCGTTAGCCCAGCGCCTGGTTGGCAACCTTTATATCTACAGGAATTTTCCAATGGTCGATAGACGCCGTTGGATTGCTCGTGCATTCGAGACGGTCGACGAAAGCACGCCGCTTGCAGTCATTGCCGACCTTAACTTGGTGCAGGCTGGCATCGCGGCGGACTCAATGCAAACCGAGCGCCAGATCGCGAGTGCGCGGAAGGCGCTCTCCTGCTACCGCACGCTTCACGATTCTCGCCGCATGGTGTTTGCCGCATACTTCGGTGCGACCGGCCTGACGTGCTGCGATCGGCCGGCCGAGGCAAAGCAGCTTCTCGAGGAAGTGATGCCGTTTGCCCGGGAAGAGAACTCGCCGTTAGGCCTTAACGATATGCTGCGCGCTCTGGCGATGACCGCATACTTGAACGGTGATCCAGATTCCGGACGCACGTACCTTGCTGAAGCCTTGCGCTCCTCGGAGGCGATGAGTAGTGAGCTCAATCTGTTTCACGTCTTGGAGGAACTCGCCGAATGCGAGTTTTGCGCCGGCAATGCGGGGTTAGCGCTAAAATATGCCCAAGATGCGCTTGTCGTTTGCCGCAAACTGGTTGGCGGTCGGGCGCGCCGTCAGCTTACACTTTCGAATATTTCAAGGTATTTGGTCGAGCTTGCTCGCTTCGATGAAGCCGATGAACACGCGCGTGAGTCGCTTGCCATTTCGTTGGAGAACCAGCAAGACGTTATCGTCGCATGGAACCTGCAGAACCTCGCAGCAATCGCGGCCCTACGCAATCGAGCCGCGCCTAAACCATCGTCTACCGCTTACGCACGCTCCGCGCGTACCCTGGGGTTCGTAAATGCTCGTCTCGAGCAGCTGGGAGCGAAGCGCGACATCACCGCGAGGCCGCAATACGAACGAGTTATGGCTGCAATGAGTGCGCAGCTTGGAGGCGAAACCGTCGCAAGCCTCATGGCAGAGGGTGCGGCGCTAAGCGCGGAGCAGGCTATCGAACTCGCAACTTGCGACGCCATCTAGCCTTCGGCCGCTCACCGCCTCCGCCGCGCTTGCTGACATCGTAAGCGGTCGGGCTCGCCGAGACGACCGCTTTCGCCTTTTAGCTCAGGCAAGAATGCGAACTTTGGGGTATCCACTCACTTGCAGGATCACGTTCTGGCCGTCCGGCGAAATCGTAACTTTGTGGCCTTTGGCCGCGAACGAGATCTCCGGGCCGTTGCGGGTATACGTACCGTTGAATTTTTCGCCCGCGTTCGCGACGGTGCAGGGGCCGCTGGGCGCAGCTGCGTCTTCGTCCGTAAGATCCAACCTCAGATCGAAGGTTCCGCTTCGTCCCAACGCATCGTAACTTCCTGAAGCGGCAAAATGAAAGGGGTCGTTCACGGTGACGCTGCACGAGCCGACGGTGTGCCAGCCCAGAACGTGCGCCTGGAGATCGTGCTTACCGGCTGATAGCCCGTCGAGCGGCGGATGCAGCGTTGCCATTGGAGTCGACGCCTCTCAGCTTTTCACGCTGCCTTGAGCTTCAGTGCCATCGACGACCACGCCAAACCGACGAAGATGAAATTCAAGCCAACGGCAAAGCCGATAAACCAAAGTCCGGATGACGGCCACTGCGCCCAAAGCAGAACTCCTAAGATGAAGGTGATGACTCCGCTAACCGCGGCCATTCCGTATTGAGGGAACCTGAGCCAGAGCGCCGAGACGAAACGGAAGATCCCGCCGAAAACGAGGAGCGCCGCTAGCAGAAGCGTGATCGTAAGAGCACCGGCGACTGGGTGCTGCCACAGCATCAAGCCGACGATGATATCGAGGACCCCCACCAAGAGGAGCAGGATCACGTGTCCGGCGCCGCGCGTCGCGAATGCGCCAGCGATCTGCATGATGCCGGCGATGAAAATGAACGCACCGAGCACCGTTATCGATGCGAAGGTCGCGGCAGCTTCACTAAAAATGGCCAAAACGCCGACTACAATAAGGGCAACTCCAACCGCCATATACCAACCCCAGTGTTGCTTGCCATCACGGACTGATTCGTTAACAATGTTCTGCACAATAATGCTCCTTTCAAGCCCGAACCGTCCAAAAGAATCTTGCGCTAGTCCCTGCCGCAAAACTCTTCAGGTCGTTGACCATCGCCAGATCCGCCGGTGATTCGATCACCGCGGTCTAGGCGGACAGAAAGCCGAAGCCGATGATTGAAAATGTGGTAATCATACCAGTGAGACTCCGCCGGAGTTCAGTGGTCACTTTCCACCTCGTGGAAAAAGGGTGCGCCAATGGGCAAGAAACATCCTTGTGCCTGCCTCCTCGGAGTCGGGGCAGGAGGCTTGTTGGCTGCGGAGAATTCGTGTCGCCCCTCCGCCGCGCGCATACGAAGGAAAGCTGATGGCTAACCTGCCGAACAGTGACCGCGAAACCCTCGACGTACTGCCTCATCCCGAACCCCGCTTCAAGGGTACAATCGGTCGAACGTACAAGGATTCAACGCCCGACAAGATTGCCATCACAAAGGCTCCTGAAGGCGCGCCTAACGTACTCGTCGTCTTAATTGATGATTGCGGCTTCGGCCAATGGGGCACGTTCGGCGGACAAATCCCGACGCCGAACCTCGACGCGCTGGCGAAAAAGGGCCTCAGCTACACGAGGTTCCACACGACGGCCCTCTGTTCTCCCACGCGCGCCGCTCTCTTAACCGGCCGCAACCATCACTCGGTGAGCACCGGTGTGATTACGGAAATGGGCACCGCTTACCCCGGATACAGCGGTCAAATTCCGAAGACGACGGCGATGCTTTCCGAGATCTTGCGCCAGAATGGGTACAGCACGGCCTTTTTCGGGAAAAATCACAATATCGCGGATTGGGAAACCAGCATTTCAGGCCCGTACGATCGCTGGCCTTGCCTTCAGGGGTTCGATCACTTCTATGGGTTTGTTGGTGGAGAAGCGAATCAATGGGCCCCGGCACTGTACCGCGACTCGGCGCCGGTTGAGATGGAAGTTCCCCGCGGCCGAGAGCAGGATTACACGCTGAACGAAAACTTGGCCGACGAAGTCATCGATTATATTCACAAACAAAAATCGGTTACGCCGGACAGGCCGTTCTTTGTCTATTATGCGCCGGGAGCAACCCATGCTCCACACCACGTGCCGCATTCGTGGATGGACAAGTTCAAGGGGCAATTTAGCCAGGGCTGGGATAAATATCGGGAGGAAGCATTCGCGAGGCAACTTCAATTAGGCGTAATCCCTAAAGATACGAAGCTCACGCCGCGGCCCGTCGAGATTCCCGCATGGGAATCGCTGTCGCCCGATAAGAAGCGCGTCGCCGAGCGCCTCATGGAGGCGTTTGCGGGTTTTACGGCTCAAACCGACTATGAGGTAGGCCGTGTTATCGCCGCGCTCGATGAGGTCGGACAAGCCGACAACACACTCGTGATGTGGATAATCGGGGATAACGGCGCTTCGATGGAAGGCACGCTGAACGGCGTATTCAACGAGATGTGCTCCTTGAATGGGAGTCATGAAGATGTAAGCTACGTGATCGAGCATATCGATGAGATCGGTGGACCGGCGTCGTACAATCACTTCCCTGTTGGGTGGGCCTGGGCGATGAATACGCCGTTCCAGTGGGGAAAGCAGGTCGCCTCGCACTTCGGAGGCACGCGCAATCCGATCGTCATGTCCTGGCCCGCGCGCATCAAGGATCTGGGCGGCATGCGCACGCAGTTCCATCACGTCATCGATCTCGCGCCGACCGTTCTCGAGGCGGCGGGCGTGCCCGAGCCCTACGAAGTCAACGGCGTGCCGCAAAAGCCTATCGAAGGCATCAGCATGATGTATTCCTTCGACGACGCGAAAGCCGCCGGACAGCGTCCGACTCAGTACTTCGAAATGCTCGGAAATAGGGCCATATATCACGACGGTTGGATCGCCGCGTGCCGGCACGGCCGCCTGCCCTGGGAGACTTCTGGCTCGTTTGATTTCGACGCCGATACGTGGGAGCTCTACAAGCTGGACGAGGACTTCAGCGAGTACTCGGACCTTTCCGCGAAACATCCGCAAAAGTTGCGCGAGCTCCAGGAAATATTCTGGATCGAGGCGATGAAGTACAACGTCCTACCGCTCGACGATCGCTTTGCCGAGAGAGGCGATCCGAGTCTGAGACCGAGCTTGATCGCGGGTCGTACGGAATTCACCTACTATCCCGGTGCGATAAGAATTCCCGAGAGCTCCGCTCCCAATGTGAAGAACAAGTCACACACGATTACCGCTTACGTCGAAATTCCGCCGGAGGGAGGCGATGGCGTCCTCGTCGCGGCCGGCGGAACCGTGGGCGGCTACGCAATCTATATTGAAGACCTCAGGCCAAGGTATGAGTATAACTGGTTCTCGCAGGCACGATATAAGATAGCAAGCTCGGAACGGTTGTCGCCTGGACCCGCGAAGATTCGCGTTGAGTTCGAATATGACGGTGGTGGAGTCGGCAAGGGCGGCACACTCTCGCTTTTCGTGAACGACCGGAAAGTTAGCGAAGGGCGAGTCGAAAAAACCGTGCCGGGGCGCTATTCGGCAGACGAAACATTCGATATCGGTATGGACACCGGGTCGCCGGTCAGCGTGGATTATTCGTCGCCAAACCGGTTCACCGGTAAGCTGCGCAAGGTGGAGATCGCCCTTGGGCCGAGTACCCTAAGCGAGGAGGACGCAAAGACGTTGCGTGCCATGGAGACCGCCGCCGCCGTGGCGGCTCACTAGCCTCCGCGCCGCCGGCGGCGCATCGCATCCGTTTGTGATTTTCGTGATTCGGGCAAGCGCCGCGGAGTCGTGATTTCGCCCGGTGATTAAGGCCAAGGCCCGAAAATTAGCGGACCCGTATCTTTTGGCGGTCGTCTATCGTCTGTGAGATAGCAAACGATTACCGAAGGAGATTCACGATGAACGCACCCCCAGTAGTGTCGCCGCAGGAATGGCAGGACGCCCGTCAGCAGCTGCTCGCGAAGGAGAAATCGTTGATGCGTGCGCGCGACGCCCTGGCGGCCGAGCGCCGGCGCATGCCGTGGACGCCGGTCGAAAACGCCTATCGGTTTGAGGGACCCAACGGTAAGGCGAGCTTGCTCGACGTATTCGATGGCCGGCGTCAACTCATCATCTATCGCGCGTTCTTCGAGCCCGGAGTCTTCGGCTGGCCGGACCATGCGTGCCGCGGCTGCTCGCTGGGAGCCGATCAGGTTGCCCACCTCGCCCACCTCAACGCTCGCGACACGACGCTTGCGTACGCGTCGCGCGCCCCGCAAGCCGAGATCGAACGCCTAAAGGTGCGGATGGGCTGGAGCATGCCCTGGTACACCATCACCGATGATTTCGACAAAGACTTCGGCGTAGACGAGTGGCACGGACACAACGTTTTCTTCAACGACGGCCGACGCATTTTTCGTACCTATTTCGTCGACAACCGCGGCGACGAGCAAATGGGTAACACCTGGAACTACCTAGACATTACGCCGCTCGGCCGTCAAGAATCGTGGGAAGATTCGCCCGAGGGCTATCCCCAGACCGAGCCATATACCTGGTGGAACTGGCACGACAACTACCACGAGGGCGCCAATAAGCGCTGGGAGCAGGTCGTCAATGCAGCCCAGGAGACGTTTGCCGACGTGAAGTCATGATTCTGCTCGCGCACATCATGGGCGTACCCGTCGAAGAGGTCCTCGTTCCTTGGGTGAGCGGCGGCCTCGGCGCCGCGGTTGTGGCAGCGCTAGCGATCCTAAAGACGAAGGTCTTGAGCCACTAAAGTGGCGGACGCCGAAACGCGCGCGCTATTGCCGGCGATGATGGAAGCGCGGGACCAGTTCATGCGGCTCGTCGATGAACTGCGTCCCGAGCTTCATCGCTACTGCGCTCGAATGACCGGCTCAGTGTTCGACGGCGAAGACGTCGTGCAAGACGCGCTCGCCAAAGCCTACTTTGCCTTGGGCCAGATGCTCGAGCCGCCCAACTTAAAACCCTGGCTTTTTCGCATCGCCCACAACACCGCCTTAGACTACCTCCGACGATATGAGAGAGTACACGTGGATATCGTTTCCGACGTCCCCGAGCGTGCCGACAAGGACGAAGCCGAAGGCGCGGTCGATCCCGAGCTCGTCGAGGCCGCACTGACGGTTTTCGTCGAGCTTGCGCCATTGCAACGCGGCGCGCTCATCCTTAAAGATGTTTTGGGCCACTCGCTCGCCGAGACTGCCGATACGCTTGGCATTTCGGTGGGTGCCGTCAAAGCGGCCCTGTCGCGAGGGAGAGCAAACATCGCTCGAACGCTGCGCTCGGAAAAGGTTGGCTCGCCGCGATCGGCAAGTGCCGAAGAACGCGCACTCCTGCGACGCTACGTCGAGATGTTTAATGACCGCAACTGGGACGCTCTGCGCGCCTTGATCGGTGAAGAAACGCAGCTCGACGTCGTCTCGCGTTTTCAGCGCCGTGCGGCGACCGCGGGCTACTACGACCGCTACGCGAAGTACCTCCAAAGCGAGGAAATTCGTGCCGAGGCCGGTTCGGTCGACGGTCTTCCGGCAATTGCGATGTTTTCTCCGCCATCGAGCGATAAGCCGGCCTACTTCGTCCTGCTGGGTTCGAAGGGCAGACTGATCTCGCTGATACGCGACTTCCGCTACGTCCCTTATATCGCGTCCGAGGCTCGATTTTCACCAGACAGGTGATTACCGGCCCTAGCTCTCAGCGTTCGCCGAGAAATGGGTTCGTCGCGTAGGTTCCGTCGAGCAAGTTCTTCGCCTGTTCTACTCCGGCGATCGGTAGGTCCGGCCGGTCCAAAACACCGATTTGCCGCAGCAGGCACGCCTGATCCCAATAAATGTGCTCGTGCGCTACTTTGCCGCCGGAAAACTTCACGACGACGACAACGGGCAGCGAAACGGTTCTGCCAGTGGGCGCAACGCCGGGAAGCAGCGCGTCCATCATGGTGTCGTGCGTGAAGTGCATCACGAGTTCGTCGACGAGCTGTTCCTCGCCGATCGTTCGCGAGACGCGCGTCGCAGTCGTGTCCTTCGGCCACTTGCTGACGAAATGGTCTCGGTAAAATTGGAACGTTTCGTCCCGTCCGTTCCCGCCGGCCAGTGTCGGCAGGTGATAAACGTGAGGCTGCTCGCTCATGGTTTCCATCGTCGCGGCTGCATCGAAAAGCACGAACTCGTCTCGCAGGTGCTCGTCAAACATCGCCGCAAAACCTCGATCATCATTCATGGTTAGGCACTCGCTACGGTTCTTGTAGGTGTGATGAAATCGTGCTTCGGCCACCTAGGCGGCTTGCACTTCCATCATCGCACAGAGGCCGTAACATCGGGAGCCGGTCTCCTTGTGCCGAGTCTTTCCCGTGCCGGCCGACGGGAAAGCGACCTAGCGCCAGCGTACTGTACGTGCGGTCAAGGCCTTTGTCGGTTACCGCCCGGTCAGGCCACTTGCAATTTGAGAAAAAAGTAAGCCGACACGTATTTCATCTTCATAGCCGAGAGGAACCTAGAAATGAATTTCTTCGGAAGATCTACAATCGTGGCCGCGTTTGTCTCGGTCTGCGTCTTCGGAACGCTCGCCGCAGCGTTGGCCGGAACCTTACCCAATATTAGCGGCACGTGGTACGCACAGGGCGACGCCGCAAAACACTGCCAAATCCAACAGAGCGGCACGAACGTTTCGCTCAGCAACGAGGTCAACGATCGCGCGCACGGGACGTTCACCGATCCGTCTACGCTTTCGGTGAGCTGGCCAAAGTGGCACAACTCGGCGAATATCGGCCCACGCATCACCTACACGGGCCATATTTCCAGCGACCTCAGAGTCATTCACTGGAGTAACGGCACGTACTGGAGCCGGCGCTCGCACTAGCCTAGCGGCGCCGGGAAAGAGCCCGGTCGTCCTTTTCGCTCATGTGCGTGCACCAAGCCGGGAACGTGATGCTCCCTCTTCGAGATCTCTTAGCCGCTAGCTTCCGGTCTCCCCAAAGATGCTGCGCGCTATCGCGATGGCCGTGCTCGCCGTCGGCCAACCTGAATAAAATGCGAGATGCGTGATGACTTCGCCAAGTTCGTCCTTCGTCACGCCGTTTTGAAGGGCACGCTTGAGATGGAACGGCAGCTCGTTGGTCCGGTAAAGCGCAATTAGCGCTGCAACGGTGATCAAACTGCGGTCGCGCGGCGACAAGCCGGGACGCTCCCATACGTCACCGAAGAGTACCTGATCCGTAATTTTGGCAAGAGCCGGAGCGATGTCAGCAAACGGTGATTGCGTGCGCGGAGCTTCATCTGGCATGATTCGTCCTGCTTTCTAGTGCCTTCGCGGGCTCGTCTACGCGAGCATCCGCGGGGCACTCTGCCGATTCGGCGGTCACCTCGTTCGTCATGCCTGCGGCAGTTCATTCACAGCCGCGCGCGACGCAAGCGCTCGCCTTTTGCAGCGGCCGTCGTCGAACCGCGGTCGCCTGGACGACTAAGCCGGCAAACCGCATTCCGTCCTGACAAGCGGTGCCATGCTCGGGCGCACCGCGCAAACCATGTGACCGATAGGAGACACGTAGGTAGGCCGTTGCCCTAACGGGAACAGCGCGAGAATCCCACTTTTACCAGGATGCGCGCAGCCGGTTCTTCCGTTGCGCGCTCGCGCTCGGAAAGGGAGACTGCATGCTACCGGTCGCCAAACTTGTCTCTGCTGTTGCCTTTACAGCGGGGATTGTCGCCCTTGCTGCTTGCACGGCGAACCCGAACGCTCCGTGGATTGGCGCCCAGCCGGGCATTCCCGAACGCGCGCAGGGAGTGCTGAACGGCAGCAGTTCAAAGATTCAGCACGTCGTGATCCTCGTTCAGGAGAACCGGCCGTTCAACCATCTCTTCATGGGCTATCCGGGAGCGATGACGCAGAGCTACGGCTACATCAGCAGCGGCAAGAAAGTCGCCCTCAAGCCGGTAACGCTGGAGGCGAACTTCATACCCGGATATGGTCTAAAGGATTTCTACACGGCGTGCGACGGAACGGGCAGCATTTTAGGCACGAACTGTCGCATGGACGGCTTCGACAAGGTTCCGACGCAATGCGGCGACAGCCATTGCCCAATTAAGTATCCACCGTACTCCTATGTGAGCCCTAGTGAGGTCAAGCCGTACTGGGACCTGGCCAAGCAGTACACCTTGGCAGATCAAATGTATGCATCGAATATCGACGAGAGCAGCTTCATTTCCCATCAGTACATCGTCGCCGCGCAAGCCATGGCGTCGTATAACTGGCCCAGCAGCGAAGAGTGGGGGTGCGAAGGGCCTCCCGGCGACAGCGTGCCGATCCTCGGGCAAAACCGCATTCCAAATGGCAAGAGACAAGGCGTGTGCTTTGCAGATACCACGCTCGGCGAAGAGGCCGACGACGCCGGCGTCACGTGGACTGCCTATTCGGCGCCGGTCGGGCCTCGGAACGGCGGCGGCTGGAACGGATATCAGGCCAATCAATACGTTTATAATGGCCCCGATTGGAACAAGAATATCGTTCAAAATCCGGCGAAGTTCCTTACCGACGTGCCCAAAGGAAAGCTCAGCCAGATTACCTGGATCACTCCGACGTTCGTCAACTCGGACCATCCCCAAACCATGTCAAAAACGGGCCCGATGTGGGTCGCGTCGGTCGTCAATACGATCGGTCAGTCGAAATTCTGGGACACCACCGCCATCTTCGTCTTCTGGGACGACCCCAGCGGTTTCTTCGATCCCGCGCCTCCGCCGTACGTCGACTACGACGGGCTCGGCTTCCGCCTTCCCCTGCTGATCATCTCTCCCTACGCGAAGAAAGGCTACGTTTCGCACGTGCAATACGAGCACGGCAGCATCTTGAAGTTCACCGAGGACATCTTCGGCCTGTCACGGCTGTCGGCCAGCGACGCGCGGGCCAATTCGCCGGCGCAAGACGCTTTCGACTTCAATCGAAAGCCCCGCAAGTTCAAGGTCGTCCAAAGCTCGCTAGGCAGAGACTATTTCATTCGGCAGCCGCTCGATACGCGGCCCGTCGACACGCAATAGCCTCTACGGCGAGCTACTTATCCGAGGGCGTATAGGCCGCGCCGTCGATCCCGCTGTAGAAGTTCGGACTGGCGACATCGGACCATCCATTATTCGAAACCTTGCCGATATCGAGCCATCCGCCGGTGTCGCCGATCGCCATCTTCGAATCGTTTTTGTTAAATGCTCCCGAGATGGGATCGCCGATTCCAAACGCATTCTGACGCGTTGGGCCGAGGGTATGGAACGGCTTTCCGCTGGCCGATAATGGCAAGTGGTACTGCGCGATCGTGCGCGACGCTTGATCGATGACGTTGAGCGTCTTTCCCTTGCCACTCACGTAAACGCCGCCGAAGAAACCGTACGTACCGATTGGTTCGACGATCGTCAGCTTCGGCTTTTTCGTCGGATTCGTGATCTCGCCCAAGCCAAACCCGTAAGCCGTTCCGGCATAGCCGCTGAAGTTGAACCACAGGTTCCCGGAGGCGTCGACATCCATGTAACCCACTCCGCAAATCGGAGCGCAGTTATCTCCCGTCGATATCAGCTGCGGGACGATTGACGGATCCCCCTTGGGCCACCACTCGAAGCCGGCACTGAGGTTCGTGTTGCAACTCGGGTTGCAGATCTCGATCGCATAGAGGTTCAGGGACTCGAAGACGTTGCCTTGGGCATCCAGGCCGCTGTCGAAACCGTAACCGCTAAACGACTGGCAATCCTTTACGTGAGCCGGGCAAACCGGCAGATACTGCTTTTGCAGAGCGCCGGCATTGCTGAACTCCTGAAGGGCGCCGCTGGTGGCGCTGAGCGACGTCAATTCGCACGCGACCCAGACGTCTCTCGCGGAATCGACCTTGAGCGCGACGGGGTCGTAACAGCTGTTCTGCGAGAGGTCGATCGCGGTTACGGTTTTTCGCCCGGTTGCGTCTTGGCCGAGCAGATAGTTGAAGTTTGTGTCCGCGGCCCAGAGCCCAATCTTTGCCCCCGCCGTCAGCGAAAGCGGCCGGCGGCGCTCCGGCTGCCGGATCTGGTAACGCAGGGCTGCCGGTGGTATCGGGGCTTCGCGCGTCCCTTCGAGCTGCATCTCGACCAACGGCGCCAGTGCCGTTCCCGATTGAGGCGTCACGCCTTGCGACGCGCATCCTCCAAGAACCAGCGCTAATGCAACTGCAGCAGACAACGCGCGCACGGCAGGCTCCTCTTTCTCCGCTAAGTGTGTTGAGCCCAGTCGTTCTTTTAAATGCGGGCAATCCCCGCAGCAACGCTCGTGAACGCGAACCGAGGCCTTGCTCGAGCGCACAAAGCAACCACGCAGCGATTTACATGCGGAACGGTACGTTATCGGGCGTGACGATCGACGCGATGTCGCGAACGATCGCAACGGCAACGCCGGGAGCCGGCGTCTCGCGTTGGCTGTTGACGAACGCAACGATCGTCGCGCCGGCCGCCGGCATATAGTAAGCGCTGGTATTGTAACCGGTGATTCCGCCGGTGTACCCGTACCACCCCGACGAGCATCCTATTCCCAGTCCGAAACCGCGATTTCCCTGACCAGTCGGCACGCACGAAAGCCGGTCTTTCTGAGTAGCCGCGCTGTTGGTCGTCCCGGTTACGTACGCCTTGACCCATTTCTTCATGTCGGTCATGTTTGAGATCATCGCGCCGGCGGCCCACGAGATTGACGGCGGAAGGGCGGCGGACTCGTCAACCCACCGGTTGTCGCCCTCGAGCGAATAGCCGTGCGCGTAGGGATTCGGCATGTTCGGGTTCGTCGTCGGAAATGAGGTGTGACTCAACCTCATCGGGACGATCAGACGGTCGCGGATCTCAGTCTGGATCGCATGGTGCGTCACCTTCTCGATGATGAGCCCGAGCAAAAACCAGTTGGTGTTACTGTAGTTGTATTTCGTCCCGGGCGGAAAGAGCGGCGGCTGCTTCGCTGCGAGGGCGACCCACTGTCGCGGCGTCCGTCGCGCCCATGAAGCCATCCCTTCCTTCTGCACGCCGGGAACGGAATAGATGTTGATGATGCCGCTTCGCATCTCGGCGAGCTCGCGCAGCGTGATGACTTTCTCGTTGGGTATGTTTAGGCCGAGATCGAACTTTGCGATCGTGTCGTCGAGCCCCAGCTTCTTCTCGTCGACGAGCTGAAGCAAGACGGTCGCGACGAACGTCTTGGTATTGCTGCCGATCCGAAAGAGGTCGTCGACGCCCATATTCTGCCGCGGCGAAAGGCGTGCAAAACCGAAGCCTTTGATGAAAGAGCCCTTGCCCGGGAGCCAGACGCCGATCGCCACGCCCGGAACCGGTTGTGTGCCGCCGTATTTCGCCAGCTCCTTGGTAACGGCAGCGGCGATCGCGCTTTGAGTCTTCGGGCTCAGCTCCTGGCTCGGCGCAGACTGGGCCTGAACCATAGCCGAAGACGACAGCACAACGACGAGAACTGCAAACGCGAGACGCTTCATAGCGCGTGTTTCTTGGGTGCAGGCGGTCCGCCCCGCATGGCTTTGAAGATCCGGGCCGCCCGGACGAACCGAGCCGCCCCAAAACGGCGCGGCCGCTCCGGGCAACCGCAGTTCCGCGCAATCTCATCGACTCTTAGCCGTTTTGCGATCGAGGCCGTGGGCGCCGTGCCGGCGACCGTGGAAGAATCTTTACCGATGATGCGACTTCTTCTACGAGCGCTCGCAGGCTTTTGCGCCGTTCTTTGTGTGCTCCCCGAGGCGGCGTGGCCGGCCGCGCCGTCGTGGGAGCAGCGATGGGAGATTCAGGTTGGGCGCCAACGCTACATGGATTACCTCCAGCGCGGCGAGATCGTCTCGCGGCGGTCGCCACTTTATCGCGCGCTCGATCCGGTCGCGCAAGCCGTCGCCGCCGTCGCCGATCGTCAGTACTTCGCCCCTTTCCATTTCTTTTTGTTAAGCGAGCAGTCTCCAAACGCGTTTTCGATGCCCGGCGGGAATGTCTACGTTACGACCGCGTTGCTGACGATGCTCGAGAACAAGGACGAACTCGCAAGCGTGATCTGCCATGAGGTAAGTCACGACATTCACCACGACATGTATGCAGTTTTCCAGGCGACGCAAAATGGCCGATCGCCTCAGGACCCTGCCGTCATCGCTTACGAACGAGCAGCGGAGACGAACGCGGATCGTTCGGGCGCGTACATGTGCGCAAAAGCAGGGTTCAATCCATGGGGAATGATCTGGAACTTCAGACAGTATCGCGAAGCGATGGGCGCCCCAAACAACGGCGGGATCGACCATCCGAGCGACGGCCAACGCGAAGCTCAGCTCATCGCCCTTTTCCGGAGCCACCCATCGACGTTCGGTAGATTTCACAATGACATCGCGACCGCGTCGCCGCTAGGGTTGCGGCAGGTCGCACAGAGCCCGTATTCGCAATACCCGCAGTACCCGCAACAGTACCAGCAATACCCGCAGTACCCGCCGCCCCCGCCCTGCTATCCCGGCTGTTGATCGCGTAGACCGCGTCGCGCAGTTGCAATCCGCTCGAGCGAGGATCTGTTAAGGTTAAGGAATTTTCCGACCCTCCTCGAACGTTACCCCAGGCAAGGAGCAACGAATGAACCCACGTTATTTTTGCGCGAGCTTAGCTGTCGCGCTTTTCGCTTTCACAGGTTGCGGTGGGTCGCCGACAGGTGCGATTCCGCAGAGCGCTTCGAGCGTTCAGCAGTCTCAGGTGAAGCACGGTAAGTCGTGGATGCTCCCGGAAGCGAAGAATGATACCTTGCTATACATCTCCACATACACGGGTGTCGAGATATATAGCTATCCGAAGCTTAAACCCGTTGGGGAACTTGGTGTGGCGGAAGGGTTTGGATTGTGCAGTGACAAGGCGGGAAACGTCTTCGTCACCGTCATCTCTCCGGGGCTTAGCGCCGTTTACGAATATCCGCACGGTGGTGAACAAAGGATTGCAACGTTCAGACCGTATACGACTAACTATTACGTTCCTTATAGCTGTTCCGTTGACCCAGGAACCAATAACCTCGCTGTTGCGTCAATCGACAGCAGCTATGTCTATATCTTCGAGCACGAAGGGCAAACTGCCGAGAGCATCAGAAATATCTCAGGGATTTCTGGGTTCTCTTGCACCTACGATGGAAGCGGCAATCTGTTTACCAATAGCAAAGGTGCTAAACTTTCGGAGCTTGCTAAAGGGTCTGGTGTATTCACCAACGTTAACATCTCAGCGCCGCTACAGGGGGTCCACACCCTGGGTTGGGATGGAAGGAACCTTTCCTTAGTGGACATCAAGAGGCACTCGACAACCGAATTTCGCGTTCGTGTTCATGGCTCTCGCGCGACGGTCGTAGACTACGCAGTGCTCCGACCCGTAAAGGCTGTGGAGCAGTTCACGATATACAAGGGCCGCTTTATCGCTCCCGAATTATATAAAACGCTTACATTCTGGAACTATCCTAGCTTCGGCAAACCGGTTAGAGTAATCAAGGGACTTGACGAGCCGGAGGGTTCGACAATCAGCGTAGCACCGTCGTCAAACACAAAAGGTTTTTAAAGGCAACTAACGTTCGCCGCTGACGTCGCGGTTTGACTCGAAGCCGTCGTAGCCGCAACGGTAAGAGTTGAAGACGAAAGGCCGAGTCGGAATATTTTTATACCTGTTGTCGTATCGGATGACGAGTTGATCGTCGCCGTGCAGACCGAACCCGCCGGGACCGTTACCGTTGAGCTACAGGTCGTCCCAGATGATAGGGAACACGTAGCCGTAATCTCGCAGGGCCATCCTGCCGTCGACGAACATCCGGTTGCCGTCGCAGTGAAATCCTTGCAATGCGTTGGGAAGACGTACTAATTACGCTTTGAATGTCGGGGACAGCGTATTAGCGAAACACAGAGGCATGTTGTCGCCCGTTCCTGGCCCTTCGCCCGTACTTGGCCCCCTCCTCATCGGCTATGGTGCGAGCATGGTTTTATATGCCGCTGATCGGGGGCGCAAGTATCTTCGCTTTATAATCCCAGGCTCTCAAGAAGCCTACCGCTTATGGCTTGGCGGATTTGTGATCGTCTTTTTCGGTGTCCTTCTATCGGCGATCTCGATTGCCACGGCGTCGCACTGGGTGAAGGGAACGTGGTACGGTTAGGCATGAACCGACCGGTAGCTGTGGCATCGCGTGATACATGGATTCGAACGCCCTGGTACCGAGCATTCGCCCGAAGCTCTCCAATCTGTGTCTTACCTAACGGGCCTTCGTCTCAGTTTTTCACAACCGTCCCCACACCGACAACGTGCGGTCGCCTGTGTCGCCCGCGTCACTATCTGCCAGGGCGAGCGCCGTAAATAGACTTGCGAGGGTCTTTATGTTCTGTGCTCGGAGCTCTCGCTATTTTGACGGCGCGACGCTCATTGCAACACCTTGATGGTTCAAAGTCTTGACGTAGCTCCCAAAGTCGAAGGTCTGTGCCGGCTTACCGCCCTTTGGATAATTCCAAATCCCAAGTTTTGTCGCCTCGCCGCGATTCTGCGCATATGGAACAAAGATTTCGTTTCCATAAATCCATGACTGAAACGCTCCGCGTTTGATTTTACCAAGCGGTGTGTCACCGGTAATCAAGGCCTTTATGCCTTAAGGACAAGTCACTCGGATCGCGAACGAGCCGGTACCGGTATCCTCCCTTGGAGGCGAATGACAATGCAGCGTTACCGCTTTGTAGGTGCCTTCGTAGCCGGCGCCGTTTCGGCGTTCCTGGCGGCTTGCTCGGCGTCGCAGCAACCCTTGCCAGCGCCCGATCGGGGTGCGACGATCGGCGCAATTGCGCCGGCTGCTTCGGAGCGGACCCTTCACTCCTTTGCCGGTGGAACCGATGGCCAAATGCCGGATACCGCGCTCGTTTCGCTTCGGGGCGAGTTCTACGGGACGACAACCCTTGGCGGGAGTGCAGGCTGTCACACTTTCGGCTGTGGCACCGTCTTTGCAGTAAGTGCCTCGGGCGACGAGCGCGTCCTCCACGCCTTTTCGGGCGGGAAGGATGGAGAAGCACCCGGCGCGCCGGTCAACGTGGTTGACGGACACTTCGTCGGCACGACCGTTTTCGGCGGCGGCGGAAAATGTAAAGAAGCGCGCGCGCGCGGCTGCGGCACGATCTTTCAACTGACCGCTTCGGGCACAGAAACCGTTCTCTATCGTTTTCCGGGGGGCGCCGGGGGATCGCAACCCGACGCACACCTCGCCTATCTCAACGGCGCGCTCTACGGCGAGGCGCGAGCGGGAGGTAAGGGGACGTGCGGCTTCGGCCCCGGCTGCGGCCTCATCTTTAAAATGAGCCCCTCGGGGCGCGTTACCGTTCTCTACACTTTCAAGGGTAAGCGGGACGGCGGCAGTCCGCAGGGCGGCCTCGTCCTCTTCGACGGGGCGTTCTACGGCACGACCGTCGCCGGCGGCAGCCGCGCCTGTTATTTTGCATTCGGCTGCGGAACGATCTTTAAAATCTCACCGTCCGGCATAAAGACGACGCTTTACGACTTTATGGGAAGCTGGAATGACGGGGCCATTCCGAGCGGCCGGCTCGCTCTACTCGACGGCAACCTCTACGGAACGACCGAAACCGGCGGCGGCGTCAACTGCGGCTTAACGTATTACCTGCCTTGCGGAACGGTCTTCAAAGTAACGGCGGCCGGCAAAGAGGACGTCATCTACAACTTCAAAACCTTGCCGGATGGCAGCGAACCCAACGGGGTCATCGCTTATGGCGGAATGTTGTACGGCACGACCCCCAACGGAGGTGCGGGCTGCAACTTAGGCTGCGGCACCGCATTCGAACTGAGTCCGGCAGGTCAGGAGACCGTTTTGTATAGCTTCCAAGGAGGGGAGACCCCCTCGACGCCCGGCGCGGATCTGCTCGAGTCCGGCGGCGCGTTTTACGGAACCACGGAGGCCGGCGGTACCCACGGCGATGGCACGGTATACGCGCTTACGCCGTAAGTAGCAGCCGGTTAGTGAACGCTGAAGATGAAGTCCCGTCGTCTCGAGGTACCGTACAGACTGTAGTCGCAGGTGCTGCGATCGACGCTGCCGTTCGCAGACTCGTCTACCGCTTCCGCGGTGCGCGTCCGATCTCCGATTTTTACCGTAGCCATCATGTTCGTTCGTCCTTTTTATGCGGTTATTTTGTTGCTTCGATCCTATCTACCGCAACGGCCGACACGATGTTTCGAGGGTCGTTCGCCACTCAGGAAGATCGGCGCCTACGACTTCGGTAGCTCTACCTCGACGTCGACGAGTCCGGGGAACATCGTTTCGCTTCCGGGATGCACGGCGATCACGTCTTGAACGTAGCGCGAGAGAGAGCCGGCATCCACCCCGTGCCCTTTTTGCACTTCCGAATCGCCCGGCGGATCGTATTGGACGAATAACGTTTTCCCGTCGAACGACGTCAACGTCAATCCTCGTTCGGCCAGTACCGCTACGAGCTTCGTTCGAACGTCTGCTTCCATTGCGTCTATCGTTTCCGCCAAGAGCGGCGTCTTAAACAGTTTTGCGCCGCTTGCTTCCCAAAGAGCCCGCCGATGAGCCGGAGGGCTTCGGTCCGAGCCCGTAAAAGCAGGTAGCGCGATGCTTTTAATTCGCCTCGATGAAGCGGAGTGGGATATTTCCAACGCCGCGAAGCTGCGAGAGACGCTGGCGTCGGCACGCCGCGAGGCCGCCGTCGTTATTGATATGAGCAACGTCACGTACATCGACTCTTCGTGTCTTTCGGTCCTGATGGCGATGTATCAAGAGCGCGTCATCAAGAGACACTTCGCCGCCGCTCACCTGGCCGCGCCCCCGCACACCGTCCGCCGGCTCTTCCAGATCACCGGCTTCGACGCGCTCTGGCCGCTGCACGAATTCGTCGGCGACGCCGTGAAAGCCGCCTACGCGGAAGACGCTTAATTTAAGCTTTTCGCAACAGCGTCAAGTCGTCGAACCCGTAAACGACGGAGTCGAAATTACGCGCGTCGCGTTCGATCCCTGCGCGATCGAGTAACCCGCCGGCGACTGCAGCCAACAGACTTTTCCCGATCCCGGCACGCCAAGCATCGGGAGCCACGTACAGCGTTTCCAGGTAACTTGCAAACAAGGGCTCGTCGAGCGGCGTCGCGCTCGCGAACCCACAAATCGCGTCATCGCTTTCGCAAACGACCGTAACCCGTTCGGGCCTCCGCAGTATCTCCGCCCACTGGGCGATCCGGACTTCGAGCGTTCTCGCCGCGATCGCGTCGTCGGAGACGATTCCACGAAATGCTCCGTCCCAGGCCGCAACGTGAGCGCGCGCAATTCCGGGCGCGTCTTCGGGTTGCGCAGTACGAAGAGTCGTTCGCACGACGATCGAGATTCGCGCCGCCCGGGCGAGGAGTCCCCTTGCCGCGTGAAGGAACGCCGCGGAATGCACCGTGCCGTCCTTGCATCCTCTTTTGTATTGTTAGCGGCGCTCCCGGTCGCCGCGAACGTGCCGGCGGCGCGCAACGCACCTCCGGCCATAAGTGCCGCCGATGCTGCGAAGATCGGGGCAATCGAAGGCGGGCTGCTGGCCGCGGTGGTCATTGCGGGGCGCGTACCACAGAAGATGACGCTGCGCAGCCGGCTGGCATACTATCGCGTTCCCGCCGTCGGCATCGCGTTCTTCGACGCCGATCGGGTTCGTTGGGCACGCGCCTACGGCAACGCGACCACCGGCACGCTCTTCCAAGCAGGTTCGATCAGCAAGCCGGTCTCTGCCGTCGGAATTATGCGCCTCGTGCAGGACGGGCGTCTTGCGCTCAGCGGCAACGTTAACAACCAGTTGCGCGGCTGGAAAATTCCCGAGAACCCGTACACAGTCAATCGGCCCGTTACGCTGTTCGACCTTTTGAGCATGACGGCCGGAACGAACGTTCACGGTTTCGACGGCTACGAGATGGGCAAGGCCGTCCCCACGCTCTTGCAGGTACTCGATGGCTCGCCGCCCGCGAACTCTCCGCCGGTGCGCGTCGACGCGGCCCCAGGGACCCAATACCGCTACTCGGGCGGCGGGTATGAGATCGCGCAACTCCTCGCGCAGGAGGCCCTGCGTGAGCCGTTCGCGCGCTACATGCGCGATACGATTTTGGTTCCGCTCGGCATGCGCGACAGCACGTTCGAACAGCCGCTGCCCGACGCGCTTCGACCTCGCGCGGCGATCGCGACCGATGCGCAAGGCAAGCCCTATCCCGGTAGATGGCACGTGTATCCCGAACTCACCGCTGCCGGGCTTTGGTCGACGCCGTCGGATCTGGCGAAGTTCGGCATCGGCGTGCAGCACGCGCTGGAAGGAAAACCGGGCGCCGTCCTTTCGCAGGGCGTCACCCGCACCATCCTAACCCCGGTCAAGGATCACTACGGCCTCGGGTTTGCCGTCTATAGTGCCGGACCTACCGGCAGATTCGGACACGATGGGGCCAACGCCGGATTTCAAGCGTCGCTCGTGATGTACCGAGGGGGTCAAGGCGTGGCGATCATGACCGACTCGGACAACGGCATCTTGTTGATCGGTCAAATCACCAACGCAATCGCGGCTGCTTACGGCTGGCCGGATTACAAACCGAAAGCGAAACGGCTGTATCCGCTCCCAAGTACCGCGCTGAGGCGACTGGAAGGAACGTATCGCTTTGCCGACGGCAGCCCGCCCGTCCGCGTTGAGCTATTAAAGGACACACTCTATCTGGCCGCCGCAAACGGCCGGCGCGTGCAGCTCTATCCTGCATCGGCAACCAGGTTTTTCGAGCTCGAGCAGGACGTGGACGTCGTGTTTACGCTTAGCGCCGCCGGCCGTAGCAGCAAGATCGAGTTCGTCGGCCCGACCGGCGAAAGCGTCAGCGCTTCGAAAGCGGAATAGCGCGCCGCGAAAGTTTCACGGCGATGGATCGGGCGGCGGCAGCGTGCTCGGCGCGATCGCATTGGCAAGCGCGCGAAAGACCGCGCTGGCGCCCAGGCCGGCATTGCCCTTGTTGTCGTATGCTGCCGCGGAGTTAGTCGCTTCGACGGCGATCGTCAAGCGCTGCGCGGGAAGATAGCCGACGGCTCCCGAGGCGCCGGCAAACCCCAGCGTCTGCATTACCCACGTTCCGGAGAGGATCACGCCGAGCCCGTAGGTGAGCGAACGATCCATCTTCCGGCACGCCGGACAGTTCGACTGCCGATGGCCGAAGCCGAGGAGGTTCGGCGCGATCTGCGCGGCCGACGACGCCGCCGATAAGAGTTTTCCGGTGCCGACGGCCTCCATGGACACGCTGGCGTCATCAATCGTCGTCGTCTCCACTGCCTGATCGAAGGTCGTCCACGACGGGTTCCAATACGTCGACTCTTCGAAGAACGGAATATTCGAGGCGACGCCCAAAGTCTCGCGCCGCTCCGACGTAAACGAGTGCAACGCCGGTTCGGGAATTGCCGGCGTCGTGTTGCCGCTGGTTTCGTGCAGCCCCATCGGATCGAGGACGTACTTCTTGAGCGCATCCAAGAGCGGCATTCCGGCAATCTTTTGAAGCACGCCGCCCAGGATCACGTAGTTGGTGTGCGAGTAACCCCAGTTCGTCCCCGGTTCGAACTGCATCGGCTTGCCGACGCCGATACGAACCAGCTCCTCCGGCGTCCACTGGCGGAACGGGTCGAGGTATAGGCCGTCGATCACTTCTTGCTGATAGACGTAATCGGCATAACCCGACGTCATCTGCGCGAGTTCGCGAAGGGTGATGCGGCCGGCGTTGGGGAGCTGCGGATAGAAGGTCGAGAGCTTGGTGTCGAGCGAGACCTTTTTCCGATCGCAGAGTTCGAGCAAGAGCGTAGCCATGTATGTGAAGGCCAGCGCGCCGTTGCGAAAGTGCATCTCCGTCGTCGCGGGAACGCCGGTCATCGATACGCCGAAGGCGCCGGTATAGACGGTACGTCCGTCGCGCCGCACTTCGACGATCGCGGCCCGCAGGTGATTTGCGGCCAACGAGGCGCGCACGACGCTCTGGACCGCGACCGGAGAATCCGCGGCTGCCGATCCCGAGCTGTTCGCGGCTCGCGCTGCACCGGGCGCCGCGAGCGCGAGCACCAGCAAGGCGGCGGCTGGGGAGCGCATCACGGTTTGGGCGTCGCGTGCGGACGCGCGCTCTTCATCGAATCGTTTTTCAAAGTAAATTCGTACTTTGCGTGACTGGCCTCGTCGCCCCCCGTCGTCACCACGTCATCGTGAATTAGGGTAGGCACCTCTAAGGTGCGGTCGTAGGTGATCGTCACGTCTGAGGTTTGGTTATCGAAGCCGCCGTTGTGCAGCTCCATCTTCTTCACTTCACGAACGACGGCACGCTTTGGGCTGGCATCGACGAGCGTGAAGTCCTCGGTCGTCTGGAACTGATCGGACTGTTCGCTGCGCTGCCACTGCCCTTTATCGGTCCAGGGCGCTCCGTCGACGAACTGCCGCCCGAGATAACTCAGCAACACCCACTCCGCGTCGCTCGGCGACGGCGTTGCCGGACACAACACCGAGGTGTTGCCGTAAACGCTGCAGGTGAAGGCCTGGCGCGGCCGCGCGTCGCCACGCACCAGTTCAGAGATGCGAACGACCAGCGCGCCATCGGAAGCCACCGAAAGTACGTCGACGTACATTTTCCCGGTTCCACCCTCGGGAGTCGCTATGTGCCCTCCTTTATCGACGGTCTGCACGCCGGTGCCGCCCGGCTCGACGGCGTAGTTTTGCACGCCCTGAACGCCGACACTGAAAGCGTATTCGAGTTGGCGTATCGGCTTACCAGGAGTCGGAGTCGGCCCCGGACTTTGCGCGGGAAGCGGCGATAGGGCCCGTTCCAGAAGTGACGGCGTCTGCTCGGGAAGCGGTGAGGCACCCGGCGCCGGCGTCTGCGCGGTCAGCGCAACGCAGGCGACGAGCAGCGCGCAGCGGCGCAAAGCATTGGTCACGCGCATCGAGTCCTCTAACAGCCCGTCAGCAGTTCGATCGAGACCAGACGATCCCGCTGGAAAAAGAAGCTTTGGAACTGCCCGCAGGCGTCGCCGGCGGGCTTCGACGGGGTTCCCCGCATCGTCGTATACGAAAGAATGTTCATGCCGGGACGCTCTTTCGCGGCGTGGACCTTCGCCGCCCCGTAGATCTTCTCTACGGCCGAGCTGCTCATCCCCAGCGACACCCCGCGCATCGTGCGAACGGCGTGAAGGTCCATCGCGGCGACGGGTGACGGCGGACGGGCAAAACCGGCGGTCAACGCAAACCCGCGCCAAGCGCAGCAGCCCTTATCGTACAGCACGATCGCGTGCGCGGGATCGTAAAGCACGTTGACCTTCTTGGGCTCGGGACCGCCGTAGGAAAACGACGTGCCGCCCTTGACCAGCGGGCACGCGCTGCCGGGATAATAAAAGCTCTGCTTCTTCTCGGCCGGCGCAGCATTGCCGCAGACGAAGTAGTCGTAGAGTGAAGACGCGGAGGTCTGTGCGTTTGACCACGCCATGAAGCCGGCGTCCGGATCCGGAAGCCACGCGCCCAGCGCATCGCTGGTCCCGGCGGCTCCGCCGCGTGCCGCGCCCGCGGCCGCGGCTACGACGACGATCAGTGGGAGCATCGCGCGCCGCACCAAAGGCGATATCCTCATCGTACAATCGTGCGACCAGGCGACGCCGGTTGCCTGCGCGCGCGGGGGGATTTGAACCACCGTGCCAGAAGGCGCGCGCGTGGATCTTCGACCACTGGGGTTCGGCGAAATTTTCGACCGGGCCGTTACGCTCTATATTCGCAACATCGTGCCGTTCATCGGCATCGTCATGGTCTTGATCCTGCCGCTCTCCATCTTACAGTACATCCTCGATCGAAGTTCGCAGCCGCAGCTCGATATGATGATCAAGGTGTTGCAGAATCCCGAACACGCGAAAGTCGCGCACGTTCCCACCATTCTCGACTCGCCGGCATCGGTAGCCGTACTGTTGGTGCTGCTTTTCATCACCTACCTCTTCTGGCCGTTCGCGCTCAACGCGGTAGCCGTGGGCGTCGCGCGGCTCTACCGTAACCGCCGGGTCGAGTTTCGCGCGTGTTACGAAGCCGTACTCTCGCGTTGGCCGCAGATCATCGGCCTGCTCTTCGTTCAGTTCCTTGCTTTCCTGGCGTGGTACGTTGCAGTAGTCGTCATCGTCCTCGCGATCGTCGTCATCGTGATCGCACTCGGCGCTGCGTCGTCAGCCTTTGCCTTTTGGTTCGGGTTCGTCGCCGGGCTCGCGGGTATCGTCATCATGGCGCCTTTACTCGCGCCGCTTGCCGTATCGCTCGTCTTCGCGATGTATTCTGCGGTCATCGAGCAGTGCGGCGTCGGCGAATCGCTGCGGCGAGGCTTTACGCGCGTCTTCAACCGCACGGAGTTTTGGCGCTCGCTGCTCTTCGCGCTCGCGGCCGGCGGCGTGGTACTCGGCGGTTCGATGATGCTGGGAATGCTCGGCCTGCTCGCGGCGTTTGCGCACCAGCCCGCCTTGGAAGCGATCGTCGAATCGCTCGCGCGTGCGACGCTCGCGCCCTTCGGCGTCGTGCTGCTGGCGATCTATTACTTCGATGTGCGGATACGCCGCGAAGCCTTCGACCTGGAGAACTCGCTCGACCGTTTGACCGGCGCACAACCAGCGTGATCCTCGCGGTCGCGGCTGCAGCAGCGCTCGCGACTCCCTCGCGAGACGTGCTGATCGGACGCTGGCTGCACGCCAACCGTTCCCATCAGGCGTCCCAGCTGGAATCGCACCGTAGCGCGGCAAACCCTCCGGCAAATCTCGACGCGCTCGCGCGAAGAGAGCTCGCCGTTGCAGGCAAATATCGCCTGCGGGAGCCGGCCGCCGGCCCCGCCGAGGCCGAGCCGTGGTGGGCACGCGCGTGGCACTGGCTGCGCGACCGTTGGAACCAGTTTTGGCACGCGTTCTTCGCCCGCGTCCATATCGGAGCACGCGGAGCGTCGGCGATCGGCGACGCAGTGCTGGCAATCGTCGGGGGCGTGCTGCTGCTCGTTGCCTTTCTGCTGCTGCGCAATCTGCGGGTTCGGCGCGCGGCAAAATCGGCGCCGAGCTCGCCGCTGCCGCTGCGGGCGGATTCGGCGCTTCTTTATCAGGACGCGTGCTCTGCGGCAAACCGCGGGGATTACGGCAACGCGGCGCTCCTGCTCTTCGCTGCGACCGTAGCGCTGCTCGACCGCAACGGTGCCGTCGGCGGAGATCCCAGCGCGACCGTCGGCGATCTGCGCCGCGAACTGCGCGTGGGCGGCGCCGCACTCGTCGGACCATTCGATGCCGTCGCGAGTGCTTTTACCCAAAGAGCGTACGCCGAGCGCAGCGTCGAGGCGGCACAATGGGAACGGGCGCGCGACGCATTCGGCGCCCTGCAGCGGGGGATGCAAACGTGAAGGGCCGGCTCGATGCCGTCATCGTCGCCGCGGCCGCCCTCGTTCTCGTCGCGTTAGCCTATGCCAATTCCACCGCGCCGCGTCAGCCCGTCTCGGTTTTTTCAACCTTCGATACCGGAGCGAATGGCTACCGGGCGCTGTACGAAGTCCTCCGGAACGCCGGCGTCCGCGTGAGCCGCTTCGAGCGGGTCGTGGCCGTGCTCGATCCTTCGGTGAAAACGCTGGTCGTGACCGGCTACGAAGACGACCCTTCCCGCAAACCGCTCAACGAGCACGACGCCGCGGCGATTCGGCGCTTCGTTGAGGGCGGCGGCCGATTGGTGGCGATCGACACCGAGTTTGCTGGAAAGAACGACATCACGCCCGGCGTCGGTACGACGCAAACCGCAAGCGGTATCGCCGCAATTTCCCTGGCGCACAACGCCTATACCGCCGGAATAAGCCGAGTATTGGGCCCGATCGGCTCGATCTTCCCATTTAGCAGCAAGCGCGGCGTTCCATTGCTCGCCAATACTACCGGAAGCGTCGCCATATCGTATCGCTACGGACGCGGCGAGGTCGTCGCGATCACCGCTCCACAGCTGTTCGGCAACCGGCGCTTGCGCGATGCGGATAATTTGCGCTTCGCCTACAACGCAATCGCCAACCACGGGCCGGCCGCCTTCGACGAGTACGTCCACGGTTACGATGACGGCTTGACGATGTGGGGCGCGCTGCCGCTAGCAGTGCGCGCTGCGTTCTGGATCGTCGTGGCGATCGTCGTGCTGGCGCTGATCGGAGCCAACGTGCGCTTCGCACCCCCCTACCTTCCCAATATTCGCGACGAGCGCGATACGTCGTCGTACATCTCCGCCTTGGCCGAACTCATGCGGCGTTCGCGAGCACGGCCCCCCGACGCCGCCGTGCTGCACGAGGCAGTTCTCGATTATCAGCGCCGAAAGGAACACGCGTGAACAGTAACGTCACCGAAATCGCCGCCCGCCTATCGGCGGGCATGGACCGAGTGCTGGTCGGGGCCGAACGCGTCACCACCGGGCTCACGGTCGCGCTGCTGGCGCGCGGGCACGTCCTCATCGAAGGCGTTCCCGGCACCGGTAAGACGCTCGCGGTTCGAACCCTCGCCATGCTGCTCGGCCTGCCGTTTCGGCGAATCGCCTTTACGCCGGATCTGATGCCGTCCGACGTCGTCGGCACGACCGTATTCAATCCGCAGACCGCGCAGTTTACGACGCGCACCGGGCCGATCGTCGCCAACGTCGTGCTGGCCGACGAAGTCAACCGAACGCCGCCCAAGACGCAATCGGCTCTGCTCGAAGCAATGGAGGAAGGGCGCGTCACGATCGACGGCACCTCCTATCCGCTGCCGCAGCCCTTCTTGCTGTGCGCGACCCAGAATCCGATCGAGTATGAAGGAACCTATCCGTTGCCGGAGGCGCAGCTGGACCGTTTCACGATTAAGGTTGAGTCTTCGTATCCGCAGGAAGCGCAAGAACTCGAGCTGCTTGCGCGAGCTGCGGCGGGTTTCGACGCACGCGCGCTCGAGGCGTCGGACATCGCCCCCGTCACCAATGCCGCCGAGATCATCGGGGCGCAGCAGGTCGTGCGACGCGTCCACCTTTCCGACGCAGTGCGCGACTACACGTACCGCATCGTCGTCGCGACCCGCGCTAATCCGCGCTTGACACTGGGCGCGTCACCGCGCGCCGGCATCGGGTTGCTGGCTTCATCGCAGGCGGCGGCCGCCATTGCCGGTCGCGATTTTGTCACGCCCGACGACGTCAAGGACGTCGCCGATCTGGTGATACCGCACCGCTTGATCGTCGCGCCCGAGGCGGAGATCGAGGGCATCTCCGCGCGCGACGTGCTGCGCGAAATCCTCGCCCTCCTCCCGGTCCCGCGTGAGTAAGCGAGTATTCCGCTTCGCCCCGTGGCTCGGAGTATGGGTGACACCGCGTTTTCTTTGGACTCTGGCGATCGTCGCATTGATGCTGGCGTGCTCGCCGGGCGTCTCATTCTTCGAGCCTCTGGCGATCGCGCTCGCGATCCTGCTGTTTGCAGCCGTGCTCGCCGACGCCGCAACCGGGCCGCCGCCGAAGTGCATTGAAGTCGTTCGGACCCCACCCGAGCACTTCGCCCTGCGTGCACCGGCCTCGCTGACGTACGCGATCGAAAACGACTCGGAGCGCGCGATCCGGGCCGGCATCATCGAGACGCCGGTGCGCACGCTCCGCTTCGATCTCGACGAAGTATCCGGCGACGTCCAGGCTCGCAGCCGCCTGCGACTCACCCGTCCGGTAACGCCGGTTGAGCGCGGCGCGGACAGGCTGCAGACGCTCTATTTTTGGTACGAAAACCGAATCGGGCTTTTACGCCGCCGCCGGCGCATCGAAGCACCGGCCGAGATCCGGGTCTATCCGGACCTTTCCGCCGTCGAACGGTATGGCGCGCTTCACGTCCGCAACCGCGTGGTCGAAGCGGGACTGCGCCGCATGAAGCTGCGCGGCACCGGAACCGAGTTCGAGTCGCTGCGCGAGTGGAGCGACGGAGACGCCTTTCGCGCGATCGATTGGAAGGCGACGGCGCGGCGCGGGAAGCTGATGGTCGCGCAGCACGAAGTCGAGCGGAGCCAAAGCGTCATGCTGTTACTGGACTGCGGACGCCTCATGACCGCGCGCGCCGAAACTGCACCCGGCGCGTTGCGTAAACTCGACTACGCGGTAACGGCCGCGCTCTCGCTGGCGACGATCGCCGGCCTTGCCAGCGATCGGGTCGGTCTCGTCGCGTTCGCGCGAGAGATCATCGCCGCTCGGGCGCCGCGCTCGACGCGTTCCTCGATCGCGCACCTCTCCGAAGCGCTCTACGACCTGGAGCCGCGTTTCGAAGAGGCCAACTACGCGCGCGCCTTCGCTTACCTGCGCCACCATCTTCACAAGCGCTCGCTGATCGTCTTTCTTACCGACGTCATCGATCCGATCGCCCAGGCCACCCTGATGGCCGAACTTCAATCGCTAACGTCCCATCATTTGCTCGTCTGTGTCTTCATGAACGACGCGGCGGCAAGTTCGGCGCTGGCGGTCGAACCGAAAAGCGCCGGCGACGCCTACCGTGCGACGGTTGCAGCCGGATTGATCGCCGAGCGCCGCACGGCAAAGGCGATCCTGGAGCGAACCGGAGCGATCGTCATCGACGTTCCCGCGAACTCGCTGACGACGGCGTTGATCGACGAATACCTCCGCGTCAAGCGGCGAGGTCTTCTGTAGGGCCCTTAGGTTCGCGCCGCCCGCTGTTCGAAAAATAAGCGGTCAACGCGACGGCGGTGACGAGCCCCACTCCGATGCGAACCGACGGCGGCAGTCGTCGCGGCGAAACGAACGCTTCGATCGTCCCGGCCACCACCAGCATCGAGGCGACGCCGACGATCAGTATGCCGGCGCGGCGGGCGTTGGCCGCAATCGCGTCCCGGCGGCGCAGCCGGCCCGGGTACAGCACGCCGGCGACGATCAGCAGACCGGCGGCCCCCGCGATTTGAATCGCCGTCAACTCGATAACTCCGTGCGGTGCAATCGTCGCCCAAAAGTCGCCGCCGAACCCGGCGTTGGTAAAGAGCGCGGCGAGGCCGCCGAGCATCAAACCGTTGAAAGCGATGATGTAGATCGTGAGCGCGCCGAGGGTGACGCAACCGGCAAAGGCCACGATCGCGACCTTTACGTTGTTCGTGATGATCGTCGCCGACATCGCCGGAGCGAAACTCGCACCGACGGCGAAGTTCGAGTCGTGGAGGCTCTTGCGAATTGTGTCGGGGACCAGACCCGCGGGAAGCAACGCATAAGCGTTAGCCGGGTGATTTCGGACGAGGACGTAGGAGACCACGGCGCAGGCGACCGTCAGCGCGGTGCAGATCGCGACGTAGGAAAGCGAGCGGCGAAACTCCCGCGGAAAGACGACCGCGTAAAAATCCGATATGCGTGCCATCCCGCCCTTGGAGACTCTAGCGTACACGACGGCGTGGGCGCGCGCGACCGAGCGGTTCAGGTACTCGATCAACGAGCGGTCGAAGTTGCGCCCTTGGGCGTAAGCGAGATCGCTGGTCATGGAACGATAGAGCCGCCCGAGCTCCGCCATCTCGTCCGGTGAGAGCGAGCGTACGCCGCGGCGGCCGATGCGCGTAAGCAACGCCTCGAGCCGTTGCCACGTCTCCGAGCGGCGCGCGATAAAAGCTCTCTGTGTCAAGCTCAAGAAGTTGGCGAAAAGGCGCCGTCGAACCTAGGGAGTGTGGATCGGACCGTCGACGTACGTACGCCGGAGAGTATTGCGTTCAGCTACGAGCTCGCAGGGCTCGGAAGCCGATTTCTCGCCCTCATGGTCGATCAGCTGATCCAGATCGGCATCCTGCTGGCGATCTTCCTCGGAATCGTCCTCGCTGCTTCGCGAGTCCCCAACCACCGCGTCATCGCCGCGGCACCCGATAAGGTTGCCGAGAGCCTCGCGATCGCGCTCGTCGTCATCGTCGTCTTCGCCGTATTATTCGGATACTTCATTGCGTTCGAAGCGCTGTGGAACGGGCAGACTCCGGGAAAACGCCTCTTGGGGCTTCGTGTCGTCCAGGACGGTGGCTATCCGCTCGACTTCGGCTCGTCGCTGATCCGCAACCTCATTCGCGTCGGCGAACAGCTGATCGGCTATTACATCCTTGCGGCGATCAGCGCGCTGCTTTCGCCCGAGAACAAACGCCTGGGCGATCTCGCCGCCGGCACGATCGTCGTCCGCGATGCACGCCTGCGCGCACCGCGAGACTTTCGCGAAAGTTTTGGGGAACCGGTCTATGCGGCGACCGCCTACCTCGACGGCGACGAACGCGCGCTCGTCAAGCGCTTCATCGAACGACGCGATGCGCTTCTTCCGGATCGCCGAATCGAACTGGCCGCGCGCCTAGCGGCTCGCGTTCGCGGACGGGTTCCTCCCGAACTCGCGGCACTTCCCGATGAGGCGTTGCTCGAACGGCTTTGAGGCTCCCCGGGCGCGCGGTTCCAAGGCCTGCGGGCAAGGGCCAAATAACTAGCTAAAAATGGCTGAAAACGAGCGCACCGTAGACGATGGTACCGTGAGTGCCCAAGAAGATCGTCTCGCGGCGCTCGGCTACCGCCAAGAGCTATCGAGAGTACTCTCGCTCTTCGACAACTTTTCCGTTGCCTTTAGCTATCTGAGCCCGATGGTCGGCATCTACTCGCTGTATACGCTGGGCCTCGGAACCGGTGGTCCCCGGTACATTTGGACGATTCCGATTGTCGTCGGCCTGATGATGCTCGTCGCACTCGTCTTCGGAGAGCTCGCCAGCGAGTATCCGCTCTCGGGCGCGCTCTATCAATACGGCAAGTATAACGTTGGGCCGCGGTACGGATGGTTCATCGGCTGGATCTACGGATTTGCGCTGCTCGCGACGGTCGCATCGGTCGATTCCGGCGCCGTTGGCTACGTGACGTCGCTTTCGAACATCTGGTTCGGCACGCACTTCGATCCAACCAATCACCTCGCGATCTTTACGATTGCCGGCGGCATCATCGTGCTTTCGGCAACTCTCAACTGGGTCGGCGCGAAGATCATGGGACGAGTTGCTCGATTCGGAGTATACGTCGAAACGATCGGCACCTTCGGCGTCTTCATCGCGCTTGCCATCTACGGCTTTCACCAGCATCCCGGATTCCTTTTCTCGACTCAAGGGGTCGCGCACCTGAAAACCAATCCGCTCGGCCTAGATTTCGCCGGAAACTGGTGGACTGGCGCCGCGTTAATCGCGGTGCTCGCCAACGTCTACATCTTTTACGGGTTCGAATCCGCGGGCGACATCTCCGAAGAGACGATCGAAGCGGCGCGCCAGGTTCCCAAGGCGATGCGCACCGCTCTTTTCTACGGCGGCATCGCGTCGTTCGTGCTGGTCGCCGGCTTACTGCTCGCGACGCCCGCGGGCGGCATCGGTGGAGTCGTCAGCGGCGGCATCAACAGCATCCTGGCGGAACTGCCGAAGTGGCTGCAAGATTTCTTCCTCATCATGGTAATCGTGGCGTTTTTCAGCTGCGGCACCGCGGTGCAAGGCGCCGGCGCTCGCGTGGCTTTCGCGCTGGCCCGCGACGGCGCGCTTCCCCTCAGCGGCAAGATCAAGCAGATCTCTGCGCGTCACCGGACGCCCGGCAACGCAATCCTCGTGGGCACGATCGTTCCGTTTCTCTTTCTGCTGCTCGTGCTGATCAACCCCAGCAAGCCCGTACGCGTGTTGTGGTTTGACTATCCGGCGAACGTCAACGCGCTGTACGCGCTCGTCTCGTTCGCGACGTCGGGAATTTACCTCGCGTTCTTCCTCACCGTCTTCGGCGCGCTCGTTGCACGCATGCGCGGCTGGCGCCCGAGCGGCGTGTTCTCGATGGGGCGCTGGGGCCTGCCGGTGACGATCGGCGGCGCGATTTATTTGTTTTTGATGCTGCTCGATATCATCTGGCCCGGCCCGTTATCCGGGGGCCGAGCCATCTTCAACTACGGCTGGATCACGCTGCTGGTGATGGCGCTGATCGTCGGCGCGGGCGCGCTATACGAAGCGATCGCGCGGCCCGGCCGGCGAGTCGCCGCACATCGCATCGAACGCTAGATGTTCAGCCGTAGCTGCAGGGTCGTTTGCGTGCTTCGTGAGGTCGACGGATCGGTCGCCGTGATCCGCACGCGCACCGACTGCTGACCCATCAGCGTCGTGAGCGTCACCTTGATGCGGAAGTTCCCCTGGCCGCCGGCACTCGTCGTCCCGGCGAACTGGCCGTTGAACGAAGGCGTGGCGCCGGCAGTGACGTTGATCCGCGCGTTGGGTAACGTGCTTCCTTGAATCACGAAGTTGCGGCCAACCGGTGCGTCGGGTGCGGGCTGGTTGATGGTCAGTTCCATCGGCGCCGGACCCGAGCGTCGCACGCTGAACGACCACGAACGATCGAACGGCGAACCGCTGACGTCACGCCCGTCGACTCGTACGGTGTGCGAACCAAAATCCAAAGGTGCCGGCGGCTTGTATGAAAATCCCGTCTGCGAGACTCCGCTGCGGCTGGTAATGTTGTTCCCGTCGAGCCGAACGCGCACGCTGCCTGCGGCCGCGCGATGGGTAAACTCAGCTGAAATCACGCTGAAGCGATCGTTCGCCATCGAATCGGGCGCCGGCTGACGGTCGCGCAGATTCACGGGGCTGTTCGGAGGCGGCGGTGGCGGGCGCGGCGGCGCCGGGGGAGGATAGGGACGAGGCGGATGAGGCGGCGGAGGCCCCGACGCCGCCACGATCGCGACGACGCGCGTCGACCCATCGTATCCGACCTGCGCACCGAGCGACTGCGCGACGAACCGCAAAGGAACGTAGGTCGTCGCGCCGACGATAAAGGGCGCAACATCGAGGATCTGCGCCTGGCCGTTGAGCGTTGCCTGCGTCGAACCGATTTGCAGCGAAACCGTCGTGCTCTCTTTCGTTGCGTTGATCGTCCCCGAGGAGTACACGACCGTCGCGCCGAGCCGCTCGAAAATTCCGCGCAGCGGTACGAAGACGCGGCCGTTGCGCTCGATCGGCCCAGGATTGAGATACATCGGCTGACCGTTGACGGTCACCGTGACGGTCTGCGCGACGGTTGCCGCCGGCGCGGCTGCAAAAAACGAAGCGATAAGAACGAGAATCGAGGTTCGACGCATCAGCATGGCTGCGACGTTCCCGCTTACTTGCTCAAAGCCTCGTACTTGACGACCTCGCGGCCGAAGTGCTGCGCCATTCCGCAGGATCGCATGCCGCAGCATTTCATGACGGCGATCGAGGCCGGATTTTCCGCAAAGGCTACGGCAACGATCCGCGTCAACCCCAGGCGCGCGAAACCGTCCTCGAGAAACGCGCGGGCCGCCTCGGTTGCGAGGCCTTTGCCCCAAAACGGCACGTCGAGTACGTACGCAACTTCGATCTCCTCGCCAGCCTCGAGCCTGCCGAGGCCGGCGTGTCCGACGAGCGCGCCGCTCTCTTTCTCAACGAGGGGATAAAATCCAAATCCCTGCCGTTGCTCGATCGCGCGCATGCGAGAAATAGTCTGCTGCGTACGTTCGCTGTCCCAGACGCCTCCCGGAATACAACGCATCACCTCCGGCTTTGCGTAAATCGGTGCGACGACGGGCACGTCGCTGTCTTCCCAGCGCCGAACGATCAGGCGCGGGGTTTCAAGAACGATGCTGACGTCGCTCATAGGCATCCACGACGAGCCGCGCTGCCGCAACGTCCTCGACTGCGAGCCCCACCGATTTAAAGATCGTCGTTCGATTGCCCAGGGGTGCTCGGGCACCGCTGAAGATCTCACCGATCTCCGCTTGTATTTCTGCTCCTGGGATGATGACGTCACCGGCTTCGGCCAGCGCTGCTTCGCGGGAATCGACGACGACCGTATTGCGCATCGCATCGCCGTCTAGCTCGCGGCAGTCGGGCCGCGACGAACCGACGGCGTTAACGTGGGCGCCCTCTTTGAGCCACGCGCCCCGGAGGATCGGTTCGCGAGCAGCGGTTGCCGTTACGATAACGTCCGCGTCGCGCACTGCCGCTTCGGCGGTCGGCATCGCAATCGCGTCGCGCTCTCGCGCGAAGGCCGTCGCGTGCTCGGGCGTGCGGCTCCAGACACGCACTTCGTCGAACTCCCCAACGTGTTTGAGCGCCTCGAGATGCGCTCCCGCCTGCACCCCGCTGCCGAGAATCGCAAGTACGGAACTTCGCGGCGAAGCAAGGTACTTCGTAACTGCCGCGGAGACCGCGGCCGTCCGCATCTCGGTGATCAAGCGCCCGTCCATCACCGCGAGCGGTTGGCCGTTGCCGGTGCGATAAAGCACGATCGTCGCTTGGTGCGTCGGAGACTCGCTGCCGGCGTTGACGGGATAGAACGAGACGAACTTCAAACCCATCACATCGGCTGCGACTGCGGGCATTAGCCCGAGATAGCGCTGCCGTTCCTCGATCGCAAGCACCGTGCGTAGCGGTTGCAGCACCGCACCGCGCGAAAACTCTACCAGCGCGGCCTCCATCGCGGGGATGAGCTCGTCCCAACGCAGCACCTCGCGGACGGCCGCCTCGTCGAGGAAAAGCATCTGCTCCTTTCTAGGAAAACGTTACCCTTCGACCCTTCGACAGGCTCAGGGTGACACTGCCCTTCGAACCTTCGACCCTTCGACAAGCTCAGGGTGACACTGCCTTAGATGTGACTCTTGAGCCAGTTGAGGATGACGTGCAAGCGTTCGACCCGGTGAATCGGTGCGCCGGTGCGCGAGAGATCGTGCGTTTCATTGGGCACCGCCACGTATTGAACCGTTCTTCCCAGAATCTTCAAAGAAGTGAACTCCTGGAGCGTCTGGTCGACCGGCGTACGTGTGTCGTCTTCGGAGTGCAGGATCATCAGCGGCGTGTGCACGTTTGCGACGTAGGTTAGCGGGGAGAACTTTGCATAGAGCGTGCTGGCCGGATCCCACGGCGGCCCCATCGTGTAGTAACCGCCGGCCAGACCGTTCTTTCCCGCGAAGTCGGCGGCCAAGTTCTCGGTTTGAACGTTGCTGACGACGCGTTCGGCAACCGCAGTTTTGTAACGATCGGTGTGCGAGACGACCCAGAGCGTGGCGTAGCCGCCGTACGACCCGCCGAGCACCGCGAGCCGCGTGGCGTCGACTTCGGGCCGCCGCAGCGCTGAATCCATCACGACTTGCGTATCGGCAAACATCGCGTCGCCGTAGTTCTTCTCGAGCGCCTCTTCGAAGGCGTATCCGTGCCCAGTGCTGCCGGCCGGATCGCAGAAGACGACGTTATAGCCCATGGACGCATAGAGCTGAAACTCTTGGAAGAACGTGTCGCCGAACTGCGTTTCCGGACCGCCGTGAATGTCGAGCAGCGTCGGGTGTTTTTCGCCGGCCGCGCCGGTCGTCGCCGGCATGAACCACGCCTGCACGGTGAACCCGGAAGGGTCCTGCACGCTGAACTCCTGCGGCGTCGAGAGCGTCACCGATGCGAGGTAGTTCGCATTGACGCTAGTGACCTGGCGGGGCGTTCCGCCAATCGTGCTCGCGACGTAGATATCGGCGGGGTGCAAGGAGTCGCTGTAAAGGTAGGCGACGCGGCTCCCGTCGTGCGAAAGCGTACAGCCCCACGCCTCACCTTTAGGCGCGGTGACGTTCGCGAGGGCGCCGCTGCTCAGATCGAGCGTCCTCAGATTCGAATACCCCGGTCCGTCGATGTTGAGCAGCGCGAGCTTGCCGCCGGGAAGCGGCGCCCCGCAAAGCCCTCCGCCCTCTTTCATATCGGCGAGCAACGTGTCGCCCCACGAAACCGTGTTCTTCTCCACGACCACGCGGCGATCCGAGCCGTCGAGGTTCGCGGAAATCAACGCGGGAAGCGCCGCCGCATCGGTGACGTCGCTGCTGAGAAAAAACACGCGCTTACCGTCGGTCCCGAAGAACATCCCGAAGTTCGAAGGCAACGACGAGGCAACTTTCGCCATCGTTCCTCCCGTCGAGGGAATCGTGTAGACGTCATTTGCGCCGCTGTCCACCGACTCGTATCGCAGCGAGTCGAACATTATCGTCCGATCGTCCGGCGACCAGGCATCGAAGCCCTCGGAGTACTGACCGGAGGTCAGCGCTTTGGGATGGGACCCGTCGGCATCGACGGTCCAAATGTGCGTATGCGTATCGTAGATGTAGCCTTGGCCGTTGGCTTCGAAGAAGAGTTGATCGATGAAACGGATGTCGCTCTTCTTCTGCGAGTCCTTGGGCGTAAACCCGGCCTTCGCAAAATCGATCTGCGCGGCGGGCGCCGGGTCCGTGTCGCTCACCGAGAGGGCGATGCGATCGCCGCGGTGGGAGAAGACGGGGCTCGAAACGCCCTGCTTGATGTTCGTAAGCGCGACGATCTTACCGGTGGAAAGCGTGTAGCGGTAAAGCTGCGGCTTCTTCTTCTCGACGCTGCGGATGAAGACGAAGCTCCGGCTATCGGGCGTCCACGCAAAGTCTCCGTCTCCGACGTGTTTGGTGACGTTATGCGCGAGCTTCCCCGACGTCGCGTCGACGAGTTCGATCGTACGATCGTAGGTATCTTTGGGTCCGTTCATTCGCGACGCTTCGACGAGCACGTGTGCGCCGTCGGGCGAGATTACGGGCGAACTCAGAAAAGTGAACTTAAAGAGATCCTCCGGGGCCACCGGCGCCGCCGAAGCGGCCAGCGGATAGAGGATCGCGGCGAGTGTCAAAATGGCGAGGCGCATGCCCCTTATACAGCACGCGCCCGCCTGCGGTTTCCTAGAAAGTGGGCCCCCAGCCCGGGAAGATACGACTGGACATGGTGTCTGGGACGCGGACCCGGGTGCGAGCCTCGCGCGGAACTTCTTTGGTCGAGGGGTCGGTGCGGTATTTCACGGTGCCTCCATCAGCATAACTCTTAAATCCTTAGTTGCATGTTACTGCAGCCCACAAAGAATGTCAACTAAATATTTAAGAGATGCTCCCGCTCAGGTCGGAACCACCAACGCCGCCACGAAAACGGGGTTCGGGGAGGGGCAGGAGCTCCCGACCGGCTCGCAGGCCTGTCCGGGGATCTCTCCCCGGTCATTGATCCCTCCGACGCTCACCAGTCGCAGTTGCGGATCGGCCGTCGCGAGCATTTTGGTGAGATCGGTGAGCGAGCCGCCGCGCGCTCAGCGCGCAGTTCCGGCCGCCTCAGCATCTTGGGATGCGGCTATCCTTCGGCGGCTTGTAGGGATCTTTTGGGGTATAGATCGAGCCTTCCGGCTGCGTGCCGTCAACGCGCACGTCGTAGGTCGCCTCGGGCCCGCACCACGTATTGAAATCGAAGGTGTCGCCCTGCCGGCTCAGTTTCGTAACGACGAGCTTGCTCGAGACGAACGGCAGGCCCGGAACGATCTGCTTTGCCGCTCCACCCCGAATCAAGAAAGCCGATCCACCCGTGCCCTGCAGGAGCAGCGTCCCAATGCCGTGCCGGTCAACGACGATACCGGACTCCTCGTCAACGCCGATGCCGAGGACGACCGGTTTGGAGGGCGGCACGCGCCCCGCGGCGATCTGCCGCGCCATGAAGACGGCCGTACGCCCGAAACGATTACGCGTAACGAAGTGCTGATCGGTTATGGTTCGGCGCAATGCCGGAAAGCGAAAGAAGCCGTACGTAAAGCTGATGATGCGTTCCCAAGGGTTGCGCACCGCGTTCTCCGTCTTGGTATTCCGGTCACCTTCGGCGACGGCGTTAAAGACGTACTGGCCTAAAATCGCTTCCCCGGCGCTCGTACCTCCGACGACCCCGCCGCGGGCATAAACTCGGTCGACCGCCAGCTGGATCGGCGTGTTCTTCCAGATCACGTAGTCGGCCTGATTGCCGCCGGCGAACCAGACGGCGCCGGCGCGTTGGACGATGGCCGCGGCGGCGGCGAGCGTCTGTGCGCTCGAACACGTCGGAATCCGCAGCGTGCGCACGGAGTGGAAGTGCGCGATCCGGTAGATGTAGGGATCGTAGTCGTTGTTGCCCGTCGCGCGTAAGACGACGAGGTCGCCGGTGCGCACGCGGGCGTTCCCCGCAATGGTGTTGCGAATCCAGACGAACTCACCCTTGACGTCCAGACCGCCGCCACCGAGAACTAAACCCGGTCCGTGAAGCGGGCGGTGCTCGGGTTTTGGGGCGCCACGGGGCTTGTAAAAAATCGGACGGCACCGCTCCGCCGGCGCGATTTCACTCGAGGTTGCGGCCGACACCAGTGGAGGCAGCGCAGGCGCAGGCAGCCCAGTCGTGCCGTGCGGGCTGCCGCAGCCGGCGGTGACGCAGGCGATTGCAAAGGCCCAGCCCATCCGTAATCTCTTCACCTTACACTCTACGCGGCGCACCTTCGAAAGATTCTTCGGCGGTCCTTGCATTACGCCATAGCTTTGTGTTACAAAGTTATTAACTTTGCAATGCAAAGTACCAAGGCCCACGCCCGGAGGAGACGGCATGCTCAAGCGCCTGGTTGCCATTATTTTCATCTTCTGCTCCGCCTCGGTGGCTTGGATGATTCTCGGCGCAACGCTGGTTGCGCGGACCTCAAGCTCCGACTCGAGTCAGCGCGGAAAGCTGACCGCGCAGTGGGGGAGCGCGCAGACCCAGCTCGCCCCGCAGGTGACGGCGAGAATCGCACTGGACACCTATAACGACGACAAGAAACGCGTCGAGCGGGGATACGAGAACGTCGGCGTTCCGCTCAGCAGCAGCTTCGTCGACGTTCGTCTGCACCTCGACCAGCGCCGGGACGGCCTGCTCTGGTACAACCTTTATGCCGTTACTTTCAACGCAAGCTACCGAATTCGCAACGTCACAACGAGTCGGCGCCTCTCGGTGCATTTTCCGTTTCCCTCGATCGACGGCACCTACGCAAACTTTTACTGCACGATCGGCGGCCGCCGCATTAACACCCCCACGGCGCTCGATCAAGGCTATGTGGCGTTCGATCTCGCGCCCAATGCCGAAACGACGATGACCGTCGGCTACACCTCCCGCGGAATGGGCACGTGGATCTACCGTTTCGGCGACGGCGTCAGCGCGGTCAGCGCCTTCACATTGACGATGACTACCGACTTCGGTGCGATCGACTTTCCGCCGGAGACGCTGCTTCCCGATCCGCCCGAAGAACGCGCCGGAAACGGGTGGCGGCTTCATTGGCACTATGCGACGCTCGTCACCGGAAACGGCATCGGCATGGCATTTCCCTATCCGCTGCAGCCAGGACCGCTTGCGCAGCGTATCACTTTTTGGGCTCCGGTCGCGCTCTTCTTCTACTTCTTCGTCATGCTCGTGATCACGACGCTGCGGGGCATCGATCTGCATCCGGTCAACTATTTCTTTTTGGCCGCCTCATTCTTCGCGTTTCACTTGCTCTTTGCGTATCTCGTCGACCGCATCGCGCTCGAGGCTGCGTTTCTCATCTGCTCGGCCGTCACGCTGTTCTTGACGATCTCCTACCTGCGTCTGGTGGCCGGCTGGCAGTTCGCCGCCGTGGGAAGCGGCCTCGCGCAACTCGTTTACCTCATTCTTTTCTCGTATGCGCTTTTCAACGAAGGCTGGAGCGGGCTCACGATCACGCTCGGTGCGATCGTTACCTTGTTCGTCGTCATGCAGTTCACGGGGCGCGTTCGCTGGAGCGATCGCCTCGCAAACGCGGCGTTAATCCGTTAACGCGCGCGCGAATCGCTAAAGTTCGAGCCCGATAACGTTGACTTTCTCGGGCCTGCGCGCTATCACAAGAGCAGAATGGGTACGTTTCGGGCGAAACCTCGGCGTTTGTACGCCGCGGGCCTTCTCACGTCGGGCGCACTGCTAGCGGCCTGCGGAACGCAATCAATGCCGCGACTCCCGAGCGCGCCCGCCGTCATTGGGAGCGACGCGCGGCCCTTGCAGCACGGCGACGCCGTCGTGAACTATGCGTTCGCGAGGCTCGACGATCCCAACGACTCACGCTTCAACCGGTCGCTGGGACTGAACGATCTCGGTAAGGTCGTTGGCTACTTCGGCAGAGGAAAGCCGAGCGATCCCAACATCGGCGTCCAAGTCGCGCCGCCGTACCGGGCGGGCGACTTTCAAGGCATTGCCTTTCCGGACGCCACCCAGACGCAAATTACGACGGTGGACGATGGAGGCTCGTTTGGCGGTTTCTACACCGACTCGAAGCACGACACGTACGCATTCCTCGAGTGGAAGAACTTGTGGTTTGCCTACGCGGCACCGCTTTCGGGACCCAAAGTCACCGAAATCACGAACATGAACGGTTCGAACGAGGCCGTTGGCTTCTGGCTGAACAACGCGAAGCAAGACGTTCCATTTTTATTGGATTTGACGACCGGGGTGTTCCAGAGGGTCAATACTCCCGACGGCACGGTGTCGGCGGTTGCGACCGGAATCAATACCCGCGGCGACATCTGCGGTTACTATAAGACGGCGTCGGGCGTTACGCAGAGTTTCCTTCGTCCGGTGGGAAACCCAGCGGTGCAGTTCGCGTATCCCAATTCGGTTAGCACCAAAGCCCTCGGGCTCTCGGCCGTCGACCACATCGTGGGTTCGTATGTCGACGCGTCCGGCGTAACGCACGGCTTTTTGATGCGATACCCGGGAACGCCGCGCGTGATCTGGGAGACGATCGACGAACCGCAGGGTGAAAAGGCCACCGTCGTTACCGGCATCAACCTGCACGACGACATCGCCGGTTACTACGTCGACAACTCCGGCCGCAACCACGGCTTTCTCGGTACCGTCGCGAGTTCGCGCTAGCGGGCAGTCGCCGGCGCGAGGGGCGTTCGGACGACGAGGAGAAGCCCCGCGCATGCAGACAATCGAATCGCTGACTTTCAAAGAACAGGTGCGCGCCGCGATCGAGCGCCGCCATCTGTTGACACACCCGTTCTATGTGGCGTGGACGAAGGGCGAGCTGACGCGCGAGCAGATGCAGCAGTACGCCGCCCAGTACTACCACCACGTGCTCGCCGAACCGACGTACTTGAGCAACGTCCACGCGAATACTCCGCACTTCGCTTCTGACGGCACGCCCGATCTCTCGGCCCGCCAGACGATCTTGGCAAACTTGGTGGATGAAGAGTTCGGCCCGAAGAACCATCCCGAACTCTGGAAGCGCTTCGCCACATCGCTCGGACTCTCAGAAGCGGAGCTGGCCGCAGCCCCGGCGCTGCCGGCGACGCAGCGCCTCATCGAGACCTTCACAGATATCTGTCGCAATCGCCCGCACTACGCGGGGCTCGCGGCGCTGCACGCCTTCGAATCCCAAGTTCCGGCGATCGCCGCCGTGAAAATCGACGGTCTGCGAACGTTCTACGGAATCGAGGATCCCGCCGGGTACGAGTTTTTCACCGTTCATCGGGACGCCGACGTCGAGCACTCGGCGGCCGAATGGGCGCTGATCGAACGCTCGGCCGACTCGCCGCAAAAGCGGGCCGAGGTCTTGGCGGCGACCAACGATGCCTGTGAAGCGCTCTGGAGTTTCCTAGGCGGCGTCTACGAGGTCGCGTAGACCTCTTCTCCGCCGCAATATGTGCGGGGATGGCCGTGCTCACCAACGCGTTCCCCGGAGCGGCCAGCCGGGCGCGATCCATCGCTCCGCACGAATTACGTTTACACGACAAAGGAGCTTTCTGCTGTGAACCAGTCCGATTCGGATAATCGTCTCCGTCTGGACCGCGCGGCATTCCTCGCGGGATCGGCCGCCGCGATCGGTGCGGGCCTCTGCGATACGGCCAGCGCGGCCCAACCGGGCGCGACGTCGACCGTTCCCCCGGCGCAGCTGCTCGGGCGCCTGATGGCCGGAAACAAACGCTTCCTCAACAACGATTTTCCAAAGCTCTCCGCCATCGCCGAAAAGCGCGAGATGCTCGTCGAAGGGCAGGCGCCCTACGCCTCGATTCTTACCTGCGCGGATTCGCGCGTCGTGCCGAACCTCGTCTTCGTGCAAGGCGTCGGCGAGGTCTTCGTCACGCGCGTTGCCGGCAACTTTCCCGACGATCTCGTTACCGGTTCGATCGAATACGGAGTCGAGCACCTGGGAACGCATCTCATCATGGTGCTCGGCCATCAGAACTGCGGTGCGGTCAAAGCCGTCTACGCCGCACTACGAAGCAAAACGACGCTACCCCCTCACTTGACGATCATTCAAGAACTAATCGCTCCCGGCATCGCCGGCGTCGTCGACGGAAAGGGCAGCATCGACGAAGCGATCTCGGCCAACGTTACCGCGGCGGTGACCAAGCTCAAGAACACTCCGACGGTAATCTCGGGCGGCGTCGCAAACGGCAGCGTGCTCGTGGTGGGGGGCGTCTATCACTTGGGCACCGGCGAGGTAAAGATCGTCTCGTAACGGTGACGCCGCTCGATCTGAGGCTTCGACCTCCGCGCAGCTGCTACTGTGAGCTCGACGGTCTGATGCTCTTACCGAGGACGATCGATAAGCTCCGGGCTACGCTGCCGGGCGGTGATCCCGGCGTGTATTTCATCAACGGCGCGATCCCCGGCATCTCGGGATATCTGCTCGACCGTCTGGGGATCGGCGAAGACGAACTTCGCGACGCAGTCGGGGGGGCCGGCGACGAGGCGGAAATCGCGCGCTGGCTGCGGGTGCGCACCGATCCATCGGCATATTCCGCAATCAACCAGACCTTGCGCCGCATCCGGCCCAAGCACGCACAAGACGAAGCGTTCTTCCGGGAAGAGTACGCCGCGACGCTGGCACGGTATCCGGAGCTTGAGTTCATCGTCGACATCATCGACGCGGACGATCGACGGCTTTTTCCATCGGGAGGCCGGCTCGACGGCTAAAGAGGCGCGCTAAGACAACGTCCGAAGGCTCCTCGTAGGCGCGCTTGATTTTGATCTCCACTCGAGTGTCCCCGGGTAATCCCAGCGATCGAAGGGTACGCTATTTTATATGAGAGCAACCTGGAAACCCCATGAAAAACATGGCCGCTTGACGAGGCGAAGCGACCTTCCCGAGAGCGTCTTCGCTTTTCCGAAGCAGCGCAAAGAGCCGATGACCGACGCGCGTCACGTCCGCAACGCCGTTGCGCGCTTCGATCAAGTTACCGAGGCCTCCCAAAGCGACCGCGAACTGGCGTTTGCCAACATCGAGAAAGCGGCTCGCTACTATGGCGTCGAGCTCAGCGAAAGTTCGTGGCACGACCTCGGCGTGCACCCGCAGCCCCGCCGCAAGGCGGTTGCCCGCGCGACGGCAACGACGCGCAAACGGACTGGCAGCGCGAAGAAAGCCGCCAAAAAGGCGGTCGCCACGACGCGCAAAAAGAAAAAATCGCGCTAGCTGCTGGGGAATTCGCGCGCGTCGTCGGCTTCGAGCACGTCGAGAATCTTCGAGAGATCGGCGCGATCGGCCATCACCGGGTGGCGGCTGCGCACTAACTCGCGATCTTCGGCCGACATTCGCTCGACAACGAAGGTCTCGAACTTTTCGTTGAGCGCCGGCGCAGCGCTCGCTTCGACGCGTGCCGTCAGCCACCGAACGACGGCTTCTTCATTGGGAGCCGCTGCAACGACGGCTCGAAGCTCGTCCATGTTTAGACCGAGCCGCCGAACGACCCAGGCGCTAAATCCGGTGTCGTGATTGACGTAGCCGCCAAGATTGCCCCCAGGAAGTTCGGCGCGGAGTTTATCGATCGTGCGCGCGAGAAAATAGAACCCGAGCAGTTCTTCGCGCGCACCACGCGGCGGCGCCTTGCGCAGATCGAGCGGCGTCATGTAAACCGGCGGGCGCTACTGCGGCGGTGCTTGGCCGGCCGGGGGTGCCCCCATGCTTTGCTGTTTTGCGGCGGCCTTTTTTTGCTTCTGCTTCGGGCAGCCTTTCTGTTTGCACTTGCTCTTATTCGTCTGTTGTTTGGGTTGGCTCGTCGTCGCGGGCTGACCCGGCGGCGGCGCGTTCTGAGCAACGGCTAGGCCCGTACCCATGAATGCGGCGAGCAACGCGAAAACGAGGACGCGCGAGAGATTCAGCATGACGTTGACCCTCCTTCGGGTGACCATTCTAGCAAACTTCGGCGGCACCCAACCATCTAGCGAAAGCGATTGCTCTGCACAATCAGACAACGGCCTACTCGCTTGCAGAGAGTATTTCTACCCCCGCGAGGCTAAGAGGCTAGCACCGTGGATGGAATGGTGCGCGTCGAAGGCGGAGCGTTTGCAATGGGCTCCGACGACTTTTACCCCGAAGAGCGGCCGGTGCGGCGCGCCGAAGTCGACGCCTTCTTCATCGACCGTCATCCCGTCACCAACGAAGCCTTTTCGCGTTTCGTCGAGGAGACGAGCTACGTCACGCTCGCGGAGCGGCCGATCGACCCGGCGCAATATCCGGGAGCGCTACCCGAGCTGTGCGCCCCGGGATCGCTCGTCTTCCGGCCGACTCGCGGCCCGGTAGACCTGCGCGACTGGTCGCAGTGGTGGGCCTGGACGCCCGGCGCGTCGTGGCGCCACCCGCTTGGACCAACCTCCGCGATTGACGATGCCGCCACGCATCCGGTCGTGCACGTCGCCTTTGAAGATGTCGAGGCGTATGCGCGATGGGCCGGCAAATCGCTGCCCACAGAGGCCGAATGGGAGTTTGCCGCGCGCGGCGGCTTGGACGGCGCCACTTACACGTGGGGCAACGACATCATCCCCGGCGGAAAGTACATGGCGAACACGTGGCAGGGCGAGTTTCCGTGGCAAGCCCTCAACCTCGATGGCTTCGAGCGTACCTCGCCTGTGGGCAGCTTTCCCGAAAACGGATATGGCCTCTTCGACATGGCCGGTAACGTTTGGGAGTGGACGACCGACTGGTATTCGACGCAGCCCGGGACGAGCGAGTCGAAGCCATGCTGCGGCGGCGCGCAAGCGCGTGCGGCCAACGTAGCGGAGAGCTACGATCCCAATCAGCCTGACATCCGCATCCCCCGCAAAGTGCTCAAAGGCGGATCGCACCTGTGCGCGCCCAACTACTGCCTGCGTTTTCGCCCGGCGGCGCGATCTCCGCAGATGATCGACACGTCGATGAGCCATTTGGGATTTCGCTGCATCGTTCGCGATCCCGAAAGGGCCGTCGCTTAGACTGGCGCCCTCGATTTAAGGGGGCAGGCCCTCGGGCAGACTGCCGCTTCCGTCCAGGCTCGCGGGCGGATGGATGACCGCGCGGTCCATATCGAGCCACGCTTGCTCGAGGATGGGGCGCAGCGTGAAGAGCGAGTGCGTTCCGTCCGGCTGCGAATAGAACGTGACGGCGACCCCATAGTCTCGCAAAAAGACCGCGGTGTCGATCGCAAATCCCGTCGGCACGATGGAATCGTGGGCACCGGTCAAAATGTAAAACCGCGCGCGAGGCATCGTCGCAAGCACTCGCTGCGAGCGCGAGTTGAGCAGCGCCCCCGCGATCGACATTACTCCAGCCCAGTCGTTGGGGTGCATCGGTGCGATTTTAAATGCCGAGAAGCCGCCCATCGAATATCCGGCCAAGTAGCGCTTCTTCACGTCGACGTTGAAGGCGGCCGTAGCGGCCTCCAGTGCATCGTAAACGTCACTCTCGGTGCCGTTGAAGTCGTAAAACCCTCGCCCGTACGGAGCGATGACGATCGTGCCGGTCTGCTCGGCGAGGTCCGTGATGTAGGAAGGCGCGAGCAGATGCGACTCGGCTTCGAGGCGCCCGTGCAGAAAGACGACCAGCGGCGCGGGCTTCGAGGGTGCGTAGCTTTGCGGCACGTAGACCGCGACCGGCTGCATCGTGCCGTCCTTCGAAGAGCGCACGAAGCTCTCACCGAGCCCGTGAATCGAACTCAGTGGTTGATACGTCCCGGCGAGCAACTGATCGGCCAAGCTCGAGTCGAGTCGAACGTAGCTTTGCGTCAAAGCCGCCCACGATTCCGGGCTCAGGCCCGTGGGCGCGGGCTGCTCGAGCATCTGCGCGTCATCGAGTAGGCGTTGATAGTAGTCCATCGTGGCATCGCGACCGGTCTCCGACGCGATCCGGCCAGCTTGCGCGTAATAGCGCGCGGCGAGGGCGTCGAGTTGCGCGCGTGCCCCGCTCGACGGCTGAGCGCCGAGCAGCGCAACGCACGCGGCGGCCGCACACGCGCGAAGATTCATAACGTGACCCTTAACGCGCCTTCGTGAGCTGCGGTGACAGCCGCACCGCTTCGAGGCCGTTCCAAAAGCCGGCGACCGCATCGAGCATCGCCTCGCCCGCAGCGAGAAAACGTTCGGCTGAGAAGCCCGGCTTGGCGAAGGCGTCGCGGAGCTCGTCGGTGGTGTGGGCGGCGTGGTTCTCTTCAAGCGTATCGTGCCAGGTCCAGAATCCGAGCGGTAACGCGGCGACGTGCGTTTGCTTTACGGCGCGCAAACCTGCGATGAGCTCCTTCCAAAAGCCGGCGGCGGCCCAGTGCTCGATCGCATAGGAGGCGCCTGCGGCTGCCGATTCGTCCTCCGAGCCGTACCATTGCATCAGCGCGTCGCAGAACGCGAGGGTCGCAGGCCGGCCGCAGCGCCGCTTTCCGATCTCGCTCCAGTGCAGTCCGAGCGATTGCGCGAAGTGCGCGAGCCACTCGAAGTGGCCGGCGTCGAAGCGGAACGTCCCATTCTCGATGCTGCCCGACCTCGTGAAGACGACGCCGAGCTCGTTCATCAATATTTCCTTGCCGGCGCGGTAACTCTGAAGGTCACCCGCATTGATGCACTTGCGGAGCTGCGCTTCGATGAACAAATGGCTGAACACCGAGAACTGCACCGTAAACTCGCGAAGCTCTGCGAGCGTGGCTTCGCCCCGCGAGAACCAGCGCGTATAGGCGTTGTTCGAGACGACGGGGTGTCGCTCGATCGTCGCCGCGACGCCTCGTTCGAACTCTGCGAGGTCGATCGTGGAAGGGTGCAGCGCGTTCATATCTCCTTCGGGCTCCTCGTAAAAAAGAGCCGCCTCGCGTCGGCGAGGCGGCTTTGCATGTTGACGAAACTCGTTCGTTAAAGCAATGGCGACCTATGCCGGCTCCGAGCGGAGTAGCCGTAATACGGATAATAAGACGCGTTTGCGATACGTGCGAGCATGTTGTGCGCAAATATACCACAGCTTTTTTCTCGTTGCAATAAAATTCATCGCCGCGAGCGTGGCCGGCCCGGCGGGGGTGGGCTCGGTCGCTGCTGAATGCGAGCGCACGATATGAAGAGGGTTCTTTTTGCGGTCTGGTTTGCGCTGGCGGCCTGCTCGGGTTCGAGCGCGGGTCACGGCGCGTACGGAACGGGCGACCCGAACCTCGCCGCCGCCAATCCGGGCGGCGGCCCGATCGATCCGTTCCTAGCCAACGGCCAAGCCGTTCTGCAGGCGCTCGACGCGATCGGCGCACGCGCGGGCACGCCCCTGCGGGTCACCTCGATTGGCGCCGACCAGATGAACGGGCTGACCGTCGACGTTCAGGAGCCTAAAAACCACATCAACGTCGATCGGTACGTCGTTGCGCCCGATGGCACAATTACCGGTCCGACGCCCGTAAAGCTGATGTCGCTGGGCGGCGGTCCGATCACTGCGCAATCGGTCGACGCGCGTGCGTTCAGCGCGAAGGCAATCGCCTTTGCGCGCCTGACGCCGGCCGTGCGTGAGGCGATCGCGAAGTCCAACTATCCCGACGCGCGCGTCATCGAGTGGGAGTTCGGCGGGATTGGTCCCGACGACCGCAAGTACGTTTACCTGGAATCCGCTCGCGCTCGCCCCGTTGCGGTCGTCAACCCGCAGTTACAGATTCTGCGCATGCAGTTCTAGAAAACCCAGCGACCCGTCGAGTGCAGCGCCCAAGTCTGCGACGAGGTCGTCGCCGTCCTCGATACCCACCGAGAGCCGCAGCAGGTCGTCACCGATATCGAGCTCTTCGCGCTGCGCCGGCGTTAGGGATCCGTGCGTCATCTTCGCAGGACTGCAGATCAGCGACTCGACGCCGCCCAGCGAAACGGCGAGGGTGAAGATCGCCGTCGACTGGGCGATTCCGTGCGCGCGCCCGACGCCGCCGCGCGGCCGAAAGGAGACGATGCCCCCGAAGCCGCTCATCTGGCGTTTGGCGAGTTGGTGTTGCGGGTGGGTGGGCAGACCTGGATAGTGGACCTCCGCGACGTCGTCGCGGCCGGTGAGATAATCGGCCACCTGCTGCGCGTTCTGCACGTGCGCGCGCATCCGCAGCGCCAGCGTCTTCGTGCCGCGCAGCGTGAGGTAGGCATCCCACGGCCCCGGCACCGCGCCGACACAGTTTTGGTGATAGGCAATCTGCTCGGCGATCTCGCGTTCGTTGCTGATGACGACCCCGCCGACGACGTCGCTGTGGCCGCCGATGTACTTCGTAGTCGAGTGTACGACGAGGTCGGCACCCAGTGCGAGCGGCTGCTGGAGAAAGGGCGAAGCGAACGTGTTGTCGACCGCGAGCAGAACGCCCGCTGGGCGCGTGCGCGACAGCGTCGCGATATCGCACAGACGCAGCAGCGGATTGCTCGGCGTCTCCAGCCAGAGCATCCGCGTGTTCGGCCGGCACGCCGCCCACGTTTGGGCGGCATCGCTGGTATCGACGAAACTGACCTCGATGCCGTAACGCGAGAGCACGGTCGTAAAAAGCCGATGCGTGCCGCCGTAAATATCGCGGGTAGCGAGAATGTGGTCGCCGCTGCGCAGCAGCGAAACCGCGCCCGCGACGGCTGCCATCCCCGAGGCGAATGCCGACGCAAACGAACCGCCTTCGAGCGCGGCAAGTTGCCGTTCCATCGCGCTGCGCGTTGGATTGACCGTGCGCGAGTAATCGAATCCCTTCGTGACGCCGATCTGCGGCAGAGTAAACGTCGCAGTCTGATAGACGGGCACGATCGTCGCGCCCGTCGCTGCACAGGGGTCCTGCCCGCTCCAGACGGCGCGCGTCGAAAACCCGCGGTTCACCATGAGACGCTCCCGGCAACGGGCGCCGATGGAGCGCCAATGCGCCGCTCCAAAAGATCTGCAAGTTTTTGCGGCTCGGCCAGAAAGGCGTCGTGACCGTGATCGGAGTTCAGCTCGAAGTAAGTCGAGTCGAAGCCGGCGCGCGCGAAACGCTCGGCGGCCGCGCGCACGTCGTTCGCTCGGAACAGCCAGTCGCCGGTAATACCGACGAAGGTCAGCGCTGGTTTGCGCGAGTGGGTTTGCGCGAACGAACGTACGTCAAACGAATCCATGGCGTGGGTAAGCGCCGCATAGCTGGCCGCGTTTATCCGCTGCTCGAAGACGTCGGCCTGATGCTCGAGGTACCCCTCGACGTCGAATAGGCGACGCCCCAGCCGGTCGGGCCGCCGGTCGTGACGACGCGCGAAAAGCGCGTCGCTTTTGTAAGAAAGCATCGCCAGCTTACGCGCCAGCCGCAAGCCGCGGACCGAGTCGAGCTCGAGCGCTTCCCGCTGCAGAGCGTTGAGCGCGATACCCATCGCGCTGTGATGATCGTGTGCGCCGACGACGATCGCGCCGCCCACGCGCTCGGGAGCAGAGAGCGCCCAGGCAAGCGCGCGCATTCCACCCAGCGATCCGCCCAGCGTCAACGCCACGCGCTCGATTCCCAGCAGCGAAAGCGCGCGCTGCTCGGCGCGAACGATGTCGCGAACCGTCAGCCGCGGAAACGCTCCGCTCTGCGGACCCGTCGAACCGTAGCAGCTGCCCAGCGCGTTGATGCCCACGACGCACCAGCCGCGCGAGTCGAAGAGTCCACCCGAGCCCGCGATCGCCGGCCACCAGTCGGCAGCACGGCTCGAACCGGTGAGCGCGTGCTCGATCAGCACAACGTTCGATCCATCCGTCGCCGGCGTGCCGTAGAACGTAACGCGCTGGTCGACAGCGCCCAGCGTCTCGCCGCAATCCAGCGATAGGGCGCCGATCGCGACTGTTTCCTCGCGCATCACGCGTTCACCAGCGCCCGCGACGGCGGGTTCGTCACCGCGTCATCCCAGACGGGATAACCCGGGAGCTCGGTGGCGTGCGCGAGCCGGCGAAAGAGCGGTTCCACTCGAATCGCCGGCTCGAGCGAGCTCGTCCGTGTGCGAAGGTCGAATCCACGCCCCTGCCCGAGCGCGCGCAGCACGCTGACGACGTCACCGAGCACGGCCGACCCGGTTGCGACGCCGCCGGCGCCGGCGCCCCGGAGCACGAGCGTTCCGGCATCGCGCGCGAGCACTTGGACAACGTTCTGCGCGTCGGCCGTGCGCGCAAACTCGTGATCTTCGGCAACCAAAACGGGCGCGACTTCAGCCAGGATGCCCTGCGGCGTCCGCGCGGCCGCCGCCACGAGACGAATGCGGCAGCCGAGCATCCGTGCACGAGCAACGTCGCGCTGCGTCACGCCGGCGATCCCCGTTCGCACGATCCGCGGCGAGACCACGGCCATGCCAAACGCCAGCTGAGCCGCAATCGCCAACTTGTGGGCAGCGTCGGCGCCCCCGACGTCGTTGGCGGGATCGGATTCGGCAAATCCGCGCCGTTGCGCCTGGGCGAGTGCCTCGCCAAATCCGGCCCCCTGCTCCATCGCCGAGAGAATCGCGGTACACGTTCCGTTGACGACCCCGGCGACTCCGAAGACTTCGTCGCCGGCCAGCGCTTCGTCCAGCGTGCGCACGATCGGAATGGCGCCGGCAACCGCCGCCTCGAAGCGCAGCGCCGCGCGGCGCGCCGCCGCAAGCGCTTGCAGCCGCGGACCCTGTTCGCCGATCAGATCTTTATTGGCGGTGACGACGTGGCGGCCGCGTTCGAGCGCGCGTTCGACCAGTTCGGCCGCCTCGGTCGTCCCGCCGATCACCTCGATGATCAGGTCGACCTGCGGATCGTCGACGACCGAACGGGCGTCGCGCGTGAAGAGGCGCCGCTCGAGCGAGTTCGAGCGTTCCTTGAGAGAATCGGCGATCGCGATTGCGCGAAGCTCGTACCGGACGCCGCTCCGGCGTTCGATCGCGTCGCGCTCCCGGTTGAGACGGTCGGCTACGTTCGAACCGACCGTCCCACACCCGAGCAGCCCGACCCCCACGGTCGTTTTCATGATATCCAGGCCTCCTGTTGCGATGGGAAAGCGAGGAAAAAAGACGCGCCCCCCGCCGTTTGCGGCGAGGGGCGCGTGAAGCTTTTCGTATCCTGACTTACTCTGCGAGCTTCACGACGACCCCGCCGCATACATCTGCATGCCGCACATCGCCGAACAATACGCATAGAAAGACATTGCAGGAACCTTAGCACCGCCGGGGCGGCGGTGTCAAATTCTCTCGGAGCCGTTACGCCAGCGGTTCCCCGGTGAGCAGCGCCAGCACGACGAACGCTCCGCTAATTGCGAGGCGGAGTTTGGGAGAGACGCGTCGCTGGGCGCCGAAGCGCTGGGCAATTGCGGGAAGTGCCGCTTGGAGCAGAACGAGGGCGCCGGTCACCGCCCATCCCTCCCAGCTCTTCGGGCTCCAGCCCAGGCCAAACCGCCGTCGCTTGAACCAATATCGCTTCTCATTCATGCTTTCACCTTACCCGAGTTCGGGGCTGGAATCGATTTCATTGCCCTTTGTGGGTAGCGCGGCGCCGTCTCGCTTGCTACTCTAATGGCCCAAGACCAAAACCCGAGGAGACGTACAGCGAAAATGCCTGACAAGAAACCCAATATCCTCATCCTGTGGGGTGACGATATCGGCATCTGGAACCTCAGCAAATTCAGCAACGGGATGATGGGGTATCGTACCCCCAACATCGACCGCGTCGCCAACGAAGGCGGCCTCTTCACCGATTATTACTCGCAGCAGAGCTGCACGGCCGGACGGGCCTGCTTCATCACCGGCCAAAATCCGATCCGCACCGGCCTGACGAAGGTCGGAATGCCGGGCGCGACCGTGGGTCTGCAGCCCGAAGATCCGACGATTGCCGACCTGCTCAAGCCGCTCGGCTATGCGACCGGGCAGTTCGGAAAGAACCACCTCGGCGATCGCAACGAGTTTCTCCCGACGGTCCACGGCTTCGACGAATTCTTCGGCAACCTATACCACCTCAACGCCGAGGAAGAGCCCGAGCTTCCCGATTACCCGAAAGACCCAAAGTTCAAAGAGATGTTCGGGCCGCGGGGCGTCCTGCATTGCTTGGCGACCGAGAGCGACGACGCGACGATCGATCCGCGCTGGGGACGCGTTGGCAGACAGACCATCACCGATACGGGCCCGCTCACCAAAAAGCGCATGGAGACGATCGACGAAGAGATCACCAGCGCCGCGCTGGCCTGGATGGAGAAACAAGCGAAGGCCGATCAACCGTTCTTCCTCTGGTACAACGCAACCGCGATGCATTTCCGGACGCACGTTGCCGCAAAGAACCTTGGCAAGAGCGGCCAGGATCCGTACAGCGACCGAATGGTGGTCCACGACGAACAGATCGGTATGATGCTCGATAAGCTCGACGAGCTCGGCCTGGCGGACAACACGATCGTGATGTACTCCACCGATAACGGTCCAGAAAACGATACCTGGCCCGATGGCGCAAATACCCCCTTCCGCGGGCAGAAGGATTCGAACTGGGAGGGCGGCTGGCGCGTCCCGTGCTTCATTCGCTGGCCCGGCACGATCGAGGCGGGTTCGGTGTACAACGGCATCGTTTCGCACATCGACATGTTCCCAACGCTGTTGGCCGCCGCGGGTAACCCCGACGTCACGCAGCAGTTGCTTGACGGAACCAAGGTCGGCGGAAAGAAATTCAACGTACACCTCGACGGCTATAACCAGATACCCTACTTCAGCGGAGCGAGCAAAGCGAGCCCGCGGCAGTCGATCGTCTATTTCAGCGACGACGGTGACGTGATCGCGGTTCGGGTCGGAGATTATAAGTTCAATCTCGCCGTGCAACGGGCTAACACGATGCAGCAGTGGGCCGAGCCGTTCGTGAAGCTGCGCGTGCCGCACATCGTAAACTTACGGCGCGACCCATTCGAGCGCGCGGATTTCAACTCAAACACGTACTGGGATTGGTCGGTCGATCACGTCCCGCAGATGTATCTGATGCAGGCGGCCATCGCCGAACAGATCGCTGGTTTCGAGAAGTTCCCGCCGCGGCAAAAGCCCGCGTCGTTTAACCTCGACTCCGTGCTCGAGCAGGCGCAACGGCCGCACGGATAGTTCCGCGCACTTCGACCAAACGAAGGCGGCCTTCGGGCGGGTGGGTGACTTTTACGAGAGTCACCCCTACCCGCCGCCGGTCGACGACCTCGAAACGTACCGGCGCGCCTGGGACGACGCTCGCAGGCGCGCCGACTCGTTCCTCTTTTTCTCAAACGAAGCGTATCGCGACGATCGCAGCATCCTCGTGGCGGGATGCGGCACGTCGCAGGCGGCGCGCTACGCGGCCCGCTGGCCGAACGCGCGCGTCGTCGGCATCGACATAAGCGCAAGCAGCGTCGCTTACGAAGACGAGCTCAAGCGCAAACACGGCCTCGGCAATCTCGAGTTGCGGCGGCTTCCGGTCGAACGCGCCGGCGAACTCGCCCAAACGTTCGACTTCATCATCTGCACGGGCGTGCTGCACCACCTTGCGGAGCCCGACGCCGGTCTCACGGCGTTGCGCGACGTTCTCGCACCCCGCGGTGCGATGCACCTGATGGTTTACGCGCCCTACGGGCGCGCCGGCGTCTACATGCTGCAGGAATACTGTCGCCGTCTGAACATCGGCTGGAGCCCGCGCGAAATCGAGGAGCTCGCAGCGACCCTCAAAGCGTTGCCGCCGAGACACCCGCTCGTGCCGCTGCTGCAAAACTCGAGCGACTTTGCGAGCGCAGCCGGCATCGCCGACGCGCTGCTGCATCCCAGCGATCGCGCGTACTCCGTTGCCGAGCTCTTCGATTTCCTCGCCCGCGCGCAGCTGCGCCTCGGGCGCTGGGTCCGCCAGGCGCCCTACCTGCCCTATTGCGGCGCTGTGACCGCCACGCCGCACGCCTCGGCGCTGCAGCAGCTGCCGCCACCCCAACAATACGCGGCGCTCGAGCTGCTGCGCGGCACGATGGTTCGTCACAGCGTCGTCGCGTATCGGCAGCACGCGGCGGAGCGCGACCTCCGGTTCGATATGGACGCGTACCGGACGTACGTACCGGTTCGTCTGCCTGGAGCGATCGCCGTCACAGAGCGGCTGCCCGTGGGCGCCGCGGCCGTGCTGCTCAATCGCAACCATACGCACACCGATCTTTACCTGCCGATTGGCGCCGAACAGTTGCGCTGGTATGACGCCATCGACGGAGCGAAGAGCATCGCCGAAATCGTCGGCAGCGAGGGCCGCAGCGACGGCCTCGCGTTCTTCCAGCAGCTATGGCGCTGGGATCAGGTGGTCTTCGCTCAGGTTCCGTAACGCCGCTGACGTGACGCGTAATCGTCTAAGGCAGCGCGCAGCTCTTCTTCTCCGAAGTCGGGCCAGCAGGTCCGCGTCGCCCAAAACTCCGCGTAGGCGGCTTGAAAGAGCAGGAAGTTCGAAAGGCGGAACTCTCCGCCGGTGCGGATGACGAGATCGGGATCCGGAAGCCCCGCGGTGTACAGATGGCTCTGTACCGCGAGCTCGTCGATCGACTCGACGGAACGCAGGCCGTCGTTGACCTCGCGCGCGAGAGCGCGGACGGCGTCGCCAATCTCGCGCCGGGCGCCGTAGTCGATTGCCAGATTTAACGTCAGATCGTCGTTGCCGGCGGTTGCCGTTACGAGATCCTGCAGAGCCCGGCGAGTCGCCGCCGGCAGCCGGTCGCCGCGGCCGCACAGGCGAACGCGCACGCCTTCGTGCCGCAGAGCGCGCAGTTCTTTGCTCGCTGCGCGCAGGCAGAGTCCCATCAAGAGATCGACCTCAGCGCTGGGACGATTCCAGTTCTCCTCGGAAAACGCGTACGCCGTAACGATCCGCACTTGCGCGCGCTGGGCGGCGCGCAGCGTTGCGCGCAAGGCCGTGACGCCGCGCCGGTAGCCGCACGCGATCGGCAGGTTCCGCGCGCGCGCCCAGCGACGGTTTCCGTCCATGATGATCGCAACGTGACGCGCGATCACGTCGTCGCCAGTTTCGCGGCGGCGACGGCATCCCGCCGCTCGTGGACGTCTCGCACGACGCTTTCGAGTTCGTCGACGTAGGCGAGAAAGCGCTGACGCCCGCGCTTGGTAATGCGATACAGCGTGAGTCCGCGTCCAGAACCGCGCTGCTTATCAATCGCGACGATCCCGACTTCTGCCAAAGCGTGCAGGTGGCGGTTGAGGTTTCCGTCGGTGAGGTCGCACGCGCCCTGCAGCTCGGTGAAGCTCAAACCGTTCGCGTGCGCGATCAGACAGGTGCAGATTGCGAGTCGTCCGCGTTCGTGAAAGATCCGCTCCAGGCCCGGATACGCAAACGGCGCGTTTTGTACCTCGCTCACGCTTGGCGGTCCACCCAGATGAAGTATCCGATCAACAGTTGGCCGGTTCCGAATCCCAACGGCATCACCCACCACGAGAGCGCGACGGCGGCCAGCGGTGGAAGCAAGAACGCGAGCGCCAGCAAGGCAAAGAACGCGGTGACGACGACCGTCGACGCCGGAATTGAACCGCGCGATGCAAAGAGCCCGATCGCGTAAAATGCGAACCAGGTTCCCGGCAAGAGCCCGTACGCGTTGTGGTCGATCAGCGCGACGCTCAGCGCTCCGCCCAGCACGATGCTCGGCGCGATCGAAATCGCAGCGGTTCGAAAGCGGCTGCGCGCACCGGGAGCCCGATGTTCCAGCAGCCAGACCGTCACTGCGCCGTAGTTGAGCAGCAAAGCAACGGCAAGACACGAGAGCCAGATCGCCAGATACGTGTGCGGCGGCTGTGTGGGCGCGGGCACCGGTGCGAGTACGCGCTGCACGAACGACGCAGCGATCGCCACGACGCCGCTCGCCGCCGCTGCAGAAGCCGAATACCCTTCGAAGCGCTGGAGCTGGGCCAGGCGATCGCGAACCTCTGCTAAGTCCGAGAGCGCCCGTTGGAGTTCCATCATCTACTTTGTATCACAAAGCTAATGATCGAGCAAGCTTTTTGCGCGGCGGGCTCAGAGCGCACCGCGGTGGGTGCTACGGCGCGACGACGAGGGCGACCGGGTCGCTAATTCCTTTGGAAATCGTGCGCTGCAGTTTCAGGCCGGCAGCCGAATAAACGGTCACGGCGCTGGGACAGGTGCTGGCCACGTACAAGAGCCCGTTGGAACTCATCGTCATCGTGCTCGGACAGGCGATGCCCGTAGTCGTCCCCGCGACGCGCTTGAGGGTCTGCACGTCGTAGGCGGCGAGCGCATTGCGCGAGTAGTTCAGAACGTACAGCGTGGCGCCGTCGACGCGGATGGCGATCGGCTGGTGGATTCCCGCTTTGAGGCGCCGTGGGGCGCTCTTCTTCCCCAGCGCGTAGATCGTAATCGAGTTTCCGCGCTCGTTGGCGACGTAAAGATTGTTGGCCGAATCGATTGCAATCGAGGACGGCCCGAGCATGCCGCCCTTGATGATTTTCGGCGGACCGTTCTTGCCGGGCGGGTAAACGGTGACGTCGTTTTTGGCAAAGTTCGAGACGTAAACGTTGCCCTTTGCGTCGAACGCGAGGCCCTGCGGATTGCGAACGTCGCGCGTGAGCGTGTTCACCGGGTTCGTCCCTCCGTGGGCGTAGACGGTGACCGTGTCGTGCCCGTTGTTTGCAACGTAGAGCCGGCCGCTGGCGTCGGTCGCCATCGTATACGGCCCGAAGACGCCGTTGCTAATCGTTCGCGAGAGGCCGCCACCGTGCGAATACGCCGTGACCGTGCTGATCAGGCTGCCGCTCGGCGCCCCGTAGTTGCCGGCGTAGAGCGTGCCCGACTTATCCTCGGTGAGGGAGTCGGGATAGCTGACGCCGTCGGTGATCGTGCGCGATGGGGAGCCGGATCCGGGAGGCACGACCGAGATCGTGCTCAGATAATAGTTGGCGATGAAGAGCGTTCCGCGAGCCGTCGCGTCGCGCGACACGTTCGCCTGAGAGCCGGCCATTGCGACCGAAGCTGCCGGCGGGATGCTTCCGCTGTTGTTCGCCGAGCAAGCAACGAGGAAAGCGAGGAACGAACCCCGCCAGAGAGAGGCGAAACGCCGCATTCGGGACCCTTTCTAGTACGTAAAAAAACGTTGTGTTCCGCTTCTTAGTCCATCGGCCCGACGCCTTCGCGGCCCGCGCTAGAGGTACGCGACCACGGCGATCGACGCCGCAATGGCGACGGCGTCTTCGAGCAACGCCGCCGGCACCCGGCCGGCGCGCGCGATCGCAAACGTGCGGGCCGCCAAACCGGCGTAGGCTCCCACGACGGCGGCCAGCGCGCCGAGAAGCAGGCCGGCAGCCACCGGCGCGCCTGCGCCCGAGGTCACCGTCCAGCCACAGAAAGCGCCGCTGCACGCCCGCGCGATGAGGCCGAGCGGCGCGGTGCGGGGCGGCGCTTTAGGATGCAGGTCGCCCGCGTATTCGAGTACCGCAAGCGCCCCGAGAACGTATCCGAGAGGCGAGGCAGGCCGCATCAGCCAGAGAACGGCCGGAGCGGTAAACGTGCGCAGACCCGCGAGAAAACCGAGCAAAGCTGCGGCAACTAAAACGACGATTGCGGCCTCTCCAAGCGCTTCATAATCGTGAAGATTCAGACGATCGGAAGCGACCGTTCGAGGCTAATTTCCCCGGGGCCTCGTACTGTGAGGGATGCACGCACGACACCTTTCCCGGCTCACGGCGGCACTCGGATGCGCGGCCGCACTTGCTTCGTACGGCTGTTCGAGTACCGCTACGACGCAACTGCCGCCCCAAACGTCACCCGCCGCTCGAGCGCACCCCGATCAGCTGCTGCTCTGGTACAACAACGGCCCGGTGCTAACGGCGCCAAAGCTCTATTTGATCTTCTGGGGCTACAAGAAGTACGGCGACCCCAACAAAGTGCAGAGTTTGCTCGAATCGTACGCTCAAAATATCGGTGGCAGCGCACACAACAACATCTACACGCAGTACTACGAAACCGTCAAAGGCAAGAACGTTTACATCACCAATCCGAAAAACCAATACGGTGGAGTGTGGAGCGATGAATCGGCCGTGCCCCGCAGCCCGACCGATCAACAGGTTGCCAACGAGGCGCTCAAGGCGCTCGCGCACCTCAAGTACGATCCCAACGGCGTCTATCTCGTCGCAACGCCGCACGGACACAGCATGCAAGGATTCCCGACGAACTGGTGCGCGTACCACAGTTACACCTATTATAAGAAGAACGATCTGCTCGCTTACATCAACTTTCCGTACACGCCCGATTCGGACGGCTGTGGCAAGAACGCCATCAAGGCGCCCTCGGACGAAAGCGGCGACGACGAGGGCGTGACGATCATGGCCGGCGACGAGTACGGGGAAGCGATCACCGATCCCCAGCCCTTCAGCGGCTGGCGGGGGGTCGACGGCGAGATCGGTGACGATTGCGCCTGGCACAACCTCGCCAACGACAAATTCGGTGCAAAACGCTACACGATGCAGCCGGAACTGAGCGACGCGACCCATACCTGCGTGCAGACGTACAAGTAACGGGAACGAGTAACGGCTTCTAGATGAAGTAGGGCGCCGCCGTGTGGAGCGTGTTGGTGCCGTTGCGCCACAGAGCGTACTGCAGGGGCATCTTCGCGTTCATCGAGGCGGCGCCGATCTCGCCGCGCGTGTCGATCGCGATCACGCAGTACTCTCCGGCGTAGAGGTCGGGCGCGCTCTTGGCCATGAAGCGCATTAGGTCGTTGCACGCCTCTTGCGGGTGCGCGCCGGCGGCCATTCTCGAGACGATGTAGACGGACGTGCAGTAGTTGGTCATCACGTCGCCGTTACCGGTCGCCGAAGCCGCCCCCGCCGAAGCGTCGGCGTAGTAGCCGCAGCCCACGATCGGCGAATCCGCGACGCGTCCGGGAATCTTCCACTCGAGCCCACTCGTCGAACACCCGGCAACGACCTGTCCTTTCCCGTCGATCGCGACCATCCCGATCGTGTCGTGGTGATCCGCGTCGATCCAGAACGTCTCGTGGTTGGGCGTGTTCTTCCACTTCAGCCACGTCTCGAGGCTTTTTGGAGTCAGCAGCTGCATCGGTTTGAAGCCCATCTCGATTGCGAACTGCAGCGCGCCTTCGCCCGCCATCGTCGTGTGTCGCGTCTTCTCCATCACCAGCCGCGCGACCGAGATCGGGTTCTTGATCTTATGGAGGTTGCAAACCGAGCCGGCCCGATGCGTCGTACCGTCCATGATGCCGGCGTCGAGCTCGACCTCTCCCTGTGCGTTGGGTAGTCCGCCGTATCCGACGCTATCGACGTTTGGATCGTCTTCAACCAGGTTGATGCCTCGCTCGAGAGCGTCGAGCACCGATCCGCCGGCGCCGAAGACCTGTGCCGCACGAGCGTTTGCCTCGATGCCCCACTCCCACGTTGAGAGGAAGACCGGGCCACCGGCGTTTTGAGCGGCCGCCGGAGCCGCCGCAGCGAGCGTCGCAGCCGCGCCCGCAACGAGTAAAAAGTCGCGTCGATCGATACCTTCCATCGTGCTCTCCTACGGACTCAGAACGTCTGATACGGGAAATACAAAGGAACCGAAACTGCGCTGCGGCTTTCCGCCTGACGGATACTTCCAAACTCGAACGACCGCCGAGCTGACGCCCTGATCCGGTCCGATCAGTTTGTTGCCGTCGATCCAGAAGTCATCCACATCGCGCGATCCGCGCAGCGCGACCTTCGAGACGGTCGTTCCGGAGCTTCCCGAGATCGCGAACCGGTAAACCGTCGAGCCCTGATAACCGGCACCCTGATCGTCGACCGCGAGATAGGTTCCGTCCCAGTGCAGGCCGCCGGCGGCAACGATCGACTCGTCGAGCGAAATCGGAACGAACGATTTGCTTTTGCGCGGCAGCTCCGCCAGCGCGAACTGGGCGTGCCCGTCGGAGCCGTCGACGAAAAGATTGCCCTCGTCGTCATAGGTGCAGCGACTGGGCAAGACGACGCTCGAGCCATCGAACCGCTTGGGTTTACCCTTCGCGTGCGTGAAAACTGCGACGCCTCCCGGACTGCTGTTGCGCGGCTGGGTTGCGACGGCAAGATTACCGGTGACCGGATCGACCGCACAGCCCAGGATGTAATCCTGCGTATCCGCGAGCTGCTTGAGGATCGTGTTGCCGCCGTGGGCGAACTCGTCGAGCTCGGAGTTGTGACTATCGGTGATGAAGACGTCGCCCTTCGCATCCACGCAGGAGCCGTTGACCGAACCGAACCCCGTCAGCGTACCGAGCGTCTTTCCCTTCGGATACGAGAGATACGAGACGGTATTGGCGCCGTTGTCGACGACGTAAAGCAGCGCATCGTTGGCTGCGCGTGGCGGGGTCGCCGGATTGGCATACGTTGCGGGAGCGGCCCGATTTCCGGCTGCGCTGCAGCCGGCGAGAAGAGCCAGCGCACAGAAGACGCCGCTCGCGCGCGATCTCAAAACACTTTCCACCGTGACTACCTCCTGACGTAGCGGTCGAACCAATCGAGCCAGCGCCGATAGACGTCGGCCGTTCGTACCGGCCCGCTGGGAAGATGGCCCGAAGTAGGATATGCGTAGAACTCGACGGGAACGCCGCGGTCGCGCAGCGCGTGGAAGAGCTCGTAGCTCTCGACGATCGGAACGCGCACGTCGTACACGTTAGAAAACATCAGCGTCGGCGTCGTGATTTGCTCGAAATAGGTCAGCGGCGAGGCGGCCCGCCACTGCGCGAGCGCACCCGGCGCAAAGGGTGAGGTCCCCAATGCGTTGCGATCGTCGTCGATGTCGTCGGCCGTGGCGTAGTCTACCACCAAATCGTCGACGGCGGCCCCGGCGACCGCAGCTTTGAAACGCGGATCGTGCCCGATGAGCCAGGTCGTCATCTGGCCGCCGTACGACCAGCCGGAGACGCCGATCCGCCCGGGATCGACGATGTTGCGTGCGACGACCGCGTCGATCGCGGCCAGCACGTCGTTGCCGGGGCCGACGCTTGGATCTGCGAAGATCGCGTGCTGAAAAGCGTTGCCATCGTTGGTCGAACCGCGATAGTTCGGCGCCAGCACCAGATACCCGCGCGAGGCCGCGTATTGATAGAACGGATCGAAGGCGACGAAGGACGAGAGGTTAGGGCCGCCGTGAATTCGCACGAGGAGCGGATACTTGCGGCGTGGATCGTAGCCGGGCGGGTAGGTGAGAACGGCGTACTGCGTGTAGCCCCCCGCCCGATACGCGATCTCGGTTTGGCGCGCGAGATCCAACGCCGCGATCGCGCCGTTATAGTTCGTGAGCCGTTGGGGCGATGCGCCGGCCGACGGCAAATAGTAGAGTTCGTCGGGATGCAGCGGCGTCGAGCCGGTGAACGCGAGCGCGCCGTCGCGCGCGGCGCACTGCACCTCGATCGAGGCATCGGCGACGTCGCCCGTGCTAACGTCTGCGAAACCGGGGCGGCCGGTGCGGCCGAGCACGAGTCGAACGCGGGTGTGGTCGTAGACACGCATCAATAGCCGGGAGGAATCGTACCAGGCGAAGCCCTCGCTGTGCCGGTCGAGAGCTCCGGAGATATCGCGCGGCTCGCCGCCTTGCGCGGCGACGGTAAACACCTCGGACTCGTTTGCGGGATCGCCGTCGCGTGGATAGAGATACGCGACGCTCGCCGCATCGGGAGCATAGAGCGGCCCTTCTTCGAAACGGCGCGCAGGGGTCAGCGCGCGCCGCGCTCCGCTGTCGACCTCGACGCGCTCGACAAACGAGCGGTCGCGCAGGCTGTAAGCGACGCCGTCGGCGTGGGCGTACACGATCGAGCGGCCGTCGCTAGACCACGACGGAAGATCGTCGCGCACGCTCCAGTCGCTGCCCGAAGTCAAGCGGCGCTCGCGCCCGTTCAGGTCGACCAGCCACAGATGCGCCGGCACCGGTGCTTTGGTCGCGAGATAGGCGTTGTCGCCCACGGCAAAGCCATCGAGATAGCTCGCGGCCCCGGTGCGAACCGGTGGCGCGTCGCGCCGGACGAAGGCGAAGCCCTTGCCGTCCGGTGCCCAGCTCGCGTCCATCACATCGGTGCGGCCGGTGGTGATTCGCCGCTGCCGTCCTTGGGCGTCTAAGGCAAAAATCTGATCGGCGTCGCTCGCATTGTCGTCGGCGATGTATCCGAGCCGGTTTTCGCCCGACCACATCAGGTTCGAGAACGACTCGTGCCCGAGAGCGAGCCGGCGATCGCGCCGGAGCCGTACGTCGTACACGTGCAGCTCGTCGACCGACGTATTTCGCTCTAGCACCGACCGCGAGACGACGTAGGCGATGCGCCGCCCGTCCGGCGAGATCACCGCGCCCGAGACGCCGGCGATGCGACTGCCGGCGTCGAGCGAGTAGATCGCGGGGACTACAGCTTCACCTGCAGCGTGAAGTAGAAGTTCAACGCGAGCGGATAGTTGCCCGAGGACGAGTCGCTGTACGTTGGTACGAAGCTCTGCGCGAAGTACGGGTTTTCTTTGACGCCGTTGGCAGCGATGTCGTTGGGCCCCGTGCCGTTGTAGAAGTGGCCGCCGTTGTAGAACGTGTTGGAGACGTAGCCGCAGATTACGGAGTTGGGCGGGTAGGCCGACGACCACGGCACGCTCGAACCGCCGAAGCAGCGGTTGAGCAGGTTGGTCACCATCAGCCGTCCGCTGATTCGCGGGGTGAAATCGTACGACGTCTGCATCCCGAGATTGAGCTGCCACGGCTGGCGAAACTGCCCGAACGTATCGAACGTGCCGGTCTGCGGATTGGGGATGTACAGCGTTCCCGGATCCGATCCGTCGCTGGTCAGGGCGTGTCCGCACGACGTGTAGTCGGCGCTGAGGGGATTACCGGATTTAATGCCGATGCTGCGCAGGTTTGCGCTGCAGCTTCGCGGATCGAGCCCCACGACGTCGGCCGGCGTGCCGTAGGTCGTGCCCTCGGCGAGCTGCAGCGCCGGCGTGATCGCCCACTTGTTGTGGCGGTAGTTCAGCACGAGGGAGAACGTGTTCGGCGACAGGTACGGGAAGTCGAGACCGGGAGCGTACCACCCCTGCGTTCCGAGTATCGACTCGGGCGTCACGTTGTAGTACGGGTTGAGGATCGCCGACCCGCCGCATTTGAAGTCGGGCTTTCCATTGGCCGTGTTCTTGTAGCACGGCGCGCCGCCGCCGGCCTTCGTGAGCGCGTTGAACTCCTCGATGTCCTGATTGTACTGGTCGACTGGGCCAACCGTACTGTTGAGATAGTTGCTCCACTTTTCGAGCGCGTTCGTATAGGTGTACGAGAAGACACCGGAGATGCCGTTGCGGCTGAAGTCACCCTTGGTGAGTTCGAACTCGACGCCGTCGACCCGAAGCGTCCCGGCGTTAAACGACGGCGAGACGCCGAGGCTCGGAAGGTTCACCGTCTCGTAGAGCTGATTGGTTCCCCAGCGGTAGTACGGCGTAACCTTCATCGCGACGTCGGTGCCCTTGAAGTGATGCTCGAGCGAGAAATCGTAGTTGTCGGAGTACTGCGCCTGCGCTTCGTGCAGCGGCGAGCTGTAGCCGAACGGAATGAAGCCCAGGAGGCTCGACGCCAGGTTCGGCTGAGCGGTATTGTATTGAATCTCATAGTTCTGAGGCTGCTGCGCGTAGCGGCCGGCCGACGCGCGAAAGACGGTGTCCGGATTCACGGTGTACGTCGCCGATACGCGCGGCTCGTAGTAGGTCTGGCTGTAGGTTGGCGGATAGACGTTCGTGAGCAGAATGCCGTCGGTTCCGTTGGGGTGTACCGTCTGCACCGGCGTACCCGTCGAACGGTCGACCGGGCACTTGAACGAAACGAAGGGCGTGTAAAAGTAGATGCTCTGAGGTGGCTGAGGTTGGAAGATCGGCTGACGCGTCACCGGATTGACGCAGAACTCCTGCTGCGCGGCGTTGAACCAGAAGTTCGTCGCCGGGTTGTTGGTGTCGGCGAGATCGTAGGCGTCGTTCTCGAAGCGCACGCTGGCGTTGATGTTCCAAGCGTCGTTGGGGCGCCACTGATCGCTCAGCGAGGCCGACGTCAGCTTCGGCGTCACCGAGTTGATGTCGGCGGTGTTTCCCAGGTAGGTCAACAGCATCTGTGCGCCGGCCTGGCAAGCGGGTGAGGTCGCCTTCAAGTGCCCGTCGACGCACGGATTCTCCACGTTGAAGCCTCCAAACGGGGACCCGAACTGCCCCTGAGAGACCAACTTGTTGCACGGTGCCGGATCGCCGATGTGGTAGCGCGGGCTATTGTAGGTTGCGAAGCACTCGCTGCCGTCGGTGAAGTTACTGACCTGTTGGGAACCGGTGTTGTCGTAGTTGTGGTTGTAGTAACGCAGCGTATCGGACGTGAGGTAGGAGACCATTCCTTGCAAGAGGTGCGCGCTCGAAAGCTGGTCGGCGAACTGCATCTCGAGGCCGCCGGTATGCGAGTCGACCTCGTACTGGTAGTTCGTAACGCCCAGCGAGACGTTATTGCCCCAGCCGTTCGCCGTCGCGCGGTTCGTGTTGGAGTAAAACGTGTACCCAAACAGCCGCACGTAGGCGTTCGAACCGATGTTTTTCTGGTACTGGAGCTTCATGATGTTGGCGGTATCCCAGCGGCCGTCGCGATAATCGGAGGGGACCTGCACGGTCTCCTGATAGCCAGCGGCGTTCAGCGGGCACGCGTTTGGCACTCCAATCACGTTCGCGCAGCGTCCCGACGGCGAGCCCGGATAATAGTAGGCGATCGGAGCGGTCGAGGCCGGCGCCAGCCACCGTGTGTTGCCGGGAAACGTGTAGAAATCGGGCCACTGGTTCGTGTCCCCGGCATAGAAGTCGGGATGATTTCCCTGCAAACCCGAGTCGACGATGCCCTGGGCTAGCGGCCCCGCGTCGTCGAGGCTCGAGTAATCCTGCTGAAAGTTCGCCGACGACATGTAGAGCATCTGAATATCGTCGCGCCCGGCGTCGTGCCGGTGCGGAACGCCGATATGGAAGTTGGCGACGACCTCGCGGTTATTGATCGAAGCCGGCTGCCCGTAGTTGGAGGGATAGGATCCGAAGCAACCCGGGTCTTCCGTGACGATATTCTTCACGGGGTTGCTGTAGGTAAAGTTGTTCCTGCAGTCCGGATACATCGCGGGGAAAAAGTGCAGGTTCGTCGTGATGAACGACGGATAGTATCCGTAAGGGATCGTGTCGGAGAGACTCGCGCCGTTGTACTGATCGAAGTACCGGAAATCTTGATTGGTGCCGCTCATCCCCACGTAGTACGAGAAGAGCCGGTCGGGGGTCGACCCGCCCACTTCCACGCGAGCGTCGTGATAGAAGGTCGGCGTACCGACTCCGAGGCTGCCGACCGCGTAGCCCGGATAGGTACCGGTCTTGATAACCTGATTGACGAAGCCGCCCAATCCGGTCGCGTTCGCGTCGGCCTCACCGCCGCCGGTATAAATTTGGAGCTCTTGCTGTCCGAGCGTGCTCTCGGAGTTCCCTGGGTAGTTGTCGAACGAGCGATTGATCGGAACGCCATCATATTCGAAGCCGATCTGGTCGTAGTAGCCGCCACGGATGTATACGCTTTGATTGACGCCCACCTGATTGGGCGGGACGTAGGCTCCCGGCATTGCGGCGATCGCCGAGTATGCGTTGTTGAGACCGCCGCCGCCGCCAAGCGGAGCAGCCGCCGCCGCCAAAGCCGGATTGACCGAATAAACATCGGTTCCGGTTCCCGAGCGAACGGGACTCAACGAAGATCTCGAGCTTACGCGGGCGATTTCTCTGATGCTTTTTTGCAAGCGAATCGTCAACGCTTGGCTTTGATCGGCAAAAACGGAGATGCCGGTCAGCACGTTGGTCTCATAGCCGCCGTGCTCCGCCGAAATCACGTACGTGTCGGGCGCGAGCGAGAGGAAGGTAAAGCGCCCCGAGGCATCGGTCGTTACGTGGGCGATCTGCGATGGGCTCGTGGCGGTCATCTGCGCGCCGGCGATCGGCGCGCGCGTACTCGCGTCTGAGACGAGACCGGTGATCGTTCCCGTCGTTCCCGCCTTGACCGCCTGCGCGAACGGCAATACAAGCGCGGCAATAAATACGACCGCTAGCGACGCGCGCCGTTGTACGTGCATGCTCTACTACTCCTTTGCTCCGTCGAAGTAACCGCGAGATAGGAGGCCTTCGCAAAGAAACGCGCCAACTCTTTCAAGGCGCGCGAACGCGCGTAACCTTACAGAGGAGCGTGTGATGAAATATCTACGTTTTTACACTGCCGCACTTTTTACATTCGGCCTCTTTGCTATGAGCGCGGGCTCGTCGCCCGCCGTGCCGGCCAATCGAAATCTTTCCGGCGAGTACGCCGGCTCGGTGAACGACAGCGCCTTGGGCGCCGGGACCGCGGCGGCAAGCTTCGCGGGCCTCGGAACGAGCCTTGGAGGCTACTTCGGGTTCACGTTCGGAAGTGCGAGCTACTCAAACGCCGCGTCCGCAGCGAACACGGCGCGCGGAATGGGAGGGGTCTTCGTCGCGACGATCGCCAGCACGGCGTGCTCCTTTTCGTTCAAAGCCAGGTACAACGGCTCGAACAACCTGCTGCGCGGCCAGTATCGCGCCGTAAACGGCTGCAGCGGCGAGCACGGTACGTTTCGCCTCACGCAGCAGTGCTTTTACGACGAAGAAAGCGACGTCAGACCGAACGCCGGCTTACGGCCTTGCTGACGCCCGCTTAAAACGCCGACGAGAGCGCCGTCGCGCGAGCGACGGCCTCTTCTTCACTCAAGCGCGCGCCTTGCGCGAGCAGCAGCGAAAGCTGCTCCGCTCCGAGCAGACGCCCGAGAGCCTCCAGCAGCTGCCGCGCAATCTCCCGATCCGACACCACCGGTTGCCAACCGATCGCCGCGAGACGGTCTTGCGCGAACCCGGCGAGCCGCGCGGCTTCTCCGGCGTCGTTATCCTGCGCGAGCACGGCGATGTAGTTAACCGCAAAGGGCGTGTGGATCGGGTGGCGGATCTTCGCGGCTAAATGCAGGGCCTCGCGTGCGACCGGAGCGGCGCTTTCGCGATCGCCGAGCATCAAATAGCACGCGACGATCTCGCCCGCAATCACGACCTCGAGCTCTTCGCCCGCGAGCGCCTTTGCTTCGGCGAACCGCTCTGCGGCAGCGCGGTATTCGCCGATCTCCGCTTCGGACTGCCCCCACCACGTTAGCGCGCGGGCCGTATCGTCGTCGCGGGCCAATAAACGAAAAAGTTCGACGCTCTCGGCATGAAGCCGCCGCATCCGCGGCGGATCGTCGGCCGCGAACGCGGGCGCGCTTCGGCGGAGCGCATCGGCCAACAAACCGCGGTCGTCCAGACTGCGAGCGAGCGTCAGCGCCTCCTCCGCGGCCGCTCGCGCTTCGTCGTAGCGCGCTTGCGTTGCATAGCGATGCGCGATCTGGGCGAGCGCCCGCGCGAGCCCGCGCGGGTCGGCAGCCCCTCGGTACAAGGCGACCGCGCGCAGCGCTTGCGCGAACGCCTTTACACTCTCGCCCTGATTGTTGTACAGCATCGAAAGTGCGTAGTGCAGCCGCGCTTGCACACCCGCCGTCAACGCCGGATGCGCGGCGGCGATTTGCTCGCCAAAAGCGATCGCTTCGCCGAGCAGCGAGAGGCGCAGAAAAACTGGGCTCGCATCGGCGACCAGACGGGCTCCCAACTCGAGGTCTCGAGCGTCGGCGAGCGACCATCCGATCGCGACGCGAAAATTGGGGAGGTCATGCTCCCAACGCGAAAGCCAGTCGGGCGCAGGCGCCGTGTCCCACTCTTCGTATGCGGTGTGCGCGAGCGACGCGAAGACATGCGCGTGTGCTCGCATGGCGTCGGCCGTTTCTCCCCGCTCCGATAGCCGCTCGAGCGCATACTCTCGAATCGGTTCGAGCAAGCGATAGCGCTGATCGCGGCCCCGGCCCTCCGAGACGACGAGCGATTTGTCGACGAGCGAGGCGAGGAGATCCAGTACGGATTCGGCACCCTCCTCCGGCGCGCAGACACCCGCGGCGGCGTCCAGCGTAAAGCCGCGAAGGAAGACGGAGCAGCGGCGCAATGCGCGGCGCTCGACCTCGTCGAGCAGGTCATAGCTCCAATCGATCAGCGCGCGCATCGTCTGCTGATGCGGTCGCCGGTCCCGCCCGCCGGCGAGCAATCGCGGTTCTAAGTGGGCGGCGAGCGCCTCGACGGGCATCGCGCGCACGCGCGCTGCCGCCAGTTCGACGGCAAGTGCGATGCCGTCGAGACTGGCGCAGATCTGCTCGATCGCAGCGGTGCTCGAGGCGGGGTTGAAGTCCGGATCGGCAGCCTGCGCCCGGTCCGCGAAAAGTTCCACCGCCGAACCGAGATCGAGCGGCGACAGCCGGTAGATTCGCTCCACGGAAACGTCCAGCGGGGCGCGGCTCGTTGCCAGAATTGTAATTTGCGGGCAGCGCGCGACGATCGTCGCCGCGATTTCGGCAATAGCGGAGACGAGGCGTTCGCTATTGTCGAGCAGCAAGAGCAGATCGCGCTTCTCGAGATAGGCGAGCAGCGTGTCGAGCGGATCCTCATCGGGTTTTGGCTCCGCTCGCACCGCCGCCACGATCGTACCCGCGATCAACGCCGCCTCGGTAATTGACGTCATGTCGGCGATCCAGACGCCGTCGCGCTCGTCGCCGAGGCGGTTCGCTGCAACCTCAAGGGCGAGGCGAGTCTTGCCGATGCCGCCGGCCCCGACGATCGTGACGAGCGGGCTGCGATCGAGCAGCGCTTCGACGCGTGCGGCGTCGTCGTAACGGCCGATGAAACTCGTGCTTTGCCGCGGAAGGTTGTTCGGCGGCGTCTGCAGCGCGCGCAGCGCTTTGAACTCCGAACGCAGTCCGTTGCCAAACGGCTGATAGACGCGTTCGGGTTCGCGCAGATCGCGCAACGGCAGCGTGCCGAGATGGCGCAGGGTAACGCCGTCGGGAAGGCGCGCGGTCAGCGCGTCGGCGGCGTGGCCGGAGAGCAGAATCTGCCCGCCGTGTCCGGCCGAAAGCAAACGCGCCGTTCGGTTGACCGCCGTGCCGAAATAATCACCCGCTCGTTCGTCGGCCTCGCCGTCGTGGATGGCCATGCGCACGAGAACGCCCTCGATCGCCGAAAAATCGTGACCGGCGAGGCTCCGTTGCGCGGCGATCGCAGCGTTCAACGCGTCTTCGACGCTCCAAAATGCGGCACAGAACGCATCGCCGATCGTTTTGAAGACGTAACCGCGTTGCCGTTCGATCTCGGCGCGCATCACTTCGTCGTGCCGGCGCAACGCGTCGCGCATCGCGCCGGCATAGGAGTCCCAGCGGCGCGTGCTTCCCTCGATATCCGTAAACAAGAACGCAACGGTTCCCGTTGGAAGAGCAGCGCTCGTCACGCCTAGTTGCTCTTCGTTACCTCGTCGCTTTTCCTGCTCTTTTCGCGCCGCCGTTCTTCGTCTTCTCCGAACGCGGCGTAAAGAGGGCGATGGCGGCTTCGTTGAACTGCTGCAAATCGGCGGGACCTCGGCTCGTTACGAGCAGCTCGGCCGTCACGACCGGCCGATCCTCCCAAGCCGCACCGGCGTTGATGAGATCGCTGCGAAGCGAAGGCGACGAGGTGACCGTTTGGCCGCGCACGTAGCCGGTTTCGATCAGAATCCACGGGGCGTGGCAGATCGCGGCGATCGGCTTGCGCGCAATCTGCATCCCGTGCACGAAGAGGACCGCTTTATTGGAGACGCGCAGCGCGTCGGCGCTGCGGACGCCGCCGGGAATCAGCAGCGCATCGAACTCGGTTGGCTTGGCATCGGCGATCGTGACGTCGACTCGAAACGATTCGTCCCTTTTCTCGCCGTTCCAACCCCAAACGTTGTCGGGTTGCGGAGAGACGACGATCGTCGTCGCGCCGGCGTCGTGAAGGGCGTCACGCGGAGAGGTCAGTTCGACTTGTTCGAAGCCGTCGTCGACGAGTATTGCGACGCGAACGCCGTTGAGCGGAGGCGGCTGAGCCATTCCTGGTTCATTCCCCCCGGCAAGGGGGTTAAACGCGGCCTAGTTAAACGCCCTTGCGCTGCCGTTGCGGCAGCCGCGTAATCGCCACGACCGGTTTAGAGAGCACCGCGACCAGCTCCGCCCGGCTCTTTACGTCGAAGATTTGAAAGAGCTGGGCGAGTTGATTGCGCACGGTGTGCGGGCTGCGTCCGAGCGTCTCGGCGATCTCCGAGTTACGGCGGCCCGCACGTACGAGCTCCAACACTTCGCGTTTGGCCGAAGGGATGCGCTCGAGGGGAACGACTCGCGAAGAGCTCGTCTCGCCGATGCGCTTGGCGATCCAGCTTCGCGGCCAGGGTTCGATTTTTTGCGCCGCGCGCTCGATCCAGCGTTTGTCGCGGGTCGCTTCGAAGAGACCCAGCGCACAGAGCGCCGCACGCCAACCGTAGTTGAAGTCTTCGAAGATGGACCACGCCTCGGTCAGCGCGTTCTTACCCTCGTCGCCGTCGCCCAGGTGCAGCCACGCTACTCCTTGCGAATACGCTTCAAAGCCGCGAACGCGCGGGTCGGTGCCGTACGACAGGATCGGGACGACTGACGATGACAGCGATCGAAACCGCGCCAAATACTGCTCCGCGATGGCAGGGTTCTCGTAGGCAAAGAGTTCCGCGAGAACCAGCAGCGCCGAACGCTCTTCACCGGCGACGTCGTTCCACGAAACACGTTGTGCAATTTCGTGCGCTTCCTGCAGCTGCTCCGCAGCAAAGGCGCGCTCCCCCGTGTTCTTTGCTAACAGCGCACGATCCAAGAAACAGAGCACGCTCCAGTGATCGGACGGAGCGAGCCGAGCGGCTTTCTTAAAGCCGCCGAAGGCAGCGAGCTCGTTGCCCTCGAGCTCGTCGACGGCGGCGAGAAAGCGCGTTACCTGGAAGCGTTCGAGCTGCAAGCCGGAGGTCCACGCCAACTCTTCGTAGGTATGCCGGACGCGTTCGGACGCATCCGCGATCGGCAGCTCGCGGCAGAGCAGCGCGAGCGTCAGCAGCGCGTTAGCACGGAAATATTCGTCGGCAACTTCGGCCGCGTCGATCTCGTTGAGCGCCTTCTGCAGTTCGTCCACCTGGCGCAGCACGTCTCCACGGCGCAACGCGATCCACGACAGCATGATGTGCGCACGCGCGCGGTTGTTGGGATCTTGCGATTCCAGCTGGACGCCCGCGGCCTCATCGGCCTCGCCGTGCTCGTGCTCCATCCACGCAATCGCCGACTTATAGTAGTAGGCTTCGTCATACAGCGGATCGCCGGCGCGCAGTTCGCTGATGGCGCGGTTGATCAGCCGCCGCCCGGCGACAAAATCGCGAGTGTAACCCATCGCCGCGCCGAGCGTCACGTCGCGCTCGATACGCGCCGACGCGCGGGCATCGCCGAAATCGGCGAGCAACCCGATCACGTCGAGGTAGCGGCGCTCGCGCATAGCAAGGCGAGCCGATGCTAAAACGGCATCGGCGGTCCTCGGTCCTGCGACTAGCCCTCGGCAGCGATCAAAGTCGGCGGCCCGAAGGGCCCGCTCGAATTCGACGCCGTCGAAGCTTAGGCTGTGTCTAGCGTTCGTCAGCATTATCCCGATCTAGTTGTTAAGAGCGTAGACTATCGGCCCGGCGGCTGCCCGCCAGGCCGACGTACTTCTAGGGTATAGCCAGGCTACCTTTGACCAAAAGACCTATTCTCAGACGCTTTCCTTAGTGGGACGGAGGGCCGCCGCCAACTGAGTCTCCACTATCGTGATGCATCTTCGTATGTTTCACCGGTTTGGCGGGCGGGCCGCCGCCCACGGAATCGAGCTTCGGCTGAGCCTGCGCGGGCGGACCGCCGCCTACGGAGTCGCTGCCCTGCTGGAAGGCGCCGCCGGTTACCTTGGGGGGACCACCGCCAACGGAATCGGTGTTGTGCGCAAAGACTCCGGCCGCTTGAAGCGACGGGGGGCCTCCGCCAACCGAATCACTGTTGTGGTGAAAATGAACTGCTTGGCTCGTTGTGGGAAGGAGCGAGTTACCCTGTAAGTTGCCGGCAGCACAACCGCCAAGAACTACCGGGGTCGCAAGCACAATAGCGAGCAAGATCGTACGCATCTCTCTGTTTTTTCCTTTCAGTGCCTAAAGCTGGCACAAGGAAGGCTGATAAGTAGTACGAATATACTAGTACGAAATCGCCTCCAAAGATAGATCTGCTTGGTAAACTATGCATCTTTCTTACAAGCCTAGCGGGCGCTCGGATGGCTATGGAGCGCGCAGGAAGGCGACAAAACTAGGACCTCCCTGCATGCACTTCTCGCTCACGAACCCGCCCCTTTCCTCCAGTCGCTCTTTAAAAGGGGTTTGCTATGTCATTGAAGTTTTTGAAGGCGCGAAACCGGTTCGGTGCGGCCGCGGTCGCCGCAATCCTTCTACCGGCCTTCTCGGCCTGCAGCGGAGGTAGCCTGCCCGTAGCGCCCGTGTCCCCGTCGGCCGCCGAACTCGTCGGCCCCAACGCCGGAGCCCACCGCGCGGCGAGCGAGCAGTTCACGTATCAGACGATTAACGATCCGGAGGATCCGACCACCGAAGTGCTGGGTGTTAACAACCTCAACAAGATCGTTGGATACTACGGCAACGGCGATCATACGATCGGCTTTGAGGCGACGCCGCCGTTTGCCGCGGATAACTTTCACAACGAAAACTATCCCGGCGGCACGCAAACGCAGATCACCTCGCTGAGCAACGCCAAGTCGATTGCCGGCTGGTACCGCGACAAACACGGCTGGATCTTCGGCACCATTCTCTGGGAAGGCATCTGGCAGTCGTACAAGGATTCGCACTTGCGCGGCAGTCCGACCCAACTGACGAAGCTCTACGGCATCAACGACGACGGTCTCGCCGTCGGCTTTTACCAGGACGACCACAAAGTCGACCATGCCTTCGAGCTCGACGAAGTCGAAAGCAAGTTTCACGGCATTTTCCCGCCAGGCGCCAAGAATGCCGTAGCTACGGGAATCAGCGGCAAGGGCGACATCGTCGGCTACATGACCAACGCCAAAGGCTACACCGTCGGCTGGCTGCTCAAGGGCGGTCATTTTACGATCTTCGGTTATCCGAGCTCGCACTATACGGTGCCATGGAGCGTCAACTGGCAAGACGACGTCGTCGGAGAGTACCAGGATCAAACCGGCAAAACGCACGGTTTCATCCTTCGAGAACCACTCGCTTCTCAGGAGTGGCAACAGGTCGACGAACCCAACGCCAAAGGCCCGACGGTCATTCACAGCGTGAACGACCATCACACGATGGTCGGGTTTTACACCGACGGCGCCCACCACATCGACGGTTTCCTCGCAACCCTGAAGCAGTAACCAGCGAGGTTCGAGCCCAGACTCAGAAGATCTCGATTGCGCTAGCGACTGGACCATCGAGGCGTCCTGCGGCGGTAACCCAAAAGGGATCCGTCGCAGGAACGCCTTTTTAGCGCACTCGCAAAACGCACGCGTGCGGCGGCGGAGAGCCGAACGTTTCGCCGGATAACGGCCAAGGGCGCCCGCGCGCGCCTACGGAATACGGCTGCATGCACATGCGACGCTTCACACCGCGTATCGCCGCTCTTGCGGCATCGCTCGCCTGCCTCGCCGCATGCGGAGCGCCCGGAGCCAGCCCCTCGAGCATTCCTTTCGCCGCGCCCAGTGCCGGCTTACGCGATGCGAAAAGTGGGACGGTTTACACGTGCCAGAGCCAGTCGCAGCTCCGCTGCCTCGTTTACCAGAAGGGTAAGATCAAAAAGACGTTGAGCAGCGGGTTAAAGAAACCGATGGGAATCGTCGCGGGAGCCGATGGGCTCGTCTACATTGCCGACGAAAACGCCAAGGCGATTCTCGTCTACTCGGCGGGCTTGACGAAGAAAATGCAGACGCTCGACGATGGCGGCAACGCTCCCGTCGACGTGGCGGTTTACAAAGATGAAGTTCTCGCGGCCAATGCAAAGAACGCAACCTTCTTCAAGAAGGGCGCTTCGAAGCCGGCTGCAACGCTCGTCGCCTCGGGTATCAGCAAAACCACCGGCGTCGCCTTCGACCCTTCGGGAAACTGCTACGCGAGCTTCGCAACGAAGTCGGGCGCCGAAGTCGACGAGTTCAAGGCCTGCAAAGGAAAAGCCCAAGATCTCAAAATCTCGCCGGGCGCGCCGTATGGAATTGCATTCGACGGCAGCGGCAATCTTTATTACGCTACGTTCTCGGCGTCGACCAACGGCGTTTATGCCTGCAGCGGCGTGAAATCGTGCAAGCAGGTTTTCAACGGCTTCCATATTCCGCAATACGTCAACTTCGGCCCGGACTTCAGCGACCTGTGGGTAACCGATCTCGGGACCTATAGCCCCGGCGTAGCGTATCTTTACGAGTTCGACGTCGCCAACGGCAAGCAACTCGCAGTCATCACCGACGGTCTGAGTTTCTTCGCGCCGCCGACGGGCGTGGCGCCGGGACCCGGCGCGCTCTAAACCTTTTCGAGCCTACTCCGCGTCGGGGATGTGATAGTCGGGCGGCTGGACGTATCGGAACCAGTAGATGCCGTGGTCGGAAGGGATGTCGGTAAACTTCCGCGGGGGCTTTGCGAAGTCGAATGCAGCGCTAGGTGACGTCGCGCGCTTGTCGCTCTGAGCCAGACGTCCCAGACCGAACGTATCCTCGACGAACTTCAGAATGCTGCCGTGCTCGTACTGCGTGTGATCGATCAGCCCTTGCTTTGCGTAGGGCGAAACGATCAGCATCGGCAGGCGTAGACCGAGCCCGTCGTAATCGACCAGCGGCGGCGGCTTGGGGTCGTACCAGCCACCGTAGTCGTCCCAAAAGATAAAGATCGCCGTCGAGTTCCAAAACTTCGACTCGCCGATCGCGTTGACGAGAGACGCTACCCACGACGGGCCGGTCTTGCTCGCACCGCCGGCGTGATCGGAGTTCTCCCAAGTCGGCGTGATCCACGTCACCGCGCGCAGCTTGCCGTGCTTGACGTCGTCGAAGAAGTTGGTCTGTGGCGAGATCACGTCGGTCTTCCAATCCGGACCGAAATAGATGTGCTTGATGTTTTGGTACGCGCTCCAGATGCCGCCGTCGCCGTACCAGATTGGAGCGTAGTAGGCCCAGGTGAGTTTGGCCTTGTCGAGTTCGTCGCCCAGCGTCTTATCGTCCCAACAGATCGGAATCGTTGGGCCGTACTCGCGCGCCTTGGTGATCGTCGAAATAAAATCGCTGCCCTCGCCGACGCAGCCCCAAAAGCCGGTGGGGTAGTTCACCGCCGAATCGGCCTGGCCGGCGATGATGTATTGATGGGAAATGAAACTGCTCGCGTCGACGTTTGAGGCGTACATCTCATCGGCAAGCACGTACTGCTTTCCCAGTGCAAAGTACGGCTTCGTTTCGTTGTGCGGAACGTAGCTGTACGTCGGATTGGCATGCGGGCACTTTGGCTCTCCGCGATGACCGCAGCCGGCGTACTCCTTATCGAAGCCGTCCATCTTGCAGCCCGTTCCCGGATAGCTTCCGGTGCCGTCACAGGCCGCGAGAAAGCCGGCAAAGCTGTGATCGATGTCCCAGGTAGTATCGAGGCCGATCGGTTTCAGGGCGATCTTCTTCTTGCCCGAGTAGCCGTACGAGACGGTGTGCGCGCCCGGAAACCCGTAGAACAGATTGTTGAAACTGCGGTTCTCTTGCACGATGATGACGACGTGTTTGATCTTGCCGTTCGAGACGTCGCGATGCATCTGCAGTAACGGGTCGGAGATGCTCGGCAGCGCGGATACCGCCCCACCGCGAGCGCCGCACGCACCGAGGGCGAGCGCGACGATCGCAACCGGCAGAAGCCGGAGCGGGGCGGAGATACCCATCCTTCTTTTTCTCGTTACTCGGTATCGGGCGGACGGTGATCCGGGGGCTGCTGCATGAACCATTTGACGTCGTGATCGGACGGAACGACCGTAAACGTACGCGGAGCCTTTTTGAAGTTAAAGGCATCGATGGGTGAGTTCGCCCGCGTGTCGCTCTGAGCGAGCCGCGGCAGTCCAAACGTATCCTCGACGAACCTCAAAATGCTGCCGTGCTCGAATGGCGTGTGGTCGATCTTTCCCTTCTTCGCGTAGGCGGAGACGATTAACATTGGAAGACGCAGGCCGAGGCCGTCGTAGTCGACCATCTTCGGCGCTTTGGGATCGAACCATCCGCCGTAGTCGTCCCAAAAGATGAAGATGGCCGTGTTGTCCCAATACTGCGACTGGCCGATCGCATTGACGAGCGAAGCAACCCAGGACGGCCCGCTGTTGCCGCCGCAACCGGCGTGGTCGGAGTTGGCGCAGGTGGGCGTAACCCAACTCAATGCCCGCAGCTTCCCGTTCTTGACGTCGTTGAAGAAGTTCGTCTGCGGCGAAATGACGTCTTTACTCCAATCGGGACCGTTGTAGATGTGGTTGATGTTTTGGTACGCGCTCCAGATGCCGCCGTCGCCGTACCAGGTAGACGCGTAGTAGGCCCACGACAGTCCGGCGTTATCCATCTCGTCGCCGAGGGTCGTATTATCCCAGCACACGCTGATGTTTTGGCCGTATTGACGCTCCTGGGTGAGGGTACCGATATCGTCGCCGTACTTGATCCCGGGACAACCCCAGTCGTTCGAAGGGTAGTTCACCGCCGAGCTCGCCTGGCCGGCGATGATGTACTGGTGAGAGATGAAGCTGCTCGCGTCGACGTTCGAAGCAAACATCTCGTCGGCGAGAACGTACTGCTTGCCCAGGAAGAAGTAGGGCTTCGTTTCGCTGTGAGGGACGTAGCTGTAGGGCGGGTTTGCGTTGGGGCAACTCTGTCCGCAGCCGACGTACTCGTTATCGAAGCCGTTCATCTGGCAGTTCGTTCCGGGATAGCTTCCGGTACCGTTGCACGCCGAGAGGAACGAACCGAAGCTGTGATCGATATCCCACGTCGTCTCCAGCCCGATCGGCTGCAGCGCGATCTTGTTTCCGTGGGTGTCGTAACCGTACTTGGCCGTTTTTGCGCCGGGAAAGCCGTAGAAGAGGTTATTAAAACTGCGATTTTCTTGAACGATGATGACGATGTGCTGGATCTTGTTGCTCGAGGCGTGGCGCCGGTGGAGCACCGGACTCTGAAGGGGGATGCCGGGGACTACGGAGTTCGCACTTCCGCCGCCGCCGCAGGCGCATAATGCGAGCGCTACGGCCGCCGCCGGGGTGAGCCGGATCGTGTGAGGTATTCGCATCGACGTTCTCCTTACTGTAGATCAGAGCAGTCTAGCGTTGACTTAGGTCAACTTACGACGACGCGCAATTAAACTCCCAGGAACGCCGGTGAAAGCGCGATGATGACATGTGTTAACTTTTTTGAAGACGGAAGCGCATGCGCACGCTAGTCCCGCGCCCGGTATCGATCCGGAACTGGGGCGTGACGGCGCGCATAATCCGCAGGCCAAATCCGCGCCCCGGCAGACGCTCGCGTTCGATAAACGTCCCGCCGTCGGAGATGTCGACGGCAAGCTTTCCGCGAGCGATGCGGGCGTGAAGTTCGACGAAGCGAGCAGGCCCCGCGTCCTCGCGATAGGCGTGTTCGACCGCATTGGCCAGTGCCTCGCCGGCGGCGGTCGTCACATCGTCGAGGCAATCGCCGGAGACGCCGATCGCTTCGAGGAACGCGCGCAGGGCGTGACGGATCGGTGCGACCGAGTGCGATTGCGCCGGACAGCGCAGACGGAGGTGCGAGGCCGTGCTCATGCCTCGATCCGCTCGTTGAGATAGGCCAGAGCGCCCTCGCGATCTTCAAAGATCGCAAACGCGCCGGCGAGCCCGGCATATTGAACGAGCCTCGCAAACTGTCGCGTTCGAATTACGACCGCCAACGGAGTTCGGTCGCGTTGTGCGGCGACGCAGAATCGGAGCAGTTCGGTCAGCGCGGTCGAATCGGCATAGGTTACTTCCGAGAGATCGACGAGCACCGCACGCGCGTTTTCAGACAGCACGAACGTATCGCGAATCTCGCGCTTCCGGCTGATTTCGAGCTCGCCGCCGAGCTGCACGATCTCGATCTCCGGGCTCACGCCACCCACCCCACGCTCGAGCCGGCATCGTCGCCGAACCGGACGGTCAGAATCGCCACGTCGTCGACGATTCGCCGGTTGGAGAAGATCGATGCGGAGATCATCGCGGCGGCGTTATGCTCGGGCCACGACGCCGCCGCTTCGATCGCCTGCAGCAAAAGAGCCTCGCCCTCCACGACGTTGTGCGAGTGCTCGACGACACCGTCGGTATAGAGCACGAGTAAGGCGCCCGGAACGCTCTGGACACGATAGGTTCGATAGCTGGAATCCTTCATCACGCCCAGCGGCAGCGAACCAAAATCCAGCATTCGCGGTTTGCTTCCAGGCTCGAGAAGCACCGGCGGCGGATGGCCGGCGGTTGCATAGACGAACTCGCAGCTACGCGAATCCACGATGCCGGCCACCGCGGTAATCAGCGGCGATCCGTTGCGAAAGAGTTCGCAGTTCGCCCGCTGCAGAACCGCACCGGGGCTAGCGTCGACCAGCGCGCAGGAGACCAGCAAATGACGAGCCCGGTTCATGGCGACCGCCGCGTCAATACCGTGGCCGGTGACGTCCCCGATCGTAAGCAGAACGCGATCTTGGCTGAGCTCGAGCACGTCGTACCAGTCGCCGCCGATCCTTGCCTGTTCGGCGGCGGGCAGGTAGGTCGCGCTGAATCGAACCTTGGCCATCTGCGGCAGAAGGTTCTGCGTGAAGGCGCCCTGGAGCGTATCGGCGATCCGCTTCTCCGCCTCATACGCCGAACGAATTTCCGCCGCGCGCCTGCGCTCCTCTTCTGCGCCCACGCGAGCCCGTTCGAACCGGGCCGCCAGCCGGTACTGCTGGATCGTAAAAAGCGCGGCCGCGAGTACCACCGCCGCAACCGCTCCCAGCGCGAACAGGCTGACGCCGTAGATCGCCCGTCGCGCGCGGCTTTGCGCCTGGCTCGCCCGCGACGCCAGCGAATCTTCGACGTACTCCATATCGCGGCGGTATCGATCGACAAGCCGCTTACCATGCAAGTGGATCTTTGCCGGCACGCGTTTGAAGGTAAGGATCGGATAGGCGACGTCGGCGACCCAGCGCCGGTTCGTGCGAGCGGCGTCGTTGAGTACGGCAAGCGTGCCGGGCATTCGCAGGCCGGTCAGAATCGGCCGCAGCCGGGTGAACGAGGCCGGCAGCGCGGCACGCGCCGTGTAGTACGGCTGCAGTAAGACGCGCCGGCGCACGGCCGCGTAACCCCGCACTCCCGTCTCTTCGTCGAGTTGCTGACTGATCGCGCGCGCGACCAGGAAGCGCGCCGTTCGGACCTCGGTCGCGGCGTTGAAGGCGTCCTCGATCGTCGAACTGACTTGGCGTCCGGCGACGACCAGCACGACGACGACCAGCGCGAGAAAGACGAGCGTGAGAACGAGCGGGATGTAGATGCGGCGCTGCGCGAGTCTAGTGTCCAAGGTGCCAGCCGTGCTGCTCGCAGCGATAGGGTTTCAGTCCGGTCGACGTGCTGGGAATCGCCCGTTCGGCGGCCTTTTTCGTTTCAAAGGACGTTTTCGGCGCTCCATTGCGCTTATAGCAGGAGCGCGGACCACCGGTCTTTCTCACTCCTCGCCGTCAAAGTAGTCGAGCGCTTCGGAGCGCAAGATCCGCCGCTCCGGCATGCCGACGCCCCACTTATTGCTGTCTGGATAGTGGGACGACTCGCCGAACGGATTGTCGGCAACGACGTAGATCACGAGCGGTTCCGAGCCGTCGTTAAAGAATTGGTGCGGCTCCCCGGGGAGAAAGAGGCAGGCGTCGCCGGGCTCGACGCGATCGGTGCCGTCTTTATGACGCACCGTGCCGCCGCCGGAGATCACGTGGTAGAACTCCCACTGCGCGCTGTGCGAGTGATAGGGATAGGGCGCCTTTCCGGCCGGAATGCGCAGAATCTCGACGTCGAACGGATGGCGCTCGCGCAGGTCGGTCGAATCGCGCTTGCGCCCGAGCGCTTCGGAGACTTGGATGCCTTCGCCGGCCATCGTGCCTTTGGGGGAGGCCCAAGTGACGGCGTCGAGCCGGTTCGTGTTGACCTTGCGCATGCGGCCTTTCATTGAAAACTGTGAACGGAGAGATGCTTGGTGACGCCTTCGTCGTCGAAGCTCCAGATTCTCTTAGCGAGTACGTCGACGCAGCCGCTCTCCTTCTGCAGCGTACCTTCGACGATGAGGGTCGAGGACGAACGGATCGGACGCCGGTAAGTATCGTAGACGTCGGGGCGCACGATGACGTTGACCACTCCGGTTTCATCTTCGAGCGTGAGAAACACGAAGCCCTTAGCGGTGCCCGGCCGCTGGCGGGTGATTACCAATCCTCCGACCCGGCAGCGAGCGTTGCGGGCGAGCGAGGGCAGCCGTGCGGCAGCCGTTACCCGCTGCGAATCGAGAAACTCACGGAAGTGTTCCATCGCCTGCCCCGAAGGCGTCACGCCGGTCGACCAGAGATCGAAGGCGGTGCGTTTTTTCGCCGGCAGCGGCTTGAGAGCGGCCATGGGCTCGTCGACGTCCATCAGCGCGCCGAGCTCGCCACGCGCCTCGCGTTCGTCGAGGCCGCGCAACGCCCACATCGCATCGCGACGGGCCGGATACCACGGCGCAAAGGCACCGGCAATTGCTAGATTCTCCAGCGCCTCCCGTTCGAGACGCGTCCGCTGCGCAAACTCGAGCACGCCGGCGAACGATCCGAGCGCGACGCCGGCTTCGAGGCGCTGCCGCTGCGCTTCGCCGAGGCCGCGAACGAGATGAAATCCTAAGCGCAGTGCGCCATCGGACTCGACGTACGACCAATACTCACTCGCATTGACTTCGATCGAGCGAATCGCCACACCGTGCCGGCGCGCGTCGTTGACGAGCACTTCGGTCGAGTAAAAGCCCATCGGTTGAACGTTGAGAATGGCCGCCGCGAAGACGGCCGGAAGATGACACTTCACGTAGGCAGACGCGTAGGCTAACAGCGCGAAACTCGCCGCGTGGGATTCGGGAAACCCATAATCTGCGAACCCTTCGAGCATGTGAAAGAGCTGCTCGGCGGCGACGCGATCGATGCCGTTGCGAACCATGCCGTCGACGAGCCGGGCGCGCATCGCTTCCATTCGATCGCGCGAACGCTTATGGCCCATCGCGCGGCGCAGTTCGTCGGCCTCGCCGCCGGAGAAGCCGGCGGCTTCGATGGCTAAGCGCATGCCTTGCTCTTGAAAAAGCGGCACGCCAAGCGTGCGGCTCAACACCGGTTCGAGCTTGGGATGCGGGTACGAAACCGGTTCGAGCCCCGAACGCCGGCGCAGGAACGGATGGATCATCTGCCCTTGAATCGGTCCGGGGCGAATGATCGCCACCTGCATGACGATATCGTAGAAGCAGGCCGGCTTCATTCGCGGCAGCATCGATTGCTGGGCTCGCGACTCGATTTGAAAGACGCCGATCGTATCCGCGCGTTGCATCATCGCATACGTCTTCTCATCGTCTGCCGGAATGGTGTGCAGTGCAAGATCCTGCGGCACGCCGGCCGGCAGCCACGTATCCATGCGTTTGAGCGAGCGCCCGTAGAGCGAGAACGCCTCGCGCAGCAGCGAGAGCATTCCCAAGCCGAGCAGATCGATTTTAATTAGGCCCAGCTCTTGGAGATCGTCTTTGTCCCACTGAACGACGGTGCGATCGCGCATCGTCGCCCACTCGACGGGCGCGACGCAGACCAGCGGATCGCGCGTGATCAGCATTCCGCCGGAATGGATCCCGAGGTGACGAGGAAAGTTGGCGATGCGGCGACAGATCGTGAAGAGCAGATCCGGGCCCGCCTCCTCGGGCAACTGCTCGCGCACGTCGTATTCCTTGGCGATGAGATCGACTTGCTCGAGCGGCAGTCCGAGAGCCTTGCCGACGTCGCGGATCGCCGAACGCGTCCGGTAGGTGATTACCTCGGCGACCATCGCGGCGTTGGCGCGTCCGTAGCGATCGTAGACGTATTGAATGATCTTCTCACGGTCCTGATGGGCAAAGTCGATGTCGATATCGGGAATCTCGCGGCGTTCTTCGGACATGAAGCGTTCGAAGAGCAGGTTCATCTCGACGGGATCGACGGCGGTGATGCCCAACGAATAACAGACCGCGGAGTTCGCCGCCGAACCGCGCCCCTGGCAGAGTACGCCCAGTTCGGCCGCCGCGCGCACGATATCCCAGACGATCAAGAAGTATCCGGCGAGATCCATTTTAGCGATCAAGCCGAGCTCGTACTCGAGCTGTCGTTCGACCTTACTGGTCAGCGGCATCGCGTAGCGTCGTGCCGCACCTTCGTAAACGAGCTTGCGCAGATGGCTCTGCGGCGAACTTTCCGGCGGAACTTCGAAGAGTGGAAACTGTCCCGCGAGACGCTCGAGCCGGAACGTGCAGCGCGATGCGATTGCCAGACTGCACTCGATCGCCTCGGGGTACCCAGAAAAGAGCCGGCGCATCGCGCCCGGTGCTTTGAGATGGAACTCGGCGTTGGGGCGGAGGCGGTTGCTGGCTCGCGCCGCCTGCATCGTCTCACCTTCGCGCACGCACGACAGCACGTCGGCAATCAACGCATCTTCGCCCGTCGCGTAGACCGCGGCGTTGGTGGCAACGCAGGGCAGCCGGCAGTGCTCCGCAATGCGCACCAACTGCAGGTTGCGCTGGGTCTCCTCGGAGGTAAGGTGCTGCTGCAACTCCAGATAGAACCTTCCCTCGAATATCGACGTCAGGCGCTGAGCCTCACGGGCCGCTTCGCGCGCGCCCTCTCGTTGCAATAGCCGCTCGACTCGACCGAGCGGGCCGCCGGAGAGTGCGATCAACCCTTCGTTATGAGTTTCGAGATCCTCGATCCGTAAGCGCGCGTCGCCTTTGCTGCCCCGCATCTGCGCGGTCGAGATCAAGCGGCAGATGTTTGCATATCCGCGTTTGTTTTCGACTAAGAGCACGAGCCGCGCGCCGTCCTCGAAGGTCAGCTCGCTGCCGACGATCGCCGCAACCCGGTTTCGCCGCGCGTACGTAGCAAATCGCACGGCACCGTAGAGACCATCGCGATCGGTCAACGCGATCGCAGCCAAGCCGATCTCCGAAGCGCGTTCGATCAGATCTTCGGGATGCGAGCCGCCCTGCAAAAAGCTGAAGTTCGACCACGCGTGAAGTTCGGCATACCCGCCTTTCCGTTTGGTTGAGTCACGCATAGTGAGAGCGCGACCGGCATCTGGGAGTCACTCATATACGCCGCGCAGGTACCAGTGCGCGCCTTGATGGTAGATACGGGCGAACGTTCCATCGGCGAGAACGACGTCGTATTCGTCGCGAGTAATAGGCGCCGGCACAAAAGGACGCTCTTGGATACGCCACGGGCCGGCGCATTGCGTTACCGCTTGACGATCCACGATCGCGGGTTCGCCGGCACGCAGCTCGACTGGAATCTCCCGAACCTCCAGCAGACGCAGTTGAGGAACGGCTGTGCGGCTTTCTTCAGCAGAGCCGCGATCGCTCTCGGTTTGGAGGGGGGTCACCTTGCGCTTATCGAGCGAGAACGGTTCGTAGGCAAATCGCTCTTCGAGCAGATGCGCTTGCCGCATCGTCGCGCGGGTGACGCTCTCTCCGAGAATTGCTTCGAGCCGGGCGATCGTCACCGCAACTTTTGCAGGGTCAAAATCGACGGCGCGTAAAAGCGCTTGCGCTTCTCCTCCTTCTTCAAGAATTCGCGCTTGAATGCGTAGTCCGACAACGGGCGCTTCGAAGGTAGCGCCTTCGAGTTTGGCGCGCAGCATTTCGAACATCGTCCGTTCGGCCGCCGTCGGCATCGCGAGCGGAACGTCGTAGGAAACGGTGCCGGCGTCTTCGAGCTCGAGCGACAAATGCAGCGCGCCGGCGCGCTTTCCGCAGCGTTCGAGATCGCTGCAGACGCGCGTCAACAACATGCGCAGCGCAAAGAAAACCTGCGCTTCATCGACGGCTCGACCTTCCCCGAAGATCGACGCTTCGATCGCGACGGTGCGAGTTCGGGGCAGGAAGGGCCGGCGGTCGACGCCCTTGGCGAGTTCGTGCCAGCGTGCAGCTGCCGAACCAAAGCGTCGCACGAACGGCCCGTGCGGAAGTGCTGCAAGATCGCCGAGGCGTTCGATTCCCAGCAGCGTCAACCGTTCGATCATCTCCGGCTCGATATCGAGCAGTGCCAATGGCAGTTCGGCAAGCAGCTCCGCCTCAGAACCGGGACGGCAGAGGCTGCCGTCGGCAACGTGCGCCGCCGCGCGCGCGGCAATTTTATTGAGGCCGACGCCGAGACGCGCTACGCGGCCGTAAGCGGAGAGGAGCGTTCGGGTTTGCGTCATCCAGGCAGATGCTCCGCCGGGACTGCCGTGCATATCGAGATACGCGAGGCCGCTGCGAACGTCGTCGATTAAGGGTGAGACGGCATCGAGCGCATCGAGCAACTCTTCCCACTGCTCCGGCTCGGGTATCTCGCCGGAAAGGTCAATGCAGAGCAGCACGGAGTCTCGCCGTTCCCAGCCGAGCCGCAGGAATGTGCTTATGCTTACGCAGGTCGATGCAGAAATCGAAGCCGGCGAAGTTTCCCCACAGACCGCGCTTGCCGCGCACGATCGCGCGGTCGAACGCACAGTACAACCGCACTTCTGCAGCCGCACTGAGCGCAGCGCCCGCACGCGAAGCCATAACGATTAAAAGTACGCCGCTGCGATGCGCGAGCATCGCCAAGCGCGACCAAATCGCGTCGCGTAGCGCGATCGCCGGCATAAGCACCAGCCGGCAGATGCGAGAGCGCAGCAAGACATCGACCGCGCGAGCGACCTCGAGCGTTTTTCGCGCGGGGACGACCAGGACGCGATCGAGGCGTGCTCCAGCCTCGGCGAGACTTGGCGGATAGAGCGTTCCATCGTCGAGGATCGCCACCAAACTGCGGCGCGTCAACTCGGCAATGAGCCCGGCTGCCAAGCTCCAACGTCCGGCCGTCCCCTCGAGGGTCGCGACCACACCCGGAGGAAAGCCTCCCGCTAACAACCGGTCCACCTCGGGAATGGCGGTTGGAAGCGCTCCCTCGACGGTCAGGGAGGCGGGGCCCATCTTGGCGCTCAGCTCGGCCTTGAGCCGCTCGAAGGCTCGAACCTTGTCATCCCGGGTGGGGTCGAGGGATGCTAGCGCCGTCATGGGAGATTCATGCTAATCGAACATATGTTCGATGTCAAGGCCAAATTTGAACCTCGCGTGACCGCCGCTTAGCGCCCTTCGCCCTTCGCCCTTCGACAGGCTCAGGGTGACACCACGGGCAGGCTCAGGGTGACACGGAGAGGTGGTCGCGATCGTGGGGCTGCGAGAGCTCCATGATGGGACCGATCGGCACGATCCCCGTCGGGTTGATTTCATCTTGGGTGATGTAGTAGTGCCGCTTGATCTGATCGAAGTCCACGGTCTCGGCGATGCCTTCGATCTGGTAGAGATCGCGAAGGTAGCCGTAGAGGTTGGGATAGTCGGCGATTCGCCGGAGATTGCATTTGAAGTGGCCGTAATAGACCGGATCGAAGCGCACGAGCGTAACGAAGAAACGCCAATCGGTTTCGACCGGTTTGGGGCCCAGCAGATAACGCTGATAGGCTAAACGTTCTTCCATCGCGTCGATCGTCGTAAAGACTTCGTAAGCGGCTCGTTCGTACGCGGCTTGCGACGTCGCAAAGCCTGCCCGGTAGACGCCGTTGTTGAAGGTTTCGTAGATGAAATCGTTGAGCTCGTCGATCTGCGGACGCAGCTCGCTTGGGTAGAGATCGAGTTGCGGCTTGGCGGCGACGGCGTCGAACTGCGTTTCGAACATCCGCATGATGTCGTCATCGGAGTTACTCACGATGCGGCGCCGCTCCTTATCCCAAAGCACCGGGACCGTCACCCGGGCGTCGTAACTGGGATCGCTTGCCGTGTAGGCTTCGCTCAGGAAGGCCCAGCCGTTATTGGGATCGGGCTGCGCGGTGAAACGCCAGCCGCGTTCGTCGCGAATCGGATCGACGACCGTCATGCCGATCGCATCTTCGAGGCCCTTGAGTTTGCGCACGATGACGGTTCGGCACGCCCACGGACAGGCTAACGAAACGTAGAGATGGTAGCGACCGGCCCGCGCCGGGTAACCCGAACTGCCATCGGCGGTGACCCAGTCGCGAAAGGCATCTTCTTGGCGTTTGAAGCTGCCGTCGCCGGCCTGCTCTTTGGGAAACTGCGCCTTATGCAAGTAACGCTCGCACCGTATTTATTTGTAGGTCAGGCCGGCGCGCGTCAAGATTTCTCGGCCGCCGCCGGTGAGAATGAAATCGGCGAAGGCCTTGGCGGTCTGCGGATGCGGCGCAGCCTTCATGAGCGCCAGCGTATACGTGATTCGGTCGGTGAGCGCTGCGTTGCCGGGAAGCGCAATGAACGGATATTTGCGTGCAATCGCTTCGGTACGATAGAAAAACCCAATGTCGACTTGGCCGGTGTCGACGCGCGCTAAAAGGTTTTCTTCGGGGAAGATTTGCGCCGGGTTCTCCTCGGGTCCCAGGAGTTGCTGTTCCTGTTCGTCTCCGAGCCACAGTTTCACGCCGGCGATCGTGTACGCTCCTTTGGGATCGAGCTTCGGATCGGTACGCCCGATGCGCAATCCCGGCGTTTCGAGCGCGTCCTCGAGCAGCATATCGCCCTTTGCCGCCCGTTCGAAGACTGCAGCATACTTCGAGTTCGGTGCCCAAGCCACACCAAGACTCGTACCCGCGAACGTCGTCGCCGACGCAACTTTATCGCCAAGGTTCTTAACCAGCGCTGGATTGACGCTGATGAAGACGTCGGGCGAACGCACGCCGGACGCAATCAGATTTGCTAGCTCTTTGCTGCCGCCGGGCTGTCCTTCGAAGGCAATGCTCTTTTCGAGCAGGGCCGCCTTTATCGGGCCTTCCATCGGCGTCACCAAGGAGCCGGCGTACAGCACCGACACCACGTCCTGCGCCGCACTCACGCGCGGCAGCGAGAACGTCAGTGCAAGGCTTACGAAGAGGGCGAAGGCTGAAATTCGAGCGATCGTGAGTTTATGCAATAGCGGGTTCCCTCCGGGCCGGGGCCATCGTCGAAGACGTGGCCGAGGTGTGAGTCGCAGCGTTTGCAGCGCACCTCGGTTCGGTGCATGCCGTGAGTGTAGTCATCGAGGAGGCGGACGTTCTCCTGTTCTTCGGGCCGCGTGAAGCTCGGCCAGCCGCAGTGCGAATCGAACTTCGAATCAGACTTGAACAGCGGCGCACCGCAGGCGCCGCACGTGTACGTCCCATCGTCTTTAACCGAGAGCAGCGGACCCGTAAAGGGCGCCTCGGTTCCGGCTTCCCGTAAAATGTGGTAGCGGTCGGAGCCCAGTTGGGCTTGCCACTCTTCTTCGCTCTTTTGAATCTCGGGGATCACGTCATGCTTCATCGCTTACCTCCTCCAAAAGCGCATAACGTACGAAGGCGCCAAAGCGATGCAAGCGCGAAGAGCAGCCTATGAAGCTGCTCTTCGAGATCTTGTTGTCGATTCTCTTACATCCGATCGCGATGGTCCTGATGTGGATCAATCTCCTCGGCCGAGGCGATTTGACGGGGTTTCAGAAGGTCATCTGGTTCATCGTCAGCATCGTCTGGGGCCTCGGTCCGATACTCTACATCCTCGTTTCAGACGGAGCGCTCTGGTAGCCCGAAGTTCGAGCTCCTTCGCGGCCTAGCCGTGAGGCGGGCGGCCTCCGCCTCCGCTCACCGGAGCGTGACCTCCGCCGCCGCTGATGCCGCCGCCGCGCATTCCGCCGCCTTGAGGCCCACCACCGCGAATGCCGCCGTTGCCCGGGTTGCCTTGGATCGTCCCGCTGCGCACGGGCGGTCGTCCGCCGCCGTAGGGATACCGGCAGCACCCGTACCGGTACGGGTAACCGCCGTAGTAGCGGCCGCCGTAGTAGGGATAGTAGCCGCCGTAGTAGCCGCCGCCGTATCCACCGTATCCATAGCCGAAGCCCCACGGACCAGGCCATCCCCAACCGAAGCCGAGGCTGACGCCGACGGGATAACCGCCGTAGTAGCCGCCGCCGTAGTAGCCGCCGCCGTAGTACGGATTACCGTAATAGCCGCCGCCGCCGTAACCGTAGCCGTTGGCATAGTAGCCGCCATTGTCGCCGTAGTAGGACGAGCCGGCGACGTCGACGCGGTACGCGTCGAACGTCGGGCCGTTGCCGTACCCGTAGATCGCGACCCGCATGCCTTCGGTCAGCTTGATGCCGGTGGGATTGATGACCGTTCCTTGATGCATCGTGACGTGATCGCTGTAGCCGCGATCGTCGTGCAGATAGACGACATAGCTGCCGTCGAACCCGGTCAGAGTACCCTTGATCGTCTGCTGGTTCGCGACCGGAGTCCCATAGCTTGGAGCAGGTTCCTGGGCGCTAGCCGTTACCGGAAGGGTGAGAGCGAGCGGCGCGGCCACTGCGGCGCCGAGTAGGGCGTGCGAGAATAACTTAAGCATATCTGAGGACATTATAACTCTTTATGACCGGCAATCACCGGGCGTGGGGTTAGAAAATGCTGCAAAAAGCGGCGCTCCTCCACCCTCTCAATCAAGCGGGCTGGGGCCGCAAAAAGGCGCCCCTCTTGACTCCCACGTTGCGTGAGAGTCTAGGCTTAGGAGGACGTGATGAAACGGCTAAACGGCGCGCTGCGCCAAGTGAAAGCCTTCGCCGACGAGGTGGGCGTCAGCGTTCGCACACTGCACCTTTACGATCGACTCGGGCTACTCAAACCCGCCGGCGTTACCGAATCCGGTTACCGTTTATACGGCGAGGGCGAACTCGAACGGCTCGAGCACATTCTCGCGTTGCGTTTCGTCGGATTGCGGTTGGAGCAAATCAAGGAGCTGCTGGGAGATTCGCCCCGGCCGCTGCGCATCGCGCTGCGGCTGCAGCGAGACGTCATCGTCCGTCAGCGTCAGCGACTCGATAAGGCGCTGGCGGTTATCGAAGGCGCGCAAGCGACGCTTGCCATCGATACCGCGGCCGATCGCGGCGAAGTTCTTCGCAAACTTATGGAGGTTTTCAAAATGCAGAACGATTTTCAGTGGACGCAAGAATACTATTCCGAAGAAGCGCGCGAAGCGATCGAAGAGCGCCGGCGCGCCATGCCTTCCGAAGCAATCGAACGAGGGCAGCGCGAGTGGGCGGCCTTGATCGCCGACGTTGAGTCGGCCGTAACGCAAGGCGTCGACCCAAGCGACGAGCGGGCTGCGGCGCTTGCCGCCCGCTGGCGAGCGTTGGTTGGCTCCTTTACGCAAGACAACGCCGAGGTTGCGAGCGGATTGAACAAACTCTGGTCCGACCAGGCGCATTGGCCCGCCGATTTCAAACGGCCGTGGAGCGACGCGGCCGACGCCTTTATCAACGAGGCGATGGGATGTAAATAAGCTGGAGCCGTCGATGGGGATTGAACCCATGGTCTCGCCCTTACCAAGGGCGTGCTTTACCACTAAGCTACGACGGCTCGGCAGCCCTAGGCTGTACTCCGTCGCCGCTTTCCTGTCCTACTCCATCGCGCGTACGGGCGTCGTTTGCTGCCCGGCGCATCCCATCAGCCCGACGATGGTAGCGAACGGCGCGTCGAGTCGACGTTACTTATCTGACGGCGTGAACGCCGCGCCGGGCACGTAGTCGCCCAAGTTGATGCTGGGAACGGCTTTCCAATGATTGGCGATCGTACCGATGTCGAGCCAGCCGTCCGCGTCTCCGAGCACGAACGTTTTGTCGACGGCGTTAAAGCCAAGGCCCATCGGCTGGCCAACCTTGAAGACGTTGCGCGGCGTCGGTCCGAAGGTCTTGCCCGGCTTGCTGCTGGATGTGACCGGCATCGGGTACTGTGAAATTCGTCGCGAGCACGAATCCACGTAGTTCAGGATCGTGCCGCCGTTGCTGATATAGACGCTGCCGGGGCAGTCGAAAGCTCCCGCAGCCAGGATCGTTACGAACTTCGGATTTGTGGTCGGGTTCGCGATCTTTCCGAGCGCACCGCCGCACGCCGTGCTCGTGCAGCCGTAATAGCTGAACCAAATATTCCCCGTGCTGTCGAGATCCATGTAGTCGACGTTACAAACTGGCGCGCACGCTTCGCCGACGTTGATGTAGGCCGGCGTCGCCGAAGGATCGCCGGCCGGCCAATACTCGAAGCCGGAGCCGTACTCGTAGTTTGTGGATCCGGTGCAGTTCGACGCGCACTCCTCCGAGTACGGGATCGCGGCGTAGACCATGGTTCCGTCGGTTCCCGAATCGTACAAGTACGAGTACCAGTAACCGCAGCTCGAGGCGGGGGCCGGACAGCTGGGGACGTATGCGTCCTGAAGTTTTCCGGCAGCGCTGTATTCGAGAATCGTTCCATACGAAGAAGGGGCGTTGTATTCGCAGCCAACCCACACGTTTTGGGCGTGGTCGACGTGCACGCTCTGCGGAGAGACACATTTATTGGCTTCCAGGTCGATCGCCGTCGCGGTCGCCGCACCACCCTTCTTCTGACCGATGAGGTAGTTGTAGTCTCCGTTGAGCGCCCAGATCGCGACAGCCGCGGTGTCGTGCGGCAGCCCACGCAGCTTCGGACGCTTCGTGTGCTTTCGCAGATCGCGCAACACGTGACGCATCGTCGCAGCCGGTGCGGGCCCGGGCAGTTCGCCGGCGGCCTGCAGCTCGAGTAGACGCATCGCTCCGATCGGACCGATCGGTCCGTCGGGATGTAAGTAGTGCGGCCGTTTTCCGGCGTGTGCCATTGGCGAAAGAGGCATCGCCGCTGGAAGCGCCTGCTGCGTCGCTGGAGCGTTTGAACAGCCCGACAGCAGGACCGCGATTGCAACGGATCCCGCACCGCGAGCTAGCGAAAATCGCATGTCGTGGACATCTCCTCGAAGTAGTCTGAGCCGGCACGCCCTCGGGGCGGCGACGGGGTTTCGGCTACGCCGATTCGGGCAGCGGGGTGCCCTACCTCTTGGAGATTCCGCGCGAAAATGTGGAGCGGGCGGCGGGAATCGAACCCGCGACTCTTGCTTGGAAGGCAAGGGCATTACCACTATGCAACGCCCGCAAATTGGGCAGGGCTGGATTTGAACCAGCGTAGCGCTTTCGCGCGCCAGATTTACAGTCTGGTGCCATTAACCACTCGGCCACCTACCCGCAGTCCCCAACTGTCAGCGAACCTGGGTACGATACCCCACCGCCGCGCTCCTCGGCAAGGGTGAAACCTCGAAAGGTGACGGAGGTACCTTCCTGTAGTCCGTCCTCATGGTCTTCTCATGTGCCGCCCAATGGGGTACCCTTACCATGGAAGCCATAGCAAACTCGCTTCTCGATTTGGAGTCTGCACGAAGATGAGTCGCCTGCCGGCTCTCGCGCTCGCCGCCCTGATGGGACTGCTCCTGGCCCGATGCGGCGTCGGGCAGTCGGGCATTTCGCTGCCCCGTTCCGGGGACGGCGTGCAGACGGTCAGCGATGCCGCCGATTCTCTGGTCGCCCACCGCAGCTCCGGTTCGGAGAATGCGAAGGCCGCAATCGGCGTCACCGATGCCTTCGGCTCGGTACTGCGCGAGATCAACGACGACGAACGCTTTCTTTCCGGCTTCGGAGCCGCCACCAAAACCGACTTTGCTCGTACGTCGACGCGGGTAACGCCCGGCGCAAAGCGAGTACTTTCCGTCGCGGCGCTCGTTATGCGGCCGAGTTTCGGAAACGTCAGCGCTTACTGTCAGAGCTCCGCCGGCTACACCGCCAAAGGCATTCCTTCGCTCGATACGACTTTCGGGTGGCAGACGGGCACGTTCTCGGGCGGCACGCGCAGCGCCGACGGTGCTCGCTTTGCGACCTGGTCGGCGAACGCCACCGGCAAGAGCGTGCAAGCGCCGGTTGGCGGCCTTTCGATCGTCCGGTCCGGCGATGCCGTCTGCCCGATGATGACGCCGGCTTACACGATCGCCGGCGCCGCCGCAACGAACACGTTTTCGATCCCGCTTACCGTCACGTATCGCTCGGGTTCTCTCTGGAATCTGACGATCAGCAACGCGTCGTTCTCCAACGGCGAGAACCTCGACGCCGCGACGGTGCCCGCTCGTCAGCCCGAAATCGCCGGCGTGATCACCAAAGGAAATGTCGAGCTCGCAAGCTTTCGCGCAAACGCGCGCGGCAAAGGAACGCTCACGATCACCAGCACCGGGGCGCAGTACGTCATCACCGATTGGATCGTCGTCGGAACCTAGTTTAGTCGGACTCTGCCGATTCGGCTCCGGCATCACCGGCAACGATCTCGAATCGGTTTCCATCGACATCTTCGAAAAAGACCGCGTAGTAGTCGCCGTATTCGGGATGCAGTCCCGGGCCTTCGATCGCGCGCGCCCCGTTCTCTGAGGCAATTCGAGCGGCAGCGTCGACCGCCGCGCGCGTTTTCACGGCAAACGCGATTCGCATCGAGCCGGCCCGATGCTCGGAATCGAGAACCAGGCCGAAGCGAGGGCGTCCGCCAGCGGCCGTTTCGTAGCCCGCGAAGTCCGAGTCGTTCCCCAACGGCCGATAGCCGATCGCATCGGCAAGACCGTCGAAGAGGGCGCGCGCCGAATCTAGATTGCGGACGTGAATGTCGACGTGGTGAAGCATAGCGCGCAGCGTTCAACGGCAAAGGGCCGGCTCTTCCCCCTGCCGGCAGGTTTTGCCCGCGCGCCGCGAACAACGTAGCCTGCAATCCGCCGACGTAGCCAAGTGGTTGACGGCACCACACTTGTAATGTGGCCGCGAAAGCGCTCGCCGGTTCGAATCCGGCCGTCGGCTCCATACTTTGCTGTTTACTGAAAGCGCAGGGGAATGCCTCAAGTCGTTCACTTCGAAATTCACTCCGCGAACCCGCAGGCCGCGGTGAAATTCTATACGGACACCTTCGACTGGAAGATTTCAAAGTGGGACGGCCCGATGGACTACTGGCTGGTCTCGACCGGCGAAGGAGACGGTATCGACGGCGGTATCGTGCGCCGTCGGGGGCCGGGGCCCGAGGCCGCCGCACCCGTCAACGGCTACGTCTGCACCATTGTCGTCGACTCGCTCGATCGCACCGTTGAGACGATCGCCGCCAACGGTGGCACCATCGCCGTCGAGAAGCACGAAGTGCCGGCGATCGGGCTGCTCGCATATTTCAAAGATCCCGACGGCAACCTCTTCGGAGCGCTGCAGCCCAAATAGGCCCCTTGACATTTCGTAACCATTTGGTTACCGTACAGTTTAGTAACCTTCTGGTTACCAAAAGAGTTAAAGGAGCCCCAATGCCTGCCGCGACGACGCGTCATTCCACCGACCTCCTCTTCAAAGCACTCGCCGACCCGACCCGCCGCGAGATCCTCGCACTGCTGCGCCAGAGGAGCCGTTCGGTCAACGATCTCGCGGCGAACTTTTACACGTCGCGGCCGGCGATCTCAAAACATCTGCGCGTCTTGCGCGAGGCTTCGCTCGTCAAGGACGTTACGAGCGGAACCTCGCGGCTCTGCGAGCTCAACGCCGCTCCGCTCGCGCGAGTCGACGCGTGGCTTCGCGACTACGAAACCTTTTGGGACCGCAGCCTGCGCCGCCTCAAAGCTCACGTGGAAGGAAAACGATGAACGCTGCCAATGCTACCAACGCATCCGATACGATCGTCAAAGAAATTACGATCGACGCGCCCGCCGCGAAGATTTTTGCGGCCCTGACCGAGCCCGAGCAGCTGCCGCAGTGGTGGGGCGAGGAAGGGAAGTATCAAGTCGAGCGGATGGAAGCCGACCTGCGCGTCGGCGGCCGCTGGCGCACGACGGGGATCGCGAGCGACGGACGGCAGTTCGTCGTCGAAGGCGCCTATCGGGAGATCGATCCTCCGCGCGCGCTCGCCTATACCTGGGCGCACAATTGGGGTGACGGCGAGCGTGCAGAGACGCTGGTTCGCTTCGATCTAAGCGAGCGCAACGGCTCGACGCTGGTCAAGGTTACGCATTCCGGCTTTGCCGACGCGCAGTCGCGGGACGATCACGACCGTGGCTGGGCGATCGTACTCGGCTGGCTCAACGGGTTCGTTACGAAAAAAGTGTAGGAGCCGGCGGTACCCACGACGCCGGCCTCTTCCTACTGAAACTCGAACTCGGCCAGGTTCTTTTCGATCTTCCGCTTGACGCGCTGCAGGGCGTTGTCAATGGACTTGACGTGCCGTCCGAGATCGCGCGCCATCTCTTGGTAGCTCTTACCTTCTAAGTATGATTCCAGAACTTGGGACTCTAGCTCCGAGAGATTTTGGCGAATGCGCTGACGGATGTCGTCGGAGACTTCCTGCGTAACGACCAGCTCTTCGGGGTCAGACGTCTTCTGGGACGCCATGACGTCGAGCAGGGTACGCTCGCTATCCTCATCGTAGATCGGCTTGTTCAGCGAGATGTACTGATTGAGCGGAATGTGCTTTTGGCGCGTCGCCGTTTTGATCGCCGTGATGATCTGCCGGGTAATGCAGAGTTCGGCAAACGCGCGGAAGCTCGAGAGCTTATCGGCCTTGAAATCGCGGACGGCCTTGTAGAGACCGATCATCCCCTCTTGGATGATGTCTTCGCGATCTGCGCCGATGAGAAAATAACTCTTCGCTTTAATGCGAACGAAGTCTTTGTACTTGTTGAGCAGGTATTCCATCGCCAGGTTATCGCCCGTCTTCGCGATGGCCACCAGGTCCTCGTCGACCCGCTGTTGGTACTCAACTCCATCCGCCGCTGGATGGGTCATTGCCATAGTTCTTGTCTTGCCTCGTGGAGTGGACGAGCCGCATGCGCAGGCCGGAGCCCATCTGGCACGGCACGTCGTCGCTTAGTATATAGGAGGGTCCCCCTCCCCCGTCAAGGACGAAGCGAGCATTCTCGCTGACGAAGGGCCTCATATATACCTACGGCAGCCGCGACCGAAGCATTAAGCGAGCCGACCCTTCCTCGCATGGGAATTCGTATTAGAAAGTCGCATTCGCGCCGGACGAGCTGGGCCAATCCCGCGCCCTCGCTGCCGACCACCAGCGCCAGGTCGCGGTTGAGATCGGCTTCCCAGAGGGGCTTCGATTCAGGCGCGGCATCCGCGCCGGCCACCCAAATATGTGCCTTCTTTAGGGTTCGAATCGCCTCGGAGACGTTGGAGACACGCGCGATCGGAAGGTGAGCCGCCGCGCCCGCGGCGGCCTTCCGGACCGTTGCGTTGATGCCGGCCGAGCGGCGCTCGGGAAGGATCAGGCCATCGGCGCCCGCCGCCTCCGCCGTTCGGACGATCGCGCCGACGTTGTGGGGGTCGGTCAGATGATCGAGCACGACGTACAGTCGGGCAGCGGCGTCGGCTCGCCGGACTAGGAGCTCGTCGAGCGACCGATACGGAAAGGGCGGCGCGACCGCGATGACCCCCTGATGGGCCTTGAACGGAACTCGTTCGAAGAAGCCGCGGCGTTCGATCCGAACGGGCACGTTGCGCTCTTTGGCCTGAGCGAGCAGCGAACGCAGCACCGCATCTTTTTTTCGGTCGTCGGCTACGTGGATCACGCGGAGGCGTTCGCCCCCGAGCAGCGCCTCGTTGACGGCGTGGATTCCGTAGATCAGGTCGTCGAAATCCAGCTCCGGACGCCGGCGCGGGTTCACCCGGCGACGGTCCACGTCGTGCCCTCCTTCGAGTCTTTGAGTTCGACGCCGCACGCAGCCAGCGCGTCGCGCAGGCGGTCCGACCTCGCCCAATCCTTGCCTTGCCGCGCCTGGGCGCGCAGTGCGATTACGCGAGCGATCGCGTCGGGAGGCGGCAGCTGCGCCAGATCGACTGCCCCGTCGCCCAGCCGGGCTTCCGCGAGCCGCTGCTGCAGACGATCGACGAAATCCGCCTCGAGTTCGACGGTTGGCTGCGAGAGCCACGAATCGTTTGGCTCGATGCCGAGGATCTTCAGCCAGTAGGTGAGGCGGCCGAATGCGTCTGCAGCCGCCTGCGGGTCGGAATCGGGATCCGGCAAATGGGACGCAAACTCGTAGAGGACGGCGAGCGCCGCCGCCGTGTTCATGTCGTCGTCGAGCGCCGCTTCCATCCGCGCGTCCAGCTCCGAAAGGCGCCCCGGGCGCTCTTCACCGCGCGTCGCCAAAAGGCGATACGCCGTTTTGATCCGTTCCAAGCCCAAGGCGGCGGCCGCGATCGAATCCTCGGTGAAGTTCATCACCTTCCGATAGCCGGTTTGCAGAAAGAGCCAACGCACCGCCTGCGGATCGTGCCGTCCAAGCAGATCGGTCAGGGGCTCGAAGTTGCCCAGCGACTTCGACATCTTGCGGTTATCGAAAAGCAGCAGGCCGCCGTGCACCCAGACGTTTGCCATCGGCGGCGTCGTCATCAGCGGTTCGCTCTGCGCGATCTCGTTTTCGTGATGCGGAAAGATCAGATCGGCGCCGCCGCCATGGATATCGAATCCGGTGCCGTCGGGGTCGAGTAGTTCGCGCGACATCGCCGAGCACTCGATGTGCCAGCCCGGACGCCCGTCGCCGTATGGTTCGAAGGCCCAGCGAGGCTCGCCCGGCTTCGCGAACTTCCAGAGCGCAAAATCGAGCGGATCCTCTTTGTGTTCGTCGACTTCGATGCGCGCGCCGGATTCGAGTTCGGCGATGTTGCGGTTCGATAGTTTTCCGTAGTTGGCAAAGGATGCCACGCGATAGTAGATGCCGTCGCGCGCAACGTACGCGTGGCCGCGTTCGATCAGCTCGCGAATCATCTCTTGAATCGGTTCGATGAAGAGGGTCGCATACGGCTCGCGATCGTACTCGAGCACGCCGAGTTTGAGCATCGAGTCTTTGAATTCGGCGTAAAAGCCTTCGACGATCGCGTGATAGTCGACGCCGCTCTCTCTGGCGGCGTTGATGCTGCGGTCGTCGATGTCGGTGACGTTCTGCACGTAGGTAACGCGATAGCCGCGGTGCGTGAGGTAACGGCGCAGTACGTCGAAGAAAAGGAAGGAGCGGGCGTGTCCGAGGTGCGCCTGGGCCGACGGCGTCAATCCGCAGACGTAGACGCGCGCCTCGCCGGGACGCAGCGGTTCGAACGCCTCGACCGTGCGAGTGCGCGTGTTATAAAGCTTGAGCGACACGATCGTCCTGTTTTAGATAACCCAGCTCCAGGATTCTTCTTCGCCCGTTTCGCCGTGCTCGAACTCGGCGAACCGCCGTTCCATCTCTTCCACGCGGCGCGCCAAACGCACGATCGCGTCGGCGGTGGGATCGGGCATCTCGACCTGCGGCCGTGTCGAAACGACGCGCACCGGCTTACCGTCTTGTGCGACGATGCGCGCCGGAACGCCGACGACCGTCGCGTTGGCGGGCACGTCTTTGACCACGACCGAACCTCCGCCGACCTTCGCATTGTCGCCGAGCACGATTGCGCCGAGGACGGTGGCGTTGACGCCGACGGTCACGTTGCACCCGAGGGTCGGATGGCGCTTGCCGTGAGAGAGGCTCGTGCCTCCTAGCGTGACGCCTTGATAAATCGTGCACCAGTCGCCGACCTGCGCCGTTTCGCCGATGACGACGCCCATACCGTGATCGATGAAGACGCCCTTCCCAATTTGCGCGGCTGGATGGATCTCGATGCCGGTTAAAAACCGGGCAACGTTCGCGAAAAAACGCGGCACGATCGGAACGCCGGCCCGATATAAGGCGTGATTGAGCCGGTGCGCGAGCAATGCGTGAAACCCGGGATACGAGAGGACGACGTCGAGCCAACCGCGCGCGGCCGGATCGCGTTCGATCGGCGCTCGCAGGTCGGCAGCAATCGTCCCGAAGGCCTCGTCCATGTGCGAACAGTGTAACCCCGGCCGTCAACCATTGGGTTGCCGCTAACGCGAGGGGAAGCCGAGGGCGTCGAGGCTCTCGACCAGCGCCACGGCGTGGACGGCGATGCCGCTGCCGTCGCCCGTAAAGCCGAGCCCTTCGCTGCTCTTTGCCTTGACGCCAACGAACGAGGCTCCGATTTCGAGACGCGCGGCGACGTTGCCGCGCATCGCCTCGATGAAGGGCGCGAGCTTGGGACGGTCCACGACGATCGTCGCGTCGACGTTGACGATCGCATAACCCGCCTCGCGCACCGCCGCTCCACACCGCGCGAGCATCTCCATCGAGTCGGCATCCTTCCAGCGAGCATCGCTTGCGGGAAAGCGCGAACCGAGATCGCTCAACCCAGCCGCCCCCAGCACCGCGTCGGCGATGGCGTGCGCGAGCGCGTCGGCGTCGGAGTGTCCGATCGGCCCGCGTTCGAACGGCACGACGACGCCGCCGAGCACGAAGCGGCGTCCGTCGACCAGTGGATGCGCGTCAAAACCGTGACCGACGCGAATCATCCCGCGGCAAGCGTTCGCGGACGGCGCCGCAGAATCGCGTCGGCGCGGGCGACGTCCTGCGCGAGCGTCACTTTAAAGTTTTGGCCGCTTGCCGGAACGACGACGACCTCGATACCGGCGTATTCGAGCAGCGCCGCGTCGTCGGTCACCGCGCGCCGCTCTTCGCGGGCGCGTTCGTGGGCGGCGAGTAGGTCGCCGGCCCAGGCAAACTGAGGAGTCTGCGCCGCCCACAACTCTCCCCGTTCGAGCGTTTCGTAGACCAGCAGCGTCCCAGCGTCGGCGCGCTTGATCGTGTCGACGACCGGCTCGGCCAACAAAGCTCCGCGACCGCGCCGAACTTCGCGCATGCCGGCACGAACGTCGGCCGTCGCAATCAACGGCCGAGCGCCGTCGTGCACGAAGATTGCGTCGCAGTCATCGGCGAGGGCAACGACGCACTCTCGCGCGCTCTCTTGCCGCGTTTTTCCGCCGGCAATCACCGCGTGCGCGAGGCTTGGCGCGAGGCGGCGAACGAGCGCCAGCATCGCGTCAATCGACTCGGGTTCGGTCGCAATGACGAGGCGCGCGATCTCCGGCATCGCCGCGAACGTTTGGATCGACCATCCGACCATCGGCAACCCGGCGATCTCGATGAACTGCTTGGGGCGACCGAGACGTTTGCCGCTCCCTGCCGCGACGATCGCGGCGCCCCACTTCAAGAGGCGACGCCTTCCCGCTTCGGTCGCGCAAAGATCATGCGGCCGGCGACCGTTTGCAGCACGCTGGTAACGATGACGTCGGTTTCGTCGCCGATCAGGCGTCGCCCGTGCTCGACGACGATCATCGTTCCGTCTTCGAGATAACCGATGCCCTGATGTCCTTCTTTGCCCTCGCGGATGACGGCGACGTGTAGCTCCTCGCCCGGCAGTACGACGGGCTTGACGGCATTGGCAAGCTCGTTGACGTTGAGCACGGCGACGCCTTCGACGTGGGCGACGCGGTTAAGATTGTAATCGTTGGTGACGAGTTTGGCGCCCATGTCCTGCGCGAGGCGAACCAGGCGCGCGTCGACGTTGCCCATCGCCATGTCGGTGTAGTCGTGCTCGGTGATCTCGAAGTTCGTCAGCTCTTGCAGCCGGCTGAGCACGTCGAATCCGCGCCGTCCGCGCGTGCGCTTGAGCGGATCGACCGAATCAGCGATCGACTGCAGCTCGCGCAGCACGAAGCGCGGAACGACGAGCGCGCCGTCCAAAAATCCGCTCTCGACGATGTCGACGATGCGGCCGTCGACGATCGCCGAGGTGTCGATCAGCTTAGCCGCGCCGCCGTTGTTGGCGCCGCCGGCCGCAAGCGGCACGATCTTCGTCTTCGCGCCGATCCGCGCGCCGAGATACGCCGCAAACGTCGCCATCACCAGATACAGGACGATCGCAATGTACGTCCCAGAACGGCCGACATCGGAGATCAGCTCGAATACGATTCCTTTGATGAGGAATGCAACCAGCAAGCCGACGACCAGGCCGACCGCTCCACCGGCGATCTCCGCGGGCGTCAGGCGCTCGATCGCGCCTTCGGCCAACGTGAGCTGCCCCTCGAACAGCGCTTGGGCGAACGGTGCCAGCAGCGCGCCGAGCAGCGCTCCCACGACCGGCGATCCGATCAAAAAGATCAGCTGCCACGTCTCGCTGGCGAAATGCGGCGAAAAGAGGCTGAAATAAGCCTCGCGTCCCAAAAGGAAGCCGGTCACGCCGAACACGACGATGAAGGCGGCGCGGAGGACGGTCTCCGATAGGTTGTTCTTGGCTACTCGAATGATATGAAGGCTCCGCAGACGTCGTTGGCAAGAAAGCGCCCCCTGCGCGTCAACCGTATCGCGTCTGAGGTGCGCTCGAGCAGACCCGTCCGTGCGAACTGCGTGACGACCGGATCGTAATCTCTGATTACATCGATACCGTATCGCTCTTTGAACTCGCTTAGACGAACACCTTGCACGGTTCGCAAGGCGAGCATGAGCGCCTCGCCGACCCGGCGCCGGCCTTCGAGCCGCTCCCCTTCCGACGGAATCGCGACTCCGGCGAGCGCCGCTGCGATATATTCCTGCAGCGAGCGGGTGTGTACCGAGCGAACGCCCCCGCGGTACGAGGCCGCGCCGACGCCCAAGCCGATATACTCGCCGTTCGCCCAATAGTTAGCGTTATGCACGCACTCGTGCCCCGGCCGCGCGAAGTTGCTGACTTCGTATTGGCGGTAACCGGCTGCGGCGAGCGTGTCGATCGCAAGGGCATAGAGTTCTGCCTCGCGCGTGTCGTCAAAAAACGCGTCCGGCTCGCGCGCCTGCCAAGCCGCGTACGGCGTCCCTTCTTCGACCGTGAGTCCGTACGCGGAAATGTGATCGACCTCGAACGCGATCGCGCGCTGCAGCGAACGCGTCCAACTCTCCGCCGTCTGCCCCGGTACCGCGAACATCAAATCGAGCGAGATCGACGCGATCGCGGCGCGGCGCGCTTCCTTTACCGCCGACTCGACGTCGGCGACGGTATGCTTTCTGCCGAGCGCGCGAATCTCCGCAGGCTCGAAAGACTGGACGCCGATCGACAAACGGGTGATGCCCGCTCGCCGGTAGACCTCTTCATCGCCGCTCCCGACGAGCTCCGGATTGATCTCGATCGAACGCTCGACGTTCGCACCGAACCGCCCGGTCAGGCGGGTGACGAGCTGCGCGATCGCTGGGGCATCGTACGCATTGGGCGTTCCGCCGCCGAGATAGAGCGTCGCCGCCGCGGCCCGAGGCTCGCTCTCGATCTCCGCCTCGAGTGCGGTGAGATACCGGCGCGCGGACGATTCGCGCAGCGGCCACTTCGCGAAATCGCAGTACGGGCAAAGGTACGGACAGTACGGGAGGTGGACGTAGACGCCGAGCATGTTAGGTCGCGGCGAGATGCGGTGCGGTCAGCTCCGTGATTTTGCCGACGACATCGTACGCGACCTCTTCGGCAGCGGCGCCGATGGCGTGTTTGATTGCATTGCGGCTCGATCGCCCGTGCGTCACGATGCAGTTCCCGCGCAAGCCGAGCAACGGCGCGCCGCCGTACGTTTCGTAATCGAACTTTTTGCGCAGTCGCTTGAACGCGGGTGCGAGCATCGCCGTGCCGAGCTTCGTGAGCAGGTTGCCGCCGAGCAGCGCGTCGCGCATGACCCGCCCAAGGTCGGCGATCATCCCTTCGCCGGTCTTGAGCACGACGTTGCCGACGAATCCGTCGGTAACGATCACGTCGGCGACGTTATGAAAGAGCGCCCGGCCTTCGACGTTACCGATGAACTTCACCGGTGCCAGTTCGAGCAGGCGCGCCGCTTCCAGCGCGAGCTGATTGCCCTTCGTCCGTTCTTCTCCCACCGATAAGACGGCGACGCGCGGTTCGGCCACGCCGAGCACCGCGCGAGCGTACGCCGATCCCATGATGGCGAACTGCTCGAGCCATTCTGGTTTGCAGTCGACGTTGGCGCCCGAATCGAGCAGGACTGTCGGGCCGTTGAGCGCCGGCCAGACGGTCGCGATGGCCGGGCGATAGATCCCCTCGATCGTCCGAAGCTTCACGACCGCGATCGCCAAAAAGGCCCCGCTGTTACCGGCCGATACGACGGCATCGGCCTGCCCTTGTTTGACCAGGTTCACCGCTACGCCGAGCGACGTTCGTTCGCACGAACGGACCGCGACCGAGGGTGAAAGATCCATGGCGACGGCTTCGGGCGCGTGAACCACCGTGATCGAATCGCCGCCGCGACGGCGCGCTAGGAGGTCGCGTACGCGGGTCTCGTCACCGACCAAAAGGATCTCGACGTCGAACTCCTGGGCGGCCAATACGGCTCCGGCGACGATCTCTCCGGGGGCGTGGTCCCCACCCATCGCGTCAACGGCGATGCGCGCTCGATTCACCGAGCGCTCTTTGGGGGATACCCCCCGAATCCTTGCCTGAAGTCAACATTTGGTCTTGCACCAAATGCGGGGCCCGTGATACTATCGGCCGGCTATGGCCAAGCGCTGTGAAGTTTGCGGGAAGGGACCCAAGTCGGGAAATAACGTCAGCCACGCGATGAATAAGACAAAGCGTCGCTGGCTTCCCAACCTGCAGTCCGTGCGAATCGACGATCGCGGCGTGCACCGCACCGCCCGCGTCTGCACGAGCTGTCTGCGCTCCAAGCGCGTTACCCGCCGAGCCTAAGGTCCTTTTTTCCGAAATGCTCCCAGCCGGCCCGCTCGAGCGGCCGGCCGTTTTTTTGCACCCCATCTTCCTTCTTCTGTAATATGCCGACTCGCAAGAGCGGACGGTTAAACCGTTTTGCAAAGCGGCCGGCTAGATAATCGAAGGCTCGCGGGCGGATCGCGGCGAGTAGTTCGAAATCCTCGCCGCCGGCCAGCGCGAACTGCTCGGGGTCTTCCCCGGTCGTCCGCGCGAAGGCGCGCGCCGCCGGCGCGACGGGTACGGCGTCGATTGCGGCGCCGCAGCCGCTGGCCACGCAGAGGCGAGCGACGTCGGTCGACAGACCGTCCGAGCAATCCATCATCGCGGTGACGTTGGCGCTGGCAGCGAGAAATCGCCCTTCGGCTAGGCGGGCAATCGGGCGGCGAAACGCTTCTTGAGCCCCGACCGCGCCCTTCCATCCTGCGCGCGCAGCCCCTAGTTCCCCCGTCACTGCGAGGACGTCGCCCGGGCGGCCGCCCGCGCGTGTCTTCTCGTTCCCGGGGCGAACCTCGCCGACCACCGCGATCGAGATCGCGATCGCCGCGCTGCTCGTGAGGTCGCCGCCCACGACGGCAATGCCGTACCGGTGCGCCGCCTCCGCGATGCCCCGATAAAGCTCCAGCGCGTCTGCGGCCGCGTTGTCCGTCGGGACGCCGAGTGCGACCGTTGCGAGCACCGGGCGAGCACCCATCGCGGCGAGATCGCTCAGGTTTGCGACCATCGAGCGCCAGCCCGCGTCTTGGAGCGACATCGTCTCGCGGGAGAAGTGCACGTTCTCCACGAGCATGTCGCTCGAGATCACGCTGCGGTGCGACCGAGAGGGCTGCCAGATCGCCGCGTCGTCGCCGATTCCCAGCACCACGCGGCGAGGCATCGGGCCGCTCTGCGAGAGCAGCCTCTCGATGCCGGCGACGATCTCGTCTTCGGTCACGCCAAAAGCGAGCGAATGTGTCGCAGCGCCGCCGCCGGATCCGGCGCGCCAAAGACCGTCGAACCCATCACCAGCGCGTTTGCGCCGGCGTCGACGAGCGCGCGTGCGTTGCTTTCGCCGACGCCCCCGTCGACCTCGATCAAACAATCGGGGTTACGGCCGTCGATCAGCGCGCGCGCCTCGCGCACCTTTTCAATCGAGCGCGGGATGAAACGTTGGCCGGAGAAACCCGGATTCACGCTCATGACGAGCACCGTGTCGCAATCTTCGATGATGTCTTGCAGCATTCCGACGGGCGTCTGCGGACAGAGCGCGATGCCGCCTTTGACGCCCATCGAACGCAAATGAACCAGCAGCCGCTGCGCGTGGTACGTCGCCTCGAGGTGGAAGGTAATTCGGTCGCACCCCGCCGCGCGGAAATCGTCAACGTAGCGCTCGGGCTCGACGATCATCAGGTGCGCGTCGAAGGTCAGCGTCGAAAGCTTTCGCAAATCGCCGATGATTTTCGGGCCCCACGTGATATTCGGCACGAACTGCCCGTCCATAACGTCGAGGTGCAGATAGTCGGCGCCCGCCTCGGTGACGCAGGCGATCTGCTCTGCGATGCGCGCGAAATCGGCCGATAAGAGCGAAGGCGCGAGGATCGTCACGCTCTCACGCTTTCTCCTGCGGCCCGTCGACTCCGCCCTTCGCCCGACGCCGTTCGACGGGCTCGGGGTGACACGGGTGATGCTTATGGTGTAGGGCTGGGAGCCGGAGAGCCCGGTTTGTTGCCGTAGATTTTCGCGGGTTCGTGCCCGAGACGCGTTTCGCCGACCAACGTGTTGTTGACGTACATGTCCAGCACGGACGTTCCGACCGAAGTAACCGTGAAATCCAGCTTCTGACCCGGCTGCGCGAACGCGTGGTAGAGGTCGTAGGTTCCGGTTGCATCGGTCATTGCGAGGCGGACGTCGACCTGCGCGTTGTCCCCCGGATCGCCCGGCTGCGGCACCGATACCAGGACGTGCACCTGGTGCAGGATGTAGCCCGATTCGTTGGGGCCGGCGCTGACCTGGAGCGCGACCGGATCGTACGAGGCGATCTTTGCATCGGGCGGCGGCTGCTGACGCGCGACCAATCCGTGCTGCGGACCGTTCTTGCCAAGCGGCGTCCACACGACCTGACCGAGCTTGACGCCGGCGTTGGCCGCGAGCTGCCGCGCCTGATCGATCGTAAGGCCGACGAAGTCTGGAACTCTCAACGACGCCTTACCGCCCGAACTGACCGTAAGCGTCACGGTATCCCCTTCCTGCACGCTCGTCAGCGGCATCGGCTGCTGCGCGATAACGTGACCATCGGGGATGATATCGCTCTTCGCATAGGAGATCTTGCCCATGGCGAGATGGGTGCGCGAAAGATCGAGCTGAACTTCGCGCAGCGACTGGTAACGGAGATCCGGCATCAGGCGCGCCAGGATCCCGTCGCTGATTACGAACGAGATCTGTCGCCCTTGCCGTACTTGATCGCCGGCGTTGGGGCGCTGCATGATCACGACGCCTTTGGGATAGCGATCGCTGATCGTGTGGTCGACGGCCGCCGAACTCAGTTTCAAGCGGTTGACTTCAGCGTTGGCGTCGCTGAGCGTCTGACCGACAAAAGACGGCACCGTTACCGTCGCCGACGACGGGATCAGAAAATCGAAGATCTGACGCCCAAACCAGACAAAAATGGCCACGAACACGACCAGGGCGATTGGAAAGAGCCAGTCGCGCGGAAAGTAAGCGCGCACGGATTCTCTCAGGTGAGCGCCTCCAGCGGCACCGCGCCCAAGTCCAGGTTGCTGAAAACGCGCTGCGCGTCCTCATGTTCCTCGAGCGCTTCGAGAAACGTAAGCGCCGCCGAAAGCGCAGCGTCGCGCAACTCGAGCTTGGTCTTGGCGCGCATCCCGAGGTAGGCATCGGAGATCCGCCCGCCTCGTGCGCGTAGCGCGTCGCGAACCTCGGCGAGCATCGTGGGCTGGGTGTAGATCGTCGCAAAATCGTCGTCGTATTCGATATCCTCTACCCCGTCGACCAGCGCTTCTTCCATCAGCGCGTCTTCGGACTTACCGGAGGGATCCAGCTCGACCACCCCGAGTGGGTCGAACATCCAGGCCACGCTTCCGCTCTCACCCAGACTCCCTTCGTGACGCGTAAAGAGAAAGCGCATCTCGCCCGCGGTGCGGTTGCGATTATCGGTCGCCGCATCGACGACCACGGCGAGGCCGTGAGGACCGTACCCTTCGTAACGAATTTCTTCGATTTCGCGTTCGCCGCCCTGGCCCGAAGCGCGCGCGATCGCGCGCTTGATGTTCTCCTGGGGCATATTGAACTCGCGCGCTTTCTCGACGGCCATCTTGAGACGGTAGTTGGCCTCGGGATCCGGCGAGCCGCCCTTAGCGGCAAGGATCAGCTCTTTACTGAGCTTGGTGAAAAGCGCGCCGCGCTGGGCGTCGACCTTCCCCTTCTTGAGCTTGATGTTGTGCCATTTCGAGTGTCCGGACATCGCACCAGGCCGCTTCGCTAACCCGGTCCGATAATCCAGGTGGGGAACCACATCCGCTGATGCCAGGCGTCCCACGGTATCGGGTGGGCGGCGAGAATCGGATAAAAGTAGATGAACGCGACCGCTGCCGCCGCCACGTACGAGCCGACGGCGAGGCCGCCGAGCCAGCGAAGGTTCTGCTGCCGGCTGCACCACTGCCAGCACCGCTGCAGCACGATCGCGTTACAAAGGCAGATCAGCGGAATGTTGACGTAAAAATGGTACGCAAAGATCAAACGCGGCGACAAAATCCATGGAAGCCACTGCAAGAGGTAGGTAACGACGATCAGACAGTACGCCTTGTTCCACTCGCGGATAGCCAGCACGCCGACGAAGAGCACTGAGAAGAGCCCGAACCACAGGATGACCGGATTTGGCATCGAGGTGATCTCGTAGATGCAGCAGCCCTTCGAATCGTTGGGATTGGCGCGGTGATCTTGATAGAAGTACGCAACCGGAACGTAGTCGAGCGGCCACTCCCACCACTGTGAAGAGTACGGATGCGTCGCGCGCAGGTTGTGATGGTACTCGTACATCGTGTACTGCCGGTAGACGACGTCGTTGAGGTTGTGGACTTCGCTGGGGTCGGGTGAGTGCCGGGCGAGATCCGGTACCCACGCCAGCATATAGACCGTTGCGCTCACGAAAAGGATCGTCGCGAACGCACCGTCGAGCCGAAAGCCGCGCGGATTACCCAGCAGCGCCGGCCGTCCGCGCAACAGCAGACGCTGCAGCCAGATGAAAGACAGCACGACGAAGCTGACGCCAAAGCCCATTACGCCGTACCACTTGCTGCTGACCAGCAGCCCCAGCGCGACGGTAAAAAAGATCAGCCAGCGTCGCGCGGAGCGTCCGCTTTCGACCGCCGGCGAGTTCGCGTCGCGAATCTCGCCGGCTGCATAAAGCACGCCGCCGTCGGGCGCTGCGTAACTCACGCTGCCATCGCGGCGATACTCGATCTTCAGCGGGTCGTCGTCGTAGACGAGGACGCCGCTCTTCGCCTCCGATACGGCGCCGCGGCTAATCTTACCGCGCCCGTCGATCGTGCCGCCGTCGGCGGCCGTCAGGTCGATCTGACCGGCCGCATCGCGCAGCGCGTACGAACCCTCCCCGTATGAAAGCTCGACCCGCGCGTCGCTGAAGAGCCGCGGGAAGAGCACGTATCGCACCAGCAGATAGATGCCGCAGGCGAAGTAGAGCGTAGCGACGACCGTCGATGCGTTGTCCAGTCCGAAGAACAATCGTCCGGCCAGCGCCAGGATAACTCCGGCTGCGAGCGCTCCGCCGCCGCCGGCGGCAAAACCCCAGCCCGGCACCTCGACGTGCTTGCGTTCGCCGACCTGCGAGCTGATCCAAAAACGATAGAACGCATACACGGCCAGCGTCGAAAAGAAGACGACGAACCCCTCGGGCGTCGCGATGCGCGACTGCACGAAGTGCATGCCGTCGAAGCTGAGCAGCAGCGCGGTCACCGTCGCGAACAGGGTCGATCCGGTGACGCGTTTGGCAAAGACGTACAACAGCATCACGACGAGCGCTCCGAAGACGACGTCGAGGAAGCGCCAGCCGTAGGAGTTGTCGCCGTTGCCGAGGTGGCCTACGACTGCGTTGAGGCCCATCCAGCCGCCCAAACCGTGGCCGTGCGGCATGCCGCCGAAGAGCGCCATCGAGATCGTGATCAGCAGCTTGCTCAGCGGCGGGTGGGTGTTCTCGTAGATCCGCAAATTCTGCAGATACTCTTCTCCCGCCCGCGCGAAGTAGACTTCGTCGAAGACCTTATCGGGCGGCCACCAATAGCCCGCAAACGAAAGGACGAAGTTTCCGATGCCCAGCAGCGCCACGATCGCGTAGTCGAGTGGTGCGCGCATCGTCGCCAGGCCCGCGCGCGGATCGAACCAGTGGTTCGACCAGCCGGTGATGGCCTCGGGCAGCGCCGGAGCCGCGCCGCTCGCGGAGGGCTTGGAGCGGCTCTCCGGCGGCGCCGGTGCGCGCGCCTCCGTGCCTCCCAAGAAGAGGTAGCCGAGCCAGAAGAACGCGCCGACGGCAATTAGGGAGAGCAGGGAGGTGCCTGGACCCCATAGATTCTGCTCGTTGACACCCGGAACGCCTGCGGTGACGGCGTGCAGGTACTGCAGGCTGTAGATCAGGTTCGCAAAGAGGACGACGGAAAGGGCGACGGCGCCCCACAGATAGCGCCGGGCAAACGGTATGCAGGCGATCGTAAAGACGACGCCGTCAAAGAGATACCGTTCGTGCATGCGCGTCGAGAGGACGAAGAAGGCGATCGTGGAGATCGCGCACGACTCGAGGAGTGCCCGCACGCTGGTATCCTGAAGGTACCGCCAGACGATCAGCACCATCGCTGCCAGCAGCAGCACGAGGCCCCAGCCGTATTGAGGAAGTCCAAGGATCTTTTGGCTATCCGGTATCCAAAGGGTTCCGCGCAGCGCCCACAGGTTGAACGCGTTGACGCTATTGTACGGGTAGACGTTCGAACCGTAGGCGTAACGCTGGAGCAGCCAGACGAAGGCCGAGATCGGATTGCTCGCATGGAACGGCTCGGTAACGAGCAACGCGAGCAGTAACGCCGCAACGATGCCCGCTCCGGTCGCAACGAGCCGTTCGCGCCGCCGCTGCGGATTGACGAAGGCAAATGCGACGAGCAGCGGCAGTAAGACCGCCGCTTGCGGCTTGATCAACAACGAGTAGCCGAATGCGAGCCAGGCGCAGACGATCCAACCCGTTTCCGCGTTGCGTTGGGCGTTGCGCGAGGTCGCATCGCCCGATGCCGGCGGGTCTTGGCTTCGCAGGAGCAGATAGACGGCGAGCAGTGCAAGGCCGCCCGAGATCGAGTCGACCTGCCCCCACGACGCCGAAATGTAGATCGTTGCGGGGTTGAAAAGATAGAGCGCCGCCGCGCCCAGCGCGATGCCGGTCGACGCAAAACGCCGCACGATCGCATAGAGCATTAGCCCGACCCACAGATCGGCAAAGATTGCCGGCAGCTTGACGAGCATTCGCATGACGGCGTAGCCGGGGTCGTGCGCGGCAAAAAAGAGGTGCCATATTCGCCCGACGACGGCGAGGACGTAGAAATATCCGGGCGGATAATCGGCAAAGCCGATCGACGAATAGAAGCTCGAGAATCCGTGCTCGCTCAGCGCGAGCGCCCACGCGACGTAGGTGTTGACATCGGTCTTGAACCCCTCGTTGTTGACGAAGAGCAGCCGTACGAAGAGCCCCGCCAGCAGGAGCGCCGGAAGCGCCCACGTCGCAACGTTCGAACGAACCGGGGCGCGCGTCATGCCAAAGTAAGACCGAGCGTACCGGCTAAAAACTCGCGCAGCTCGCGATTACGATGCCGTTCGATAACGCCGACGTGTCCGGCCGCGGCCTGCGTCGCGGCCTCGCGCGCGCCCAGCTCGTCGAGCGCGTCGACGACGCGCCGTACGGCCGGCGCGTCCAGCGACGAGCCGCTCGAATAGGCGTCGGCAACGGCGCTGCGCGCCGCCGACGGCGGCTGAGAGATCGCCCAAACCACCGGGAACGTCCACTTTCGCCGGGCGATATCGCTGCCGGCCGTCTTGCCGGTATCGTCGAGCGACGACCAGATGCCGGCAACGTCGTCGCGAATCTGAAAAGCCATGCCGTACGCTCGGCCGACGTCACCGTACGCAGAGATCGCGGGCGGATCGCAGGCGGCTGCATACGCTCCCAGCCGGCAAGACGCGTCGAAGAGTTGGGCCGTCTTGCATTCGATCATACGATAGTACGCGGGCAGGTCGACCGAACGCTCCGATTCGAAGTGGAGATCGAGCGACTGGCCCTCGCACATCACTGCGTGCGCTTCGTGCAGCAGCGCGAGCATTTCGAGCACGCGGCCGGGATCGAGGTGCGCGGCAGCCTGCTCGAGACTCAAAAAACTCAATGCGCACATCGCATCGCCCGCATTAATTGCTGCGGCGATGCCGTACTCGCTCCACAGCGTCGGCCGTCCGTGGCGCAGCTCGTCGCGGTCCTCGATGTCGTCGTGGACCAGCGAGTAGTTGTGAAAGATCTCGACCGCGACGGCTGCATCGAGCGCGCGTTCGAGCGGCGCGCCCTCGGAACTCGCAACCCGCATCACCATCTGCGGGCGCAAGCGCTTGCCTCGGCGCGCCGGCCCATATGCGCCGTATCCGAAGTGGCGTAAAAGCATATCGGAGATCTCTTCCGATCCCCGATATCCGGCTATTCGCTCTTCGAGGGCGCTTTCGAAGCGCTCGCCAAAATCGACGGGATTACGCAGAGGCGGCGAGCTCCTCCATCCGCGCTTCGACCCGATCCACAAGCCAGCCCGGCGTCGAGGCGCCCGACATCAGCCCGGCGACGTGAACGTCGGAGAACCACTGCGGCTGGAGTTCGTCGGGACCTTCGATGTGGTAGGCGCGCGCGCCGTGCGACTCGGAAAGGTCGGCCAGGTGCTTGGTATTCGCCGACGTCTTTCCGCCGACGACGATCATCACTTCGACGTCCTTGGCCAAGCGCAGCGCTTCGTTCTGGCGGTTGTGCGTATCGGTGCAGATCGTGTTGACGGCGCGCACTTCGTAATATTTCGCCGAGAGCGCCTGCACGATCTCGGTAAAGCCTTCACCCGACCAGGTGGACTGCACGACGACGCCGACCTTGCTCGAGCGCGGAAGTTTCTCGACGTCGCTCGTGCTCTGGATGCACCACGCACCCGGGACGTGGCTCAGCGTTCCTTTGACCTCGGGATGGTTTGGATCGCCGATGACGACGATCTTATAACCGTCGGCCTTGAGCTTCTCCGCCTGAACGTGAATTTTCGTGACCATCGGACAGGTCGCATCGATGATCTCGAGATTTTTGGCTTTAGCTTTCTCGAATACCTCGACCGGAAGCCCGTGCGCGCGAACGAAGAGCGCGCCGGCATCGACCTCGTCGACGGCGGAGGCGTTCTTGAGACCGCGCGACGCCAGCGATTCGACCATCTGCGGATTGTGGACGACGTGCCCCAGCGTCGTAACGTCGCCGCGAGAGGCGATCGCCTCTTCCGCTTTCTTTACCGTGATGGCAACTCCGAAGCAAAAACCTTGAACGGATGCCTTACGAATTTCCACCAATACTCCCCGCCAAAAGCTCGATCGACTTCATGACCTCATCGGTAAACTTCGCCAAATCCTCGCGCGTTGCTTTCCGGCCCGGTTCGAGGCCGACCGGAGCGCCGAACGCAACCGTAATTTGCGCAAAACGCAGCGCCCGGTCGCTGCCCACGATGCACGCAGGCACAACGGGCGCCCTCGCCAGCGACGCCAAGAGTGCGACACCTGTCTGAGGCACGACCTCGCCGGTGCGGTTGCGAGTGCCCTCCGGAAAGATGCCGACGGCACCCCCCGCCTCCAAAACCGAAAGCGAGCGCCTGATCGCCGAGGTTGCGCTCCCCTGCCGGTCGACGGCGTAGGCGCCGAGCGCGCGTATCACCGTTCCCAGGACGGGCACGGCGAAAAGTTCCTTTTTCGCCATGTAGCTGATTCTGCGCGGGCAAAGGCAACCCAGCAGCGGCGGGTCGAGGTAGGAGCGATGGTTGCAAGCGACGATCAATGGTCCGCTTTGCGGAACGTTCTCCGTGCCGCAGACCCTCGCGTGCCAAAGGATGCCGGCACCCGTACGCACGGTGACCTTCGAAAATTCGTAAAAATCCAAGCGCGTCTTTTCAGGGTGTCGTGGGCGAGAGCTTCGCAACGATCGCGCAGATCTCGTCGACGACCTGCTCGGCGTCAATCTCGCTCGAATCGATGAAATGCGCATCCTGCGCGGGAGCTAGCGGCGAAACCGCGCGCGTGCGGTCGAGGCGGTCGCGCTCTTCGAGGTCTTTTGCAAGGCGCTGCACGTCGACGTCGACGCCGCTGCGTTCGAGCTGTAAGCGCCGGCGCGCGATGCGGGCGCCGGCGGATGCGGTGAGATAAATCTTCACGAGGGCATCGGGCAAAACGACGGTCCCGATGTCGCGTCCGGCCATCACGACCGGTGCCTCTTGCGCGATCCGGCGCTGCACCGCGACCATCTCCGCCCGCACCGCGGCGTGTGCGGCGACGGATGAGACGATGGCAGTCACTTCGCTGCTCTGCAGCGCGCGCTCGTCGAGCTCTTCGCCTCCTGCGGTGATACAGAAGCCCAGCGGAGCGGACGGATCGAGCCGGACGACGATCGGCGACGCCTGCGCCAGACGGGCGAGGGCCGCGCCGTTATCCACGTCGGTACCGCTGCGCAACGCAAGATACGCCAGCGCCCGATACATCGCGCCGGTATCGAGATAGAGTATGCCGAGCCGTCGAGCCGTCGCGCGCGCGACCGTGGTCTTACCCGACGCCGCCGGCCCGTCAATGGCAATTTGCAATCCCCTCATCGTATTTCGCTTCCTCGATTCGCCCGGAGGTGACCGCCACCCCGCAGAACGGGGAACCCCTGAGGAAGCTTGGCAAAAAATCGATCGCTCTATTTCTGTTCCGCTTGCGGCTTTGAATCGGCACGCTGGCTTGGACGCTGCCCGCAGTGCGAAGCGTGGAACTCCTTCGACCAACGGCCCTTCACGGTCGCGCGTCCGAGCAAACGCGACGAACGGCCGCGCGCAGCGGAGGCCGCAACGCCGTTAGCGCTCGCGCAGATCGAATCGAGTTCGCTCGTTCGCCTGCAGATGGATATGCCGGAGTTCGACGCCGTCTTGGGTGGCGGAACGGTTCCCGGGAGCCTGACGCTGGTCGGAGGTCCGCCCGGCGCCGGCAAGTCGACGCTGATGCTGCAGATCGCGGCGAGGCTTTCGCGGGGCGGCGACGTCGTTTACGTCTGTGGTGAAGAATCGGCCGCCCAAGTCAAACTACGCGCGGATCGCACGCTGCGCGGCGAGGCGTCGGCGAATTTGCTCGTTTACCCCGAGACGAACTTGCGTGCGGTGCTCGACCGTGTGGAGCGCACCTCACCGCTGGCGCTCGTCGTCGACTCGATCCAGACCGTCTGGCTTCCGGAGACCGAGGCCTATGCCGGGAGCGTCGCGCAGATTCGAGACTGCACGCAGGCGCTGATGGAGTACTCGAAACGCAGCGGCTGCGCCACGTTCATCGTCGGGCACGTCACCAAAGACGGAGCGATCGCCGGTCCGCGGCTGCTCGAACACCTCGTCGACACCGTGTTGTATTTCGAAGGCGAGACTAGCGGCGAGTACCGCATTCTCCGCGCGTATAAGAATCGTTTTGGATCGGTCGACGAGATCTGCGTCTTCTCGATGCACGATTCGGGGCTGCGCGAGGTCGCCAATCCTTCCGAACTCTTCGCCGGTGCGCGCGCGCAGCGTCCCAGCGGCTCCTGCGTCGTCGCCTCGATCGTCGGCTCGCGCCCGGTGCTCGTCGAGGTGCAGGCCCTCGTCGGCGAAAGCAGCTACGGTACCCCCCGACGGTTAGCAAACAATCTGGACCAGCAGCGCCTCGCGATGATTCTGGCGGTCCTCGAACGCCGCGCCGGCTTTTCACTGGGAACGCACGACGTCTACGCCTCGGTGGCCGGCGGGTTGCGCGTCGCCGAGCCGGCGGCCGATTTAGGAATCGCGCTCGCGATCGCATCGTCGTTCCGCAACGTGGCAGTCCCGGCGGGCGTTGCCGTCTACGGCGAGCTCGGCCTTTCGGGTGAAGTTCGCGCGGTCGGCGCGGCGGATCGACGCGAAGCCGAGGCGCGCAAACTCGGCTACACGGAGATCGTTTCGCCGTCGAATGCGCCCGACATCGGCGCCGCCATTGCCGCGGCGCTGGGCTGATGCATTTCGAGATCGTCCCGAACTTTTCGGAAGGACGCAACGCGGAGACGATTGCTGCAGCGATTGCCGCCGCCGAAGCGGCCGGTGCGCGCGTGCTCGACTGGAGCAGCGACGAACTGCACCACCGCAGCGTACTGACCATTACCGGCGACGCAACGCAGGTTTTCGATGCCGCCGTCGCGCTCGCCGGCGTCGCGCACGAGCGCATCGACCTGCGCGAGCATCGCGGACTTCATCCGCGGATCGGCGCGCTCGACGTGCTGCCGTTCGTTCCACTGGACGGAGCGACCATGGACGAAGCCGTGGTTCTGGCGCATCGAGCCGGCGCGCGCATCTGGGAGCGCTTCGGGGTGCCTTCCTTTTACTATGGCGCGGCCGCCCGCCGCTCCGAACGCCGCCCCTTACCGGCGATTCGGGCGAACCGCGAATGGATGCCCGATGAGGGGGACGTCGCACGGCACGAAAGTGCCGGAGCGATCGCCATCGGCGCGCGCGAGATCCTCATCGCGTTCAACATCGAGCTCGGCACGACCGAACTTTCGGTCGCCAAAGCGATCGCCCGGGCGATTCGCGAACGCAACGGAGGGCTGCGCACCTTGCGGGCGATTGCCCTGCCCCGCGGTCGCGACCGCGTGCAGGTTTCCCTCAACGTCACGGACTATGCAGCAACGCCGCTTTATCGAGTCGTCGAGCTGGTGCGCGAGCTGGCCGCGGCCCAAAAGGTCGAACTGCTGGGTTGCGAGCTTATCGGCTGCGTCCCCATCGCCGCGGTAGAATCGGCCGCTGCATACTACTTGGGAGTCTCAACACTTTGATCAGGCGTAGAATCGCAAAACTAACGATCGCGCTCTGCACGCTAGTGCTCTGCACGGTGACGGCGGCGAGCGCTCAGACCGGGCCGGGCGATGCCGGCATCTACACCACCACGCTGCGCAACGGCCTGCGCGTCATCGTCGTCGAGGATCACGAGACGCCGGTCATCCATACCGGCGTCTGGTATGGTTTCGGTTCGCTGCAGGAGACGCCGGGTAAGACCGGCCTGGCGCACGCGCTCGAACACATGATGTTCCGCGGCACGCCGGAGATCTCGGCGGGCGGACTCGACGACATCGTCGCGCGGCTCGGCGCGCAGATGAACGGCTCGACGAACTACGACTACACGCAGTTCTACTTCGAGATGCCTTCGGACAAGATTGACGTCGCACTCGAGATCGATGCCAATCGGATGCAGCACCTTTCACTGCGCGCCTCCGATTGGGCGATCGAGCGGCTCGCCGTTCTCAACGAGATCGACGGCGACGCAAGCTCGCCGTTCTTCAATCTTTTGGCGCGCGTTCGCGCCGCGGCCTTTCCCAATCAGCCGGCGGGACGCACGCCGTTGGGCAGCCGGCAGGACGTCGCCAACGCGACCGTGGCCGACATCGCGCGCTACTACCACGAGTGGTACGCGCCCAATAACGCGACGCTGGTGATCGCGGGTGACGTCGCCCACTCGGCGGCCTTCGCGAAAGCGCAGCGGTTCTTTGGACCGATTCCCGCAAAGAAACTGCCGGCTTGGAGCGAGAAAGATCCGATCGCCGCCGGGCCGACAACGATTGAAGCCGAGTTTCCTTTCCCATTTGAGGTCGTCGATTTCGCATATTCGATCCCCGGCGACACCGAGCGGGGAGAGCCGGCGATCAGCACGCTCTCGACATTGCTCGAAAATCAACGCTCGCCGTTCTATCGCGCACTGGTCGAGAGCAACATCGCCCTCGCGATCGAGGCGAACGCCGATACGCAGCTCAAGGGCGGCCTGCTCCACGTTTTCGTCATCTTGAATCCGGGGCACGACGCGCGCGAAGCCAAATCCGTCTTCCAAGCGACGATCGATTCGATCATCGCCAATGGGTACGATCCGGACCTGGTGCTGGCGGCTAAGCGAATGACGATCGCCGAGCGGCTCTTCGACACCGACTCGATCGACGGCATCGGCGACCTCGCCGGATACACCTACGGTATCGTACGCGAGCGCGTCGGCGATGAAGATCGCCGCCTCGAGGCGCTGACGGGCGCCGATCTCGTGGCGGCGACGCGCACCTATCTGCATCAGCCGACCGTCATCGGCCACTTGAGCCCCAACGCGAGCCCGCCGCGCGGCAGTTCGCAAAAGAGCAGCGCAGAAGCGAGCGACGACTTTTCCAAACGCATTCCCAACGGCCCCATCGTCGAGCCGAGTTGGATTGCGAAATCGGTCGCCACGCCGACGACCGCCCGGAGTAAACTCGCACCGGTTGCATTCACGCTTTCGAACGGACTGCGCGTGATCGTCCAACGCAAAGTCGACCGTCCTACCGTCGTCATCAAGGGCACCATCGCCAGCTCACCCGGTTTCGCTCCCGCGGGTAAAGAAGGCATCATCCGGCTGGCCTCTTCGGCGGCAGATTACGGCAGCACGAACTATCCCTTCGAGCTCCGCCGCAAAACGACCGACGAAATGGGCGCGTTCGTTACGACCGGCCAGGATTTTTCGGCGCAAGCCGAGGTACGTGACTTCAGCCGGGTGGTCGCCATTCTCGCCGATGGCGAGGCGCACCCGAGCTTCCAAGATCCGTGGCTGAACATCGAGCGCTCGCAGCTGGCGAACAGCCTGCAATCGGAAGGGCGTATCTCCGGCGTGATGATCGACCGCGCGTACGACCGGCTGCTGCTTGCAGTTGGCGATCCCAGTCTGCGGCAACCAACGGCGGAGAGCGTCAGCGGGATCACGCGCGCCGATCTGCTAAGCTATACCGCGACCTATTGGCGCCCGGATCTGACGACGATTGCCGTCGTCGGCGACGTCACGCCCGACCAGGTGAAAGCGGCTCTCGAGGCGAGCTTTGGAACGTGGAACGCGAGCGGGCCGAAGCCCGATCCGCGCTTGATGGCGATGCCGCCCGCGACCAGCGGCCACGATTACATCGGCACCGCGGCCAATCAAGTCTACATCCGGCTCGGTCAACCGGCGCTTTCGCGTTCGAGTGCAGATTACAACACTTTTGCCGTGCTCAATCAGATTCTGGGAGCCGGTGGAGCCTTTGAATCGCGCTTGTGGCAAGAGCTTCGACAGAAACGCGGTCTCGTCTACAGCGTCGACAGCTCGCTGGAAGCCGACGCAGACCGGGGCGACCTGCGCGTCGAGCTCAACGCGTCGCCGCAGCGAGTCGTCGCCGCGGTAACGCTGGTGCGGGAAGAGCTCAAACGCTTACAGAGCGAGCCGGTGACGCAGACCGAACTGCAGGAAGCCAAGGTTCGTTTGGTCAGCAACGCGCTCTTGGAGGAAGCCTCGTCCTCGGGACAGGCCAAGCAAATCCTCGACATCGCAATCAATCACTCGCCGCTCGACTACTACAGCACGCTCAACGAGCGCTACGAACGCATCACCGCCGCCGACGTTCAACGCGTCGCGCGCGAGTATCTCCACCCCGACCGTCTCGTCGAAGTCTATGCCGGGCCGTCGGGCCCGTGGGCGATGCGCACGCTGTGATCGAGACGATCGATCCGGCGACCGGCGACGCAATCGAGCGCATCGAGCCCATGAGCCCGCAGCGCATCGAAGCAAAACTGAGCGCCGCGGCGCGCGCCTTCGACCCCTGGCGCAACTCCTCGTTCGATCGACGCGCCGAGATTCTGCAACGAGTTGCCGCGCGCTTTCGCGACGAGCGTGAAGCGCTCGCGGCCACTGCCGTTCGCGAGATGGGCAAACCGCTCGCGCAAGCCCGGGCCGAAGTCGACAAATGCGCTTGGGGACTCGACTACTTTGCCGAGCGCGGACAGGCGATGCTTTCGACGCAACCGGCGGAATCGACCGGAACGCGAAGTTACGTAGCCTTTCGCCCGTTGGGCGTGCTGCTAGCCATCATGCCGTGGAACTTTCCGTTCTGGCAAGTGATCCGGGCGGCGGCACCGGCAATGATGGCGGGCAACGTTCTGCTGCTCAAACACGCGACCAATACGACCCGCTGCGCGCTCGAGATCGAACGAATTTTCGCGGAGGCGGGCGCACCCGAGGGAAGTTTCGGCACGCTGCTCGTCCCTGGAAAAGAAGTTGGCAAGATCGTCGAAGACCCGCGCGTCGCCGCGGTCACGCTGACGGGAAGTGAAGGCGCCGGCGTCGCCGTGGCGCGAACCGCAGGCGAACAATTGAAAAAGTGCGTCCTCGAGCTCGGCGGCTCCGACGCCTTCGTCGTACTGGCCGATGCGGATCTCGAAGCGGCCGCGGCAAAAGCCGTGACGGCTCGCTTTCAGAACAACGGCGAGAGCTGCATCGCCGCCAAGCGCTTCATCGTGGAGCAGACGGTCTACGATGAGTTTCTTTCACGCTTCGCCGAACGTGCCGCGGCGCAGATCGTCGGCGATCCGATGAACGAACGCACGCAGCTCGGGCCCTGTGCGCGCCAGGATCTGCGTGAAACCATTCACGAGCAAGTCTCTTCAACGCTCGCGGCCGGCGCACGGCTCCTAACCGGAGGCCACGTCGTCGAGGGGCGAGGCTTTTTCTACGAGCCGACCGTTGTGGGTGGCGTCGAGCCCGGGATGGCGATGTTCGATGAAGAGGTGTTCGGGCCGGCCGCGGCAGTCGTTCGGGCGAGCGATCGCGATCGCGCGATTGCGTTGGCCAACAACTCGCGCTTCGGCTTGGGCGCAAACATTTGGACGCGCGACGTGGCCCTCGCCGAACGCCTCGCGGGGCAAGTAGAGGCGGGCAGCGTCTTCATTAACGGCATGGTCGCCAGCGATCCGCGCCTGCCTTTCGGCGGTGTCAAGAAAAGCGGCTACGGGCGCGAGCTCTCCACATTCGGCATTCACGAGTTCGTCAACATTCAAACGGTGTGGATCGGACCGTGACGCAAAGTAACGCACCGGATTAGCGCGATTCGCCCGCGGGTATAGTGGGCACGTGAGCAAAGACATCGTAGATAAAGCGGCAGATGCCGTCAAACACGTCGCCGACGACGTTCGCGACGCAACCCACGAAGCCGGACACCGCTCGGCCGCCGACGTCGAAAAGTCCAAGCGCGAGACGCTCGGCGACGAGTTGACGCCGTCGGAAAAAGTTGGCTCGGTTCTGAACGAAGCCAAGCATCGCACGCAAGCCGAGATCGACGCCGCGAAACGGCAGGTGCGCGACAAAACGTGAGCGTCGTTAGTCCGAAGCGAAGTCGGCGCGGAAGAGATAGCGCGAGCGAACGGGCCAGCAGTTAACGGCCTTTGGCAAGCCTTCGGGCGACGCGCCGGTCGCAGTACTCCGCAATCCGGGCGATGCCGTCGCGAACGCGCTCGATCGGTGAGACCCAGCTCAGACGAAGCCAGCTCTCCATCTCGGCGCCGAAAGCGATGCCGGGAATCGCCACCACGTCGAAGTGCTCGATGAGATCGTTGGCGGCTTCGAGCGACGACGCGTTACCGGGAAGGCGCACGCACGCGTAAAAGCTGCCCTCGGGCTCGATGAAACGCAGGCCGCTCTTTCGAAGCGCCTCGACGACGAGATCGCGCTGCGTACGGTACCATGGCGTAAACTCCGATAGGTTGGCCGCCGCCGAAAAGACCTCGAGCGCAACGTACTGGGCAAAGGTATCGGCGCAAGACGCCAACCAGGCATGCACTTTGATCGCCGCATCGATGAAGTCGGCCGGCCCTAAAATCCAGCCGAGGCGCAGGCCGGTCATCGAGTTGCTCTTACTCAACGAGTTGACGACGATCGTCTTGGAGTAGAGGCGGACGACGTCGGCCGCTCCTTCGACGTAAACCTGCTCGCGGTAGATCTCGTCGTGGATCAGCCAGGTGCCGCTGCCTTCGAGCCGGTCGCAGAGTGCCTTGGCCGCACCGGCAGAGATGACCCGCGCCGTTGGATTGCACGGCGAACAGATGACGATCGCGCGCGTCCGCTCGCCGATCGCCGCTGCGATCGCCTCGGCGTCGAAGGTAAAATCTTCGTCTTCGCGCAGCGTTACCGTTCGAACCGCCACGCCTTCGAGCTTTGCCATTTTGACGTAAGAGGGGAACGCCGGTCCCACGACCAGCAGCTCGTCGCGCGCGGGATCGAGCAGCGTCTTGAGCGTTGCGTACATCGCCTCTTGCGAGCCGACCGTCACGCAGACGTTTTCCGCGCGGTCGCGCTGCGGGTACCCGTAGTGCCGCGCGATCGCCTCGCGCAAAGCCGGATCGCCGGCGTTCGCGGTATACTTCACGCCCTCTTCGCGCACGCGCTCGATCGCGAGCGCAAAGTAATCCATTCGCGGCATGATGGTGGGCTCGCCCAAACCGAGATCGATCGAGCTGGGACGCTTCTTGGCGGCGATCTCGCGAATGAGCGATCCGGAGATATCGGCGACGCGCGGGTTCATACGGCGAGTTCGTATTCGCGCAGCGCCGCATTGAGCGACGTCTTGAGATCGGTAGACTCGTTGCGCGTCCCCACGATCAGCGCGCACGGCGTCCCGTATTCGCCGGCCGGAAACTGCTTGGGAAGCGTCCCAGGGATCATGACCGCGCGAGCGGGTACGACCCCCTTGCTGCGCAGCGGCTGGGCCTGGCGCACGTCTACGATCGGGGTGCTGGCGGTCAGCACGACGCCGGCACCGAGTACCGCTTCGCGCTCGACGCGCACGCCTTCCACCACGACGCAGCGCGAACCGATGAAAGCGCCATCCTCGACGATCACCGGGTCCGCTTGCGGCGGCTCCAGCACACCGCCGATTCCCACCCCGCCGGAAAGGTGTACGCGCTTGCCGATCTGCGCGCACGATCCGACGGTAGCCCACGTGTCGACCATGCTGCCGTCGTCGACGTAGGCGCCGATGTTCACGTATCCCGGCATCAAGATGACGCCGCGTCCAAGGAAGCTGCCGTAGCGCGCAACGCCCGGCGGGACGCAGCGTACGCCGAGTCGTTTATAATTTCGCTTAACGGGAAGCTTATCGTAATAGACGAGCGCGTCTCGATCGCGGTTGCCGATCCATTCCACCCCTCGTCGAGCAAAGTAGAGGAGGATTGCCCGCTTCAACCACGCGTGCGTCACCCAGCCGCCGTCGAGCGGCTCGGCGACGCGCAGACCGCCCTCGTCGAGCAACTCGATGACCCGGTCGACCGCGCGGCCCTCGCGCCCGCGGACGTCGCCCTCCCCGCGCGCCAGCGCCTCGATCCGTAATCGGAGTTCGTCGGTGGTCACGGGACGGTGCTACGGCACCAGGGAAGCGCGCCCCCGCCGCGCATTATCATACCCCCACCTTGGGAAAGGAGATTTCGTGTCGAACTCGCCCGCCGACGAGCTGCGAATCAATGCCATCCGCTTTCTCGCGGTCGACGCCGTACAGAAGGCGAACTCCGGCCATCCGGGCATGCCGATGGGCGCTGCGGCGATGGCGTACGCGCTCTGGACCCGCCATCTGCATTTCAATCCGAAAGATCCGCACTGGTTCAATCGCGATCGCTTCGTACTCTCCGCCGGACACGGCTCGATGCTGCTCTACGCGCTGCTCTATCTCACCGGTTACGACTTGACGCTCGACGACATCGAGCACTTCCGCCAGCTCGGAAGCAAGACGCCGGGACATCCCGAAGCCGAACGCACACCCGGCGTCGAAGCGACGACCGGGCCGCTCGGTCAGGGCATCGGGAACGCGGTCGGCATGGCGATCGCCGAAGCGCACCTCGGCGCCGTCTACAACCGGGAAGATCAAGCGATCGTCGATCACTTTACCTACTGCATCTGCGGCGACGGCGATCTTATGGAGGGCATCAGCCAAGAGGCAGTCTCGCTGGCGGGCCATCTCAAACTCGGCAAGCTCATCGTCTTCTACGACGACAACCGGGTCACGCTCGCCGGGCCGTCCGACATTACCTTAACCGACGATCCGTGCGCACGTTTCGACGCAAGCGGCTGGCATACGCAGATCGTCGGCATCGATAAAGGCAACGACGTCGACACCATCGATCAGGCGATCGCCGTAGCCAAGAACGTCACAGACCGTCCGTCGTTCATTGCGGTTCGGACGCACATCGGCTACGGCTCGCCGCGCCAAGACAACTACTTGGCGCACGGTGAGGCACTTGGGCCCGAGAACGTTCGCAAGGCAAAAGAGGAGCTTGGCTGGCCGCTCGAGCCCGACTTCTTCGTGCCCGACGACGTCTTGAAGTTCTTCCGCGAGACCGGCGCCAAGGGCGAAGAACTCGAGGCTCGCTGGAAAGCCACCTTCGACGCTTGGAAGACGGCGAACCCGCAACTCGGGAATCAGCTGGAACGAGCGTTGCGCCGGGAGCTCCCGGCCGACTTGCCGTGGCCGAGGTTCGATGCCGAAAATGGGAACGTCGCGACCCGCGATGCCGGCGGCACGGTGATGAACGCCATCGCGCTGAGCCTTCCCGAACTCGTCGGCGGCTCGGGGGATCTCGACCCCTCGACAAAGACGTACATGAAGAACTGCGGCGACTTCGAGCCCGGCAACTATGCGGGGCGCAACATTCACTACGGCGTGCGCGAGCACGTCATGGCGGCGGCGACCAACGGCATCGGGCTGCATGGCGGGCTGCTCCCGTTCGCGGCAACGTTCTTCAACTTCATGGATTACCTGAAGCCGGCGCTGCGTCTCGGCTGCCTTGCCGGCATCCACTCGATCTACGTCTTCACCCACGATTCGGTTTTTCTCGGGGAAGACGGCCCGACGCACGAACCGATCGAGCAACTCGCCACTCTGCGGGCAACCCCGAACTGCTACGTCGTCCGGCCTGCCGACGCACTCGAGACGCTGGCGGCATGGAAACTCGCACTCGCCGGCAACGGCGCGCCCTGGGTCCTGGTGCTGACTCGTCAAAAGGTGCCGTTCCTCGGCGAGCGCGACGCGGCAGTGAGCCGCGGGGCCTACGTCCTCTCCGATGCCGACGGCGCTCCCGATCTCATCATGATCGCAACGGGTTCGGAAGTCTCACTCGCGTGCGACGCAAAGAAGGTTCTCGAAGGTAAAGGCGTCCGCACGCGCGTGGTTTCGATGCCCTGCTGGGAGCTCTTCGACGCACAATCGCAGGCGTATCGCGACAGCGTTTTGCCTCCGTCGGTCACCGCACGGATATCGATTGAAGCTGCTGCGACGCTGGGCTGGTCGAAGTATGTCGGAGATCGCGGTTACGCTTTCGGTATCGACCGTTTCGGCACGTCCGCGCCGATGGCCGAGATTGCGAAAGCCTATGGCTTCACGCCCGAGAACCTTGCCAACGTCGCCCTCGAACACTTTGCATTCGCCGCTCGTTAGGAGAGACCGATGAAGAACCAAATCCAGCAACTGCTCGAAGACGGGCAGAGCGTCTGGCTCGATAACCTACGCCGAAACATGTTCGCATCGGGCGAGCTCAAACGCCTCATCGATCAGGGCCTGCGCGGCATGACGAGCAATCCCACGATCTTCGAGAAAGCGATCGGCGCGGGGAACGATTACGACGAACAACTCGGGAAGCTCATCGATTCAGAGCAGAGTGCCGACGCCCTCTTCTGGGACCTCGCGATCCAGGATATTCAAAGTGCCTGCGACGCCTTCTCCGGCGTCTATGAGTCGTCGGGAGGGAACGACGGCTTCGTCAGCCTCGAAGTCTCGCCGCTGCTGGCCAACGATACCGCCGGCACGATCGCGATGGTCGAAGAGCTCTGGAAGCGCGTCGACCGCCCCAACGTCATGATCAAAATCCCCGGTACGCGAGCGGGTATTCCGGCGATCGAAGAATCGATCTACCGCGGGCACAACATCAACGTGACGCTGATCTTCTCGATCGAGATGTACGAGAAAGCGGCGATGGCCTACGTGAAGGGGCTGCAGCGCCGCGCTGGCGAGGGTAAGTCCGTCGACCGCATCCGGTCGGTCAACTCGGTATTCGTCAGCCGGATCGACACGGCCGTCGATAAGCTGCTCCAAGATCGCATCGCCAAGGGCGAGAAACTCGAAAACCTGCTCGGCAAGACCGGCGTCGCAAACCTCAAACTCACCTACCAGCGCTTCAAAGAGATCTTCGAAGGCGCAGAGTTTGCGCCGCTGCGGGAAAAAGGGGCAACCGTTCAGCGACCGCTCTGGGCATCGACATCAACGAAGAATCCCCACTACCCCGACCTGATGTACGTTGAGAGCGTCGTCGGCCCCGATACGGTAAACACGATGCCGCCGGCGACGCTGGACGCGCTGCTCGACCACGGCAAGATCGTCGCCGATACCGTCGAGAGCGGCCTTGCCGCCGCCCGCGACGTGATGCGCGCGTTGCAGGATGCGAAGATCTCGCTTTTCGACGTCACGTGCGATCTGCAGACCGAAGGCGTGGCGCTCTTCTCGGACTCGTTTGCGGCGCTGCTCGGCGCGATCGTGTACAAGCAAAAGCTGCTCGAATCGGGCGGAGCGCAGCGCGTAACGATTGCGATGGGTTCGTCGCAGGCGCAGTACGATGCCGCACTCGACCAGCTGGCGTCGGCGGACTTTCTCAAACGAATCTGGGCGCACGATCCGACGCTATGGTCCTCAAAACCAGAGGACGCCGCCGTCATCAAAAAAGCACTTGGATGGCTCGACATCCAGCAGCACATGCTCGAGGAGGTTCCGGGGCTGCGAAAGTTCGCCCGCGAAAGCAAAGATCAGTTCGAGGCGGTCGTCGTCTGCGGGATGGGCGGCAGCTCGCTGGCGCCCGACATCCTCGCCGATACGTTCGGCGACATAGCGGGTTTCCCGAAACTCTACGTCCTGGACTCGACCTGCCCACAACAGATCAAGGAACTCGAGGCGAAGATTCCGCTGGCGCGCACCCTCTTCATCATTTCCAGTAAGAGCGGCACCACCACCGAGCCGAACGCGTTTTACGCCTACTTCCACGAAAAAGTTGTAAAAGAGGTGGGCTCGACTTCGGCCGGACGCAACTTCGCCGCGATCACCGATCCCGGCACGACCCTCGATAAAGAGGCGCGCGAAGCCGGCTTCCGCGCCGACTTTGAAAACGACCCGAATATCGGCGGGCGCTATTCGGCGCTTTCGTTCGTCGGCGTCGCGCCGTCGGCGATCGCGGGCTACGATATCAACCTTCTGCTCGATCGGGCGCTGGGCGCGATGCACGCCGACGACCGCACCGTCGATCCGCGTACCGCTCCAGGCGTACACTTCGGCGCGGCGATCGGCGGCGCGGCCAAGAACGGTCGCGACAAGCTGACGATCGTCACGCATCCGGCGGTCCGCGCCTTCGGAGCCTGGGCCGAACAACTCGTCGCCGAATCGACCGGCAAGCTCGGCCGCGGCATCGTCCCCATCGAGGGTGAAGCACTCGGCGAGCCGCAGGTCTACTCCGACGATCGAGTGTTCGTCTACGTCGGATCGAATCTGCCCGATCCCGATCCCGATACCGAGAGCAAGCTTCAAGCCTTCGAAGCCGCGGGTCACCCGGTCATCCGATTAGCGATGAACGACGCGTACGACGTCGGCGAACAGTTCTACCTGTGGGAGATCGCCGTCGCTGCAGCCGGCGTGATTCTCGAAATTAACGCGTTCGACCAGCCCAACGTGCAGGAGTCTAAAGACAACACCGTCGCGCTCTTGGAAGAGTACGCGCGCAACGGGAAGTTCCAAGAGCCCAAGGCCGACGTCGAGGGAGAGCTTTTCGACGTCACCTATCTTTCGGGCAGCAAGTCGATCTCGGCGGAGAACACTACGCAGGCGCTGGCGGCGCTCTTCGCGCAGCTTCGCCCGCACGACTATAACGCGATCACCGCCTACATCGCACGCAACGCGACCCATAGCGAACTGCTCGACGAGCTTCGTCTGAAGATTCGTAACGCAGACCACGTTGCGACGACGGTTGGTTTCGGGCCGCGGTTCCTGCACTCAACCGGCCAGCTGCACAAGGGCGGCCCCGACACGTGCGTCGTGCTGCAGATCACCGCCGACGATCCGGACGATCCGGCGATTCCCGGAATGAACGTTGGCTTCCGCACCCTACTCGCGGCGCAGGCGCTCGGCGATTGGATGTCGCTGGATAAACGCAACCGCCGCGGCGTGCGCGTCCACTTGAAGGGCCCCGTCGAGCCGGCGCTGCGGGCACTCGTCGCGGCGGCCGACGAAGCCCTCGCGGCGCGCGTGTAGGAGCATGCCCGACAACCCTGTCGTTACGGCGACGCCGGCCACCGCGGACGGCGTCGCGGGCAACCCATTACGCGCCGGCTTGCCCGAGGACCGAATCACCGATCCGTGCACCGCAGTCTTCTTCGGGGCGAGTGGCGACCTCTTCAAACGAATGCTGCTGCCCGCCGTGTACGCGATGCGACTTAGCGGAGCGCTGCCGAGCGACTTCGCCCTGATCGGCTTCGCGCGCACGGAGTACGACGATGACGGCTTTCGGAAGTACTGCAAGGAGCAACTGGACAACTTCATGCCCGACGGGCAGAAGCCGCAGGGCCCGATCTGGGACGATTTCGCCAAACGCATCGGCTACATCACCGCCGACTTCAACGACAAGCGGCACTTCGTCGCTCTCAAAGAGCGTCTCGCGCAGAACGACAAAGAGTTCGGCACCGAGGGCAACCACTTATTCTACCTCGCAACGCCTCCGCCGGTGTTCCCCGAGATTATCAAGCATCTGAAAGAGGCCGGACTCGATAAAAACAACCAAGGCTGGACGCGCGTCGTCGTCGAGAAGCCGTTCGGCACGGACCTGGAATCCGCGCGAGCCCTGCAAAAGGCGATCGAGTCGGTCTTTCCCGAGAGCGAGATCTATCGCATCGATCACTATCTCGGCAAAGAACCGGTTCAAGACATCATCGCGCTGCGCTTCGCCAATACGATATTCGAGCCGATCTGGAACCGCAACTACGTCGCCAACGTGCAGATCACGTCGGCCGAGTCGCTGGGCGTCGAGCAGCGCGGCGGCTATTACGAGAGCGCGGGCGCGTTGCGCGATATGATTCAAAATCACGTCATCAACCTGCTCGCACTCGTTGCGATGGAGCCGCCGATCAGCGCTCACGCCGACGACATCCGCAACGAAAAGTACAAGGTGCTCTCGGCGATTTTGCCGCCGTCGCATAAAGACGTCTGGTCGATCTCGGCTCGCGGTCAGTACGGACCGGGAGCAATCGACGGCGTCTCCGTCAAGGGATACCGGCAAGAACAGGATGTTTCGCCCGACTCAAATACCGAGACGTTTGCGGCGGTGAAGCTCTTTGTCGAAAACTGGCGATGGGCGGGGGTGCCGTTCTACCTGCGTTCCGGAAAACGATTGCCGCGAAAGGTCGCCGAGATCGCGGTCACCTTTCGGCCGATTCCGCATCGCTTCTACGGCGAGTCGACCGACATGATCGAGCCCAACGTGCTCGTCATCAAAATCGAGCCCGACGAAGGCATTTCGATGCGCTTCGAGGCCAAGGTGCCCGGCCCGAAAGAGCACATTCGCAGCGTCTACATGGACTTTAACTACGGTACCGGTTTCGGCGTACAGTCTCCGCCGGCGTACGAGCGGCTCATCGGCGATGCGATGCAGGGAGATCAGACGCTCTTTACTCGCTGGGACGCCGTCGAGCGCGCCTGGGAGATCGTGACGCCGATCCTCGACGTCTGGCACAACACCAAGGACTTTTCTTTTCCGAACTATGCAGCGGGGAGCCAGGGGCCGCAGAGCGCCTTCGAACTCTTCGCGGATTGGCGCAGGCTGTGACGCTTGCCGTCCAAACGATCCTCGACGAACTGACGCAGATCCACCGCGAACGCGGAAACGAAGCCACCGCGGCCACGATGACGCTCGTCGTCTTCTTTGAAGACGAGGCCATCGGGGCATTGGCGCGCGATCGCATTCACACGCTGGCGGGCAAACATCCCTCGCGCGTTATCGTGCTCGACGCAACGGCGGCGCAGACGCTGCAGCGAGTGGAACCGGGCGATTGGATCGAGCTCGGCGTCAAGTCGGCGGACCCCGAGCTCATTGGCTCGGCGGTTGCCGCCCTGCGTCTGCACGACGCGCCGGTGATTCTGCTCTGGATCGCGCCTGGTATTGGCGACGACGACCGCTTCTGCGAGCTCTCACCGCAAGCGAGGACCGTCGTCTACAACAGTTCGCTCGTCCAGGCCGGTGGCGAATCGCTGGGCGAACTGGCCGCGTACTCGCGGCGTCATCCCGAGCTCGCGCTGGCCGATATCGCGTACCTGCGGCTCGCGCCCTGGCAAGAGTGCGTCGCGATATTCTTCGACGGCCGGGTCGAAGAGCTCGCGGAGGTGCGGCGGGTCGAGATCGGGTGCGGATCGGATCCCGAGGGTTTCTATCTGTTGGGGTGGCTGGCAAGCCGGCTGCGATGGCGTCCCCAAAGCGCGGGTGCCCTGATCGACGAAGCAGGGAACTCCATCGAGTTTACGATTACTCGCCAGGGGGAGCCGCGGCGGATACGGCGCGTCGTGCTGCATTCGAACCATGCGACTTTTGTCGCGGAAGTGGACGCGCGGGGCGAGACGATCTCGCTGAGCGTAAGCGGGCGCGGCGAACAGCCGCGGTATCGTGCCGTCAACAATCCGGGCATCGCGGCCTTAGTGGAGCGCGCAATTCTCCTAGGGCACAACGATCGCGTCTTTCAAGAAGCACTGTCGGCAGCGGGTGAAATCCTCGCGCGTCGAAGCCCGCAGACATGAGGGAACGAGGCCAAATTCAGGTCTGCGCCGACGGCAACGACGTCGCGCAGGCACTCGCAGATCTCATCGCAACGAGCGCAAAGTCGGCGGTTGCCGGACGCGGCGCGTTTCATATCGCCCTTTCCGGCGGCAACACGCCCAAAGCCGCGTACCAACTGCTCGCCGGCAACGTGCTGCGCGCGGCAATACCTTGGGACAAGGTTTTCGTCTACTTCGGCGACGAGCGCTGCGTGCCGCCTGACGACGATCGCTCGAACTATCGGATGGCGGCGCAGGCGTTCCTGGACCAAGTGCCGATTCCGAGCGGCAACGTTCACCGCATCCGCGGCGAGATCGATCCCGGACTTGCCGCCAACGAGTACGCGTCGACGCTGCGCGCCGACTTCGGAAGCGCGCCGCAGTTCGACCTCGTGCTGCTGGGCCTCGGCGAAGACGGACACACCGCGTCCCTCTTTCCCGGGACCAATCCCGATATCGACGACGGAGCACTCGTTCGTGCGGTGCACGCTAAGGCGCAGGATATGTGGCGGATTACGATTACGCCGGCGATCATCAACGCGGCGCGTCGCGTCGCCTTTGCGGTCGAAGGCGCCGCCAAGGCCCCGATTTTGGCCGCCGTCTACGAAGGACCGCGCGATCCCAACCTCTACCCCGCACAGATCGTCTCGCCCGCTTCCGGCGAGTTAACGTGGCTGGTCGACGAGGCCGCCGCGAGCATGCTTCATATTTGAAGCGTCTGATCCTCACGGCCGACGATTTTGGAGCCGCGACGGAGGTGAACGAAGCGGTCGAGCGCGCGCATCGCGACGGAGTCCTGCGAGCCGCGAGCCTGATGGTCGCAGCGCCGGCGAGCGCCGACGCCGTTAAGCGAGCGCATGCGTTACCAAAACTCGCCGTCGGGCTGCACGTCGTCCTCGTTCATGGCCGCCCGGTGTTGCCGGCGAGCGAAATACCGGATCTCGTCGACGAACGCGGCGACTTTCAGACCGACCTTGTCAAGGCAGGGATTCGCTTCTTCTTCCGCCCGGGAATTCGCGCGCAGCTGGCGGCGGAGATCCGCGCGCAGTTCGAGCGCTTTGCCGAGACGGGGCTTGCGCTGGACCACGCCGACGCGCAATCGCACATGCACGTGCACCCGACGGTCTTCGGGCTGATCGTGCGCATCGGGCGAGAGTTCGGCCTGCGCGCCGTTCGTATCCCGCGCGAACCCGAAGGCCGCACTCGGAGCATCGCGCCGTGGCTGGCGCTGATGCGAGCCAAAGCCGCTCGCAACGGGCTGGTCTGTAACGACTACGCCTTTGGCGTGACCGAGGCCGGCGGGCTGACGGAGTCGCGCGTCTTGCAGATCCTGCACGAGCTGCCCGACGGCGTCACTGAAGTCTTTTTCCATCCGGCGGTGAGTTCGTTTGCGGGAGCCGATGCCGGAACGGAAGGCTTTCAATGGTTGGGGGAGCTAGCGGCGCTGCAGAGTCCGGCAGCCCGTGCGGCGATCGACCGCGGCGGCATCGAGAGCACTACCTACGGCGAGCTGGCATGTTAGGCTCGCCGGGCTCGAACCCAGGCTTTATGAGAACTTGGCATCGTTCTGCGATCAGGATTACCCGCAGGTTTTTGAGGTCGTCTTTTCCCTGCACGCGCAGAACGACCCGGCGATGGAGGTCGCGGAGCGTATCGTTCGCGAATTCCCCGGCTGCCGCGCGCGGATCGCGCTTGGCGAGAACGCACGTTTAATGAATCCCAAGATCGCGAACATTGCCAAACCCGGCGTTGCCGCGGAAGGCGACGTGGTGGTCATTGCCGACAGCGATATCCGCGTCGGGCGGGACTATCTGCGCGCCCTGGCGTCATCTTTCGAGACGGCGACGGTCGGCGCGGCGACCTGCCTCCATTCGGGAGATCCAAACGGCACCGTCGTTTCACGGCTGGGGGCACTGGGAATCGACGACGGCTTCGCGCCGCCGGTGCTCGTGGCACTGGCAATCCGAGAGCTGCGCTTCTGCCTAGGAGCGACCATGGCCGTTCGCCGCAGCGTCTTGGAGGCGTTGGGCGGCCTCGAAGCGCTCGGCCAAACGTTCGCCGACGATCACCGGCTCGGGCAGTTGATCGCAAAGCAAGGCTATAGGGTCGCGCTTTCGCGGTACCCCGTCGCGACGGCGATCCCGGAAACGCGACTGAGCGACCTTCTTGCGCACGAGCTGCGCTGGGCGCGCAATAGCTTCGAGCTCGCCCCCGCCGGCTATCTTTTTTCGTTTCTCTCATATGGGTTGCCGCTGGCGCTGATCGCTCTGGCAGTAACCGGAAATGTGACGCTCGGCCTACCGCTGCTTGCGGTCGTCATCGTGCTGCGCGTCGCGCTGCACGATCTTTCGCGCCGCGCGCTCCGCGTCACGAGCAGCGACGACGTTGCGCTAATTCCGTTGCGGGATTTCTTGAGTTTGGGCGTCTGGGCGACAAGCCTTTTCGGCCGGCGCCGGAGTTTTCGATGAATATCGTCGTTCCGATCGTCATCGTCGGTGGAGTCGCCGTCTGCTGGCAGGTCTTCGCGCAGACGCGCGAAGTGGCGTGGCCCTTTCGCTTTTTGCTGATCGTTCTGTACGCACTGCTCGTGGTTGCCTGGTCGATCGGCGCGTACGTTCACACCGGACCGATAGCCGTCGCGATCTTTATTCTCGGCTTCATCTTCGTACTTGGCTTGGGAATGATTTCCAGCTCGCCAAAACGATAAGGCGCTAACTCTTCGAAGTTGGGCTCGGGCTTGGGCTCGGCATTGGAACGGGCGACGCGCTCGCAAGCGCCTTCGACCCGATCGTCTGAAGATCGACGTTGTTACTTGCCAAGATGGTCCCCTGAACGCGTTGCAGTTCGACGACCGCCTTATTGAGATCGGTCTGCGCCCGCAGCTCGCGTTCCCTCGCTTGGGCAAGCTCCGTTTGGCGTTGGAGGACTAGAAAAGTCGTCGACTCGCCCGCGTGATACTTTCGAACTTCGCTCGCATAGACCGACTCTGCCGACTCTCGGGATGCACTCGAAGCATACAGGCGAGAGAGCGCCGATTGATACGTTTGCAGCGCGTTGCGCGCTTCAACGGTAATCCGCTCCTCGACTCCTTGAATGCCGATAGCGGCCTGCTGTTGTTCCTGCTCTGCCGATCGCTTCAAATTCCGCGCAAAGGTATTTTCCAGCGGAATGTTCACGATGAAAGCCACGTTGAAGGTGGGGTAACGAAATGCCCACATGTTTGCGGTAGCGCGACCCATCTTTCCCTGAGTTTCGGGTGGCGGCGTTGGGCAGACGTCGCCGGGGATAAAGCTGCACTCGTCTTTTTCGAATGGGAGCAGCGGTGCCAGCACGCCGGCAAAACCGTTACTCTGCAACTGAACCTGTAGATTCGCCTGCGGCAGCATCTGGTTCTTTGCGTACGCACGATCGAGATCGGCTTGGCTGCGCCGGTCTTGCGCGGCGCGCATTTCCGGCCGGTTTTGCTCGCCGAGCGCGATGATCTGCGAAAGTTCCCCAGCCGAAGGCAACTGTTGCGCGGGCGACGATGGAACGAGATTTGCGCTCCAGATTTGATCCTTCGGATTGGCGACGATCAGGCCTTTAAGGTGATTCTGAGCTTCGGAGACATCTCGCAGTCGAGCGAAGAGAGCGTCCTGAAAATTCGCCACTTGCGTGTGAACCTCGGTTGCCTGAACCGGAGCGGCAGCCCCTCTCCGTGCGAGGCGAATGACGCTCTGCTCCTGCAGGATCGCCTCGTGCAGCGCTTCGTTTTGAATCGCTACGTCACGCCAAGCAGCCACCAAGTCCCAGTAGGCATCTTGAACCTCATTAATGAGATTCGACGTATCCACAAGGGTTTCTGCAGCCGCTGCGTCGGCGTTGATAAGCGAAAGCTTGAGTTGCCGTTTCGCGGCGTTCATACCCGCGTCTCTGAGCACCGGCTGCGAGACGGACAAATTGAGCGACGATTGATAGTACGGGTTAAACGAATCGATTACCGTGTTGTTGTAGGTCCGAGACCGCGTGATCCCCGCGCCCCAAAGCGTTCCATTTACCGTCTGCCCCACGAAGCCGCCGGCAAAGCTATATTGGTGCTGCAAAATGTCGCCCGGACCGTTCGTGCCGCACGTGTAGGTAAAGCCAAACGACGAGCATCGATAATATCCAAAGCCGCCCGGACCCGCAAAAAAGAGATTCTCCGGTGGGGAGTCGGAGAAGTTCGAAGACGGCTGCAGGTGAAGTTGAATATCGAATGCGCCCTTCGTTTGGCCGATAACGTAGCGCGCGATTTTGTAGTTGGAGGCCGAAATGGCAATGTTTGGGTTTTGCAATACCGCCATCGCGATCGCATCCTGAAGGGTAATGCTGACAAACGGCTTTTCCGTAACGCCCACCAGATCTGCGCTGGGCTGCGGCGCCGCTGCGCGATAGGTCGGCGCAACGGATGGCGCCGTCGTCTGCGCCGACGTGCGGGCGACCGGCAGCATCGCGACGACGATGGCCACGACCCCAACCAAAACCAGAAGTTTTGGATATCTCACGCTAATTCGGCGACCCTACTTTTGCGGTAAGGCCTGCGTGCCCAGCGTCTCAAGGTTGACGTCGTTAATTTTAAACGTCGTCCCCTCAACCCGTTGCAGCTCGGCAATTGACTCGTTGAGGTCGGTTTGAGCGCGGAGTTCGAGCCCTCGTGCTTGAGCGAGCTGAACCTGGCGCTGAAGCACCAAAAACGTCGTCGACTCGCCGCTATGGAACTTTCGAACTTCGCTGGCATAAACCGCATCGGCCGACTCGCGTGCCGTCCGAGCCGCCGATAGGCGGCTGAGCGAAGACTGATAACGTTGCAGGGCGTTGCGGGCTTCCACGCCGATTCGCTCCTCGACCCCTTGCAGAAGCAGCGCGGCCTGCCGCGTCTCCTCCGAAGCGACGCCTTGCAGTCCGCGGGCGTAACGATTTTGAATCGGATAATTGACGACCAACGCGATATTGAACGTTGGAAAATATCCGGCCCACATGTTGTGATAGGCGAACGCCATTTTTCCTTGAGTGTTCGGCGGGGGAGTAGGACACGTGGGAAGGCCTTGGCTCGTACAGACGCCGAGCAAAAAGGCCGGCGTCGGAGCCAAAAGGCCCGCAAAGCCGTTGCTCAAATAAAGCGCCTGCACGTCGGCTTGCGGGAGCATCTGATTCTTTGCATAAGCGCGGTCCAGATCGGCTTGCAGGCGTTTGTCTTCAGCCTGCCGGTACTCCGGTCGATTGACTCGAGCCTCGGCCTCGATCGTGGATAGGTCGTTTGCGGTCGGTAGTTGGGCGACGGCCGAAGACGGAACCAAGTTTGCCTGCCAGATCGGATCCGACGGATCGGCGACCACAAGACTTTTTAGCTGATTCTGCAGAAGCGAAACGGTCTGCAACGCCGAGAAAACGTTGTCCTGAAAGGTCGCGACCTGCGTCTGCGACTCGACGACGGTAATCGGTGCGACCGCGCCGCGCTTTGCGAGCCGCGTCGTGCTCTCCCGCTGGAGAACCGCCTCGTGCAGCGCTTCCTCCTGAATCGCCACGTTCCGCCAGGCTGCAACGAGGTTCCAATATGCATTCTCGACCTGGGAAATCGTGCTCGATGAATCGATCAGCGCTTGCGCGGAACTCGAATCGGCATTGATCAGCGAAAGCTTTAGCAACCGCTTACCGGCGTTCATCCCGGCACCCTTGAGCAGCGGCTGGGTTACGCCCAAATTCAAGGTCGCTAGATAGTACGGGTTATATCCGTTGAAAATCGTATTATTGTAGGTACGCTGCTGCTGGATGCCCGCCTGATATTGCGTGCCATTCTCAGTTTGACCGCCGATTCCGTACTGAAACGTCGACTGGTGTTGTATGACATCGCCGGGTGCGGTCGTAGTCACGGCCGAGGGTCCCGTGCCGTAGGTGCCTGCGTCGCCGGGGCCGGCCTCGAAAAGATTTTCCGGCGGCGTTACCGAGTAGCTGGATGAAGGTTCGAGATGCAACTGGACGTCGTACTGTCCTTTTGCCTGTCCGATCGTATACTTCGCTACTTTGACGTTCGATGCCGAGACCGCGAGGTTCGGATTCTTCAGCAGGGCCATCGCGATAGCATCCTGCAGAGAGATGTCGACAAAGCGCGATTGAGTGACGCCGACGATAATGGCCGCGCTCGGTGCGACTTTGGGTGCGACGTAGCCCGGCGCGATGCTTGGAATTGCCGGCATTGCGATCGTCGGCAGCGCCGTCGGAATCGTTGCACGGGCGGGCAGCGCGTCGGGCTCTGCGGATATCCGCTGCGTCGGTAAGAGCGCCGCGACCAACGCTGCCAAGGCGATTCCGGCGGAAAGCGTACGAGTTCTGAGCATCGTCATTCCCCTATGGCCACGCCGATGCGCGGCCTCTTGAGTAAGAAAACCAAAGGCATGAGGCCGATCGTGATTACCGCGACCCAGCGGGACGTGTCGGCGTACGACTGAACCGCCGATTGCGCCGAGACGAGAATTCGCAAACGATCCATTGAGGCGAGATTGTGCACGCCTCCCTGCAGCTGCACGTACTGGGCCGTCGGAAGGCGATCGAGGGTCTGCGTGCTCGCAAGCTCGGTCTGATGGATCGTAAACCCGCGCACCAGCAACGTGATCAGAATCGCCGCCGCGAGGCTTCCGCCGATCTGTCGAGATAGGTTGAAGAAAGCCGCCGTCGCCGGAACCTCTTTATCCGGTACGCTGCCGATCACCGAGACCGAGAGCGGTACGAATATCTGCGAGAGGCCGATTCCGCTGACGATCAGCGGTAGAATCAGCGCGTGAAAGTCCGAGGCGGGCGTGGTAATGCTCCCGAGCATCCAGTTTGAGAGCGCGAGCAGAACGAAGCCGATCGCCGCGGAGATCCGCGGATCGATGAGCCCCCGCTGCGTTATGATGGCGGTAAGCGGGGTAAAGAGCAGCACCGCTCCGGCGCGAATCATGACCGTCGCCCCCGAAAGCGTCGCCGTAAAACCGAGCGAATTGATCAGGTACTGCGGCAAGATGATGATCGACCCGTAGAGGCTGACGCCCAAGACCGCACCGAGAATGCTCCCCGCCGCGACCTGCCGCAATCGCAGCACCTTGAGATCCACGATCGGAATCGTCGAACGCAGCGTCCACCAGACGAACGACGCGAGGCCGGCAACCGAGAAGAACGTGAACCATCGGATACGTGCGTCGTCGTACCAATCGTACTGCTGGCCGTTCTCCAGAACGAACTGCATCGAGCCCAGGCCGATGCACATCAGAATCAGGCCGACCCAATCGAGGCGCCGGTACTGCGGCTCCGTCGGATTTCGCAGAAAGTTCCAGATGAGCGTCGCCGCGATGATGCCGACCGGAATATTGATGAAGAAAATCCAGTGCCAGTTCCAGTTATCGGTGATCCATCCGCCGATTACGGGGCCGAGCGCAGGCCCGACGATCACGCCGAGCGCGAAAACGCCTTGAGCCTTGCCCTGCTCCTTGATCCCATAGGTATCGCGCAGGATCGCCTGCGAGGTCGCGATTAACCCGCCGCCCCCCAGCCCCTGAATCAGTCGCCAGAAGACCAGCGACCCAAAGCTATTCGAAAAGCCGCACATCAGGGAGGCGAGCGTGAAGATCACGATCGAGGTGAAGAAGTACTGCCGGCGGCCGAACCGCGCTGCAAACCACGGGTTAAGGGGAATGACGACGACGTTGGCGATGAGGTATGCCGTTACGATCCAGGCACCGAGATCTACGCCGATGCCGAAGTTACCTTGGATGTTCGGCAGCGAGACGTTGACGATCGTAACGTCGATGATCTCCAGCAGCGTCGCCGTGATTACCGCAACACTGATGATGACCCGTCGCCATCCGTGTTCGACGACCGGGCTTTCGTAGGTGCTCCGCATCATTGGCTTTTACTTCACGCGGACGTATGTCTCGACGCTCATACCGGGGCGCAGCGGATAGTCGGCAGGTGGATTGTCGACCTCGATCCGCACGGGTATGCGTTGCGTCACCTTCACGAAGTTACCGCTCGCGTTCTGCGCCGGCACCAATGCGTAGGTATTCTCCGAAGCTGGGTTGATCGAAGCGACGCGGCCGTGGAACGTCTGGCCATGATAGGCGTCGACTTTGATGTCCACGGACTGACCGACTCGCATCTTCCCCATCTGGGTTTCTTTGTAGTTTGCGGTGATGTAAATCTTGTGCGGGACGATCGTCATCAGCGTGATTCCCGCGCCGATCGTCTGCCCGACTTCTGCGCTCTTCTCACCGATGTAACCATCGGTCGACGCGTAAATGTGCGTGTAGTTGAGATTCTGTTTAGCGAGGTTGAGCTGCGCTTTCGCGGCTTCGACTTGGCTGGGATCGGAGGCTTGGGCGAGCTTGCCCTGGGCAGTCGTTAATCCTCCGGAGGCCTCGGCCACGCCCGCCTGGGCTGCCGAGACGCGGCTTTGCGCGGCGTAAACGGCCGCCTGCGCGACGTTGACCTGGTCTTCAGCTCCCCGTAGCTGCGCCGCGGCGCCGGCGCTCTGCGCGCGAGCCGCATCGAGCGTCTGGGAGGCGACGTCGCCGGTGCTTACCAGCGATTGTGCCCGGTTGAGATCGGCCTGCGTCTTATCGTAGGCCTGGCGAGCTGCAGGAACCTGAGCCTCTGCCGCGCGCAGCTGCGCCGTCGCTTGTTCGACGCCGGCCTGCGCCAACGGGATCTGGGCCTGAACGTTTCCGATCGCGCCGCTGGCCTGCGCGACGCCGCCCTGGCCTTGCGTGGTCGTCGCGCGCTGGTTTGCCACGGCGAGGTCGTACTGCGCTTGGGCCGCACGGAGCCGAGCTATTTCGTCCTTGTCATCGAGGACGATCAAGAGTTGTCCGCGACGCACTTCCTGGTTCGTATCCACTAAGATCTGCGTGATCCGTTCGGGGATCTTACTCGTGACGGCGACCTCGTCGGCGGCGACGTGCGCGTCATCGGTACCCTCGTGCGAGAGCATGAAGTTCAGCCACGGCAGACCCCAGATCACCGCGATCGCGATGACGACGATCGCGCCGACGATGAAGAAAATCCGCTTGCGCGGGCGTCCGCGCGACTCGTCCACGTCGTCGGACACGTCTTGCGGCGCGGCGCGCCCGGTGCCATTTCCTTTGCGTCCGGTAGTCTTTTGTTGATCGGCTTCGCGGGTATCCATTTACGAGTTCCTTACCCCGTTGAGAAAAACGTCAATATAAAAACGAAGTGCGCTATCGGGATCCCCGCCATGCAGCGGCGAGCCGGGAAACTTCTTTCGCCCCAGCGCGTGCATAAAGACCAACCCCAAGAAGACCATCGCGAGCTTCTGGGGATCGCCCCGCAGTTCGCCGCCCTCGACTCGGCGCTGCATGAAATCGGTCAGCACCGCCAAGATCGCGAGTTGCGGGCGCCAGGCCGTCTCGGTGAAAATATCGGTATCGTAGTCCTGCTCGACTAGCGACCAGCGAATCATATCGCCAAGGGCGACGAAACGCTCGAACATCAGGCGTGCCAGTGCCAGCAGATCCTGCGCGACCTCGCCGCTGCGAGCCGCAGCGATACCGGCGAGCTCGAGGTGCCCGCAAAAGTGCTGGGCGCAGGCGACAAGCAACGATTCCTTCGTGCCGAAGTGTCGAAACAGGGTAGCTTCGTTGACGCCGGCGACGTCGGCGATCTCGCGCGTCGTCGCACCGCGTTTTCCCTTGCGCCCGATGACTTCACGGGTCGCGATGAGAATTCGCTCGCGGGTCTCTTCGGGCGAAGCCGAACGCCCGAGATCGGCTACTTTCCGAGTTTCGATCACTGAGGCACCTTCGCGCTCAAACGCACGGGCACGTTTGTCTGATAGAGGCCGTACGATGCGTCGGCGACGGCACGTACGTGCGGAATCTGAATCGTCGCGTGCTGCTGCGAGAGAACGACGTAGCTATTCTCGACGCGGTACTGTTGCGACATCGCGATCTTCCCGCCGCTCGCGTAGTACCACTCCATACGCACGAGCACCCAGCTCTCCGTATCGACGTAGGCCAGCGTATGATCGAGGATGTCGCTGTGAATTTTTTTCGTCATGCGCAGCACGATCGTCGGGCGGCCGTTGAGCAGCGTCGTTCCTTGCAAGAAAACGTTTTGATCGCGCTCCCAGGCCAGCGGATTGCCGACGTCGTTGAAGAGCGTTCCAAAGTTGCGCGCGTAGCTGGGCATCCGGTCGAAGATTACGACGTACACATCGGGGCGCTTGTAATACGACGTGCCATCCAGCTTTGGAGCCAGATAGGGAAAGCTGAGCATGCGCACGTCGACGTGAACGCGCGATTTATAGCTTTGCAGACCTGGATTACGCTCGGCCAGACGTTTGATCACCGCCCGAGCGTCGAGCGGAGGGCCGGTATCTGCGGTGTCCGCAGAGAGGGCTGGAGCCGTGCCAATCAGTGCGGCAGCGATGAGTGCGAACGGCAGCAGTCTCACCATCTACACCGCCTGTCCCTCGAGCGAAAAGACACGGTCCAGCCCGGTGGCGGAAAGAGTACGGAGCACTTCGGGATTGGTCGAGCGCAGCGCCAAATCGCCTCCGGCGGCGCGGACGCGCCGGAGCAGCGAAATCAAGTCGCGGACGCCTCCAGAATCGAGCCGGTCAAGCTTGTCGAGGTCGAGGACGACGCGCTCGGCGCCTTCCTCCTCGATGGCCGCGAGTACCTGGGCTTCGAGAGCCTCGTATGCCCCTGTCCGGTACTCGATTAAAACGGAATTTGTGCTCAGCCCTGTACTCCTCACCGGTGATAAGCGCTGCAAGTGGGTACTTGCACGCAGATGCTATCACAGGGGAGGGAGCAATGCAAGTACTTACACGCACCCCCGGGAGTTACATCGAGCTGTCGGAGCCCGCCTCAGAACCCTTGGCGTGACGGTGATGCTTGACGGCTTCACCCGCGCCTCCGGCCGGGCGGAAGCCCTGGGCTTTGGCCGCTGAGGGGCACAGGTATTCGCCATGCTTGGTCTTGCCGTACATCGGGTCTCCGGATTGATGGTAGACCTTGGTCCGCAGGTTCACCCATACGGCGGAAACGGCGCCGCAGTTGGGCGGGGTTTGATCTCCCGCCATAGCCCCCCCGGCGGACTGCATCGCGTTGGAAGCCGCGCTTCCGGCGTCGCTTGCAGCGGTCGCCGCCGCGTTAGCCGCGTTCTGTGCCGCTTTGCCGGCCTTGCTTCCGCCGCACCCGGTGAGCGACACGGCGGCGATTAGAAAGACCGAGAGAATCGTCGTACGCACTTTTATCGACCTCCTCGTTGGATCCGGCTTCATTAAATCAGGCGCTTCGCGATTTTTTCGACTTCGTCCCGGGCTCGGCGCGCCAGCGGCGAGGCTTCGCCGACGTAAACCCGCCGCCCGTTCACGAACGTCGCCTGAACCCACGACGCCTCACCGCGATAGACGAGCGCGTTGAGCGGCGGCGACCAGGCGTCGATCGACGATCCGTCCAGCACGGCGTAGTCGGCCGGTAAGCCTTCGAGCAGATCGCCGGCGTCGAGGCGAAGCGCCCGAGCGCCCTCGGAGGTGCCGAGCGCAAATGCGCTGCGCGCCCCAAAGGCCGCGCCGTCGAGCAGCTTTACCTTCTGCAACAGCGTCGCCGCGCGCATCTCGTCGATGACCGAGAGCTTCACGTCCGCATCGCATCCCAAACCCATCGTGACCCCGAGTGCTTGCAACCCAACGAGGTCGCAGATCCCGTCGCCGAGATACTGGTTGGTTATCGGGTTGTGTACGACGCGAGCGCCGGCGTGCGCCAGCATCTCTTTCTCGCGCTCCGAGAGATAGATTGCATGGATCGCCACCGTTCGCTCCGTCAAGGCGCCGAGCCGTTCCAGCAGCGCTACCGGGGTCGAACCGAATCGCGCGACGGTCTCCTCACCTTCGTAGGGCGCTTCGGCGACGTGCACGTGCAGCATGCAGTCGCGGTCGCGCGCAAAGTTCGCTGCGGCTCCAATCATCTCTTGCGACGCAGCGTGCAGCGAGTGCGGAGCGACGCAGACGTTCGCTTCAGGGTAACGATCCATCAGCTCGCGCGTCCGTCGCGCGGCGAGATCGATGCTTTCGCGAAACTGCGACGGCGCGTACTCCGCGTCCATCCACGTGCGGGCGAAAACCAGCCGAATCCCCGTCTCCCGCGCGGCGCGGATCGCGGCCTCCGCGTGCGCGTTTCCGCCTCCGTTTAAGTAGAAGAACTCCGCAACCGTCGTTATGCCGGCCGCGAGCATCTCCGAAAACGCCAGCGCGAACGTCCAATACACGTCCTCCGGCGTAAGGCGCGGGACGACCCGGTAGAGTGCGTCGCTCCGCCATTTTGCAAAAGGCAGATCGTCTGCCCAGCCGCGCAGCAGGATCTGATAGGCGTGGCTGTGTCCGTTGATAAATCCCGGAACGACGAGCCGATCGGCTGGGAAAGAGCGCACGTCGAGTTCCAGCGCACGCTCGCGAATTTCCAGGAAATCGCCCGCCGCCGCAATGCGGCCCTCGCGCACGACGAACGCGTAGTCTTGGCGCAACTCTCCACCCGCGAGCGCGCGGGCGCATCGGACCAGCTCGTCAGGCATTTGCCGCCTCCATGAGCGCCGCTTTCGCCGTCTCGACCGCGCCGTCCTGAGAGAATCGTGCCGTCGAACGGCACAAGCCGTTGGTTTCAGGGCCGAGCGATCACCGATCCATTTTTGACGACGGCACTCGCGAGGTTGCCGCCGAACTGCCAGCCGAACTCGTCGGGCGAAGCGATCTGCATAGCAACGAAGTCTGCCACGCCGCCGATACGCAGCCGGCCCGCATCGGCGCGCAAGGAACGAGCCGCCGCTCGCGTTACGCCGTAAAGCGCCTCGGCCGCAGAGAGGCCGAAATATTTGCGCCCGAAATAGGCGACGGTTTGCAAGTTGAAACAGGGCGATGTGCCGGGATTGTAATCGCTGGCCAGGGCAACGTTCGCACCAGCTTCGAGCAACTCACGCACCGGCGCCCGCTCGGGGAGACCGAGAAACTCGATCGTCGCCGGACAGGCGACGGTCACGATGCCGCGCTGCGCGATCGCTTTCACGTCGTCGTTGCGGATGTAGTTGCAGTGGTCGACGGCGTCGACCTCGAGCTGCGCGGCCATCGCGGCGGCCGCGCCGTACGCCATTTCGTCGCAGTGCACGCGCAAGCGCATGCCGTTGCAGCGGGCCGCTTCGAGGTAGCGCCGCGTCTGCTCCGGCGAAAAAAAGCCCGGCTCGCAGAAAGCGTCGGCGTAGACCGCCCCGTGCGTCGCGGCGAGCGGAATCACTTGGTCGATCAAGTAGTCGACGAATCCGTCTTCACGCTCGAAATCGAACTCCGGCGGCAACGCATGCGCGCCCAAAAACGTGGGGATAAGGCGCGGTACGTCGCGATCGTCGCGGTGTGCCGCGATCAAATCGAGCAGCGCCAGTTCGCCCGGACGGTGCAGCGCGTAACCCGTTTTCGTCTCCAGCGTCGTCGTGCCGTGTCGCAGGATCGTCTGCAGTCGCGGACGCACCGTCGTCTCGTAAAATCCTTCCGCGTCGAGCAGCGCCTCACGGGTGCGTTCGATGGTGTAGCGCATGCCGAGCGCGGGCGACTCCCCGCGTTGGCGCGCCGCGAAGTCGGGCTCACGATCGCCGGCGTAGAGCGGGTGGGCGTGCGCGTCGACGAATCCCGGGAAGATGACGTGATTGGGGAGGTCGAGGATCTGGCACTCCTCGATCCCGTTCGCTTCGCTCAGGATGACGTTAGCCGGGCCGATGGCGGTAACGACGCCGTCGTCAATCGCGATTGCGGCATCGTGCATGCTGCCCAGTGCTGCGAAATCAACGCCGCACTGCGGTGCCTCCGTATCGCAGGTGACGATCGTCTTAGCGCAGACGATCAGAGGCGCCAATCGATGCCTTCTCGATCGGCCGTTTCGATCGCGATCTCGTAGCCCGCGTCCGCGTGACGCACGACGCCCATTCCGGGATCGGTCGTGAGGACGCACCCCAAACGGTCGCGAGCTTCTTCGCCGCCGTCGGCGACGACGACCATGCCCGCGTGCAGACTGTAGCCGATGCCCACGCCGCCGCCGTGGTGGAAGCTGACCCAGTGCGCACCCGCCGCGGTGTTGAGCAGCGCGTTGAGGATCGGCCAATCGGCGATCGCGTCGCTGCCGTCGCGCATCGCTTCGGTCTCGCGATACGGCGAGGCGACGCTGCCGGTATCTAAGTGGTCGCGGCCGATCACGATCGGTGCTTTGACCGCGCCGCTCCGAACGAGTTCGTTGAAGGCCACCCCGGCGATCGCTCGGCGCCCGTACGGCAGCCAGCAGATACGCGACGGCAAGCCTTGGAAGGCGATCCGTTCGCGTGCCATGCGAATCCAGCGCGTCAGCGACTCGTCGTCGGCGAAGAGTTCGAGCAGTTTTGCGTCGCAGACCGCGATGTCGTCGGGATCGCCCGATAGGGCGGCAAAGCGGAACGGGCCAGAGCCGCGACAGAAGAGCGGGCGAATGAACGCCGGGACGAAGCCCGGAAACGCAAAGGCCCGGTCGAAGCCGGCGCGCTGTGCCTGCGCGCGGATATTGTTGCCATAGTCGAAGACGACGGCGCCGGCGTCCTGGAAGCGTACCATCGCACGTACCTGTTCGCCGCAGCTCTCGAGCGCGCGACGCTGGTACTCCTGCGAATCTTTCCGGCGAAGCTCGCTTGCTTGTGCGAGCGTAAGGCCTGCCGGAACGTAGCCGTCGAGCAGGTCGTGCGCGGAGGTTTGATCGGTGACGGCGTCAGGACGCAGCCCTAACTCGTAGAGAAGAGCGAACTCCTGGGCCGCGTTACCTTCGTAACCGATCGAAACCGCCTCACCCTTGGTGCGCGCTTCTTCGACCTGACGCAGCGCGTCTTCGCGCGAGTCCGCCACCCGATCGAGGTAGCGCAGGTCGCGCCGCCGGTCCAAACGCGCACGATCGACGTCGACGATCAGGCAGATGCCGCCGTTCATCGTCACCGCGAGCGGCTGCGCGCCGCCCATGCCGCCGACGCCGGCCGTCAACGTAACGCGACCGGCAAGCGAGCCGGCGAAGTGGCGGCGCGCCAACTCGGCAAAGGTCTCGTAGGTGCCCTGCACGATGCCCTGCGTGCCGATGTAGATCCACGAGCCGGCCGTCATTTGACCGTACATCGTGAGCCCTTGCGCTTCCAGCTCGCGAAACGTGTTCCAGTCGGCCCACTGCGGCACGAGGTTGGCGTTGGCGATCAACACGCGCGGAGCGCGAGCGTGCGTCTTGAAGACCGCGACGGGTTTACCGCTTTGAACGATCATCGTCTCGTCGGACTTCAGCCGCCGCAGCGTCCGGACGATCGCGTCGAAGGCTTCCCACGAGCGCGCGGCGCGGCCGTTGCCGCCGTAGACGACCAGATCCTCGGGGCGCTCGGCAACCTCCGGATCGAGGTTGTTCATCAGCATTCGCAGCGCGGCTTCTTGCGGCCATCCAAGACAACTAAGCTCGCTGCCGCGAGGCGCACGCACCACGCGAGGTCCGGCGATTACGCTCATAACGCGCGAGAATTCTTGGAGGCAGGAACAAGACCTCTCGAACACCGCAGAGAAAGCCCCCGCATGTGCAGACACCGTAATCTTTTCGTACTCATTTTGACGACCGCTTTCGGTTTTGCGTTTTCGATGGAAGCCGGCCTTGCCGGTACGACGGGCTCACTCACCGGTACCGTTGCCTACAGCTCGTCGGGCGCGCCGGTGGCAGGCGCGAAAGTCCTAGCAGTGAGCCCGTCGCAGTCGACGACGGCGACGACCGACGCTTCCGGACGTTTTGCGATCCTGTCGCTGGCTCCGGACACGTACACGATCACCGTCTCGAAGGACGGCTTCGAAACGTCGACGATCACGGGTATCTCCATCTTCGCGGACCAAGTGCAGACGTTGCGCGTGCCGCTTGCGCCTTCGATGCGCACGATCGCGCACGTCACCTCTCGTTCCACGATGGATGTCGTGAAATCGGGCACGACGACCGATGTTTATTCGGTGAACTCGAAGGTAACCGCGGCCGCGGCCGGGCTCGGCGGCGGGGGCAACCTCAATAATGCCTATTCCGCGATCGCCGCGGTGCCCGGGGCGTTCGTGCCGCCGAACCAGCAAGGCTGGGACCAGACCGTCTATATTCGTGGCGGAAACTACGATCAGGTCGGTTACGAGTTCGACGGAGTACCGGTCAACCGTTCGTTCGATAACTATCCCGGCAGCACCGCCGGCACGCTGGGCCAGCAGGAGCTGCAAGTCTACACCGGCGGCGGCACCGCGGGGGAAAGCGCCAGCGGCCTCGCCGGTTTCATCAACCAGGTAATCAAGACGGGCACGTATCCCGGCTTCGCCAGCGTCAACGCCGGGCTCGGTACGCCGACGTACTATCACAATCTGCAAATCGAAACCGGCGGCTCGACGCCCGACCGGATGTTCTCCTACTACGTCGGCATCGGCGGCTACAATCAAGACTACCGTTACATCGATCAGTTCAACGGTTCGAATCTGGGCGACGTATGGGGCTATCCGGCCATCGCCTACAACACGATCCGCCTTCCATTTGGCGGCGTCTTCCCGGAGTGCGTCAATACGCCGCCCGTCGGCTCCGGCTGGTACGGCGGACCCAGCTCCTCGCCCGTCTACAACCCATACGGTTATAAAGACTTCGGCTTGCCGGGAACGATGAACTTACCGGTGGGCACGCACCGTAATCCGGGTTGCTACCAGACCCTCTCGCCGGCCTACGCCAGCTATTCGAACCTCAGCGATCGCGAAAACGTCATCAACCTGCACATCGGCGTTCCGCACCGCCACGACGCGGGGCGAGACGACATCCAGATCCTATATAACGTTACCTCGCTGCTGAGCGGTTTCTACAGCTCTCAAAACGATCTCGGACCGCACGTCATCAATCAGCTCAGCCAGTCGATCTATGGTGAGAACGTACCCGAAGTATGGGGCGATTTCGTCACCTGGCCCGGCAATACGCACTTCGGGCAGAGCCCGACCGGCCTCGCGCCCGTTCCGTACTTCGATCCGGGGTCGCCCGGGAACCGCTGCGCGAACGTCGACCCGTACGGCTTTTACGGCGTCACGATCAAAGGGCAGTGCGCCGCTGGAACCTTCTCCGCGGTGCCGGCGGCCGATCGCGACACGTTCTGGAACAACGCCTCGATCTTCAAGCTGCAGTACCAGCACAACATCGGTTCCAACGCGTACATCCGCGTTTACGGCTATACGTTTTACTCAGACTGGCTGCAGACCAGCCCGCTGAGCTACGGCACGCCATTTTTTGGTTTCGGCGTCACGAGCTACGATTACGAGCTCGAGTCGCACACTCGCGGCCTCGCGTTTACGTTTGCCGACCAGCTCAGCACGCAGCATCTGCTCAACGTGGACGCGAACTATACGACCGCGACGGCGAATCGTTACAACAACACGAACTTCAATAACTTCCTAGGCACGAGCGCAACGAACTTCACCAATGGTAAGCAGTGCTTCGCGTATGCGGGCGGCAGCTTCGAGGGCGAGTCGTATAAAGCGGGACAGCCGGCGCCTTGCAATAGCCCGGTCACCAGCGGTTCGTTCCTCTCCCCGGAACCCGGCACGCCCAACGTACCCGGCGCCAACTGGCAGGTCACGTTCACCGGCCAATCCGGATTTCTCAACAACGTCACGCCGAACTTCACGTCGGTAGCGCTCGAAGACCACTGGACGCCTACCGACAAGCTCAACGTCGATCTCGGCCTGCGCGGCGAAGAGTACGAGTACAATCTTGCCAACACGTCGAGCAACGGCCAGAATTTCTGGTTCGCCGCGGGTCAGAACGAGTTTTGCTACAATCCGCAGACGCTGCAGCCGTATTTCATTCCCTCGCCGCCGGCGAGCGGGCGTCCGGCCACGCCGTTCATCGGCTTTAACTGCCCGCTGGACAACTCGATTCCAGCACACCCGGTGCAGACCGTGCACCCAAATGGAAAGAACGGGAGCCTCCTGCTAAGCAACGTCTACAGCCCCACGCTCGCCGACTACGCGCTGACGCCGCGAGTCGGCGCGACCTATACGCTCAATCCGGATGCGGTGCTGCGCTTCTCGGCCGGGCGTTACGCGCAAGAGCCGCAGACCTATCAGGTGCAATACAACGCGAAGGACAACAACCTCGCCTACGATCTCTTCCAAGCTTTCTGGCAGTACGGCTACACGACGCCCAAGCACGATCCCGAAGTTCAGTACTCCGACAACTACGACGCTTCGTGGGAGCAGCGGTTCAAAGGGACCGACATGTCCATGAAGCTTACCCCGTACTACCGCTACGCGACCAATCAAATCTATCAGGTCGCTCTTCCGTTCGGTTTGACCGGCGGCCTCAATACCGGCATCGAACGCGTCGACGGCGTGGAGTTCGAGTTTACCAAGGGCGACTTCGATAAGAACGGCCTCTCCTTCTTACTTTCCTACACCTATACGAACGCCGCCGAGAAGTGGGCGAACTACTCCGGAACGTCGCTCAATCCGATCGACCCGTACAATCAGAACATCGCGAACTTCAATGGGCTCACGAGGGCTGGGGGCGGCTCGCAGTGCTATGAGAACGACAAAGCCGGAAACGTCTATCCGGACCCGCACTGCGTGCGGCTCAGCCCCAACTACAACGGCGTGATCCTCAATCCGTACTACAAGATGTCGCCGCAGCCGCTGCTCGATCGCAACGGTTGGTATCCGGTCGGCCTCGATTTTGCCTACCTTTCGCCCAGCGTCGTCAGCGCAATCGTCAACTATAAGCACAACAAGTTCGCGATTACGCCGGCGCTGACGTTCAACGAGGGAGAACCCTACGGCAACCCGGCCGACGTCAACGGCCTGGACCCGCGAGTCTGCACCCGCAACTCCTCGCACATTCCAAGCGCTCCAAACAAACTGCAGGCCGACTATACGACCTGCGGCCTGGCAGCAACGCAAAGCGGCACGGAGCCGGGTATACTCGCGATTCCCAACCCGCAAACGGGCAGCTTCGATAGCTTTGGCCAGTTCCGCCAGCCCAATCAACTGAACCTCAGCCTGCAAATGTCGTACCAGGTGAGTCCGCGAATTAAGGTCAACGCGCTGCTAGCAAATCTCGTCAACGCCTGTTTTGGCGGCTCTTCGGAGCCTTGGACGAAGCAGTATCCGCCCAATACCTATACGTGCGGCTACATCGCGAACTACTACTACGTCGCGAACTTCTACAACGGCGCCTCGCCCAACGATAAGTTTGCCAACGGCGTTCCGCTCAATCCGGCGTTCGCGAACTCCTACATTCCGGCGTATGCCGATACGAACGCGTTTACGCTCCCCAACCCGTTCAACGCGTACTTTTCGGTGAACTTCACCCTGTAAGGCGGTGGCCGATCGCCGCTTCGGCGGCGCCCGCGAGCGCGTAGGAGCCGACGAGCTCGCGCGCCGCGGCGATATCGGGTGCGGGAACGCGATCGCCGGTGTAGGGTGCGATGCGCTCGTGAACGACGTCGTGCGCGGCCGCGGTACCGCGCCCGGGGCGCAGCGGCTTGCGAAAATCCGCGGCGGCCATCGCTCCCAGCAGCTCGCACCCGAGCGCCCCCTCGACGTTTTCGAGGACGCGCAGCAGGTTGTTCGCCGACGTCATCCCCATGCTGACGTGGTCCTCTTGCCCCGCGGAAGTGGGGATCGAGTCGACGCTCGAGGGCCACGCGTAACCCTTGTTCTCGTTGACGAGTGCCGCCGCCGTGTACTGCACGATCATCAAGCCCGACTCCAGTCCGAGGCGGTGCGCGAGAAAGAGCGGCAAACCGCGGTCCGCGGCGTTGAGCAGCAGGTAGAGCCGCCGCTCGGAGATCGACGCCAGTTCCGAAACGGCCAGCTTTAGCAGGTCGAGGGCGATTGCGACGGGTTCACCGTGAAAGTTCCCGCCGGAGACGAAGTCGCCATCCTCGGGAAAGACCAGCGGATTGTCGGTGACGGAGTTTGCTTCGATCTCGGTCACTCGCCGCACGTGCGCGATCGAGTCGCGCACCGCGCCATGGACGACCGGTACGCAGCGGAACGAGTATGGATCTTGCACGCGCTCGCACTCCACGTGCGACAGTACGATCTCGGAGTCGGCGAGCAACGCGCGCAAATTCGCAGCGACGCGCTCCTGGCCCGGGTGCGGCCGCAGGGCATTGAGGCGGCGATCGAAGACGCGGTCGCTGCCGAGATAGGCCTCGAGCGACATCGCGGCGATCACGTCTGCTGCGGCGGCGAGGCGTTCGGCCCGCAGCACGCCGAGCGCCGCGACGGCGGTCATCACTTGAGTGCCGTTGACCAGCGCCAAGCCTTCTTTCGCGCCGAGTTCGATCGGCTTGAGTCCGGCGCGCTCGAGCGCCGCCAAGCTCGGCATGCGCTCCCCGCCGTAGTAGCATTCCCCTTCGCCGATTAGCGCGAGCGTCATGTGCGCGAGCGGCGCGAGATCCCCGCTCGCTCCCACGGAACCTTGGCACGGCACCACCGGCGTCACGCCGTTCTCGAGCATAGCGAGAATAAGATCGAGCGTCTCCGGCTTGACGCCGGAGTGGCCGGCGGAAAGCGAGTTCGCGCGCAGCACGCTGGCCGCTCGGACGACCGGAATCGGCAACGGTTCGCCGGTCCCGGCGGCATGGCTGCGTACCAAATTGAGCTGCAGCTCAGCGGCGTCGGCCGGCGCGACGGCAATGTTCGCGAGGCGCCCGAAGCCGGTGGTTACGCCGTAGATCTTCTCTCCGGCCGCAAACTTTTGATCGACGAAGTCGCGCGCGCGCTTCACCCGCTCGCGCGCGGCAGGGGCGATCTCGACCCTGGCGCCGAGGGCCGCGGATTCGACACCCTCGAGCGTCAGGTGGCGCCCGTCGAGCTTTAGAGCTTCGTCCAATCCGATTGCGCCGGCTTGGCGAAGGGCGGGCCGCTTTGGATCACGATGGTCTCGTGGTCGCGCAGCACGATCTGGCGTGGATCTTTTCCGTGCCAAGCCGCACCGTTGACCCAGATACTCAGGCGCTTGCCGTGCGGAACGGTTGCGCGAGAAGCGGCGCTCCAGCTCAGGTCTTCACCCCAGATGTCGAAGAACTGGCCGAGCGTGAAGGTCGCTTTTACCGGCGCTTCGATGTGAATGTACCCGTCGCCGGTGTGCGTGTGGATCCAGTAGAGACAGGTACCCGATGACGGAATGCCGATCATCGCGGGCACCGCGACCGCTTTCGCATGATTAAAGATTTGAAGGCGGGCGTGGACGTGCTCCACTGCGCCCTCTTGCGCGTCGCAGCTGATCCCGTCGATCGGCAGCGCGCCGATGAGCTGCGAGACCGGCGCCGGTCCGCTCGCATGGATCAATAGCGCAAGGAGCAACGGTATGGGCTGCATGACGTTTTCATTCGATGTGCATAACGGAAAAAACTTGTGGAGAGCTTGTGAATTGCCGCCTGCGACACTTGTCGCCCAAAGCTCGCGCGTGCTACGCTCTTCGAGCTTCGAATTTCAATCCGAAGTGCGACGAGCGTATCGTTCGCGACCAAAGCATTCAGGTGTGAAACGCCGTGATGAACGTCGATTCCGCCGCAGCGGTCAAACCGCTTGTCCGGCGTCGGTGGGGCTCTCCGACCAGGTAGCCAAACAGGCGAGGCAAGTGCGTGAATGCGTCGGAACCCGTTGAGGCCTAGCTTCAGCGGGTTTCGTTATTATTCGTCGGCAACCGCGCTCAAAGCGTCGCCCGGCGAGACGTACTTCTTGGCGATCTCTTCGACCAGCTCTGCGATGCGCTCGCGCACGGCGGCGGGTCCAACGATCTCAGCCTGCGCCCCCCAACCGAGTACCCAGCGGACGAGTTCGTCGACGTCGGCGACGCGATACGCGATTTCCGCCGATCCGTCGCGCCGCTGCCTGACTTTGCGATTTGCCACGATGTGCGCGGCTGCGGCAGCCTTGGCGACGCGCGGCGCGAAGCGGACGCGCACCTCGGTCATCTCCCCGCTGTGCAGCACGCCGCTGATCGAGGCGGCGGCGTAGGCCTCGACGTCGAAATTCGCCGGCCGCACGAACGTTTTGGCGAGTACGCGCGGCTCCGTAACGCTGTCCACGGCAAACGTACGCTTCTCTTTTCGCGTGTGATCGTGCGCGACGCAATAGACCCGGCCGGCGTTGATGATGAAACCGTACGGATCGACGGTCCGCGCGCTGCTGCGCCCTTCTTTATCGCGGTACTTGAAGCGCACGCTGCGCGACGAGCGCTCGGCCGACGAGAGGAGGGCAAACGCGCGTTCGCCCTGCTTGTCGAGGGACACCTCGGAAAGCCGAAACGCAACCGGCGTTGCCGCGTCGACCCGGTCGCGCGTCCCGCGACCCGCGCTTCCGACGATCTTCGCAGCGACTTCGTCGATCGAGGCGCCGATCGTGCCTCCGATGCTGGATCCCAGCGAGCGCAGCGCCACCAAACCAAAGAGCTCGCCGTTGCTCAGGTCGAGCCGCTTGAGGCTGTACCCTTGCGCGAACCGGTAGACGTTCGCGGCGCGATCGAAATAGAGCGGAAAACCCGCGTTGGTCAGGACCGAGAGATAGCGGCGCAAACTGCGCGTGCTCGGCGCGTGGCCGCCTTCGGCGAGCTTCTCCTTGAGCGCGTCGAAGGAGTGGCGGCCCTGATCGATTGCGTTGAGCAGCCGAACCAGCAAAATGACCTTCGATTCGCCGTCGGCATTCATTGGCTCGATGCGGCCTGAGGCTTGGGAAAGCATCCGTTGGGAGCGCTGATCGGCGGCGCGCTCGGTTCGGGCGCCGTGGCGCTAACGCCGATCCGCACGGGATAGAACGAGCCACCGTCGGTCATCGTCTGCACGACGTGCGTCGATGCTCCCGGCGGAACATCGAACGCCGCAACTTGATACTTCGACGGAACGCGGACGCAGCCGATGTCGACGGGGCTACCGTCTACCAGGAAACTTCCACGCGCGGGCCCGGCAAGCGGCTGAAGATAGACGTAGGCCGGCGCCGATGCCGACGTCGGATTATCGATCGATACGGCGATCGTGTGAACGACTCCGTAGTCGCCGTAATCGTGGCCGCTTTCCGCGGGCGCGACGTTGGGCAGCGTCGGCTCGGTGTCACCGAGAACGACGGTCGCGTCTTCGCCGCCGACCGCGTAGTGCAGGCTGTCGGAGCCGAAGCCGGCGAGCGAAAAGACTCCCGAACGGTGGTGCCCGTCGCCGGCAAGCACCGGGCCGGCGAGCAGCGTGCGCGGATCGACGCCCGGAGAAGCGCCGAGCACCGTTATCTCTATTGGGCCGCCGGAGAGAACGCGGATATCTGCCGTGCCGGCGACGAGCTGCCGAGACGCCATCGAAAGGTCCGTAAGGAGATACGGCTGGTCGCCGGAAAGGTCGACGACGATTCCCTCGCGTTGATTCTTCGTCAGCAAGAACTTCTTCGTCAGCGCCTGCCCCACCGTCATCACGTCCATGTTGGGACCGGCCGACGCCGCGATCAGCTGCACGGAGGCCGGGCCCGGCCCGCTCGCCTGCAGCGCGACGACGAGCCGGCGCGGATCCGTCGCCGCGTCGTGATAATAGTAGATGCGCGCGGGTTGCGCCGCCGAGACCGTACCGCGAAAGAGTACGCCGTCTTGGGTGACGTGCTCGGGGTCGTCGTCATAGAAGAGCAGTTCGGGCACGAACGGCTGCATCGGCGCGTTCTGCACGTCGACGGTCGTGGTGCCGTTCTGGTCGAAATACTGGCCGTTCCCGGCGATTTGAATCGGGACCGTAAACTGTGCGGCGCTCCCCGGAGCGAGCGGTGTTGACGGCGGTGCAACTGCGCCGATCGTCACGCTGGCACCCGGCAATGCCTGCGTGAGCCGCGTCACCCACGCGGTGACCTGCGCCGCCAGCCAGTCGGGCTGCGCCGGATCGCCGGTGACGGTCAGGCTCGTTTGCGGAACGATCGTGCCGGCATTGAACGCGACGCGGATCGCCACATCGGCGGTCGCGCCGTTTGCGTCGGTAACGTGCAGCACGTCCGAGCCCGTTGCTTGCGACGCGGTGATCGTCACGCTCGTCGCCGCCGGATCGGCCGTTACGCTGACGAGCCGTCGATCGAGCGCCAACTGCAGCGGTGGCGCGGCGCCGGTAATGGTGACGACGCTCTGCTGCGCCGGATTGAGGTCGACGCCGTTCGTTGAGAGCGTGAGCGGAGCAGTGGGAATCGTTGGACTGCTAGACGGTGATACGACCGGCGCCGGCTGCGGTGAGGCCGCCGCTTCGGGCGTCGCTCGTACGAATACCGCTGCGGCAAAAAGAGGCGCAAACATCGTGCAACCCTTCGACGTGGACCGCCCCGAGCCGCCCCCTTTGCGCCCTTCGCCCTTCGCCCTTCGACAGGCTCAGGGTGACAGGGTTAGGGGGGTGACTGGGTTAGGGTGACACGAGCGGGCTACGTGATGGCTGGTTCCGAGGATGCCGGCGGAGCCGGCGGTTCGACCGTCGGGATCTTAGAGTACTTGATCTTGTCGGGATCATCGGGGTCGACGTCGCCGAGGATGTGGTCCCCCGCACCGAAATTGCCCTTGAGCATCTCTTCGGCCAGTTCGTCTTCGACCATCCGCTGAATCGCGCGACGCAGCGGGCGCGCACCGAACTGCGGATCCCAGCCTTTCTTGGCAAGAACGGCCTTCGCGCCTTCGGTGACCTTGAGTTCCATCTCTTGGGCGCGCACTTCACGCACGACCTTTGCCAGCTCCAGCGTAACGATCACCTCGATCTGTTCGCGGGAGAGCTGATGGAAGACGATCACTTCGTCCACGCGATTGAGAAACTCCGGACGGAAGGTCTGCTTGACCTCTTCCATCACGCGGTTCTTCATCCGTTCGTAAGCCTTGGCTTCATCGGACATCGAGGTTCGTTCCGGCCGGAAACCGATATCGGTCGTCGTCGTCATCCCAGTGGCGCCGACGTTGCTCGTCATGATGATAACGGAGTTTTTGAAATCGACCTGACGGCCTTGCGAATCGGTCAGACGTCCGTCTTCAAGCACCTGGAGCAAAAGGTTGAAGACGTCGGGATGCGCCTTTTCGATCTCATCGAGGAGCACGACCGAATAGGGACGACGGCGCACCGCTTCGGTCAGTTGACCGCCCTCTTCGTATCCGACGTATCCGGGAGGTGCGCCGACCAATCGGCTGACCGAGTACTTCTCCATGTACTCCGACATGTCGATGCGGATCATCGACTCTTCGTCGTCGAAGAGAAAGGCAGCGACGCTGCGAGCGACTTCGGTCTTGCCGACGCCGGTCGGGCCGAGGAAGATGAACGAACCAATCGGACGGCTCGGATTTTTCAGGCCGGCACGCGAGCGGCGAATGGCACGGGTAATGACGTTGACGGCCTCTTCTTGGCCGACGACGCGTTCGTGCAGCAGCTCGCCCATCTTGAGGAGTTTCTCGGTCTCGGCCTGCGCCAGCCGGCTGACCGGAATTCTCGTCCACGACGCAACGATCTCGGCGACGTTCTCGGACGTTACTTTGAGAACTCGTTCCGAGGCCGCCTTGCGATCGCGCCATTCTTGTTCGAGCTGAGATTTCTCCAAGCGCAGCTTCTCTTCACGATCGCGGATCGTCGCCGCTTTATCGAACTCTTGGTTTTTGACGACCGCCTCTTTTTCGGCGATGAGCTTGCGCAACTGCGCATCGGCCTCGCGTATCGCCGGCGGCGGCAGCGTCGCTTGCAAACGAACGCGCGAGCTCGCCTCGTCGATGAGGTCGACTGCTTTATCGGGGAGGAAGCGGTCGGTAATATAACGATCGCTCAGGCGCGCCGCGCTCGAGAGCGCGTCGTCGGTGATTTGGACCTTGTGATGCGCCTCGTAGCGGTCGCGCAATCCTTTGAGAATTTCAATCGTCTCTTCGACGGTCGGCTCGCCGACCATCACGGGCTGGAAGCGGCGCTCGAGGGCCGAGTCCTTTTCGATGTGCTTGCGGAACTCGTTGAGAGTCGTCGCGCCGATGCATTGCAGCTCGCCGCGCGCAAGCGCCGGCTTGATGATGTTGCTCGCGTCGATCGCGCCTTCGGCCGCGCCGGCTCCGACGAGCGTGTGCAGCTCGTCGATAAAGAGGATGATCTCGCCGGCGGCCCCGCGGATCTCGTCCATCACGCGCTTCATGCGCTCCTCGAACTCACCGCGATACTTCGTACCGGCGACTAAACCGGCGAGGTCCAGCGTTATGACGCGCCGGTCGCGCAGCGGCTCGGGAATATCGCCCTTGATGACGCGTTGTGCGAGGCCTTCGGCAATAGCCGTTTTGCCGACACCGGGTTCGCCGATGAGCGCCGGATTGTTCTTGGTGCGGCGCGATAAAATCTGAATGACTCGCTCGATCTCGTTGTTGCGACCGATGACCGGATCGAGTTTGTTGTCGCGCGCCAGCTGCGTCAGGTCGCGGCCGTACGCGTCGAGGGTGGGCGTCTTGCTCTTGCCCTTGGGAGCTTGCGGTTGGCCCTCGGCTCCGAGCAGCGACGTGGTCTGAACGCGGACCTTGGCGGGATCGACGCCCAGATTGGTGAGGACGCGAGCGGCGACGCCTTCGCCCTCGCGGATCAAGCCAAGCAGCAGGTGCTCGGTGCCGATGTAGTTGTGGTTGAGCTGACGCGCCTCCTCAAAGGCAAGCTCGATCACACGCTTGGCCCGAGGCGTGAAGACCATTTCCTGTTGGACGGTCTGTCCGCCGCGTCCGACGATCGCTTCGACCTCTTGCCGAACCTTTGCTAGATTGACTCCGAGCGATTCCAGAACCTTAGCGGCAAGGCTTTCGCCCTCGGAAATGATGCCGAGCAAGATGTGCTCGGTTCCGATGTAGTTGTTTCCTAGACGCTGAGCTTCTTCCTGAGCGAGTACGATGCTGCGCCGCGCTCGCTCGGTGAAAGGCTCCCACATTGACATCGCTTCGGTTATCCTCCTGTCCTATAAACTCTACCCGCCCGCTCGAAGTTTCGCAGCGTCCGAGGCCGAGCCGGCCTCCACCGGCCCCCCGACACCGATTTTAACCGAAGGTTTGCCTTACGGCCTGAGGAACCTCGCGGGCATGCCAACGGTCGAACAAGTTCGCGAAGCGCTCGTCGAAGTCAAAGACCCCGAGCTCAACCTCGGCATCCTGGAGCTAGGACTGGTCTACGACATCACTGCCGAGGGTGAAAACGGTGAAGACGTCAGCGTCATGATGACCCTGACATCGCCGATGTGTCCGGTTGGCCCGATGTTCGTGCAGTCGGTAAAGGACCACGTGATGGCGCTCGACGGCGTCAAAAACGCCAACGTCGAGATCACCTTTACGCCTCCGTGGGATCCGAAAACGATGGCCTCCGACGACGTAAAGGCGATGCTGGGGATTTGGTAGTTGTTTGCTCCGGCAGTCCGGCTTCGAAGCGGATTCATGTTTACGCTTCTCGCCGGACCGCCGGAGCGTCTCCTTAAGGAACGACCGAGTCTAACGAACTTCGGGAACGCTACATCGAGAGCTTATACGCGCCGGCGAGGTCTTTCATCGCGGTCGTAAGGATCGCGTGGTACTGCGCGTCGACGCCGAGCCCGTACTTTGCGTCGATATCCTTCATCACCTGAATGTGAATCGGATGCGAGACCAAACGATCGAGCATCACTTCAACGTTGAAGCCTTGACCGCTCTGACCCGCCTTCCATAGCGCCGCGGCGAGCGCGGGACCGTTGCTGGGATCCGGGTCGGGCTTGCTCGGGAGCGCAACCTTTTTCTCGGTTACGATCCTGAGCGAGTCGCTGACGACGAAATCGAACGTCGTGAGAAACTGTCCGATCTGAGCCTTGCCGTATTGCTTCGTCAGCTTACCGACTTCCGCATCGAAGAGTTTGCCGGTCAGCACCTTGAGTAGCGTGACCGTTTGGAAGCTCTTCGGGCCGCCGCCGGCGACGATCATCGAAAGCGTCAACGGCAGATCGGGCGCGCCCGTATAGACGCAGCAGGATCCGGAGAACCGCGTGGGCTCGTTGCTCATGTTGGGCATCAGGGCCGCCGAAGCAACGGCGGGCGCGGCTAGCGCGGCCGCGAGCGTCAGCCCGCCGATACGAGTGAGAATGCGCATGGGTTCCTTTCTCGAGCGAAGAGCTCATGGACGAAAATTAACGATTTCGTCCGAGGAAACGGGGCGGAGACGACTTTGGATTGGCTTACCGGAAACTAAAGGGTCGCGAGCGCGATCGGCTTAGTGGTGGGCTGCTGGGAGCCGCCCACGGGCTCGACGCTCACTGCGACCGCGGCGACGGCGGTCGCGGATTCGGGCAGACGAACGACCGTGACGTCGCGATCGTGGGGCGTAAAGGTAACCGACGGCGCCATCGTTTTGGATCCCTTCGGGAGCGTCCACGCTTGGTAGACCTTTCCGGCGGGCGGCGCCGCGAGCCCCGGAAGCGCCACGTAGAGGTGCGTGCCCCGAACGAACACCTGGCCGGCGCCAAAGCGGTACCGCTTCGCATCGGCCGCGCTGAGGTCGGCCAGGGCTGCCGATTGAGCGGTTACGAGCGCGGTCTGGCGGACGATGTGACGATCCATCGTGGTGTACAAAATCAGCGCGCCGACGGTAATGACGCAGGCGGCCGCGATCGCCGCGAAGGTTTCCCAGCCGTACGTCTTAGCGTTGGCCCGCTTAGCGTTGCGCACCTCGCGCATGATCCTGGCTTTGAGCATCGGCCCCGGGCAAACGTCGTCGAGATAGTCGGCAGCGGACACGCCCACGGCGGTAACCGCAGGACGCAGCGCCTCGTATTCGGCGCGGCACGAGTCGCACGTCTTCAAGTGCGCCGCGACCTCAGCGGCCTCGGCCACCGGCAGCGCGCCAAGCGCGTACACGGCGACGTTATCGAGCAGTTCTTCGTGCGAGGTCACAGAACGACCACTCCTTCAAGCGCGCTACGCAGACGCCGCAGTCCAGCGCGAATGCGCGTTTTGACCGTTCCCAACGGCAAGCCCGTCTTGCGTGCTATCTCGTGATGCGTCACCCCGCCAAAAAATCCCAACTCAATTAACTCCCGCTGCTCGGGCGGGAGTTGCACGAGCGCCTTGCGGACCGCTTCGGCGTTGAGCGACACGAATGCCGTGTCTTCCAGCGAATCGCGTTCGGCCAGTGCTTCGGGCACTCCGCTCTCCGGATGAGTCGCGCGGGCGCGGAGCGCGTCGACCGCACGGTTGCGGGCAACCCTGATAATCCACGCGCCGAAGTTGCCGGAGACGAACGACGCCGGGTTGCTCCACAGCTTCAAAAAAACGTTCTGCGTCACGTCTTCGGCGCCGGCTGGATCGGAGAGCACGCGGAAAGCAACGCCGTAGACCAACCGGTGGTACTCGTCGTACAAGGTCTCGAAGGCGCCGGCATCGCCGCGCCTCACGCGCTCCATGAGCTCGACCGCATCACTCATCTAAAACGAGCGTCGCCGGCACATGGATTGCGGCGGCTATGACGGATGCCGCGGGTAGATTCGAGTAGGAATGCCGGCGAACGCCGGGTCCGCGCACTGCCAAAGCAAGAACGCATACTCGTCGGTGAGCAGCTGCTCGCTCTGCTCTCGCGAGGCCGCCAGGAAGCCGTGCCCGGCGTCGTAGTCGACCCGCAGCAGAATCGGACGGCCGCTGGTGGTCGAGGCCGCAAGGCGCGCGGTGAATTTCGCGAGCTCCCACGACGCGACGCGCGGATCGTTGTAGCCGGTGATAAGCATCACCGCGGGATACGCGGTGCCGGGAACGACGTGCTGGTAGGCGTCCATCGCGTACAGAGCGCGAAACCCCCTCTCGTCCTTTACCGTCCCGAACTCCGGAATGTTCGGCGGTCCGTTGGGCGTAAACTCTGAGCGCATCGTGTTGCTTGCGCCGACGACGTCGAGCGCGGCGGCGAACAGATGCGGTTCCGAGGTGATCGCGCGCCCGATCGTAATGCCGCCGGCGCTGGTTCCTTCGCCGGCCAAATGCGCCGAGCGCGTGTATTTATGCGCGATCAGCCAGCGCCCGCAGGCGATAAAATCTTGCCACGTGTGCGGTTTGGTCGAGATCATGCCGGCGCGATGCCAGGCTTCGCCATACCATCCGCCGCCGCGAACGTGACAGACCGCGAAGACGCCGCCCCGTTCCATCCAGGCGACGCGGGTCGCGCTGAACGCCGGTTCGAGGGTAATGCCGTACGAGCCGTATCCCTCGAGGTACGTGGGATGCGTTCCGTCGAGCGCGAGCCCTTTGCGATAGACGATCGAGAGCGGCACCATCGTGCCGTCCGCGCTGCGCGCTTGGACTTCCGAGGACGTGTACGCCGACATGTCGACGTTGGCCAGCGGCTTGAGCTGCGTATCGGCGACCGTGCCGTCGGCATCGGCGCGATAGTACAGCAGCGAGTGCGTCCAACCGGTCAGGCCGAAGGTGACGCCGGGCTCGCGAGAATCGGTCGCGATTGCGTTGATCGCTCCGCGGAAAGGAAGGTTGACGCCGCTCTGCGAGCCTGGTGCCCCGCCGGCGTCGAGCGCGACGCGCGTGATCTTTCCGAATCCTCCCGTTCGCGAGAGCACGTAGAGACCGTCGGCGGCGACCTGAAGGTCTTCTACGACGTCGCGACCCATCGGAACGACGGTCGCGGCGCTCGCCAGGTTCGGCGCATCGAGCGAGGTGCTGACGATCTTAAACGTCGGCGCGTTCTTATGCGTCAGAAGAAAGATCGTCGAGCCTTTGATATCTTGGCCGACGACGTCGTCGTCGGTCTTCGCAATTTGCGTCCAGCTGACGTCTGCCGAATCGACTCCAGCCGAGCGGGTCGCGTAGATGACGCGTTCGTTCTGCACGCCGTGCACGACGATACCGAGCATGTAAGGCGACGCGGGCGAGTAAATGACGATCGGAAAATCCGTCGTCTCGAACGGTACCTTCGGATTGACGCCGTAACCAAACACGGGAACGTCTTTGTCGGGATCGCGCCCGAGCACGTGGAGATACGCCACCGAGCGGGTCTCCTTGTCCGTCTCGGGTTCGCCCGCTTTGAGCGCCGGGAAGCGCACGTAGTAGAACGATTTACCGTCGGGCAGCCAGCTCGTGGCGCCGATGAAGTAGCAGCGGTCGATGGCGTCGGGCAGCACCTGGGCGCTGGCCGAGTCGACGACGTGAATTACCGATGCTTCCGATCCGCCTTCGGAAATGCCGTACGCGACGAGTTTTCCGTCGAGCGACGGCAGAAAATAGTTGATCGTGAAGTGTTTACCGACGCTCGCGAGACTCTGGGGATCGACCAAAACGCGCTCGCCGCTGCCGTCGACGTTACGAACGTAGAGTTTGGGGGAGTTATCGCCGGGATTGAGCTTCTCGTAGAAATAGTACGGGCCGTCCCGCGTAACGCCGATGACTGAGACGCCGGCGTTATCGAGTTCCTTGATCCGGTCGAAAAGCTTCTGGCGCGCCGGGCCGAGGCGACCGAGCACGTCGCGCGTGTAAGCGTTCTGCTCTTTGAAGAACTGCGCGACGACGGGGTCCTTCATATCCTCGAAGTAGCGGTACGGATCGGTAACCGACGTCCCGTACATCGTCTCTGCTACGGCTTTTTCGGGCGGCAGCGGCGGCGGCGTGGGGAATCCCGAGGGAACCACTCCAAGCACGGCGATGGCGAAAACGCAGCAAACGGCTCGTAACATGGTGCCGACTATTCTCGGGGAAGCCCCCAGCGCCTCGCTCGCCCTCCGGCATCGAGCTGACGAGCCCTTCCACGGGCTCTAGGCGACGCGTGAGAACGGCAGCATGACACGGGGGAAGTTTCGTGCAAAGGTGGGGCCGTGAAGAGTCGCGAGCAACGCTACGCCGAGCTCGAACGCAAGCGCGCCGAATCGGCCGTACCGGCCGGCTCGGCCGCGCTCGAACGCCAGCACGCTCGGGGAAAGCGTTCGGCGCGCGAGCGCGTCGAGTCGCTCGTCGACGACGGTTCGTTCGTCGAGTTCGACCGGTTCGTCGTCCACCGGGCCAACGCGTTCGGGCTCGACGAAAAAGAGTTTCTCGGGGACGGCGTGATTACCGGACGTGCGACGATCGACGGCCGCCAAATATTTCTCTTCTCACAAGACTTTTCGGTGCTTGGCGGGTCCCTCGGAGAAGCGTTCGCCGAGAAAATCTGCAAAATGATGGATCTGGCAATTCGCACCGGAACGCCGCTGATCGGCATCAACGATTCGGGCGGCGCGCGCATTCAAGAAGGCGTCGTTTCGCTCGGCGGCTACGCGGAGATCTTTTGGCGCAACGTTCAGGCGAGCGGCGTGATCCCGCAGATCAGCCTGATCGCCGGCCCGTGCGCGGGTGGCGCGGTCTACTCGCCGGCGATCACCGACTTCATCATCATGACCGAGAAGATCTCGCAAATGTTCATCACCGGCCCCGAGATCATCAAGACGGTCACCGGTGAAAACGTTACCTTCGAAGAGCTCGGCGGCGCGCACGCGCACGCCACCCGCAGCGGCGTCGCCCACCTCGTCGCCGACGACGAGGATCACCTCTTCGAGCTCACGCGCGAACTGTTTTCGTTTCTGCCGCAGAACAACCGGGAAGGGGCGCCCGAATTCGATTGCGAGGACGATCCGCAGCGCGAAGTACCGCAACTCGACGATCTCGTACCGGATTCGCCCAACAAACCTTACGATATGCGCACCGTGATCGAAGGGGTCGTCGACTATGGCGACTTTTTTGAAATCGCCCCGCTGTACGCGCCCAACGTGATCTGCGGATTCGGGCGCGTCGACGGCCGCTCGATCGGCGTCGTCGGGAACCAGCCCAACGTGCTCGCCGGCGTACTCGACACGCGCTCTTCGGTAAAAGCGGCGCGCTTCGTGCGCTTTTGCGACGCCTTCAACATTCCGTTGGTAACGTTCGTCGACGTGCCCGGCTTTCTGCCCGGCACCGACCAAGAATACGGCGGGATCATCTTGCACGGCGCCAAGCTGCTCTACGCGTTCGCTGAAGCGACCGTGCCGAAGATCACGGTCATCACGCGTAAGGCCTATGGTGGAGCCTACGACGTCATGGCCAGCAAGCACATTCGCGCCGACCTCAACCTCGCGTGGCCGACAGCCGAGATCGCGGTCATGGGCGCAGAGAGTGCGGTCAAGACGATCTTTCGACGCGAGATCGCCGCCGCACACGACCCCTCGGCAAAAATGGCCGAGCTTATCGCCGAGTACGACGAGCGCTTCTCGCATCCGTACATTGCCGCGGGCCGCGGTTACGTTGACGACGTGATCGAGGCACGAAAGACGCGCAGCGCGATCGCGGTCGCACTGGAAATGCTGCGCGACAAGCGGGTCGTGCGTCCGGAACGAAAGCACGGAAACATACCGCTATAAAAGAGCGAGCCCGCTTTCGCGGGCTCGCATCGTTTCGTTCGCGCTCGGAGGGTTTTAGAGAGCGCCGAGTCCGTTGGGCGTTCCCCAACCCGTGGGCGCCGAGTAGTTGCCGAACTCCTTGGTTCCGGCGCTGCAGAGGTAGGTACCTTGCAGGCTGGAGGGGCAGCCGGCAACCGAACCGGTGCTCACGTAGTGCAGATCCTTCTTGAGCTCTTTCTTGCTGAGCTTCCAGAGGTTCTCTCCGGCGGTCAGCTTCGATCCGTTGCCGGCCAGGCCGTACATGCCCGCCACCAACGGCGAAGAGATGCTCGTGCCGGCGACCGTGCCCCAGCCGCCGCCGCCGTTTTCATACGTATCGTAGATTGCGACGTTCGAAGCAACGGCCGAGATATCGTTCATCGTGCGGCTCGTGCACTTCGGATCGGACTGCCATGTCGGCTTCGTGACGATCGAGCATCCGCCGCCGCTGTCCGGCCAAACGAGTTCCTTATACTTCTTGCCATCGATGGTGATGATCGTGCCGCCGACGGCGATCACGTTGTCGTAGTCGGCGGGATCCTGGGCTCCGTAGCCGCCGTCGCCGGCGCTCGCGAAGTACAGAACGCCCTTCTGGTCGAAGGAACCGCCCGACGCGCTGCCTTCGCCGCCGCCCCAGCTGTTGCTGATGTACGAGGCGCCCAGTTTCGCCGCTTCTTTCTCTGCGTCGTAGAGATCGTTACCGCTGTTGGTGTTGGCCTCGATCAGATAGGTCGTGCAGTTCGGGCAGGAAGTAGCGACCATTTGAACGTCGAGGTCGATTTCGGTGCCCCAGTCCATGTTGCCGGTCGGGTAGTTCTTCTGTTGTCCCAACTGGTTGAACTTTTTGAACGTTCCCTTACCGAGCTTGAACTCGGAACGGAAGGCTGCGAGATCCGTTGTGACGTCGGGATTGTCGAACGCGTCGACGATCGCGACGACCGTACCCTTTCCACCCTTGGTGGTCGGGAGGTTGTAGAGTTTTTGCAGGACCGGCGGAGTCCAGCCGCTGACCATCGGCTGAGCGCCGAACGGCGTCTCGAGCTCGACGTCGCAGTTCATAAAACCGCTGCGCAGATCGTTGCAGAGCCGCGCTGCGTGTAAGCCGGCCTGCGCCGGCGCGACCGGCGACATGCCGCCGGTGCTCGGCAGGCTCGAGTTGCCGGCGCTACAAGCGGCCACGGCAAATGCCGCCGCCGCCGAAATAAATAGTTTGAACGGGCTTTTCACAAGTGCTCCTTATGGTTTCGCGGTATCCGCGGGGGACTGCGGAGGTTCTCGGACTTAGACCGCGACCGACCCGGAGCCTCCTGCCATAGCAAGCGATAGAGGACGGCCGCCACAGCGCTGGTATGTAACTTCTCGTGAAATTATTAGAGGGCAAGCGCGCTTTGGTAACCGGGGTTGCGAACCGTTGGTCGATCGCGACCGGGGTCGCCCGGCGTCTTCACGAGCACGGCGCATCGATCGCGCTCACCTACCAAGGCGAGCGAGTAAAAGACGAGGTTGAGAAACTGGCGGCCGAACTTGGAGGCGGCCCGGCGATCGAGTGCGACGTCTCCAGCGATGCGTCGCTGGCGGACCTCGCAACGGCCCTGGCCGAAGGTTTCGGCGGCCTCGACGTGCTCGTCCACTCGATCGCCTTCGCGAACAAGGAGGACCTCGCCGGCAAGGTCTTCGACACGTCGCGCAGCGGCTTCGGTCTGGCGCTCGACGTCTCGGCCTTCTCGCTGATCGCGCTGGTCAGCGCGCTGCGCGACTCTTTTAACGACGGTGCCTCGATCATGGCGCTGACCTATCTCGGCGCGACGCAGATCGTTCCGAACTACAATTTAATGGGGATCGCCAAAGCCGCGCTCGAAGCGACCGTTCGCTACATCGCGTTCGACCTGGGCGACCGGAGCATTCGGGTCAACGCAATTTCGGCCGGCCCCATCAAGACGGCGAGTTCGCGTCAGGTTGGAGGCTTCTCCAAGATTCTCGACGTCGTTCCGAAAATCGCGCCGCTTCGCCGGAACGTTACGGCCGACGACGTCGGTAATGTGGCGGTATTTCTCGCTTCCGACCTTGCCTCGGCGGTCACCGCGGACGTGCACTTCGTCGACGCCGGCTATCATGCGATGGGAATGTATCCGCCGCAATGATTCGTGTTTAGGAAACTACTGATTGCGAACCGCGGCGAGATCGCGGTTCGCGTTATTCGGACGGCGCGAGAGATGGATATCGGAAGCGTCGCGGTCTACTCCGAGGCCGACCGCGATGCGCTGCACGTCCGGCTCGCCGACGAAGCGTACGAAATCGGTGCCGCGGCGCCGGCGCACAGCTACCTCGACGGCGAAAAGCTGCTTGACGTTGCCCGGCGGTCGGGCGCCGACGCCGTCCACCCGGGATACGGATTCCTTGCCGAAAATGCCGCGTTCGCGCGCAGCGTGGTCGCCGCCGGATTTGCCTGGATCGGTCCGCACCCCGACGCGATTTCGGCCATGGGCGACAAACTGAGCGCACGCCGGGCGATGCTCGAGGCCAACGTTCCGTCGGTGCCCGGCGGGCTAGAAGCGATCGTCGACGCGGCGGGCGCGCACGCGGCCGCACGGCGCTACGGGCTGCCGCTCGCGCTCAAAGCCGCGGCCGGTGGGGGCGGGAAAGGACTGAAAGTCGCGCACCGCGCCGAGGAAATCGACTCCGCGTTCGAAACCGCGCGCCGCGAAGCGCGCGCCTATTTCAAGGACGACACGATCTACGCGGAGCGCTATCTCGAGAACCCCAAGCACGTCGAGCTGCAAGTCCTCGCCGATAAACACGGTAACGTCATTCACGTCGGCGAGCGGGACTGCTCGCTGCAGCGACGTCATCAGAAACTCTGGGAAGAGACGCCGGCTCAAATTCCCCCCGCGGTGCGCAGCGCGATACGCGAAGCCGGCGTGCGCGCGGCCAAGGCGATCGGCTACGACTCGGCGGGAACGATCGAGTGCCTCGTCTCCGGGAGCGATTTCTACTTTCTCGAGATGAATACGCGCATTCAGGTCGAGCACACCGTTAGCGAGATGATCTCCGGGCTCGACCTCGTGCGCGAACAAATTCGAGTCGCTGCCGGCGAACCGTTGGGCTTTTCTCAGGAAGACCTCGCCTTTCGCGGCTTCTCGATCGAAGGGCGGGTCAACGCCGAAGATCCCTCGGCGGGCTTTGCGCCATCACCAGGAAGGGTCTCCGCGTATCGCGAGCCCGGCGGACTGGGCGTGCGGATCGACTCGGCCGCCTATCCGGGCTGGACGATTCCACCGGACTACGATTCGCTCATCGCCAAGCTCGTGGTTTGGGCGCCGACGCGCCGCGAAGCGCTCGCGCGATTGCGGCGGGCCATCGACGAATACGTCGTCGAGGGCGTGCCCACGACGCTTCCGCTCTTACGGGCGCTGTGCGATCTGCCGTCGGTCGTCGACGCGTCGTACGGCACGGCGACGCTCGAACGCTTCGCCGCTACGTTTACGCCGGCCGCCCGCAACGGTTTGCACCTGCCGGCGGCCGCGCCGCCGGTTCCGTCCCGCCGTCTGGCGCCGCGTCTGGGTGCGACGCGCAGACGCATCGGCGCTTCGAGCGGAAACGACGTGCGCTCGCCGATGCACGGTCTCGTGGTCGAGATCGGCGTCAGAGCGGGCGACGCGGTCGCCGAGGGTCAGGTCGTCGCCGTCATCGAGGCGATGAAGATGATGAACGAGGTGCGCGCCCATCGCGCGGGTGTAGTCCGCGCGGTTCACGCGAAGGCCGGCGCGACCGTCGAGAGCGGCGCGGCACTCGTCACCCTCGACGAAGCCGCGCCTTCCTAAGGAACCCGCGTACCCTCGAGCGTGGCGCCGTTTTGGTGCAGCGTCAGCGAGACGATCGCGCCGGCGGCATTGCGGTTAAAGGTCAGCTGCGCGTAAACGACTTTGCAGAAGAACCGATCTTTCGCCGAAGCGTAGACCGCTATGGCAGGTTGCCCGGTGAGCTCGACGTAGAGTTGCCCGTCTTGCAGCGTTACGGTAAACGTCTCCGCCGCACTTCGATAGCTGCCGGCGTATTGCGCTAACGTCGCCGCATCGAGCGCAACCTCCGCCGGAAACGGCGCCGGCAGCGTGGCGACGACCGGAGTCGCCTCAAGATCGACCCGCGTGGCCGGCACGATCTGCCCGCTCTGAAAGATCCATAAGCCAACGACGCGATTGTCACCGCGGACAAAGCGCACGATCGCGCCGACGGATTCCGAAAGGTAGGTATCGGGAGCGATACGAGTCATGAAAACCTGCGCCTGCCCGGCGACCTGCAGAGATAGGTCGTTGCCGCTCGACCCGGCGCGAATTTGAATCGCCATCGCGCCGGCTACGTTGCAGTACTCGCCGGCGTAGGAGCCGGGCTCCGTCTGCGCCGGCGCGCACTGCGCCACCGGATAATCGGGGAAGAGCACGTGCGCGGAAATATCGCCTACGGCGGGGCCATTGCCAAGCACGACTACCCCGGTCTGACGATCGCGCGAGATCGCGACCGATGCGTTGAAGCCCTCGGTCGATCCGTCGTGCGCGATCGTCCCCGTCTTCGAGTTGATGTTCCAAATCAGACCGATCTGGTGGTTGGTCTCACCCTGCGCGCGCGGCTGCTGGGCGAACAGGCACGCCGGCGCCAGCGGTCCGCTTCCCATGTTGGCGCGCAGATACTTCAACATGTCGTCGAGATCGGAAGCGATGCCGCCGGCCGGCGCAATCGCATCCATGCGCCACGCCGGAATTACGTCGCCGGCGAGATTATGGCCGGTCGCAAGGCGCGCGGGAAAAGGGGCCTCTCGCGAAATCAGCACGGTATCGCGCATCTCTAACGGATCGAGCACCTCGCGGGCCAGCAGTTGCGGGTAGGTCAGTCGAGCGCTGCGGGCGAGCAGCTGTCCGAGCAGCGCGACGCCGTAGTTCGAGTACTCGTAGGAGGCGCCCGGATCGCGCGGCAGCGAGTAGCCGTTCAAGAACGCGTACATCTGCGCATCGCCGTAGCCGACGTATGGATCGCTCGCCGAGCCGTTGAGATTTGCCGGAAGACGCGGCAAGCCGGAACGCTGCTCCGCCAGATCGAGCAGCGTGATCTGTCTTCCATCTTTGGCCGGCGCGCGTACGCCGGGCGGGAGAAACTGCGCGATCGGCGCGTCCAAGGCAATCTGCTTCGCCAGCACCATGCGCGCGAGCGCCGTGGCGGTAAACGTCTTGGTGACCGAACCGATCTCAAAGAGCGTCTGCGCGTCGACGGGGCGCCCCTTGCCGTCGGTTCCGGCGAAGTACACTCGTTGCTTACCGCGATCGATGACGCCGACCACGATGCCGGTACCGGGTGCGCCGGAGACCCGCCGGTCGAGTGCCGTTTGCAGCGCCGACGCAGCGGCAACTGCGGCCAACAGCGCAATCACTTTCGCGCCTTAGCGCCGCGGTGGCCGGCGCCCTGCCGAGCGGGCGCCCTGCCGCGCGGCGGCGTAGTTACGTCCTTGATGCCTCGCGAAATCAACGCCTCGGGTATCCCGATCGAGCCGGTCTACGATGCAATCGAAGGAACGCGCCACGATCTCGGGGAGCCCGGAAAATATCCGTTCGGCCGCGGCATACGCAAAGACATGTACCGCACGCGTCTGTGGACGATGCGCCAGTACGCGGGCTTCGGAACGGCCGCCGAGTCGAACGCGCGCTATCGCTATCTCCTTGAGCGCGGGCAGACCGGATTATCGGTCGCCTTCGATCTTCCGACGCAGCTCGGGTATGACTCCGACGCCACGCAGTCCCGCGGCGAGGTGGGTAAGGTCGGCGTCGCGATCGATTCGATCGCCGACATGGAGACGCTGCTCAATGGCGTGCCGCTCGATCGCGTCACCGTCTCGATGACGATCAATGCACCCGCGGCAATTCTCTTGGCGCTGCTGCTCGCGGTGGCTCGGCGGCGCGGCATCCCGTTCGAGAAGCTCGGGGGCACCGTCCAGAACGACGTTCTCAAAGAGTACGTCGCCCGCGGCACGTACATCTACCCACCAAAACCGTCGATGCGACTGGTTACCGACGTGATGTCGTACTGCGCGCGCGAAGTGCCGCAGTGGAACGCGATCTCGGTTTCGGGTTACCACATCCGCGAGGCGGGCTCGACGGCGGTCGAAGAGGTCGCCTTCACGCTCTCAAACGGCAAGGCATACCTGCGAGCGGCGCGGGAGGCCGGCATCGCGCTCGAGGAGGTCGCTCCGCGCGTCTCCTTCTTCTGGAACGCGCACAACGATTTCTTCGAAGAAGTCGCGAAATTTCGGGCCGCCCGTTACTTGTGGGCGACGATCGTGCGTGACGACTTTGGATGCAAAGATGCTCGTTCCCAGATGCTTCGCTTTCACGCCCAGACGGGCGGCTCGACGCTCACCGCGCAGGAACCCGAAAACAACGTGGTGCGCGTCACGCTGCAGGCGCTCGCAGCGGTGCTGGGCGGCACGCAGTCGCTGCACACTAACGGCAGAGACGAGGCGCTTGCGCTGCCGACCGCGCAGAGCGCGAAAGTGGCGCTCCGAACGCAGCAGATCATCGCCTACGAGTCGGGCGTGCCCGACGTCGTCGATCCCTTGGCCGGCTCGTACTACGTCGAATCGCTAACCAACGATTTGATCGCGCGGGCCGCCGGGATCGTCGCCGAGGTAGACGCTATGGGCGGAAGCATCGCCGCGATCGAGAGCGGGTGGATGCAGGCCCGCATCGCCGACTCTTCCTACGCCGCGCAGCAAGCCATAGAGCGCGGCGAGCAGGTCGTCGTCGGCGTCAACCGCTTCGCTGAAGAGACCGGAGACGCACCGATTCCGCTGCAGCAGGTCGACGAGCGTCCCGAACGCGAGCAGATCGAGCGACTCCGGGAGTTGCGAGCAACCCGCGACGCGCAGCGGGTTGAGCGACGGCTGACTGAGGTTCGCAAGGCGGCGGAGGGCGGCGAGAACCTCATGCCCATCTTCGTCGACGCCGTCGACGACGGTGCAACGCTGGGCGAGATCTGCAGGGTGCTGCGGGAAGTGTTCGGCACCTACCGCGCCAAGGAGATCGTGGCTTAGCGCCCGGCGACCGGAGCGCCGGTAGGAGGCGGCTGCTTTCTCCGCCAGAAACGGGCTCTGGCTATGGAGATCGACCACGTCGCGATCGTCGTCAAGGATCTTGAAGCCACGCTGCGCCTCTACACCGAGACGCTCGGCTTCAAAGAGGTTTATCGCGAGATCGTCTTCGACCAAGGAGTCGAAGCCGTGGGCTTGGAGGCCGGCGCCTCGATCGTCGAGCTGCTGCTCCCTCTCAACGAAAACTCAGCAATTGCGCGCTATCGTGGCGATGCCGCAACCAAGCTGCATCACACGGCGTACCGCGTTCCCGATATTGAGGCGGCACTTGCCGAGCTCAAAGCAAAAGGAGTACGGCTGATCGACGAGCACGCTCGGCGCGGCGCACATGGAAGCTTGATCGCATTCTTGCACCCAAAGGCGACCGACGGTGTCCTCATCGAACTCTGCCAGCCCCATCCGCTCAAATAAGAAAACGCTAACGACCGCTTGATCTCTGGAAGGCCCAAAAACCGCCGGCGCGCACTCGCGTGGTCGACGCTCGCTTCGGCCGCGTTGCACCTTCTCATTCTGACGCTCGTCTTTTACGAGCTGCGCCACATCATGGTCGCGCGCGGAGCCAAAGAGACAATCTCGCAAACCCAGACCATTACCGTCACTCGATCGGTTCCGTCGCCGCCTCCGCCGGCGCCCAAGCACGTGAGCCACGTCCGGGTCGTGCGGCACGCCGCGGCACCCCCGGCGCGGGCCCCGCGACGCGAGTTGGCAAAGGCGGTCGCCTACCGCGCGCCGCCATTACCTCCTCGCCACCCCGACATCCCGACGAAGATCGAACGCGATCGAGCCGGATTCGAGAAAGAAGTCGCGCAACTGAACCGGCAGAACGACGTGCACGCGATTCCGACGATCGATCCGGGCACGCAAGAATCGGCGACCAAAGAGTACGGGTTCGCGGCTCCGTCCTCGCTGCGCGGTGAAGAGCACGGCAACGGCATCATCACGCCGACCCGTCGCTGGCGGGATAACGGGAACAACTGCTACTACGGCCGTTACGAGTTTACGTATCCCGACGGCGCGATGGAGTACGGCGACATCGAGTGGCCGTTCTGCTACGACCCCGGTTCGGATCCATTCAAAGAGTCGCCGCACGAAATTCCGTTTCCGCTGCCGCTGCCCGGATACAAACTGCCGCCCGGAACTCAGCTCCCGCCAATTGAAAAATCGATCTACGAGCACTGGGCGCAAGCCGCCGGAATCACCTCATCGCCGTAAGATCGACTGCGATAATCCGTTGAGCACGAATTGCACCGCGAGCGCGGCTAAGATTATTCCGAGAAGCCGGCTAATCACGTGGATGCCGGTCGTACCGATTACTTTGAGCAGCAGCGACGAACCACGCATGCAGAGCCACGTTACCGCAAGTGCGACCGCGTAGGCCAGGGCAACGACCAGCAGCTCCAACCGATCGCCGCGGGAAAGGTTAACCAGGAGCAAGACCGTCGCGATCGTTCCGGGGCCGGCGATCATCGGCACGGCGAGCGGAAAGACTGCGGGATTCTCGGTCTGCGCCGCCTCGCGCTCCTCGGCTTCGGTGCGTTTGGCGCCGGTCGGGCGTGCAAACAACATATCGATCGCGATCAAAAAGAGCAGGATGCCGCCCGCAATCGTAAAGGCCGGAAGCGTGATGCCCAGTGAGTTGAGGATCAGCCGTCCAACGACGCCCATGAAAAGAATCACCCCGGCGCCGACGAGCACCGCCTGATCGACGATCTGATTCCGGCGTTCGGGTGCCAGGCGCGCGGTCGACGCGATCGTCATTGGAATCATTCCGATCGGATCGATAATCGTAAATGCGGTGGCGAATGCGGTAGCGATGAAGGCGGCGTCCATGGTGCGACGACAGGGTATCCTTTCCGCGAGGCAAACGTCAAGGCCTCGATGCACGCGCATACCATCGAAGATCTGCGCCGGGCCGCGAAGCGGCGGCTCCCGCGCGTCGTTTTCGACTACATCGATGGCGGCGCCGACGGCGAAGTCACGATGCGGGAAAACTGCTCGATCTTCGATCGCGTGCGCTTTCGGCCGCGCAACGCCGCGGCAACGGGGACCGTCGATCTCCGCACGACCGTGCTCGGCACGACAATCGACCTGCCGTTCATGCTCGCACCGGTGGGGAGCAGTCGCCTATTCTATCCGCGCGGCGAGTGCGTTGCCGCAAAACAGGCTGGGAAGGCCGGCACGGGCTACGTCCTCTCGACGCTTTCGGGTTGCAGGCTCGAAGAAGTAAAGATCTCGACCAAAGCCCCGGTGTGGTATCAACTCTATCTTTTGGGGGGGCGGCAGGCCGCGCAAGACGCGATCCTGCGTGCAAAAACCGCCGGCTACGGCGCGCTCGTCGTGACCATTGATACGGCGGTCGCCGGGCAACGGGAACGCGATCTGCGTAACGGCGGACGCGAACTGGTCAGCGGCGATCTCCTGCGGATGCTGCCGCACGCGTGGCAGATGCTCGTGCGCCCGGCTTGGACGATCGACTTCGTGCGCGACGGCGGCATAATGAAGTTTCCCAACGTCGTCCTTCCCGGTAAGGGACCGCTGCCGTACGAGGACGTCGGTGCCGCGCTCGAACGTTCCACGGTGACCTGGGAAGATCTGCACTGGATTCGCGAGGTGTGGGGCGGCCCGATCGTCATCAAGGGCGTCCTGAGCGCCGACGATGCGCGACGCAGTATCGAGGCCGGCGCGGAGGCGGTCGTCGTTTCCAATCACGGGGGGCGGCAACTCGACTGCGTCGCACCGACGCTGGCCGCACTGCCCGAAGTTGTAGACGCCGTGGCCGGCCGCGCCGAAGTCTACCTCGATGGCGGCATTCGACGCGGCAGCGACGTCGTCAAGGCGCTGTGTTTGGGAGCGCGTGCGGTACTCGTTGGGCGCGCGTACGCGTACGGACTGGGCGCGTACGGCGGTCCCGGCGTGCTTCGCGCGATCGAAATCCTCCGTGGCGGTGTCGTCCGGACGCTGCGATTACTCGGATGCCACGACGTCTCCACCCTCGATCGGTCGTACGTCGACGTTCGTGCCCTGAACTAGCCGGGTCCGGCCCCGGGACCGGCCCCGTTGCAGTTGTAGTCCAGCGTCGTACTGCACAGCGTGAGATCGATTTTCGTCTGCGCGGCAGACGTCACGACGATCGCGCGGCGTTGCGGCGGCACGTCTTTCGAACTCGCGGAAAGCGTGTAGCGTCCGGGCGCGACCCCCGAGAAACGGTAGTTGCCGTGCGCGTCGGTCGCGGTGCGATGCGATCCAACTGAGATTGTAACGTTCGTCAGCGGCTGACCGGTCGTGGCGTCGGTAATGTGACCGGTCACCACCGTAAGCGCGATCGCGCAGGCCGCGGCAATTCTTGAAAGACCCATCCCAGCGGTCTTTGCCATACGACAACCATCCTCTCGCGCGAGCGGCGATTTACCTCGTGGTATAGTCGGAACGAGCATGGTCCTCCACGTTCGAGGGACGATTCCAAAAAATGGGGTTGCCGTCATCGGAAGCCGCACGCCGCCGCCGGAGGCCGGCGCGTTCGCCTACGAACTTGCAAAGCGTCTCGGGGAGCCGATCGTCGCCGGTCTCGCTCCGGGGATCGATGCGGCGGCGCACCGTGGAGCGCTTGCAGCGGGAGTTCCGACGGTTGCGTTTGTCGGCTACGGCTTCGGTGCGACCGATCCGCCCGGACACGCGGAGCTCGAGGCGGCGATCGTCGCAGCGGGCGGCGCGCTCGCGACGCTTATGCCGGCCCGGACGCCGGCTTCACCGCAATCGCGAATCGAACGCGATCGGCTCCAAGCGAAGTATTCGCGCGCAATGGTGCTCGTTTGTAGCGAGATCGGGGGCGGCGCTATGTACGCGATGCGGTTCGCCGAGGAACTCGGCAGGCCGCGCTATGCGCTCGAGCCGCCGAACGATGACGCCGTTTGGGCGGGAAATCGGTTCTGTTTGAGATCGGGCGCGATCGCGTTGTCGTTGGACGTGGAAGCCGCGTGCTTGGCGCTACAGGTTGGGCGCGATCGCGATATCGAGTGACGTCTCAAAGGTGCGGCTCCAGGGCAACCCGATCTCGATCGCCGCGATGTGGTAGCCCGGGTAGAGCTGGCCGAGGATCTGCGCGGCGTCGTTCCAGAGCAGCGTACGATCGAGCGAAGCGACCGGCTGCGCGACCTCAGGCGTCAGCAGCGTGTGATCGGCCACTCCCTGCGCCTGCAGCGTCGCGTTCAGACGCGGGCGCACCTCATCGTGGAAGGCGTAATCGTCGACGAAGCGCGTCAGCGTGAACGTGCGGTGCGCGAGACCGTTATAGGTGTGGAGACGCCGGCCCACGCCCGCGGCGATCGCTTCGGCAAGTGCCGTCCCGGTTGTGTTCGCATTGGTATTCCACGATGCGTACGCGTCGAGGCGGGAGGCGAGGCCCGATGAGAGCAGCTGCTTGGCAAAGCGCGCCTGATCGGCGTACGAGGTCAGGAACGAAAGATCGGCCAGCGCGACGGAACGAGTTTGCGCGTCGGCCTGCATCTGCGCGCGCAGCGCCTCGTCGAGCGGCTCGGTCGTACCGGGAACGCGCACGTACAGCACGATGTCGGGCGACGTGTCGTCGCGTACGCCGCCGCAGACCGCGACGAGCGCGTCGATCGCGGTCGAAATCGGGGCGTACTCGATTTTATCCTGATACAAAGCGCCGGCCGGGGTCGAATAGCGCACGGCAATCCGCGGCGTCCAGTGCGCGGTACGCGCGAGCGCGTTGGCGACCAGCGCCATCCCGAGTTCGTCGGCGCCCGGCTCGATGGAGGCCCGCTGGGCAAGGTTCTGTGCCTCCAGTTCGGTCTGCAAGAGCGCGACGTCGCGCACGTGCAGTCCGACAGGTCCCGCGTCGTCCTGCCCGAGAACGAGCCGGTCGATCGTCCCATTCGCCGTCAGTTTCAGCAGGAGGCGGTCGACGGCCAAGTTTCTCGCGCGCGTCGCGAGGTACGCATCGAGCGTCGCATCCCCGATCGTTGCGCGTAGCTGCTGCGCCGTTGCCCGTTCGCTCGCGAGCGGTGGATCGTGCAGGTTTGCGTAGGCTTGCAGATACGACCAGGCGGGATACGCGGCGAAGTAGGGCGTGCCGGCGGGAATGCCGGTCGGCGCGAGCCGCATAACGGTTCCGAAGGCGCCGACCCACGAGTTGGGATACTCGCGCCGCAGGTGTGCGAACTCGCGAAAGCGCGAGTACGCGTCGGCGTAGGAAACGCCGGACACGCGCGATGGAACGAGTCCTCCGTAGGCCAGCATGTCGGTCGAGATGACGAACGCCGCAGGGCGGTCGCTCGCCGCCCGCGCGTTGAGCCACGCGATCGACGCGTCGGGTCGCCCGGCTTGAAGAAAGTTTCCGGCAAGCACGGGCGGCGGAGCGGAAACCTTCACGCCGGCGATGCGCCCGAGCATCAACGGCAGAGAGTAGGTTACCGGACGGTCGTCCATCGGGAGAAAGAGAACCGACGTCAGCAGCAGTGCGAAGACGTTCATCGCAATGGTCGCCGTTCTACCGGAGCAGCGGGCGTAACGCGCCATCGCGATCGTCGAGCAGCGCTTGCGCCGCGGAAGCATCGAGGTCGTGCCGCTGCATTACGACCGCGACCTTTACCCGGCCGTGCGCCAGACCGAGTAAGTACCGGGCGCGGGCTTCGTCGACGCCCGCAAGACGTTCGACCAGGCGCGCCGCGCGAACGCGCAGCTTGCGATTGCTCGCGACGACGTCGACCATCAAGTTGTCGTACACCTTACCGAGACGAACCATTACGGCCGTCGAAATTGCGTTGAGAGCGACCTTTTGCGCCGTGCCGGCTTTGAGCCGCGTGCTGCCGGTTAGCACCTCGGCGCCGGTGTCCAGTACGATCGCGTGCGTTGCGCAACGCGCAAGTGCCGAGTCTGCGACGCTCGTCAGCGCGACCGAGTAGGAGCCCTGCGCTTTCGCGCGCTCTATCGCCGTGACGACGAAGGGCGCGGATCCCGAGGCGGAGATACCAATGACCGCATCTTGCGGCCGAACGAAATCGCGAACCACCGCATCGCCGGCTTCCGCGTCATCTTCGGCGCCCTCCATCGAGCGTACGAGCGCGGCCGTGCCTCCCGCGACGTGCGACCGGACGAGATCCTGCGGCGTGCCAAAGGTCGGCGGCATCTCCGATGCGTCGAGCGTCGCGATTCGCCCGCTGCTTCCGGCGCCGACGTAGTGCAGCGTTCCGCCGTTTCGCAGCCGCAACACGATCTCGTCGACGGCTTGCGCGATCGCGGCGCTCGCAAGCAGCACGGCGTCGACGGCTCCGCGCTGATCGCCGGCAATCAGCGCGACCAGTTCGGAAGTGTTCAGCAGATCGAGTCCGCCGCTCTTGGAACTTCGTGCCTCGGTCGGCGGATGGTCCGTCACGATCCGGCTCCCAGATCCCGTGCCAGTGCGAGCGCGCCCGCGTACGGTTCGACGCGCTCCTCGACGAGCGCAACGTCGAGCCACTCTTCGGCGATGCGCTGTTCGAGCCGTTGGACGAGAACGTTGTTCTCCGCGAGCAATCCACCGGCGAGCGCGAGCGGAAGCGTTGGCCGGCCGCACTTCGCAACGATCGAGCGAACGAGCTCGACCAAGTCCTCGGCGGCAGCGCGAACGATCTGAAGGGCATCGGCCTCGCCGCCGGCGGCCTGCTCGACCACGGCGCGTGCGCGGCTCGCGATTTCGGCGACGGGTGAAGGGAGTCGATAGAGGCGCGCAAGCAGATCGCGATCGCCGGCATCCACCTCTTCCCGTAGCGCGGCCGCACCGATCGAATAGCCCGAACCGCGATCGCCGAGCAGATAACCGTAGCCGCCGGCGAACACCTCGCCGCCGTCGATCTCGGCATAGGCAATCGAACCGGTGCCGGCGATCAATACGATTCCGTCGCCCCGCGGCACGGCGGCGCGTAAAGCGATGCGGGCGTCGTGCGTCACGGCAACGGGTACACCGGCGAAGCTCGCCGCGAGCAAGCGGTGGAGGCGATCTTGGACGCCCCTCGAGCCGGCGCCGGCAACGCCGGCGACGACCGCGGTCGGGCGCTCGCCATCGAGAATGGTCTCGATCGCGCGCAACAGTATCTGCGCGGCGCCGTCGATCCCGACGACGCTCGGGTTGGCCGGCTCTGCTTCGAGCGTGCGCAGCAGCCGGTCCCCGCGCGCCAGCGCGGCGACGGTGTTGGTGCCGCCGGCATCGACCCCGACGAAGAGGTTGGGCTTCTCAACGTCCAATAGGTGAGCCCGGTGCGTCTTGCATTGGTGCTTCTTTATGCGCTCGCGCAGGCAGGTTCCCCGTCTCGCTCGCAGTTGCCGCCCGCGTGGTTCGATCCGTTCTGCGCCGTCTCGGTTCAAGCCGAGACGACCGCGGGCGGCCTCTCGGTCGTGCTGTTTTCGCAAAGCGCGAATCGAATCGACGCGCACCTGACGCTGATCGGCGACGACAACGCGTACGACGCTTTTCTGCAGCAGGTTTCGCTCTCGGGCAGCCAGCCCGCGCTGCGCTCTCGCCCCTATCTCGTTCTGTTGCCCAAGGCGGAAGCGATTCACTACGCCTTCGTCGATTCGTACGCGGTCGGCTCGTCGACGACAAACTGCCCCTCCGAACCTTCTGAAGTCACGAGTCCGAGCGCCGGCACGCCCGTGCAGCGCTCGCCTTCCTCCGACCGGGTCATCGCGTCGTTCAAACAGCCGATCGGGCCGCTCAAGTGCGGGAAACCGTACGAACCGCCCAAGCTCGCGGGCGCGTCGGAACCGATTGCAAGCGGCGTCGACAAGCCGCGCAGCAGCTTCATCATGACCTTCGTCAACGCGAACGGCGACATCGTGAAGGCGTACGTCTGGCAATCCAGCGGCGTCGACGCGCTCGATAGCGCGGCGGCCGTTGCCGCGGAGCGCTCGCGCTACACGCCGGGCTCGCTCCTATGCTCGCCCGTGGCGGGCAGCTATCTCTTCCGCGCCGACTTCAAGCCGTAGCCTCGACAACAGTTCCGGCAGCGCGAGCGGAGCGATCGCTCCGAGCACGACGCCGCGGCGCGCGCCGGTCGCCGCCGGAACGTTGGCGGCCCGCCCGCGGAGCGTCTCGTAGCCGAGCACCGCAAACGCCAGCGCCTCTTTCGCCGCAGCCGGGAAACCGAACGCGTCGCTGAGTTCGACTCGCGCCGCCGCGCGCTCAGCCAAACGTTCGAGCAAAAACGAGTTGCGCGCGCCGCCGCCGCTGACGATGAGCGGTGCCCCGCGAAAGGGCGTACCGGCAACCGCCGACGCAATCGACACGGCCGTAAGTTCGGTCAGCGTCGCCGCGCCGTCTTCGAGAGAGAGCGCTGCGAACGGCTCCGCGTGCTGCGCGAGAAACTGCTCTCCGAAATGCTCGCGCCCGGTCGTTTTCGGCGGCGCCGCGTGAAAATATTCGTCGCGCAGCAGTCCCTCGAGCGCGCCGCCGTCGACACGTCCGCTGCGCGCGAGTCTCCCATCCTCATCGTAACGCAGCCGCTGCCCGGTACGCCCCGCAACGAAGGCGTCGATCAGCATGTTGGCGGGGCCGGTATCGAAGGCGACCGCCGCGACGGGCCGTACGCCCTTCGGGAGAAGCGTCACGTTGGCGATCCCGCCGAGATTAAGCGCGACCCGGTCCTCTCGCGCGCTCGAGAGCAGCAACGCATCCACGTACGGCACGAGCGGCGCTCCGTGACCGCCTGCCGCCGTGTCGGCGCTGCGAAAATCGTAACAGACGGTCGCATTGACCGCGTCGCGTATCGAAAACGCGTCGCCGATCTGCAAGGTAACGCCGTTGCTGCCGTCGTGCCACATCGTCTGCCCGTGGGAGGCGACGTAGTCGACGGCTTCACCGCGCCCGATCTGCGCCGCGGCGCGCGCGTACGCGTCACCGAGAGCGCGGTGCAGCCGCGCGACCGCTGCAACGCTGCCGGCATTGGGCGGCAGAGATGCGCGCAGCTCCTGCTCTAGCGCAAGCGAGTAGGAAAACGTTTCGAAGCGCAGCGTCTCCAGCGCATAACTTCCTCCTTCCGGAACGATGCGCACCAACGCGGCGTCGACGCCGTCGAGCGACGTCCCGCTCATCAAACCGACGGCGATCACGCCAGGCCCAGATCTTCGATCGCCGCTTCGTAGAATCGCACGCGGAGGCTGCGTTCGAAGCTCGGCGCGGCGTCGCGCCCGTAGTACACGCCGTTGGTCAACAGCACGCCCTGGACGTCGCGCACCGGATCGGCCCAGACGCACGTTCCGACAAAGCCCGTGTGTCCGAACGACGACCGGTCGAACCAGCGGCCGCACGAGTTTTCGTCGTTGGTTTTTAGCGCCCAGCCGAGTCCCCGGCGCAGCACCGAATCGTACGCGTGCTCTTCGACTGCCAATCGAGCCATTGGGGAAGGCACGAACGCGGGGGTGCGCCCGCCAAAGGGCGCGAGGTAGGATTCGGTCAGCGCCGCGACCGCAGACGCCGAACCGAAGAGACCGGCGTGCCCGGCGGCACCGCCTATGAGGTATGCTTTTTCGTCGTGAACGAAGCCCTGTACGCGTCCCCGCCAGGAATCTTCTTCGGTCGCCGGGATGTCGAGCCGTTCCCGTAAAGACGGACGGTACGCAACGCGGTTCGCGAGCGCGTCGCGTACGAGGGCGTCGAGCGAACGTCCCGCGACGCGTTCGATCGCAGCACCGAGCACGATGAAGCCGAGGTCGCTGTAGATCACACGCCGCGCGGGCTCGGCCAGGAGCGGCGCATCCATAGCGAAGCGTTCGACGTTCTCGTCGAGGATCGCGCGGTAATCGGCCCCGGAGTTCATTCCGGAGTTGTGCGCCAGCAGCATTCGCGGCGTAATCGGGGCGTGCGGCCCGGCCTTCCACTCCGGCAGCACCTTCCAGAGAGGGTCGTCGAGCGGCAAGCGATCCGTTGCCGCCAGTTGCAACGCGAGCGTCGCGACGAAGAGCTTCGTCAACGAGGCCAGATCGAAGCGCGTATCGCAGTAGACCGGCCGCCCGAGCGCGTCGTCGCGCGTAACGCCGTACGCGCGCTCGAACACGACCTTCCCGCGCCGTTCGATCCGCGCAACCGCGCCGGTAAACTCTTGGCCAAAGCCCGACTCGAGCACCGCATTGACGCGACGCACTAGAGGTTCAACGCGATCGGAAGAGCGCCGCTGGGCATGCTGTTGCCGAAGAGCACGTCGGCGAGCCCGCCTATTGATGCAGCGTCGTCGCCGTAGGTCGCCAGCAGGTGGCGCGCGTCTGCGAAGAGCGGCAGATCGTAAGGCTCGAGCAGCGACACGACTACCGCGTCGGGATAGCCGGCGACGATCGAATGAATTGCATCGGACTGCGCGCGATGCAGGTGCGCTCGGCGCGACAGCACCAACGGACGGCGGCCGCTCTGCTGCAACTGCGTTAAAACGTTATCCATCGCGACGGGATCCGGTTCGATCGCTACGGCGATTTCCAAGAGTGCGGGCGACTCGCGCGTCAGCGAGGCCGTACCGCTGCCAAAGGAGACCGCACAGCACGAGAGAGGGCTGGCTTCGGGCGTGCCGCGCACCAGGGTGACCGCGCGCCGCGCGATTTCCCGCCCGACGCCTGGATGCGGCGGAGACTCGTCGAGCGCAAGCGGGGCCGCGCAGATCTCGCGCAATCGCATGACTCGGGCGTACGCCTCCTGCAAGCGTTCGAACGCCAGCGCGCCGCGTGTGACGCCGGCTTCGATTTCGGACGCAGCGGCCAACGCGAGATCTACGCTATGGCTGAAGACGAGCAGATCGGAGCCGGCGTTGAGCGCGTCGACCGGCGATGCGGGCGCGATCGCCCCCATCTCCAGACAGTCGGTGACGAGTGCGCCGCGAAAACCGAGCTGCGTTCGCAGCAGTTCGGTAGCGATTGGCTTCGAAAGGGTCGCAGGGCTCTGGCGATCCAGACAGCGCACGACGACGTGAGCTCCCATGATGGCGCGCGCCTCACGCGCGACCGCGGCAAATGGCAGAAGGTCGCGCGACATCAGCATCGACTCGTCGACGTCGAGTATTGGCCGGGCGTCGTGCGAGTCGACGGCGGTGGCGCCGTGCCCGGGGAAGTGTTTGTAGCAAGGCACGATTCCGCCCCGCGACAGGCCGCGAGCGAACGCCGCGCCCAGCTCTGCCACCGCACTGGGCTGCGAGCCGAACGAGCGCGTACCGATAACGGTGTTGGCCGGCTCCAGCGCCAGATCGAGTACCGGCGCAAAGTCGAGCGTACAGCCGGCGCGCCGCAGGTCGAAGGCGGTCTGCTCTCCGGCGCGCTGAGCGAGTTCGACGTCGGCGGCGGCGCCGAGCGCCATCATCGAGGGCATCGTCTCGATACCACGCTCTAGGCGCGCGACGCGTCCGCCCTCTTGGTCGATCGCGATCAGCGAACCATCGCCGCAGCGCTCCCGAATCGAATCGGTGAACGCACGCAGTTCGGTCGCCGATGTGCCGTTGCGCGAAAACATCAGAAAACCCGCGAAGCCCGCCCACTGGGGCTCCGGCGGCTGCGTCAAACCGGTAAGGATGACGCCGCGCGCGAGCGTCGCGATGTCACTCACCAGCGCGCTGCCCCGTTTGCATTAAAGTGACGCACCCAGGCTGCCGGCAGATCGAGCGCCACGCGGTCGCCCGGCTGCGTACCATCGTCGCCGGGAACGCGGACGATCATGGGGCCGCGCTCCGTCTCGATTTCGAGATACCGGTCGGCGCCCGTGCGATCGCTGCGCGCGACGCGCCCGTCCAGCGCTCCGCCGGGGTCGATCCGAATGCGTTCGGGCCGAATTCCTGCCAGCGCACCCTCGTACTCGAAGAGGTTCATCGGCCGCTCGCCGAGGAAACGCGCGACCGCCGCGCTGCGCGGCGCGTCGTAGACGCGTTGCGGCTCGCCGATATCTTCGAGTCTGCCGTCGATCAGGACCGCGAGCAGGTCGCCGACGCTCATCGCGTCGACGTGATCGTGCGTGACGTAGAGCACGGGTCCGCCGAAGCGTTCGCGTACGCCGAGTATCTCGTGGCGCACGCTGCGTTTGAGCGCGGGATCGAGATGCGCGAGCGGTTCGTCCAAGAGCAGAACCGCGGGATCCGAAAGCAGAGCGCGCGCGATCGATGCGCGTTGACGCTCGCCGCCGGAGAGCTGTGCGGGGCGCCGGTCGAGGCGATCGCCGACGTGCAGCGCCGCCGCCGCGGCGGTCACCCGCGCGCCGCGTCCCTTCGAACTGCCGCGCACCGCGAAACCGAGGTTTTGCCGGATCGTCATGTTGGCAAAGAGCGCGTCGTCTTGAAAGACGACCGCCGCTCGCCGTTCTTGCGGGGGAACGCCGCGCTGCGAAACGTTATCGATCAGCACGTCGCCGCGCAGCGGATGGTGCAGTCCCGCGACGATTCTCAGCAGCGTCGTTTTTCCGGCGCCAGACGGCCCGACGATCGCAAGCGTCCTGTGCGGCTCGACGTCGAACGACACCGCGTCGAGCGCACGCCGCTTTTGACCCGGGTAGCAAGCGACGAGCTCGCGAACGCCCAGTGCCATTACGCCGGCGGCCGGACGAGCGCACGATACTCGTCGCGCGCCGGCTCGTCGCCGGATTTCACGCGCGCGATCAGGTCGCGCGCGGCCGCGACGTTCGCGTCGTTGGCTTTCGCTCCGCCCAGCACCAGACGCAGGGCGATGAGCGCCAGGTCCGGCGTGCGCGCCCCCAAGCGCGCCACCCCTTCGTAGAATGGCGCCGCGGCACCAGACTCCGGGCGGTTCGCCACAAGCTTCCGTACCAGCTCGTCTTTTCGCGGCGCGCCGTCGAGAAGGTAACCATCGATCAACTCGAAGTCCATCGGCCATGGGGTTCGCCGCACGGGCCGGCTTGCTCTTCGCGCTCGTATTGACGACGCTGGGAGCCAACCGGAGTGAGAACGACGTCGTGCGGCTGCTCGAACAGATGCGCGCGGCCGCCGGACCGGTCTGGAACGCGCACATCGTGTCGATCTCACGCTTATCCTTCGACGGCGCGCCGGCGGTCGTGTCGAGCGAAAGCCAGGGCCTGCGCGTTCTGGTGCGCCGCTGCACCGGCGAGCTCTGCGACGGCAGCTACTTCGACGGCCAGCGCCTCTTCACGGTCAACATGAACGGCACGACGCTGCCCCAATCGATGGAGACGCAGCCCTATTTGCGCGCGCTGCGACTGATCGCGACGCTCAACTTTCTCTCGCCTTCGTTTATCGCCCACGGCGGCCGGCTCGGCGACGCGGGCAGCGAGATCCGCGGCGGCCACCCCTACCGCACGATCGTGGTCGCCGATCCGCAATCGCTGGCAATTCGCGTGTACGTCGACCCGGCGACCGGCCTCGTACGCTACGCGCGGGCCTTCGGCTCCAACGAAATGTACGAGTTTCGCAGCTACCGGCGTATTGGAGCGTTGAACCTTCCCTTCGACGTCCTCAGTAACGGCCAAACGTTCGAACACTACGACGACCGGGCGATCGTATCGTCGGCTTTTCATGCGCCGCACGGGCTGACGCCGGTATTCCGAGATACGCCGACCATCGTCGCCACCGATCCGAAAGCGATCGAGCCGATCGTCGACTGCAGCGTCAACGGGATCCCGCTACGCTGCTTGATCGATACGGGGAACTCGGGCCTGTCCATGAGCGCCGAGCTCGCGAGCCGCCTTGGGGCTCCGGTCGTCGGATTGTATAAAGTGCGCGGGCTGGGCGGATATGCGACGCAGGTGGTTCGCGCCGGACCCCTGCGCATCGGCACCGCCACCTATCCCGACGCGTATTACGTGGTGCTCAAGGATCTGCGCCGCTACGGATACGACGTCGTCCTCGGCAGCGACATCTTCGGCGCAACCGGCGTCGTCGTCGATCTCACCGCGCATGTGGTCCGGCTCGGCGCAACGCTCGACGCGCAGTCGATCGCGGTCCCGCTTTCATTCGAACACTACATTCCCGTGGTGAGCGTGGGCTTGGGAAGCGTCGCCGCAGACCTAGCAGTGGATACGGGCGACGAGTCGAATGTCAATCTCGCGTACGACTTCTATGCAAAGCATCCGGGGCTTTTCACCGTGACCTCGCACCGGCCCGTCAGCGGAATCGGCGGCAGCAGCATCGAGATGATCGGCGAGATCCCGCAAGTCACGATCGGCGGTTATCGCGCCGGTCCGCAGCGCATCGGCACGACGTGGACGCTGCACGGCACCGCGTCCGGGCATCTCGGAGCGGCCTTCTGGCAGCAGTTCATCATCGGGTTCGACTACGCCGGAGGCCAGCTGCACCTCATTCCGAGGCGCAGTTAAGCCGTTGAGGCAGGTCTGCGGCGCGCTATTCTACGGAGCGCTCGCGCTTCTGACCACCGGAGCAGTGGAGCGAACGGTCACCCTCGACGAGTGCACCGTCATCGCCGTGCAGATGATGGACAAGGTCGATTCGAGCGACGCGCGACCCGGGGATTTTTTCCGCTTCGAGACGATCAACGCGGTTACCGCCGGCCCGACGATCGTCATCCCCGCGCGCACGATGGGCGAAGGCATCGTTGCGGTTGCCTCACCGGCCTCGCGCGACGCGCGCCCCGGTACGCTCGTCCTCGAGCCGCGCTACCTGATGCTTCCCGACGGGAAACACCTCCCGGTGGTGCTCAATCACAACACGGCTAATCTCGTAGAAAACGGCGCGAGTACCGGAATTCCTGGGTATCTCGGCGCGATTCCGGTTCCGGGAGTCGGCGCGGCGATCGGCGTATTCAACTACTTCCACAAGGGGAAGAACATCGTGGTTCCGCGCGGCACCGCGTTCACCGTCTTTCCCAGCGAAGACCCCTCGGTCGAACGCTGTCAGGACCACCCGGCCTATTAGCTACGGCTTGATGCTGACCGAGACGCCAAGCGGTTCGGTGTCGTCCTTGTAGTTCTTGAAAGGATTGCCGCCGCTGGGATAGCGCCAGAAGATGATTCCGTTCGATCCCCCGTCGCTGCACGAGATGTTAGCCCCTACCAGTACGTTGCCTTCGTGGAAGTTTACCGGCGTGTTCCGCCGGCCTACAAAAAAAGGCTGCTCGATATCGGTGTACCCGTCGTAGCAGCCGCCGTCGAGAGTCGTTTCACCAACGACGTTCAATCCGCCCGAAGGCACTTCTTCGGTTCGATAGACGCCGCTTTGGTATCCGCCGGCGAAGCTTTGATCGGTCAGGGTGACATGCTTCCCGTCCCACATCACGCTGCCTGGATAGAGAATGCTCGCACCCGAAAGCGGAACGACGACCATCGCCGCACTGCCGGCGACGACCTCGCAGAGGTTCACGCTTACGCTCGGGCGCGCGCGCGGTAACGCTTGCGGACCCTCCCCGAGGACGTAAAGATTGCCGCGATCGTCGTAACCGGCAGGCCACATCACGTTACAGGAGAGGTTCGAATAGGTTTGACCGGTGCTCTTGCCTTTTGGAAAGACCGTCACGTTGCCGGGATCGAAACTCGTGACCGCGAGGTCGCCGTCGCGATCGACCGAGCATCCCAGCGGCGTTCCGTCGGTAAAGAACGTTTTGAGCGGACTCGCACCGCCGTGCGCAAACTCCATCGTTTCGCCGCTGCCGTAGTTGGTGATGAAGACGTTCCCGCGATCGTCGACGCACTGGCCGTAAGGCTCGTCGAAGCCCGTTAGCTGACCGACGGCCTGGCCGGACTTGTAGTCGTAGACGTTGACGACGTCGTTGGCCCAGTCCGAAATGTAGAGCAGCATGCTTTTATCACGGCTCGGCGAGATCATTCGCGAGCGTCCGCGACCGCGCTTGAGCTGCGGGACCGGCATGAAGTGGGCGAGCGGCGACGCCGCCATCCGCCCCAGGAACGTCGCCGCCGGCGCGCCCGAGGTCTGCGCGTCGCCGCACCCGGCGAGCAGCGTCAAAGCCACCAAAAAGCAAACGTTCCAGCGCCACATCACTCGCATCTCCGTCGACGAATAGCCCCAGCGGTATCCTTCTCGGCAGCGTGCGAGGCTGCCCCTGCGTGGACCTCCTCGAGTTGCCGGGCGCCCGAGGGCCGGGAAGGCTAGTCGGTGCGCGTGCGCCAGCGACGGATCGCTTCGTCGCGGAAGTCGAGTCCCACCGAGTCGCTCTGCCAGGCCTGGGTAAAACTCGCGCTCTGGCTGCGGGGCCGCTTCTCGTCCGGCAGGGTGTCGAAGCGGATGTGCATCGGCAGGGGGACCGCCTCGCCGAAGACGACCGCTTGCTGAGACGGGAGGCTCGAGAGCGCGCCGAGCATCATGTGGCCGGTGTCGGGCAACGCCCCCTCGACGAATCGCTGATCGAGATCGTTTCCGAGGCGCAGCGCAAAAATCGTGCCGCACTGGGAGAGCGCTTGCGGCGAGAGTTCCGACGGCCGCTGAGAGATCAGGGCCAGCGACAGGCCGTACTTACGACCTTCCCGCGCGATCCTTCCAATCGCCCGCCGGCAGGCAGCAAAGGCGGCGCCTTCGGTTGCCGGGAGATAGCGATGGGCCTCTTCACACGCCAGCAGAATCGGCGGACGGCGACTGGGATCCGACCAGAGCGTGAAATCGAAGAGCATGCGCCCGATCAGCGAGACGAGGACGTCGGCGATCTCCGAAGGGACGCCGGACAGATCGACGATCGTGATCGGTTTGCCTTCAACGGGAATGCGCAACAAGCGTCCGACGATTTCGGAGAGATTGTCCTCGGCCTCAAAGCCATCGGAGAACATGAACGCGAAGCGCCGGTCTTCCATCAACGACGTGAGTTGGGCCTCGAGCCGGCGATACGGGCTCGCGCTGTCGGACTTGTTGATCTGTCCCATCGCTTCGCGAAGATTGCGGCGCAGCTCGTGCACGGGAAAGGGAGCCGGCGTATCGACGGTAATCCAGGCGGCATAGTCGCGCGAATGTGCGTAGGCATAGCGCGCCTGGCGCAGCGCGTCCTTGAGGATCGTCGCCTGCGTCTCCTGCTCTTGCTGCGCGCCACCGCGTACCAGAATCTGCACCGCTTCCTCGAGGTTGAGCAGCCAAAATGGCAACCGCGTATTCTGGATGTTGACGACTTCGGCGAGTTCGCCGAAGGCCGTCGAGTATTCGTTGTGCGGATCGAGGAGAAGTACGTGCGCGTTGGGCTGCGCCGCAAGAATTTCGGAAAGGATCAACGTCACGGCGCACGATTTTCCGCAGCCCGTTGAGCCGACGATCGCGAAGTGTTTCGCGAGGAGTTCGTCGATCATTACGAAGGCCGGCTGGAGTTCGTTGTTGCCGAGTCGCCCAACGCGGACGTTAGGCACCGAGGGACGCGCGTAAACCGTGCTCAGATCGGCGCTCGTCACCGACATCACGGCGTCACCAAGCGATGGGAAACGCGAAACGCCGCGCCCAAACGCCGCGCCGTGATCCGGCGTCGTACAGATCTCTCCGACCAGCCCGATCGAGAGCACGAACCCGCTGCCCGCACCGTTGAGCTCGATCGAGTTGACGATGCCGATGATATCCCGGTAGCCGCAGATCTTGACGAGGGCGCCGGCGCCGATTGCCCCTTTGGCGTCCTCGCTCTTTCCTTCGACGGTGATCGCGGATCCCGTGATCTTCGTGACCTGGCCGAGCACGCGGGGCGGTTCGGTCTCCGCCGTCGCATTGAGCTGGTTGAGCGAAAGCATGTAGCGGGTCCCTAATACTCAGAGCGCCGGTCCCACAAACGGGGCCGGCTGGATAGTTGTGAACTAGGGGTGGCTTGGGGCGATTCGCAGGGAAATCCTGCCGTCCGGAAACAAACTGAGGCACTCGCTGCGTAGATGCGGCGATGAAACTTGAAATCCAAGGCGTGAACAAGCACTATCGTTCCGTCCATGCGGTGCGCGATTTTACGCTCGACCTCGGATCCGGCGTGCTGGGACTGCTCGGACCAAACGGTGCCGGCAAATCGACGCTCATGCGGATGCTCGCCACCGTGACGAAGCCAAGCAGCGGAACGATCCGGCTCGACGGCAGCGATGTCGTCGCTTCGCCCGACGCACTGCGCCGCACGCTTGGGTACCTGCCCCAGGATTTCGGCATCTATCCTCATTTATCGGCCGTTGAGTTCCTGGAGTACATTGGGGCGCTCAAAGGCGTTCCGCGACGGCTTCTACGAACGCGGATCGGCGATCTGCTCGAGGCGCTCAACCTGCACGACGTCCGGTCGCGGGCCTTGGGTGGCTTCTCCGGAGGCATGCGCCAGCGCGTCGGAATAGCCCAGGCGCTGCTCAACGACCCCCACCTGCTCATCGTCGACGAGCCGACCGCCGGACTCGATCCGGAGGAGCGCGTGCGCCTTCGCTCCCTGTTGGCCGAAATGGCATCCAACCGCATCATCATCTTCTCCACGCACATTTGTTCCGACGTCGAGAGCATCGCCGCGCGCATCGCGATCGTCGATCGTGGAATGCTGCTGGCCTACGACGATGCCTCGCGGCTCGCGCGGGGACGCGCGTCGCTCGAAGAGGCATATCTAAACGTCGTCGCGACCGCGCGCGAGCGCGCGGCGTGATCGATCTTCGCGCGATCGCCGCCGTAGCGCGCGCAGATTTTCACGAACGCACTCGCCGCTATCAGTACTTGGCCGCGATCGTCGTAACGATCGTAGCCGGCACGTTACTCTTGCCCGGGCGAAATGCCGGTTATGAGACGTTCTTGATCGACGGATACCGCGGCATCTACAACTCGGCCTGGACCGGCGCGACGTTCGCCTTGCTCGCCGCGCTTCTGCTCTCGCTCCTAGGCTTTTACAACGTCAAGAGCGCGGTCGCGCGCGATCGCGACACTCACACCGGCGAGATCGTGGCCGCCACGCCCGTTAGCCGCTTCGACTACGCGATGGGAAAGGCGTCGAGCAACTTCGGCGTACTCGGCTCGATGGCCGCGGTGCTCTTTTTGGTCGCGATCGTCATGCAGTTCGTGCGCGGCGAGAGCGCCGCGTTCGACCTGCGGCAGATCGCATTTCCATTCGTCCTCGTCGTCGCGCCGGCGCTCGCGCTGACGGCGTCGGTCGCGTTGCTCTTCGAAGTGCTTCCGTGGCTGCGCGGCGGTTTTGGAAACGTCGTCTACTTTTTTGGGTGGATCGCCGCCTTGGTGTGGACCTTTGACGGACGAGCGCTGGGAGTGCCCTGGTGGCGCGACCCTTTGGGCGGCAACCTCATCTTGCGGCAAGTTTGGTCGTCGCTTACTGCGATCGATCCGCACGCCAAACCGAGTTCGATCGAGATCGGCGCGGGCGAGGCGGCGAGGCGGCTCTTCGTCTTCCACGGGTTCGCGTGGAGCGGCGCCGATGTTGCGGGCCGTCTCGCGTGGCTTGTGGTCTCGCTCGCACTCGTCGCGCTCGCGGCGCTGCTCTTCGATCGCTTCGCAAAACCGGCGCGTTCGGCGGTACGCGGCACGCGCGGCGATCTGGCGTTCCGCTGGCGGATCGCGGCCGAGCGTTGGTCGCGTCCGTTAACCGATTGTGTCTTCCGCGGCAACTTCGGCGCGCTCGTTCTCGCCGAGCTTCGCTTGCTCTTAGGCGGTTTGAGTTTCTGGTGGTACCTCGTTGCAGCGGGGCTCTTCGCGGCACAGTTCGCGGTCGACACAAAGACGCAGAGTCTCGTCGTCGGCCTCGCCTGGATCTGGCCGATGCTGCAGTGGTCGCAGTTGGGAACGCGCGAGTCGGTCTTTGCTACCGAGCAGCTGATCTATCCGACGGTACATCCGATTCGGCGCCAGTTCGTCGCGCAGTGGCTCGCGGGGGTAGTGCTGGCACTAGCGACGGCCGGCGGCTCGCTGATCCATTTGACGCTTGCGGGAAACCACAGCGGCGTCGAAGGCATCGTCGCCGGCGCGTTCTTCGTGCCGACGCTGGCGCTTGCGTGCGGATCGCTCTCGGGCACGACGCGGCTCTTCGAAATCGTTTATCTCTTGCTCTGGTACGCCGGCCCGATGAACCGAACCACGTTTGACTTTACCCAGGGTGCGTACGCGCCAGGTTACGCGATCGCTTCATGCATTCTCTTCGCCGCCGCTCTGGCTGCTCGCCGAGTGCGCTTAGCGATCGCGTAACGCGATTTCGCGAACCTCTATCTTAAGGAGAGGTCGCGAGGCCAGCCGGCGGCGTTTAGTAAGCTCGGCGTCCGCGCGCGCTGGGAACTAACGCCCGAGATGATCGAGCGCACGCCTAGGTGACCGCCTCCAGAGCGTCGACCAGGGGCTCAAGATCGGCAAGTACTTGAGTCACCCGCGGATCGCTGGAGGCACGATAGGCATCGAGCAGCTCACGATAGTTCCAGATCGCCTGCGCAGGCGTTGAATGGAAGCGGTTCCAGACCGACGGCCCGAGACGCTGCACGTCGCCGAGCGTCGAGCGCGCGTTGTGGAGTTTGTCGGCGGCGCTGACCAGCAGCACGGACGAGTTGGCCGTCTCGCGCAGGTGCTCGTGATAGCGCTCCTTGCGAAACTGCCACGGCTCCTTTTGCCGCGGATCCTCGACCAGCGTATCGGAGCAGCCTTCGACGATACCGGCGACGCGATCGCCGAAGCGCAGACGAATCTGCTCCAGCAGCGGAGCACCCCCGCGATCCTCTGGAGCGTCGTGCAGCAGTGCGGCAATGGCTTCGTCTTCGTCAGCGCCGTATTCGAGTACGAGGCTCGCGACGGCTAATAAATGGCTAAGGTAAGGAACCTCGGTGCCCTTCCGCCGCTGATTGCCGTGGACGCGGTTGGCATAGGCGACCGCGTCGTCGAATCGCTCGGAAAGTTTCACCCAGTCGCTCTTCGAAACGGGCGTGTTCGTCGCCTACGCGAAGTCTGCAAGCAAAGGAGTTGACGCCGCAGCATGTTTGAGAACCTCACCACGAGGCCCGATCCTCTCGTCTACTTCATCGCCGTTTTGCCGATTTCGCTGATCGCGGTAGGGGGCGGCTACCTTTACGCGACCCGGTCGCGACGGATGCACGGCGACAAGGCGGGCTGGGCCTTTGGCCTGGGGCAGGCGGCGATCTTCGCGCTGATCGCGTTGATCTTGGGCTTTTCCTTCGCTTTTGCCGCCGGACGCTACGAAGCGCGGCGCGGTCTGGTCGTTACCGAAGCCGATGCCATTCGAACCACGTTTCTGCGCGCGGCCTTCCTGCCCGCCGGCGAAAGCGCGCCCTTTCGCCGAGAACTGATCGACTACACGCGGGTGCGTTTGGAAACCTACGACGAAGTCGAAGACCCGAAAGCCGAAAAGCTGGCGATCGACAAGGGAAAGAGCATACAAGGTGAGTTGTGGACGTCGGCGACGACCGCCGTCCTGCGCGATCCGCGCAGCACGCTCTTCGCCGACCTTGCCCGTTCGGTCGTCGAGACGATCAACGCGTCCGAAGACCAGGCCGCGGCACTGAGCAACCACGTGCCCCGGGCGATCATTTTCATCATTATCTTGTGTACGATCGTCGGCGCGTTTCTCTTTGGATTGACGTTTGGTTACGCCAAGGAGCCGCACGCGCTGCTCGCGGCCATCTTCTGCTTACTCTTCGCGGCCGTCGTCTTCACGATTATCGATCTCGACCATCCTCAAGGCGGTTTCATCGCGGTCGATGTGGCCCCGCTGCACACGCTGCTCGACGACATGACCGGCTCGCCTGCCGCCAAGCTGATGCGCTCGTACGTGCGTTAAGGCAAGCTCGCGGAAGCCTCTCCCGCAAAGCGGAAGAGGCGATCGAACTTCACGAGGTCGAGGATCCGCTTGACGTTCGGTTGGACGTTGATCAGGGTCACCGAATGATCTTTGAAACGAAAGTGCAGGAGTGCGAGCTCGTGGAGAAACGTGGAGTCGATGTAGCTCACGCTGCTCATGTCGACGACCGCCGGACCGTCGGGGGCTAGCCGCGCAAAGAGCGAGGCGACCTCTTCTTTCCGGCTGAGATCGTACTCGCCGTCGAGCGCGACGCGGCGAAGCAACTGGGGGCGCAAAGCAGATTCATCGTAGCATCGCAGGCCGCAGCGAATCCTTGAAACAGCCTGTGGGAGGGGCCGTCTCGACAGGCGAGGGAAGGTCGCGGGATGGCGCTCAGTATGGAGGAACTCGAAGCGGTCGTGGAAGAGGCGTTGGACTCCCTTCCTCCGCGCTTCGGCGATTTGATCGAGAACATCGTTATTGCCGTAGAAGACGAGCCGAGCGACGAAGATTATGAGAGCGGTGAAGGCGGCGACGACGATGAACTGCTGGGCATCTATCGCGGCGTCGCGCTCACGCAGCGCACGCACGACGACCCGCTGCTGCCCGACGAGATCGCGGTCTTCTGCGGGCCGATCAACCGAATCGCGCGCAATCGCGCCGAGGCACTCGAAGAAGTACGCCGGACGCTGATTCACGAGCTCGGGCACTATTTCGGCCTTTGCGACGAAGAAATGCCCTTTTGAGAAAAGGCGGCCACCGGAAGTGCGAACCGGAGAAGACGGGCTCGCATCGAAACCAGCAGCGTGGCCACGTCAGAACCGGTCGTGCTTGGGTCGACTCTCTACTAGATGCACGCGTTCCGGCGGCTCGTTCGCGGCCACTCAGACCTCTTCAACGGTTTGTGCAACTTGGTTGCCGCGCTACTAATTTGCTTGCTCGGTGCACTTCTCTGGGATCGTGGACCGGAGATGGAACGCGACTTCGCCTCGGTCGGACTGGGAGCGATCTTTCGTTCCAACGAAATCGATACGCTGAGCCTGGTCGCGCTGGCGGCAGCCTTAACGGCCGCGGCGGCGCGGCTGATGCAAGGCTCGCGATTGTCGCGGAAATCGCAACGTGTGCGGCAGCTACTCGCCGTCCTCGGACACGCCCTGACGATGACCAGCGACGGCGCGACGATTCGCGTCGCGTGCCGGCTCTACGATCGTAAAACCAAACGGCTCCTACCTTACGAAACTTGGAGCATGCACCGCCACGCCGATATCTACGACCCCATATCGGTCCAGGGAAGCGAATCCGAAAAGTTCGTCGTCGTCAAGGCGTTCCGGGCAAACTGGATCGATAAGAACGACGTCGCGATCGACGGCAATTACCCGTCGAACGTTCGAGTCTGGCACGAGCTCAAAAGCGTCTTGGCCGCGCCGATTCGCAGCCTCGAGTCTGCCGATCGCGAAACCGAGCCGATCGGAACGCTCTCCTGCGACAGCAACAAATCTCTTTTGGAGAGCCGCTTTCACGACCAAGCTGCGGAGGATATGGCCTCCGTCTCGGCCGCCTATATCTACGAAATTTTGACCGGCGTCTCGGCATGAACGAGGACGCGGCACTCCTTGCAGCGGCCGCTGCGGCCCGCACCAACGCGTCCGCGCCGTTCTCACGGTTCGCCGTCGGTGCGGCACTCGAAACCGAAGACGGTAAGGTCGTCACCGGCGCGAACGTCGAGAACGTTTCGTTCGGTCTGACGATGTGCGCCGAGCGCGTTGCACTGTTCAAGGCGCTCTCCGACGGCTACCGTACGTTCAAAACACTTCTCATCGTATCAGAAGATCTCAAAGGCGTGCTTCCTTGTGGTGCGTGCCGCCAGGTATTGTGGGAGTTTTGCGGAGATATCGAGGTGCTGTCGGCCACGCCGCAAGGGGTGGTACGGCGCTCTTCGATGCAACGACTTCTCCCCAATCCGTTTGACGCAGAAAGCCTACCATGAGGATGCCGACAATCTTCGCAACGCTCGCACTCGCCGTGGTTACGGCGCCTGCCGTAACCGCAGCGGCGGCGACGACAGCCACGCCGGCGGCGGCCGTGTCGACGGTGCCGTTCACCATGTTCGACAACCGAATGCTGATCGACGTCACGCTTAATGGTTCGGGGCCCTTCACGATGATCGTCGACACCGGTTCGGGCTCGTTGGTCATTACCCCGAGCGTCGCGCGACGTCTCGGACTGGCGGCGCGGCCGGCCGGTTCCGCCGGCGGAGCGGGAAGCGGCTCGGCCGCGCTATCGCGAAGCCGCGTTCGCAGCCTAGTAATCGGCACGATGCGTTTCGACGACGTCGCGGCCGACGTCATCGACCTCGGGCCAATCCAGCGCGCCATCGGCTTTCCCAACCTCGACGGCGTGATCGGCTACAGTACGCTGCGACGGCTCCGTCTGGGCGTGGATATGGATGGCGACCACTTGACGTTCTCGTACCCACCGCTCCCCGCACCAAAGGTGGCAAACGTGTTGCCCTTTTCGCTCGACGGTGGTCTAATCTCGGTATCTGCCGCCGTCGACGGCGTCGAGGGACGTTTCCTCGTCGACACCGGCGATCGCTGGTCGCTGACGCTCTTCAAACCCTTCGCGCGAGCCAACGACTTTTACCGTAGCGCGTTGCTGCGCAACGCCGTAACGGGAATCGGTATCGGCGGCCCCATCTACAGCGACGTTCTCAGGACGAACATCTCGATCTTCGGTTCGACGATTCCGGACGTCGTCACGCGCGCGTCGCGCGACCGCGGCGGCGTCTTCGCCGGCGGCATGGATGACGCGAGCATCGGCAACGGCCTACTCAAACGCTTCAACATCGTTTACGACTATCCTAACGCGCGGATGATCGCGTGGCCGAGCCGGCTCTATGGAATACGCGACCGCTACTCTCCGCTCGCATTCGACCACGGCGTGCTGCACGTCGATACGAACGCGAGCGACGCCTCGCTGCCCGGTTCGCCGCCGGCGCTCGCGCGGCACGGCGTCTTCGGCGCGGCGGTTGCAGGAGCACCGGGCGGCGTGCGCGTCGTCGCCGTCATCGCCGGCAGCCCGGCGGCCGCCGGGGGCGTGCAGCAGGGCGACGTTATCCGCTCGATCGGCGGCATCGGCACCGGCACCGTCGCGCAGTTTCTCAGCGCAATTCACGAGCTTGCGACAAACGCGCGCGTCGAGGTCGACGCCGTTCGCGCAGGTTCGCCGGTCAGGCTATCGGTCGTGCTCGCTCCCGCACCCTACGAAAGCGACGCCGGCCTCACGACTCGGTACGGCACCGTTATGGCAAACGACTCGCTGCGCCGGACGTTGACTACCGCGCCGCAAGCGCTCGCTGGGCGAGCGGCCGGCGTACTCCTAATCGGGGGCATCGGCTGCTACTCCATCGACGTCGGAAATCGGCCGCAAGACGCGTACATGCGCCTGACGCACGATCTCGCGCGCGCGGGATTCGTCACGATGCGCGTCGAGAAGAGCGGCGTCGGAGATAGCCAAGGGCCACCGTGCAGCCAGGTCGACTTCGATTCCGAAATGCGCGGCTACACGGCGGCGTTGCATGCGCTGCAGCGCGATCCCCAGGTCGATCCGGCACGCGTCTATCTGCTCGGGCACAGCATCGGAACGATCGTTGCTCCCGCGCTGGCGATCGCCAATCGCGTCGCCGGGGTGATCGTTTTGGAGGCCGTCGGACGCGACTGGCCCGAGTATGAAATCCGCAATTTACGCCGCGATCTCGAACTCGACGGCGAAACTGCCGCGCGTACGGATCTGGCGGTGATCGAAAAAGCGCAGTGCATGGAGCGCCTCTTCTTCGAGCGTCAGACCGAGGCTGCGATCGAACAGACGATGCCCACCTGCAAAGCTCACAACGGCATCTATCCGGCCTCGGTTGCCTACATGCGCCAGGTCGCGCAGCTCAACGTGATCGAACCGTGGGCGCATCTTCAGGTACCGGTGCTCGCGATCTACGGAACCTCCGATTTTGAGACGGAGATCGCCGACCACCAACGGATCGTCGACGTGGTGAACGCCGCCCACGCCGGGACGGCGACTCTGGTCGTTTTGCCCGCAATGAGCCACGGCTTAGGCCGCGCAGCGACTGCGAAGGTTGCCGAAAACGACGACGAGCGCGGCGTTGTCGAGATCTACGATACCGACGTCAGCGCGGCGATCGTCGCTTGGCTGCAAAGGCACCGCTAAGCCGGCGTCGCGACCCCTTCGAGCAATGACTCCGTAACTTGGGAACGGCGCCCGACGCCGAGCTTGCTGAAGACGGCCTCGACGTGGTGATGCACCGTCCGCACGCTGATCGAGAGTGCCCGCGCGATCTCGCGATCGGAACGTCGGCGCGCGATGAGTCCGGCGACCTCGTCTTCGCGCGCCGTCAGCCGAGCGCCAAAGGGCGCGCGTTTGAGCTTTCGCCGCTGCGAAGAAACGGCTCGCGCTGCGTCGGCGTGGGCGCCGCAGCCGGCATAGATTCGCGCCGCTTTGCGGACCTCACCGGCGGTTTCCAACGCCAAGGCTTCGAGCAGCCGCCATCCCGCCGCGGCGTACCGGTTTGCGGCGTCGCGCGCGAACGAATCGGCGACGACGAGTTTACCTCGACGCCGCGAGAGCGTCGCCTTGACGAGCGCGGCGTGCGCGGGCGCGATTGGAGAAACCGTGGTGCGCAACCACGCGTCGACCTGGCATTCGAGGCGATCGATCTCTTGGGCGGGCGCATGGCGCGCCGCGCAGAGTTGAATCGAGAGGTACGGATCGACGAGCTCGCGCTGGGCGCAGGTTTTCAGCGCCTCTCGCAGCGCGCCGCTCATGCCCCGTACCTGCATCACTTCGGCGAATCCCGGCAAGAGCAGCCCGCAAAGCTCGGCATCTCCCAGCGCGACCGCATCCGCCAGCAGCGACGGATCGAAGTACGCGTCGATCATCGAAAGATCGCCGGTCCGCATGCCGATGAAGACGCCGATGCCGGCGTGAAACGCTTCGTTATACTTCCCCGAACCGCGCCAGCCCAGGTTTGAGATCACGAGTGCACGCGCGTCGGCGAGCCTGCCGGCGAAGACGTGGAGCCGGGCCGTTCCCTTTGCAAGTTCCTGTCGCAGCTTCGCAAGGCCGCGGTTTCGGGTGCGGTCGGCGACTGCATTGGCGCGAACGCTGTACTTGTGCGCGAGCGTTAAATCTCCATGCGAGAGCGCCAGCTCTACCGCTTCCGTGTAGGCGTACGCGATAGCCATCACCCCGACTTTACGACCCAACTCTGCCGCGCGATCGGCGCGGGCGAGCAGAGCTCGGAGCGGCTTCCTGGCCGCGTCGAGCGCGAGCGAAGCCAAGGCGTAACGCCACTGCGACTCGTCGTTAAGCAGCGTCCCTCGCTTGATGCCGCGCATCAGGCGGCTTCCCTCGCGCTGATGGCCGGCGCGCGCGCAAGCGTAAACCAAGACGAGACGAGCCCGAGCCACCGACGCCGACGCCTCCGATCCCAGCGTAGCCATTTGCTCGGTAGCGCCGCGCGCTTTGGTCCAATCGCACTCGTTGAGATACGCAAAAAAGAGGTACTCCAGCGTTCGCGCCGCCCGCGGGTCTGCAGCGAAACCGCCTTTGGTCCGCATGGCTTCGGCCAGCGGAATGATTTGCTCGTACTTGCCCATCTTCTCCCAGCACTCGACGAGCGCGTGGCCGATTTGAAGCCATTGCGGGTCGCTCACGTCGAGATGCGGGGTGGCCCGTTCGTAGGCGTCTGCCGCCGCAACGAAGTTTCGGGCAACCGCGAAATCGCAGCCGGCTTCGATGAGGGCTGCAGCGGCGCGCCGGTGATCCTGCAGCGCGTCCCACTGATAGCCGAGCAGCTCCGCATCGGCGCACTTGCTGCTGCCGGCGGTCAGGCGGCGCACGATGCGTTCGTGCAGCAGCCGTCGCTTCGGCGAAATCATCGAGGCGTACGTCGCTTTGCGAACGACCGCTTCGCGAAAAAAGAACGTGCCCGGCGAGGCAACGTCTTCGCAGAGGATACCGGCGTCGCACGCTTCTTGCAGCGACGCGACCATTGCAGCCGGGGAGCGGCGGGAAACGCTCGTGACCAGCGCCTCATCAAAGCGATCGCGCAGCGCACTGCAGAGCAGCAACGTATCGAACGCGCCAGGCGTCAACGTTGCGCGAAACGCCTGGACTTTCGCTCTTGCGCTCGGCGGCACGAGCATCGTGGCAGCCGGCTCGCCGGTCGCGCACTCAGCCAGCTCGATGGCCGCGCGCGGATTCCCTTGCGCCGTTTGGACGATGTCGCGCAGTACGTTAGGGCTGATGGCGGCGTGCGGCTTGAGCAGACCGCGAACGAGCAACTCTAGCGCGTCTTCGGCGAGCGCCTCGACCGTGCGATAGCGGGCCGAAGGTGCCCAGCGAACGCCGGCTCCCTCCAGCGACGTAGTAGCGATGACGGCGAGACGACGCATTTGTGCCATGACGGCGAGCGATGCAAGCGTGCCCAGATCGGCCGCGGCGGCAAGATGCGCGTCGTCGACGAGTACGGCGACCGGCTTGTGCTTGATCAACGCCGGCAGTTCTTTGAGCTGCGAGCCGAGTTCTTGCCCGGGGAGCGGCATCGCCGTGCAAGTAGCCTGCATCACCGCGACCGGCGACTCGATCTTCGCGCACTCGCGCAGCAGACGAGATTTTCCGCCGCCGCTCGCTCCGGCGAGAATCGTAACCGAGCCGGCACCCAGGGCCGCGTCGTGGAGCAGCCCGCGCAGGTGGGCCAGCTCTTGTTCGCGTCCGATGCAGTGCTCCGGCTCGAAGCGCCGCGCATGATGGGTAGGCAATGCCCATACGAACTCCGTTTTGGAAATTATATACTCCTGCTAAATCCAATCGGAGGGATGCGGTATGTTGAGTTCGTCACGCGCGCCGGCGGCGGCGCTGGGGTTCGTCCTTCTCACCGCGTGCGGCGGGGGAGCTCTTTCGCCGGGCGCCCCGGTGCGGGAAGCCTTAGGAGATCTGCGGCCGCCGGGGCCGCCTGTTAACGCTCCGGCGATGCAGCGCGGCCGCGCCGCACCGGCTCGGGTCCGTTCGGGAATCTACGTGGCCCAGTTCAGCAGCTCGTACGTGTTCGGGTATCCGCTGGATAACAGCAAGAACGGAGCGCCCATCTGCAACATTTACAACCCCTACCAATCCGTCAACGACATCGCGGTCGACGCCGGCGGAAATCTGCTGATTCCGTTGGAGGTTCCCAACGAAATCCTCGTCTACAAGGGGACGCGCCTGTGCGGGCCGTGGGCCGCAACGATCGCCGACCCATATGGCCAGCCAACGGGCGCCGCGGCCAACGACGCCATGCACGGAACGATTGCCGTCGCCAACATCTTCGATCTCAGCGGCCCCGGAAGTATTTCGCTCTGTACGATGAGCGGCGGCTGCACCCAGAACCTCACCAATCCTGCGCTATATGAGACCGGCGGCGTCGCGATGGATCGCAAAGGCAACTGCTGGGCTTCCGGGCTCGATGGCTCCTACGCCTCGGTGTTGATCTATTTCGCGGCCTGCTCCGGATCCGGCGTGGCCGCAACCGGAATCGCGGTCACGCAGGGCTACGGCGCGATCGATCTCGACAAGAACGGCAACCTGGTCGTCGTCAGCATTCCAAACTCCGTCTACGTTTACGGCGGCTGCAAGCCGAAGTGCAAAAAAATTGGAGGCCCGTTCACGTTGCAAGGTGGCACGATCTTCGGGCACCTCAATAAGAAATCGACGGAGTTTGCCGGCGGAGATTACGAGTTGGGCCAGGTCGACATCTACGATTACACGCCTAAATCGTTGACCTATCGGTACAGCTTCAATAGCGGCCTTTCGGCAAGCGCCGACGTCGGCGGCGTCGCCTTCAGCCCTCGCTCTAAGGAGTAACATGCGCAACATTGCAATATCGGCCGCGCTTCTGGCTTTGGCCGCCTGTTCCGGCGGCGCGTCACCATCGTTGCCGCAGAACTCATCGCGACCGCAGTCACCAGCCTTGCCACAGACGCCTTCGCAGATACTGCGCGACGTGCGAATTTCAAAGCTGACCTCACCAGCGACTCCGAAGGATGGGATCTACGTCGCCCAGTTCGACGCATCGTCGCTCTTCGGCTACGCCGGCACGAATCGGCGCAACGCGCCGCCAATCTGCGGTGAGACGAGCGGCTACTTCGTCGCCGACGTCGCTACGGACGCCAAAGGCGATCTCGTCGCGCCCAACCAGCAGAACGAGACGATCAACGTCTACCGCGGGCCGCATTTGTGCGGGCCGGCCGCAGCGCAGCTGCACGACCCTTACGGTTTACCGGTCGACGCCGCGACGGCGAATGCGCTCACGAAGAAAATCGCTATCGCGAACATCGAGGACGACGGGCCGATATCGGATCCGCCACCAGGGAGTATCACGATATGCACGGCTGCCGGCGGATGCACGGAAAACCTTACGAACCCGCAGATGAACCGCTTGGCCGGCGTGGCGCTCGATAAACGCGGAGACTGCTGGGCGTCGGCGACCAATGCGTCGAGCGTTGCCACGCTGATCTATTTTGCGCGCTGCACCGGCAACGGTAAGGTTACGACCGGGTTTCAAAACGCCGGCTACGGCGGCCTAGAGTTCGATAAGAGCGGCAACCTGCTCGCGCTCGATTATAACGGCACGCAACTGTTCGTGTACTCCGGCTGCCGGCCGGTGTGCACGCTAGTGGGGGGACCGTTCGCGCTACACGGACAGTCGATCTACGGAAAGCTCGACAAAGCCGGAACGACGTTCGCGGCCGGCGACTATCAGACGGGGCAAGTCGACGTCTACAAATACGCGTCGACCGCGTTGACCTACGAATACAGCTTTAACCAGGACCTCTCGCGAGGCTCGAGCGTTGAAGGGATCGCGTTTTCGCCCGGCCGCTAGTGCGGCCGGGCGGTTCGCATCAGGAGTAGCGCTACGGGCGCTCCGGGGGATCGACCGCGACGCCGGTCACGGCCGTCTCACCCGTACCGCTCGCGGGCGGCTGCACCGTAATCGTATTGAGGACGGCACCGCCCGCCGGATAGGCGTACTTTAACGCTTGTCCGAGGTTGCCGTCGAGAATCGCGCTGGCAACGTATAAGCTCTTGCCGCTCTTCAACAGCGAGAAGCCGCCGTTCGGGTTTGGATTCCCGTTGAGCGTGTTGGTGCTGATGAGGGTGTTCGAACCCGGTTTGTAGAGATTGAGAGTCCCGGAATCGCCGACCACGGCGATATTACCTTTGGTATCGACCTGAATGCCTTTGGCGTTGATGATGCCCGTGTTGACGCCGAGGTCCTTGGTGGTGGTACCTTTTCCGCCGCCGACGATCTCGGCGATGTGGGAAGGCCCGCTGGCCATGCTCTCGATCACGTAGAGGTTTCCGTGCTTGTCGTAGGCGCAGAATCCCGACGAGTAGCCGGTTAAAGGCGGTACGATGTTGTACGGTGTCGCGTCGCCCTTATGGTAGAAATTAACTCCGCTCTGTTGGAACATTCCCACGGCCACTTCGCCCGTCTTTGAAATCGCGACGGCGTTGGGGAAGCTGCCGGAGGGGTTCACCGTCAGCGTCAGCGACGGCTGCGTCGATCCCCTCGGAAAAACGACGACCTGGCCGGCGACGAACTCGACGGCATAAAGGTTGTGCCAGCGATCCACGTTGAGATATTCGAGGATCGGCAAGCCGGTAATCAGTCCGATTTCTTTTTGATCCGTGCCCTTTTCGGGGTAGATATGAACGGCCGAGTTCGAGTAGTCGGCGACATAGATCAAGCCCTTCTTGTGCTTAGCCTCGGGGCTGATCCAGCTCGGACGCACGAGGGTTGCCGCCGGACCTCCGACGGGAGCCACGGCCGGCTGCGAGTTTCCGGCGCAGCCGGCAACGAGTCCGGCTGCGACGACCGCTACCGGAATGGTGAGAAGTGTTTTGGGGTTAAGCATGCGCGAGCATTTCGTGCCTCCGATACGCCCGCCTCCGTTCGCGGCGTTACTGGGACAGTTTCACCGCGTTGCGCAGCGTCAGCGCAACTTTCCAAGCGAGCGGCGTACTAACCCAAACCAACCCGGCAGGTCGCTGTCTGCCGCGTGCTTATCCCTGCGAATTCATGAAATCGTCGAGCGCGCAAAGCGCGTCGGGCAGACTCGCACGACCGTAGCCGATCCGGAAGTGCGCGTCGCCTGCTTCGAATAACGCGCTCGGCAGAAGCAACACGCCGGCGCGCTCCACCAAACGCGTGCAAAACCCCTCGCTGCTTCCTCCACGATAACGCGGAAAAGCAACCGTGCCCGCACGCGGACGCGTCCAGTTAAAGCGATCGGCGCGACGAGCAAAAAAGGCATCGAGGAGATCGAGATTGCGCGCGGTGATGCCCTTTACACGCTCTGCGAGTTCGCCGGCGTGCCGCAAAGCAAGCGCCGCGAGCATCTCGCTAGGACCGCTATTGCAAATCGTCAGATAATCCTTAAGCGCAGCCATCTTTTCGAGCAGCGGCGCGTTCTGCGTCGCTACCCAGCCGATTCGCAAGCCGGCCAATCCGTAGGCCTTGGCCGTACCGCCCAGTGAAACACCGCGCTCGTAACGATCGGCGAGCGCGGGCAGCGCCGATGCCTCCCGCTCGGTCCCGCGATAGACCTCGTCGCAGACGACCCAAGTACCGCGTTTACGCGCGAGCGCGAGGACCGCGTCGAAGTCGGCCAGCCCGAACTGATAGCCGGTGGGATTGTTCGGGGTGGTGATCACGATCGCGCGTGTCTGCGGACGCAGCAGGCGCTCGAGGAGGCCGATGTCGGGCGCGCCGCCGCGGTCGAGATCGGCCTCCCAGCGCGTCACCTCAGCACCGATGCTTTCGGCGATCGAGTACTGCGACTGATAGGCGGGAAACTGCACGACGAGGTGATCGCCGGGCTCGAGCAACGCGTGCATCAGAGTGAAGATCGGCTCTTGTGTCCCACTATGCGCGAGAACATCGCCGGCGCTTGCATTTTCGTAGAGCGCCGCGATTGCCTCGCGCAGTTCGGGCGTGCCGCGCGAATCGATGTAGCCCAGCGGCAGCGCGGCGAGCCGGCGATCGGCGCCCGGCTCGAGCGCGAGCAGCTCGCTCACCGTTATCGTTTCGGGATCGCTCGAGCAGAGCACGTGCCGCGTCGTAAACTCGTACCGCGCGAAGAAACGCTCCAACGCGAATGGCGCAAGTGCGTGCTTTTCCATCGGCGCGCGCTTCGCGAAGGCGGCATCGCTATCCGGCAGCGACGAGTATTAGCAATCTAGTTGACAAGCGGCCGCACTGGTGGTAGCCTCCATTATAAATCTAATAGCTTGGAGGTCCGCCGCAAAGTTGCCCCGTCGAAAAGCGGTCGTTCTCACCGACCACGAGTTGCGCCTCATGGAGGTTCTGTGGCGTCGCGGCCACGGCACCGTCGCCGAAGTCGTCGAGGCGCTCGAACCCCCGCCGCTGACGTACAGCACCGTGCTGACGACGTTGCGCACCCTCGAACAGAAGGGACACCTTACCCACGAGGAAGCAGGTCGCGCGTTCGTTTATCGCCCGGCGATCGAACGGACCGATGCGGCCAGATCGGCCGTACGTCACGTCCTCGATCGTTTCTTCGGCAGTTCGCCTGGCGCGCTCGCAGTGACGTTGCTCGACGACGATCGCCTCTCCGAGGGTGAGCTCGCCGAGATCAAACGGCTGCTCGCGCGCAAACGAAAGGAGCGCCCGTGATGGCAAAGGTTCTTCTCAGCGGATTGTGGGAGGGAGCGCTCCTCTTCGCGATCGCGTGGCTCATCGCGCGTTTGATTCCACGCTCGCATGCCGCGACGCGCTATGCCCTTTGGTTCGCGACCCTCCTGGCACTGGCGATTGTTCCGGTCTTGACGAGCATTTGGCACGTGGGGACGCTCCTTGCGGCCCTCGTGCCGTCGCATTCCGCGGGAGCGGCAGCCGTTCGAATTACGCTGATCCCGGCAGCTTCGTTCGTTTCACGCGCCGATGCGGCATTGGCCGGGATCGTTCCCATCATCTTCGGTTTGTGGTGTGCCGCGGCGGCGATCGCGCTCACGCGTCTCGTGGTGAGCTTCGTGCGGGTGCACCGTATTCGCCAGGTGGCGCGGCCGTTGGCGGACCGAGTTCCCGGCGTCTTTACGTGTGACGGGCTCGCCGTTCCGATCGTGGCAGGTATCGTCGCGCCGGCGATCGTCATACCGAGCGCGATCGCCGCCAGCCTGACGCCGGCGGATCTGAGGCGAATCGTTGCACACGAGCGCGCCCACATTCGCCGTCACGATCCGCTCGGGAATCTGCTTGCGCGTACGATCGAAGCGTTGCTGATTCTCAATCCCTGGGTGTATTTTACTGGACGCAACCTCTGCCTGGAACGCGAAGCGGCCTGCGACGACTGGGTGGTCGAGAGTGCCGGCAGCGCTCGCGAGTATGCCGCCTGTCTCGCGTCGCTTGCTCAATCCGCGTGCTCGCGAAGCGCGCCGCTGTTAACGCCACCCGCCTTTCACTCACGGCGAACGCTCATCGAGCGCATCGAGCGCTTGGGCTCGAGCGAACCGCGCCGCCTCACCATCAACGCTTTTATCATCGGAGGTACGATCATGCTATTCCTCATCGCCACGATCGCGCTGCAAGCGC
>DATAWH010000022.1:0-12433 GCA_036267315.1 Candidatus Cybelea sp. | reverse complement strand
AGCAACCCGAACCGGGCCCGCCATGCAGATAGACGATCGGGCGTCCTCGGGCGTTGCCAGAGCACTCCCAGTAGATCTTTTGGGTGTCGCCCACGGCGAGCAGGCCGCAATCGTAGGGTTCGATGCTCGGGAACATTTGCTACCGTAGGATATCACGTGAGGGATTCGAAGCCGTGCTGGATGATCGGCGTTCGAAGTTGGGTCGTCGCGGCCGCGGTGTTTGCGGTGGCGATCCTCATTTGGAGCCTGCTCGCCGGCGCGATGTCCGCTCTGCTCCTGCTCTTCACTGCGGTCTTACTCTCGGCCGGACTGCGACCGTTCGTCGACCGGATGGCGAAACGAGTTCCTTTTGGTGCGGCGGTTGGAATTGCGTTTGGGACGCTGATCATCGCCGTCGTCGTGCTGGGCTTTCTGCTGGTGCAGCCGGTCGGCGTCGAGCTGACCAAACTCGTGGCGGCGGTTCCCGGCTATGCGGCTTCGCTGCAAGACCAGTTGACCGCCCTGCAGCGGTACATCGAAAACGATAAGGTCGCGCATCAAATCGCCGGGCTGCTGGCCAACAGTGCCGGCGCGGCCGTAAGTACGATCGGCCCGCAACTGCTTGGCGGATCCCGATTGGTGCTCGGCTCGATTGGGGACGGCGCGCTGATCCTGTTGCTCGCGATCGGCTGGATGCTCTCGGCCGACGAGCTCGGGCGGTTCGTGCTCAGCCTGATGCCCGCAGCCGCCCGCGACGACTGGCGCGACACACTTACCGATATCGGCACGCGCTTGAGCGCGTACGTGCGCGGCGTCGTGCTCAACGGCGCAATCGTAGGCGTTGTCATCGGCATTTCCCTGGCAGTCCTCGGCGTACCCTACGCGTTGCTGCTGGCCTTCATCGGCGCGATCTTCCAAGCAATCCCGATGGTCGGCGCGGTAATTTCCGGCCCGATCATCCTCCTCGTAGTGCTGGCTACCAGCGGCTGGGAGAAGATGCTGATCGTATTGGCAGTCTTCACCGTCGTGCAGTTGCTCGACCAGAACATCCTCTCGCCGATCATCTTCGGTTCGCGCGTGCAGCTGAGCTTTCTATTGGTGATCTTAGCGACGATCGTCGGCGCCACATTGCTCGGCATTCCGGGCGCGTTCTTGGCCGTGCCGGCCGCGGCGGTGCTGCAAGTGATCGTCGTCCGGATCGTGGCGCCGGCCATCCGGAAGGCAAATCCGTGAGCTACCTGATCTTTCACGCGAACCCGTGGATCTTTGTAATCCTGCTGCTCGTCGTGCTGATCGCGGTGATCGAAACGGCGTATCGTTTCATGAAGGCCGGCAACTTCGAAGGACGGCACGTCGAGGCGGTCGGCACTATTCAGACCGGGCTCTTTACCTTGACGTCGTTTGTGATCGGGCTATCTTTCGCGCAGGCTTCCGCGCGTTTCGACGTTCGTCGAGACCTGGTTGTGAAAGAGGCCAATGCGATCGGCACGACGTGGCTGCGCGCCGACCTGCTGCCGCCCGCCGATGCAAGCGAGTTTCGGCGAGTGCTGACATCGTATACCCAGGCGCGTCTTGACGCCTACCAGACGCCGAACGATCCACAGCTCTACGAGCGAACCACTAAGGTTAGTGATGACGACCAGCGCGAGCTGTGGAGGCTCGCGGCCGGTGCGCTTCGCAACGCGCCGACGAACCTCAACTATTCTCTGCTGATGCAGAGCCTCAACGACACGATCGACGTTTCGGCCGAGCAGCTGCAGGCGCTCACGACGCACGTTCCGACTGCGGCTATGGTGCTGACGTTGTTGCTGGTCGTGCTGAGCGCGCTATCGCTCGGCCTGCGCTTTGGGTTGAATCGTTCGCGGCCGCCAACGCTCACCATCATCTTTATCGTCGCTTACGTGCTGGTCATTAACATGATGATCGACTACGACCGCCCGCAATCGGGATTCGTCCGCGTCAACCTCGATCCGCTGCGCTTGCAGCTTCAGTCGATGCAGCCGCGCGCCTAACGGGTCAAAAAGAAGATATAGAGCAGCGCCATGATCGTATCGGCGCCGACCGCGACCAGCGTCGGGGGGCGCTTCCGTAGTGGGCTGCTCACTACCAGCGCTCCCAGAACCAGTTTTTCAATCGCGCCGACCACCATCACCGGGACGCGGATCTCGGGATGATAGGCCGCGTAGATCAGCAATCCGCCCACCAGCCCAATCAAGAGGCTCCAGTGCCGTCCGAGCAGGAGCGTCGCGGCGTCGGGCGCGTCTATACCGAACATCTGTGAGAGGAGGTTGCGCGGCAGCAACAGCCCGATGCCGACCAGTAGCGTCACGATGCCGGTGACGAGCAGAACAGGTGCGAGATACGCTTCCATCGTCGTGGACGGGTATTACATCGGGGGCAGCGAGCACCTGTCGGACGGATTCGGACGATGGTAGTGAGAAGGATTTGACGATGACAAGCCATGCAAGCGAAACGGTCGACGCGTTACCATCCTGGAATGAGGGCGAGACCAAACAGTCCCTCATCGACTTCGTGCGCCGAACGACGACCCAAGGGAGTCCGGAGTTCGTGCCGGTGCACGAACGAATTGCGCTGTTCGATAACGACGGGACGCTCTGGGTCGAACAGCCGATGTACACGCAGCTCGCGTTCGTGCTCGACGACGTCAAGCGGCTCGCTCCGTCCCACCCGGAGTGGCAGACCGAGGAGCCCTTCAAATCGGTGCTCGCCGACGATATGGCGGGCGTTGCTGCGACGGGGCCGGCCGGGCTCATGAAGCTGCTGGGGGCAACGCAGACCGGCATGTCGACCGCGGAGTTCGCCAGGTCGGTGAGCGACTGGATTGCATCGGCGCGTCACCCCCGTTTCAAGCTGCCGTACACACAGTGCATCTATCAACCGATGCTCGAGTTGATGCGGTATCTACGCGCGAACGACTTCAAGACGTACATCGTTACGGGCGGCGGGACCGAGTTCGTGCGACCGTGGGCGGCGCAGACCTACGGCGTGCCGGTCGAACAGGTCGTGGGCAGTTCGCTGAAAACGACCTTCGAAATGCGCGACGGCAAGCCGGTGCTGATCCGGACGCCTGAAATTTATTTGCTGGACGACGGGCTCGGAAAGCCGGTGGGAATCCATCAGTTCATCGGCGCGCAGCCGATCGCGGCCTTCGGGAACTCCGACGGAGATCTGCAGATGCTCGAATGGACGGCGGCCGGCGACGGCGCGCGGCTAATGCTGATCGTGCATCACACCGATGGCGAGCGAGAGTACGCCTACGACAGCAGCTCGACGTTCGGACGGCTCGACAAGGCGCTGCCGATCGCGCAGACGCGCGGCTGGACCGTCGTGGATATGAAACGCGACTGGAAGACGGTGTTCGCCCCCTAGGGTTTGAGCTTAAACACCGTCCCGGCGTTATCGGCGCCGCCTTCGTAGGTCGTGCCGTACAGCGTTCCGGATGAGTCAACGAGGCCGTCGTACGGCTGGGCGCCATCGCTGCCTCCTTTGAACGCATAGACGACGCGTTCGCTGCCGCCCAGCGTGACGGAATACACCGTGCCGCTCCCCGGCGATCCCCCCTGGTACGTCGTGCCATAGAGCGTTCCGTTGAGGTTGACAAGCCCCGCATACTGCGGATGCGCGCCGTCGGCGTTGGCTTTGAACTTGTGCAGGATCGTCTCGGCGCCGGCGGGCGTGACCTTAAAGACGATTCCCCAGCCGGGATAGATTCCGCCTTGGTAAGTCGTTCCGTAGAGGGCGCCCTTGTCTACAAGAAGTTTTGCGTACGGAAACTGCCCGTCGGCTCCGCCTTTGAAGCTGTAGACGACGTGTTCGCTGCCGGCGGTCGTGACTTTGTACACCGTCCCGGCGCCTTTCGCGCCGCCTTGCTCGGTGGTACCGTATAGCGTGCCGTTGAGGACGATGAGGCCCGAGTAGGGATGCGCGCCATCGTGCGTGCCGTCGTCGTTGGCTTTAAAGCGATAGAGCACGTGCTCTTCGCCTGACAGGCTCACGCGAAAGACGACGCCCCAGCCGTAACCGCCGCCGCCGGTGTAGGTGGTTCCGTAGAGCTGGCCGCCATCGGTGACGAGGCGGCCGTAGGGGTACTGCCCGTCGTCGTTTCCCTTAAAACTGTAGAGCACTTTCTCGACGCCGGTGGTGCTGACTTTGAAGACCGTTCCGGCACCGCCGGTGCCGCCTTGATACGTCGTGCCGTACAGCGTGCCGTTTACGCCGGTGAGGCCGGCGTAAGGATGCGCGCCGTCATTGTTTGCTTTAAATTTGTAAATCACGTGCTCGGCGCCACCGGGCAACACTTTGAATACTGTTCCCCAGCCGTACGACGATCCGCCGCCGTACGTCGTGCCGTAGAACGCCCCGTTCAGTTCGGTCAAGCCGGAGATCGGATTGGCGCCATCGGCACCCGATTTAAAGCTGTAGATCTGTTGATAACCGTTTCCAGCGAGCGGCTGCTCTTGCTGTGCAAACTGTCCGCGCTGCGCGGGCGTGAAGCTCATGCCGGAGCAGCTTGCGAGAAACGCAGAACAAATAACGAGCGGAAGAAGACGCGATAATGTGTCAGGCATACGGCACGCGTTTTGCGGCGCTCGCTGCGCCATCCTTCGCGGCCCTTCGTCCTTCGACAGGCTCAGGATGACACTTCGACAGGCTCAGGATGACACTTCGACAGGCTCAGGATGACATGGGCGCGCGGCGAGTCGCCAGGCTGACGGCAACGAGGACGACGACGTTGGCCAGCAGCCCAATGAAACCGGCATTGAGGCCGAGCGGCGTGACGTTGAGCGCGGCGAGCGGGACCGCTACGGCAACGCCGGCGAGAATACCGAGACCGGCGCCCCACGCCGTCGCGCGCTTCCAGACGAACGCCGCAACCACCCCCGGAAAGAACTGCGTAATTCCGTTGTAGTAGAGAAGCAGCAGTTCGACCACCGTCTTTTGGGCGATCATCCAGATGCCAAGCGCCAGCAGGGCGACGACGACCACGACGATGCGCGTGAGCAGCGTGCGCGAACGGTCGCTCGTCGCGAGGCCGAACGCGTCGCCGGCAACGTTCTTGGTGATCACGCTCGCACCGGCGAGCAGCAGCGCCGAAGCGGGAACCAGCGCCGCGAGCGCGCCTGCGCCGGCGACCAGACCGAGAACCCAAGGCGGAAAATAACGCTGCACGACGAGCAGAAACGATTGATCGACGGCGGGGCCGGTCAAACCGGGATTGATCAGCATCGCGGAGAGCCCGGCAAAAATCATCAGGCTCGCCAGGATCTGATAGAAGGGCAGAAAGATCGCGTTGCGGCGCAGGGCGTCACCGCTGCGCGCGCTGTAGACGCTGTTAAAGGTCTGGGGTCCGACGTAAAAGCCGAGCGCCGAAAGAAGCACGGTGGAAGCAAACCAGAGCGTGCCGTGGAAGGCGCGGCCGCGAGGGAGGGTCAGCATGTGCGGATGCAGTGCCAAAACGTGGTCGAACAGCGCGCGCGGAGACCCGAAAAAGTGCACCGGAATGACGATGCCCGCAAAGAGCACCGCGGCCAGGACGAGGATATCTTTGACGACGCTGGCCCACGCGGTTCCGCGTAAGCCGGTCGTGAAAACGAACGAGGCCATCACGAGAAATCCGACGGCAACCGCGGCCGTCGCATCGTACGCCCCGTAGCCGGCGATGCGCAGAAGGATCTGCAGGCCGCTGAGCTGGATCGTGACGTAGGGTACGATCATAGCAAACGAAAGCACCGCGACGCCGACGCCCAGCGCGCGGCTTTTGTAGCGCGTCTCGAAGAAATCGGCGTTGGTGAGCAAGTTGTTCTCTTTGCCGACTTTCCAGACCGCAGGCGCCAAGAAATACGCGATGACGTAGGCGATCGTGCCGTAGGACACCACGTAGAGTGCCGGCGCGCCTTGCGAGTACGCGAAGCCGGCGATCCCCAAGAACGTAAAGGTGGTGTAGATCTCACCGGCCTGGAGCACCCACAGAAAGATCGTGCCGAACGAGCGGCCACCGACGATGTATTGTTCTGGGTTCATCTTGACGCGCCGGACGCCGATCAGCGCAAAGCCGATCGTTCCGAAGACGATGATGGCGACGATCGTCAGCGCGGCGAGGCCGTTCACCAGCGCTTCTCCACGCGGCCGATCGTCCAGAGAAAGGCCGGCGTGAGCAGCACCCACGCCGCAATCCAGCAGAAGAGGAAGGGAAAGCCGAGGATCCGCGGCTCGACGCGATTGACCAACACGACGCCGAACGAAAGCGCGAATACGGGAATTGCTGCGAGCAGCGCTCGCAATAAAAGGGCGCCCGAGGGAGGGGCAGGCCGCATTGCGGCGCATTTGCCTGGAATGCAAAAACGTCCTTCGTACGCCGGGCCGCTCGTCGTCGTGGCGATCGTCGCGATCGTCGGGATATTCATAGCAGGCACTTACAACTCGCTCGTAACGCTCGGCCAGGCGGTAGACGCCCAGTGGGGCCAGGTGCAGAACGTCTATCAGCGGCGCGCCGACCTCATTCCCAATCTCGTCGCGACCGTGAAAGGCGCGGCGAACTTCGAGAAGAGCACGTACGAAGACGTCGCCAAGGCGCGCGCCAGCGTCGGGCAGATACCGCCCGAGGTCGTGCAGAACGCGATCAACAACCCGCAAGATTTTCAGAAATACGCGGCGGCCCAGGACTCGTTGAGCGGTGCACTCTCGCGGCTGCTCGCGGTCGTCGAGAACTATCCGCAGCTCAAAGCGACCGCAAACTTCCAGACGCTGCAAGCGCAGATCGAGGGATCGGAGAACCGGATCGCCTTCGAGCGCAAGAAGTACAACGACGCGGCCCGCGCGTTCAATACCAAACGCGACACTTTTCCAACGGTGACGATCGTCGGGATGTTCGGTAGCCGCTTCAACGAAAAGCCATACTTCCAATCGCAGCCGGGCGCCGAGAAGGCGCCGGTCGTCAACTTCAGCCCATGACCAAGGCCGACCGCGCGGAGATCGCGCACGCGATCGCGCAAGCCGAGGACGGGACCAGCGGCCGCATCGCCGTACGGCTGATCCCCGACCGCAGCGTCGATGCGTTCGCGCGGGCAAAGCGTGAATTTACAGCGCTCAAACTGCATCGCTACGAACCGAGGAACGGCGCGCTCATTTTGGTGGCGCCCAAGGCGCGTCAGTTCGCCGTCATCGGCGATACCGAACTGCACAACCGCGTCGGCGACCAGTTTTGGAACGACGTGGTGAAGGAGACTCAGCCGTACTTTGCGCGCGGCGAGACCCAGGCGGGAATTCTCTACGCGATCGCGCGCATCGGTGAAGTGCTGCGGCAGAACTTCGCGCAGACGTGAGTGGTATCTGCAGCTACGCTGCGTTTAGAGATTTTTTCAGAAAATAGCGCTGGTGCCCCGGCGGGCACTCGTCTAAAACGCCGAACACTCGATAGCCTAACCTCTCATAAAAGGCTTTCCCCTGAAAGTCGAACGTGTCGAGGTGGATCAGCGTGGAGCCCGCTTCTTTCGCTTTACCCTCAAGAAAGCGGATAAGCTTCGTGCCGAGGCCTTGGCGACGGTGGCCCTCCTCGACCCAGAGAACATCGATATATACCATGTTCCAGCAATAGTGGGTCGACGCGACTCCGGCGATCAGTGTTCCGTTTGGGTCGCGTATTCCGTACTGCACCCTAAGGAACGGTTCACGCTGCGTAAACGGAACCGCTGCATCGTTGAACAGAACTAAGCGGCTCTCGAGCAGCTTTGCGTCGGTAGACGATAGCTCGACTACGGGGTGTTCCTGGCGCGTCATAATGCTTCTTATGGCAGGTCAGGCAAACGGTTCCTTGGGGCCGGCGCCTGCGGCAGCGACGAGCGGCTGGAAGAATGCCGACGCCGCGGCGGCTGCGTCGGAGCCGGTGAGCCCGGAAAGCCGGTCGAGCAGCGCGCTGCCGACGACGACGGCATCGGCGTGAGCTCCGAGCAGACGCACGTGCTCGGCATCTTTCAATCCAAAACCCACCGCTAACGGTCGCGTCGTCCGGGCCTGCAGCATTTCGAGGCGCTTCACGAGCGGCTCGATATCCGGCTCGCAGCCGGCACCCGTAACGCCGAGACGCGAAACGACGTAGACGAACGCGTCGCTGGCCTCGGCGATGTGCACCGCTCGCTCTGGCGGAGTCGTCGGCGACACGAGCAGGATCAGGGCGATGTCGTGTTCTTTAAGATGGTCGCGGACCAACGCGGCTTCTTCGTACGGAAGGTCGGCAACGATGACGCCGCAAACGCCGGCGCGCGCGGCGTCGGCAGCGAAGCGGGCAACGCCGTATCGCGCGATCGGATTGAGGTAGCCGAACAGCAGGGTCGCCGGTCCGCCGGCGAAGCGCGCACACAGATCGAGCGTTTGCGAGAGGGTCACTCCGTTCTGCAGCGCGCGCTGAGCGGCGGCGGCGATCGTCGCGCCGTCCCCGACGGGGTCGCTAAACGGCATCCCGATTTCGACGATCTCTGCGCCGCCGTCGCGCAGGGCGGCGATGACCGCCGCCGAGGTCGTCACATCGGGATCGCCCGCGCACACGTACGGAATCACGGCCGTTCGCCGGCCTCGCGCGGAGTGTAGAATCTCGCCGAGGCGGTTCATACCCGCGAAAGATCCTTCTCGCCGCGGCCGCTGAAGCAGACGAGGATGAGGTCGTCGGTAGCCGCTCCGGCGACGAGCTGTTCGGTAAACGCGAGGGCGTGCGCGGTTTCCAGCGCCGGAAGAATTCCTTCGAGTGCGGCGCAGCGGCGAAAAGCCGCACGCGCTTCTTCGTCGGTGACGCACGCGTAGCGAACTCGTCCCATTTGGCGCAAGTGCGCGTGTTCGGGACCGACGCCGGGATAGTCGAGGCCGGCGGCGATGGAGTGCGTCTCACGAATCTGTCCGTCGTCGTCTTGTAGTACGTAGGAGCGGGTGCCGTGCAGAAAACCGCGGCTGCCGGCGGCGAGCGTCGCGGCGGTATCGGCAGACGCGATGCCGGTTCCCGCTGCCTCGACGCCCCACAAGCGCACCGCCGCATCGTTCACAAACGCCGAGAAGATGCCGATGGCGTTGCTGCCGCCTCCGACGCAGGCGACGACGTCGCTGGGAAGCCGGCCGTACCGCCCGAGCGTGGTTTCGCGCGCTTCAGCGCCGATGATCTCCTGGAACTTTCTGACGATCGCCGGATAGGGATGCGGGCCGACGACGCTGCCGACGAGATAGTACGTGTCGGTGCAGGTCGCGGCCCAGTCGCGCAGCGCCGCGCTTGTTGCATCCTTGAGCGTTTGGGTTCCGTCGTCGACCCGCCGCACGGTCGCGCCCAGCGCGCGCATCGCCGCAACGTTGGCGGATTGCCGTTCGATATCGCGCGCTCCCATATAGACTTCCACCGGCAGCCCGAGGCGCGCACCGACCGTCGCGGTCGCGACGCCGTGCTGTCCGGCACCCGTTTCGGCGATGATGCGCTTTTTCCGCAGCCGCTGCGCGAGCAGTCCCTGTCCCAACGCGTTGTTAATCTTGTGCGAGCCGGTGTGGTTGAGATCTTCGCGTTTGAAAAGCACTTGCGCGGAGCGTGGCCCAAACGCCCCGAAAGCTTCCAGAAGCGGCGACGGGCGGCCAACAAAATCGCGAAGCAGCGCCGTGTAGGCGTTCCAAAACTCCGGATCCGCCAACGCCTTGGTCGCGGCGCGCTGCAACTCCACGAGCGGCTGCACGAGCACTTCGGTAACGAAGCGGCCGCCGAACTCGCCGTAATAACCGATGCGATCCGGTTGAAGGCTCTTCATTAGGCGCGCCGGGCGCGTTCGAAGACCTCGAGCGCCGCGCCCGAGCGCAGCGCCTGGCGCGCCAGCGACAGACCGTCGGCGAGTGAGTCTGCGTTGCCGGCGACTTGCAGCGCGAGCGCCGCGTTTAGCGCGACGACGTCGGCTCGAGGGGAACGTTCCCCGGCTAAAATCGCAACCAACGCGGCCGCATTACCGGCGACATCAGCGCCGGCAAGATCGGCTTGCGAGGCGGCGATGCCGTAATCGGAGGGATCGATTTCATAGCGGAGCGTCTGCGCTCCGTTGAAGCGGTAAACGGCGGTTGAGCCGTCGCCGGCGATTTCGTCGAGCCCGCTGCTCGAGTGGACGACGGCCGCCGCTTCTGCGCCCAGCATGCGAAGCGCGCTTCCGACCAGTTCCAGGTGCTCGGCTCGCGCCACGCCGACGATCTGGCGCGTCGCGCGCGCGGGATTGGCCAGCGGCCCGACGAGGTTGAAGATGGTTGGAATGGCGAGTTCGCGGCGAAGCGACGCGACGGTTCGCATGGCGGGGTGGTAGTCTTGCGCGAACAGAAACGTGAAGCCGTCGCTTTCGAGCGATTCACCGGCCGCCGGTGGCGACCGATGGATCGGCACGCCGAGGAACTCGAGGACGTCGGCGCTGCCGCAGCGGCTCGACGCCGCCCGGTTGCCGTGCTTGGCCGTCGGCACGCCGCACGCGGCCACGACGAAGCCGGCACACGTTGAGATATTGATCGTCCCGGCTTTGTCGCCGCCGGTGCCGCAGACGTCAAGCACCAGCCGAAGATTGTGGGGAACGACCAGCGCCCGTTGGCGAAGCGCTAACGCCGCGCCGACGAGCTCACCGATTGCTTCGCCTTTGCCGGCGAGTGCCGCGAGAAACCCGCCGCCCTGCGCCTGCGTCCAAGAGCCGTCAATCAGCGCGCCCACGACGGTGGACATTGCGTCAGCATCGAGGTGACGGCGGCCGAGCACGCCGTTTAGCACGTCGGGAAATCCCGGCGGCTGGGTTCTTTCGGAAAAAGCGGATCGAGTGGTTAACACGCGGACCTCGTACGGCAGAAGAGAAATAAAAAAAGCCACCCGGCTGCGGGTGGCTCATGCGACCTAGCGATCGAATGCGCGCAGCTACGCCACCGTACAACCTGAAGTCGGCAGCCACCACCACGCCATGAAAGATCGGAGGCGAATCATTGCACGAACCTTAGCACACGACTGATGCGAACGCAAGCGCGCCGGCCGGCGGATTCATTTGTGCGGAAGCGTCGGCATGGCGACGTAGGTGGTGCGTTTTACATCGCTGCTGCCGCTGCAGGGATGCTTGCTCGGGTTGTTGGCGATCTCGATGCTGGCGATTTGCGCGGCCGGGTCGGGGGGCGTGTACGTTCCGCCATAGTAGGTGTTATCGAAACACGTTTGCATGTCGAGTTGGGGCGAAACGTACTGGGGATCGATCGGGCCGCCGTTGCCCATCGAGTCGACAAAGTACCACTGCCCCGTCCCATTGTTTTGTGCCACGAAGGCATTGAAGGTCCAGATTTGCGGAGGGCTCGACGTCGGAGACGGAGTCGGTGACGGGTTGTAGAGAAAGACCGACTTCGCCGAGCGAATCGAAAATTCGGTTCCGGTGCCGTTGGCGTCGAGGTTGTAGAAGAAGGTCTGCGGCGTCGTGATGATCGGGAACCAAATGGGCGGCTGGTGCGGATTTTGCGGATTGTGATAGAGCGCTACGGCTTGGGCGTTCGATTCGCCGCCGCTGCCGCGGGCGACGAACGTATACGAGTAGCCGTCCCAGTTGGTTTGGAACGTGTCCGTAGAGGGCGTGCGCCCATCCCCAGTCGTGTTCCAGACGATGTGGTATTGATAGTTGCTAAAGTTAAAGGGTGCGTCAACGCTAAAAAAGACGCTCACGAAACCCGGTGGAGTACCGCCCGGCCCCAAACCGGCTGGGTTCGGCGTAACTTGGCGCCCGCAGGCCGCACCGACGATCGCCGCGGCGATGCCGACGACCAAAAAGAGCTTTCTTACCATGTTATTGGTTCCGTCCCGCGGCGAAATAAGACTTGAACGCAAACGTGGTTGCAAAGTCCGCTTGAACCGCTGGTTAACCGTAGGACATTTGTCTGAGAAAAAGCTGGACCGCGCTTTCTTCCGAGCGCGCCTTGCGGCGGAGTACGTGGATGCGGGTTTAGGTAACTACGCCTCGATCGAAAAGGTCAGCCTTGCAGTCGTCGGCCAGTGCGGCGTACATCGTGGCTTCGATACGCACGATCCCGAGGCCGACTGGCTTATCGAGCGCGAGTACTCATCACTCGCGAAGAGTTCGAAAAACGGTCCCCGCCGCTGACCGCTCGTCAACCCCGAAAGTTCGGGCCGAGATAGGCGTTTCGCACAACGCTGCTTGTGATGGCCTCACTGGTATCGCCCTGAAAGCAGACTTTTCCGTTCTCTAAAACTTGCACTTCGTCGGCAACGGCGAGTGTGTCAATAGCATTGTGATCGGTAATGACTACGCCCACCCCGTTCTTCGCCAGGGTTGCTATGAGGGACTGGATAGCCGAGACGAAGATCGCGTCCACGCCGGCGAATGGTTCGTCGAGCATTAAGAACTCTGGCTGTAAGGCTAGCGACCGAACGATCTCGACCTTCCGCCGTTCTCCACCG
>DATAWH010000021.1:0-38516 GCA_036267315.1 Candidatus Cybelea sp. | reverse complement strand
GCGTCCTGCGGCACCGGATAACGCGCGGATGCGCGGGACGAGCGCCGCGACGACGGTACCGATGACGCTCGACGGACGCCAGCTCTTGATCTGGGCTTCGATCGACGGCCATGCGGCGATGCCGTTTATCCTCGATACCGGAGGTCACGCGATCCTGACGACGCTCGCCGCGAAAACGCTCGGTTTGCGCGCCAGCGGGGCCGGATCGAGCGGCGGCGCCGGGGCCGGGACGATTTCGACGGCGTACACCCGCGTTAAAAGCATCCGCGTCGGTCAGGCGGAGTTACTCGATCAGCCAATGCTGATCATTCCCTACCCATACGAATTTTACGAGCGCGCGAAGAGGACACCAATTGCCGGAATCCTCGGTCTCGAGTTTTTCGAACGCTACGCAACGCGCCTCGACTACGGCGATCGCGCGGTTACCTTCACGCTGCTTCCTTCGTACCGGTACCGCGGCAGCGGCGACGCGGTACCGATTACCTTCGAGACCGACCCCGATCTACCGATGGTCGAAGCGGCTGCCGACGGATATCCGGGCCTTTTCGGCGTGGATACCGGAAACGCGGGGCACCTGATTCTTTTCGGCGGTTACTTGAACCGAACGGGGCTGTCGCGGCGATACGCGAGCGGGCCCACGATCATCGGCCACGCTACCGGCGGCACCAATACGTCGTACCTTGCGACGCTGCGCGAGTTCACGATCGGCGACCGCCACGCGTACGACGTGAAGACCGGCTTCACGCACATGAAGACCGGCTCGTTTGCTGCCTGGACGCAAGCGGGAAATCTCGGCTTCAGCATCCTTTCGCAGTTTATTCCAACGTTCGACTACGCACACGAGCGGCTCTATTTAGATCCTCAACGTCGTCCGACGCCGACGTGGGAGAATCGCTCCGGCATCAGCTTCGAGAAAAATAGTCCCGCTGCGTTCGATATCATCGCCGTACGGCCCGCTTCATCCGCAGCGGTCGCCGGCATCGCTCCCGGCGACCGCATCGTCGGTGTAAACGGTTCGCCGGCGAGTATCGTCTCGGGCGGCGATCTCACCCACATCTTCGGCGCTCCCGCAGGCACGCGCGTACGGCTTCGCGTCGCGAACCGGCAACGCGCGCGAGACGTGGCAATCGTTTTGCGCTGACGCACCCCTGGAGGGGTGATAAAGTGCGTTGCCGCATTGCCCTAAGTGCGGCAAAACCTCTCGCGAGGACTGTTGGGCCTCGTGACGCTCCTGGTCGTCATTATCTACTACATGCCGGTCGGGCACGTCGACTTCGCGGAGACCTGGGGCGAAGGAACGTTCGGTATTTACGTTCCGCCGCGCACTTCGGCGATCGTCAGCGTGCTCCGCAGCTCGCCGGCCGATCGCGCCGGCGTTCGCGTCGGCGACGCGCTCGTCGACCACGGAGACTACTCGGTCTCCTCGCGCATTCGTTCGCCGTACCCCGGCGAACGCGAGGCCTTTACGCTGCGCCGCGGACCGCTCGTCTATCGGGTTACCTTGACGGCGATACCCGATAAACGGTTTGGCTTTTGGCAGCGCGTCGCGGGCGTACTCGCTTATCTTCCGGCGACCGTCTTTTTGGTCGTAGCGTTCCTGCTGGTCTTCTTGCGGCCGTCGATAATGTCGTGGTCGCTCTACCTTTTTGCAGTCGGCTATTTCGGTACGTCGCCGCCCTACATGTATTGGTCGCACATCCTGAGCACCGGCGGCTATCGCGCGCTGACCTTCGTCCTGACCGTCGTGTTCGGACCGTGGAGCGTTTTGCCGCTGCTGCCGTTCCTGCTGCGCTTCCCAAACGGCGACGTCCTCGGCTGGCGCCGCCGCGTCGATCCCTTCGTCTGGATTTTGCTCGGCCTGTCCTTCCTCGCGTACTCCGGCGAATGGATCCACTACGAAACCACGGAGGTCGTACCGCAGTGGGACGTCGTTCTCGCTACGATCGTCCCGCTCTTTACGTTCGTCGTCGCCGGTTTGATCCTCGCGAAGAATCTCGCAACTGCAACGCCGAGCAATCGTCAGCGCTTGAGCTTCATCGCAATCGGCACGTTCGCGTCGTTTCTCGCCTATGCAATCTACTACGTCCCGGGCGTACCCTTTGCCGCGGGGCAAGTCATCGGCTTCGGCGTCGTGCTGATGCCGCTGTGCATCGCCTACGCGGTCTTCCGGCTACGCGTGCTCGACATCAATTTCGTACTCAACCGCGCGCTCGTGTACGGCCTGCTCTCGGTTGCGGTGATCGCCTTCGTCTCGATCTTAGACTGGTTCTTTTCGCGCGTCGTCGCGATCGGCCGGCTGGCGATCGGAGCGGAGCTGCTGGTGACCATCGCCATCGGGTTTCTCCTGGACCGCATCAATCACGCGGTCGAACGTTTCGTCGAGTCCGTCTTCTTCCGGCAGCGCCGCATCGCCGAACGGATCATGCGGCGCGCTGCGTCGGCGCTTCCTTACGCTACCGAAGAGAGCGCAATTATCGAAGGCCTCGTCCAGGTGCCGGTGGACGCGCTGGAGCTCGCCGGGTCGGCGCTCTACCGGCGCTCGACCGACGGTTCGCGCTTCGAAGGCGTCGCAACCGCGCGGCAGACGACGATCGCGCCGCCGGGATTCGACGCGAACGATCTGCTGGTACGAATGCTGCTCGCCGACGAGAGCATCGTGTGGCTCGACGAGCTGCGCAGCCATCTCGATCCGCAGAATGCGGCGATCTACACGCTGGCCGTGCCGGTTACGGTTCGCCACGAACTCGTGAGCTTTACGCTGTACGGCGCGCACGCCAACGGCGCGCAGCTCGATCCCGACGAGGTCGCGCTGCTCGAAGAGCTCGCTCGCGAGGCCGCGCGCGCTTACGACCACGTGGAAGCCGAACGCGCGAGAGAACGCTACACGCAGCTCGCGCTAGCGCGTGACTAGGGCGCGCGACGGGCTGAAGGCTCGCCGTCCGGCTCGTCGCTAACGGCGATCAGCGGCTCGAAGCGGCGGTCGGGAACGAACCAGACGATCGCAACGGCGACGAAGCAAATGTCGGAAACCAGCGGAACGAAAAACGCCATTATCAGCGCGAGGACGTACAGCACGATCGAGCCGTAGCCCTTGACGTCGGTCTTGATCGCGCGAGCGAACGGTGCGTCGCGGCCGTTGACCGCGAGCAATGCCTGTTGGAGCAGGGTGTAGGCGATCGCGCACATCAAGAGGACGACGGCGTACGCAGCGGTCGGTCCGGTCGCCTGCGGATTTCGCCCGAGCCACGCCGTTGCAAACGGAACGAGCGAGAGCCAGAACAGCAGATAGAGGTTCGTCCACATGGCTCTCCCGTCGATACCGCGCGTCGCCCGGAGCATGTGGTGGTGGTTGTTCCAGTAGATACCGACGTAGATAAAGCTGAGCGCGTAGGCGGCAAAGGTCGGCCACTCGTCGAGTAGAGCGGAAAGCCTCGTCGAGCTCGGAGCGTGCAGCTCGAGCACCATGATGGTGATGATGACGGCAATGACGCCGTCGCTGAAGGCCTCGAGGCGGCCGCTTTCGGTAGAGAAGCGTTTCACATCGTCAGAACGACCCGGAACTTCGCCTTTCCGCTCATCATGCGTTCGTATCCGGCCGCAGCGTCGGCGAGCGGCAGGGCCTCGATCATTGGGCGAACGCCGGTCAGTTCGGAAAACTCCAGCGTGTCCTCCGAATCCGCGGCGGTGCCCGACGACCATCCTGCGACCCGCTTTCGGCCGAAGATCAACGAGTTGGGTGAGACGTCGATCGGGTCGGGTGATGCGCCGGCGATCAACAGGACGCCGTTTGGCGCGAGGCCATCGACGAGGCCGGACATCGCCTTACCGCTCGGCGCGGTCGTCAGGATCACCCGCGCGCCGCCCAACTTCTGCAGTTCCGCGACGGCATCGCTTGCGATGCTGTCAATATACACGGATGCTCCGAGCTTGCTCGCGAGCGGGGCGTTTTCGGGACCGCGTCCGATCGCGGCGACCCGGTAACCCATCTTCTGCGCAAATTGAATCGCAAGGTGGCCAAGACCGCCGACACCCTGCACGGCGACGAGATCCGGAGCGAGCGCGCCGCTGCGGCGAAGCGCATTGAACGTGGTGATTCCAGCACACATCAGGGGCGCCGCTTCCGCGGGGTCGAGCGATTCCGGCATGTGCGCGACGGCCTCGATCGGCGCGACCATGTACTCTTGGTAGCCGCCGTCGTAGCTGATGCCGCAGATTAACGCATTTTCGCAGTTGATAAAGTCCCCGCGCCGGCAGGAGCGGCACGTCCCGTCGTGACCGCCATGCCAGCCGACGCCGACGCGCTCGCCTTTCTTCCAAGCCGTTACGCCCGGGCCGACCTCGTCGATCGTCCCCGCCACTTCGTGGCCGGGGACGCGCGGGTACTCGATCGGCATCACGCCCTCTTTGACGATTACGTCGCTGTGGCAAACGCCGCAGGCCAGCACGCGAATTCGGACCTGCCCCGGGCCGGGCTGCGGCAACGGACGCTCGACGAGTTCGAAATCGCCGCCCGGGCGAGAAATTTGGACCGCTTTCATCTTTTTTTGAACACCTTATCAGACGGGGTCGGCTTGCTAGCCGGCGCAGGCAATAATCGCCGTAACAACCGCCTTGGTTTCGGTGGGATCTCGCACCGCGATGGTGTCGGCGCCGGCCTCGACCGCCGGATAGTCGTTGCCGCCCGGAAAGACGGCATCGCCGATGAACAGCATCTCCGAGATCGGAATGCCGAGTACGTCGCGCAGCTTCCGTATTCCGTACGCCTTATCAATGCCGGGCCGGGTGACGTCGATCGAAGTCGTCCCGCCGAGCCGCACGGAGAACTCCGGGAGCGTCTTATCCAGGATCGCCTTGATCGCTTGGCGCTTGCTGAAATCAGGATCCCAGGTTTCTTTTGCCTCGAGCGGCGCTTCTTGCCCCAGCGCCGAGTAAGTTATCTGAGTCGCGCGGTCTTCAATGCGCTCGCCCCAGCTCTGCTGCGGCTGAAATCCGCTCGCTTTGACGGCACTTTCGAGCGCGTCTTCGATCTTTTTCTTTTGCTCGCCGGTGAGGTCGTCGGAGTACAGCTTGCTCCATCGGCCGTCGGTGTAGCGAAAAAACTTCGTTCCGGAAGTGGGCTGAAGCGATAAGTTAGCGAGGTCGCTGCCGGCCGGAAGACGATCGATCACCTGCTTCTGAAACTGCGGATAATCGCCGCCGGAAATGATCGCTACCTTGATAACTCCGAGCAGACGCTCGAGGAGCACCGCCATTTGGTCGTCGATGGCCGACTTGCTCAGCGCAAGCGTACCGTCCAAATCGAATACAATCAGTCGTTTCATCGCGGCGGACTGTTCGGTGCCGAACGCGCGGCCCCTTATGTTAACGACGGCACCGGCTGCCTGCTAGGCATTCGCACGACCAGCGCAAAGAAGCCTCGGATGATACGCCTTGCAATACTCCGTTACGTCTTGCCCGCGTTTGCGGCGGCGACGTTCGCCGGCTGCGCGAGCCCAATGCCGATTGGCACGCCAAGCATTCCTTCACCAAAGGCAGCATCGGCACGCGCCGCGCACGCCTCGTGGATGAAGCCCACCGCCAAAGGGGACGCGCTGGTGTACGTCTCTTCGCTGCTCGACAACGACGTCTACGTCTACTCGTACGCCACCCAGCAGCTCGTCGGGACGCTCACCGGATTTTCAACCCCCTACGGCCTCTGTTCCGATAAGAATGGCAACGTGTGGATCGTCAACGACGGAGCCTCGCAACTGGTAAAATACGCGCATGGTGGAACCAGCCCAATCGCGACCCTGAGCGATCCTTCGGAGTTCCCCGAAGGCTGCGCCGTCGACCCGAAAACCGGCAATCTGGCAGTCACCAACTTCTACAGCCAGACCGGCGGCGGAAGCGTCGCGATCTACGCCAAGGCCAAGGGTTCGCCGGCGCTCTATACCGATCCGAACGTCGCCGAGTACCGCTTCTGCGGATACGATAACAAGGGGAACCTGTTCGTAGACGGCGCGAGCTCCGGCTCCCAGTTTGCCTTCGCGGAACTCCCCAAAGGAAGCAAAGCCTTTACCGACATCACGCTCGACAAAAACGTGGGCTGGCCGGGCGGCGTACAGTGGGACGGTCAGTACGTTGCAGTGGGCGACACCGACGCGGGAGTCATCTATCGCACCGATACGACCGGCACCGTCGCGGGAACGGCCGATCTTGCCGGGGCCAAGTACGTCAATCAGTTTTGGATCGCTGCATCTGCCGCCAAAAAGCATCATAAGGATACCGTGCTCGGCGCGAGTCAGGATGGAAACTCTTTTGCCTACTACGCCTATCCCAAGGGCGGCGGTCCCACGATCACCGTCGACGTCGACGAGCCGTTCGGAATAACCCTCAGTAAATAGCTAGTATTTCGGCAGCGCGCTCCAGGCGCTGCCGTCGCGTATCTGCCAGCTCTGCGGGTCACCGGTGCGGCTGCGGTAGGTTCCGTCCCCGCCCGCGCAGCCGCCGCCGGCTCCAAAGGCTTGCGCGCAGAAACTCACGACGAGGTACTTGCCGTCGTACTTCATCTGTTGCGAGGTGCAGCCAGTCGCCCACTTCGGGTAACTGTGCTGTCCCCAGTCCGAGGCCAATACGACGTCCCACCCGACGATGTCGGCGTGAGCGACCCGTGCTTTATAGAGCGTGCAGTCGCTCAATCCGAAGAACATTGGATCGCGGTGCGTCGCAATACGCAGCACGCGATTGCCGAAGCGCGCCTGGTCGGCCTGAGATAACCGATACGGAACGTGCGGCGCGCAGGCCGCAACGGCCAGCAGCAACGCCGCTCCAAGTGCCTTCACACTCCGGCGATTTCGGGGAAATGGCCTCAACCCTTTGCGTAGAAGCCCCGGACATGAGGCGCGCAACGTGACCGCGATCATCGTCGTCTTTCTGGCGATCATCGTGCTGGTCACGATCGCCAATCGCATCAACGTCGCGTATCCGATCGTACTCGTGCTCGGCGGCATGGCGATCGGATTCATTCCCGGGGTGCCGACGCTGCCGCTGCCGCCCGACCTCGTATTGGTCGTCTTTCTGCCGCCGCTGTTGTATTGGGAGAGCGTCACCGCGCCGACCAGCGAGTTCCGCGCCGGCGCGCTGTGGATATTCCAGATGGCTTTCGGCTTGGTGATCCTCACGACCATCGCCGTAGCCGTGGTTGCTCACGCGGTCGTGCCGGGCATGCCGTGGGCCGTTGCCTTCGTTCTCGGCGCGATCGTCGCGTCGACCGATGAAGTCGCCTTCGCGGCGATCGCCGAACGGCTCAACGTTCCCCGTCACATCATCGGAACGATCGAAGGGGAGAGCCTCGTCAACGACGCGACGTCGCTGATTCTCTACGCCGCGGGCATCGCCGCCGTCGTCGGCACGTCGTTCTCATTCTGGCACGCCGCCGGCGCGCTCGCGCAAGAGCTCGTCGTTTCGGTTCTGCTGGGACTAGCTACGGCGGGAGTCGCGTTCCTCGCTTGGCGGGCGCTCAAAGACGAGACGCTGCAGGCGACGATCTCGGTCGTCGTTCCCTTCCTCTCTTACTTGCCGGCATACTTTCTCGGTGAGTCGGGCGTACTCGCGACCGTCACGACGGGTCTGGCGGTGAGTCGTTTTTCCCCAAACGTGCTGCAGCCGCGCGCACGCGAGATGCTCAACGGCTTTTGGGTGACCGTCGTCTTCTTGCTCAACGCCTTCATCTTTACGGAAGTCGGCATTCAGTTTCACTCGATCGTCGCTGGGCTCGGGCACTACTCGCGGCTCCAGCTGGTCTTCTGGAGCGTCGCGGTAGCAGGCGTTTGCATCGTCGTCCGGCTGGCCTGGACGTTCGCTCAGGGGTTATTGCCCGCGACCAACGAGCCCGAACACGTCGCGGGGAAGGCCGATTGGTCGCACGTTGGGCTACTCGCGTGGACGGGGATGCGCGGCGGCGTTTCGCTGGCGGCGGCGCTGGCGATTCCGCTCGAGACGGCGGCCGGTCCGTTTCCGTTTCGCGATCTGCTGATCTTCATCACCTTCGTCGTCTTGCTCGCGACGCTGATCGGCCAGGGCGGAACACTGCCGCTGATCATTCGCCTGCTCAAGATCAAGGACGACGGCACCTCGATACGCGAGGAACGTCTGGCAATCGTCGTTACCGCACGGGCCGGCTTGCACTGCATTGATGGGCTCGAAAAGCAAGGCATCTACCCAGCCGACGTTCTGACGATTCACCGCCTCCGTTTAGAAGCACGCTTGGCGGAGTTCACGGCCCCAATGGCGGGAAAGCAGGCGGCGGAAAAGACCGCGCTTTTCCGCCAGGCTTATAACTTGATCATCGACGCGGAGCGGACGCGCCTGATCGAACTCCGCCGGCTCGGCAAGATCGATAACACGGTGTTACGGCAGGTCCAGCGACTGCTCGACCTCGAGACCCTCGAAGTCGAGGTTCTCGACCGCACCGGCCACACCGAGCTCGAAGAGTAAGCCGAATCGGACCCCGATTACTGCTGTGCCGCGCCCGGCGACGCTTCGGTCAGCGTTATATCGTAGCGCTGCGTCTGATCGGCGTACACCGAGTAGCCCGATAGCGTCTTGGTGACGTACCCGCTCTTCTCCAGGGTAAGCGTGTAATCGTCAGGCTGCAGCGAGAAGACGATGTAGTGTCCGTGTGCGTCGGTCGTCGCGGTCGCTGCCTGCGACGGCGAGCTGAGCTTCACCTTGACGTCCGAAATCGGCGCCCCGGTCTTCGAGTCCGTGACGACGCCGGCGATCCCGCCGCTCGTTCCGGCAAGCGCCCAGGTAGACTGACTTGCAAACGCCATCAGCGCGGCAAGCGTAACGAAAGTAAGCCGAAGGGAGAGTGACCGCATCAAAACTTCTCAATCCTGTTCCGTAAAGCGAGTGATTACATCGCTCATTACACGGGGCGATTGCGCGCGGTTTCGACTCGCGGAAAAAGGCGCTCGATCGTGCCGCAGTTAGAGCAACCGTGCGGGCGCGCGGCTTGCTGCTTACGAAGGCGTCAGTTCGCCGCGCAGCGCGATCTCGGCAATGAGCGAAGCGCGGTTATTGACACGGTACGCACGGAATACGGCTTTGAGATGATTGCGGATCGTGTGCGGACTCAACCCAAGAGACGACGCGATCTCTTCGGTCGACATCTTGCGGCAGAGGAGATCGAGCACTTTCCGCTGCATCGGCGGCAGCTTGACGGGCGGCACCTCGGGCTTTTGCTGTTCGGCGATGCTGCGCGCGAGCCACGAACGCGGATATGGCTCGAGCTTATCCTCGGCAAGGTGGCCCCAGCGTTCTTTTTTTGTTGCTTCGAGCAGGCGCAGCGCGGTCCGACCGGCCCGCCAATCGTACCCGATACGATCGAAGACGACCCACGCCTTGCGCAACGCTTCTTCCGCTCCGGCTTCACCGCTCTTGAGCTTGACGACCCCTTCGCAGTAGTTCGCGAAGGCCTCACAGCGCTGATCGAAAGCAAATAAGTGCACCGCCGAGCGGATCCGATCGAGCCCCTTGAAGCGCGCCAGATAGAAGTGCGCCTTCTCGACGTTGTGTTCGGCCATTGCTTCGGCCAGCAGCAGCAGGCCGACGCGCTCGTCGCCGGCGGTTTCGTTCCAATCGATGCGATCGGCGATCGCCTCGGCCTTGGCGACTTCGTTTGCGGCCCAGTTGTGCTCGCCGACGATGCGCGCGAAGTAGGAACGATCGACGAGCACCATCGCTTCGAACGCTTCGCTCGCATCGGTACGCTCGGCCGCGCGGAGGTAGCGAAAACACCCCAGGAGGTCGCCGCGCAGCGCGCACGACCAGCCGATGGCTTTGAGTGCGTGAAAGTGCTGGTCGGCAAAATCCGGCGGCCACTCGATGTCGCGGTCGACCTCTGCCCGCGCGAGTTCGACGGCCTCGGGAAAGACGAGTTCCCGGCCGAGCAGCGCCAAATTCTGTACCGCGTGAAACCATTCTTCCAGATGGTCTTCGCGGTGTTTGCCCAGAAGTTTGAGCGCCCGCATGAGGCTCTCCATTTCGTCGCGGTAGCGCTCCTCGTGGCTCAAGATGAACGACACGAGTAGTTCGTGACGAATTCTCGCTCCAAGCGACTTGTCGACCTGCATCTCGGCGGCGCATTGCCGGGCTTCGTCGAGCCGCTTTTCGAGCATGTAGCGGCGCGCGAGCTGGTAGGCGAACTCCGCGCGGTCGGCGGGCGTGCTGACCAGGCGCTTCGACAACTCGAAGTGATGATCGGCACGTTCGAAATCGCGCATCCGCGCATATCCCATCGCCAGCAGCAGCGCCCACTCGGCACGCTCGCGCCGCGCGTTGGCGCGCGGAGGACGGCGAATGAGAAACGCGACCGCTCGATTTTCGTCGCGTTTGAGCAAAACGCGTGCCGCCAACAGCTGCGCTTCGTACGGAGGCGTTGCGCCCGCATCGATCGCCGCGTCGTAAACGTCGCCTGCGGCGAGGAACTGCGCGCGGCCGAAGAGGGCGCGCATCTCCTCAAACCAGCGCTCTGAGGCTAGCTGTTTTCTCGCCATGGCCAAATAGATTAGCCTGACGACGGCCCCGGCCCCGCCGCCAGGCGCATCAATCGTGCTTTATCCGCCCCCGTTTCCCGGCATCGAGCCGCCCCCGTCGGCCGGGACGGATCCTCCGCCCCCATCGGGGGCTACACTCTGCACGTATCCGGCCGAGTGGAACGAGTTTAACCCGCCGTCGTACCCTCCGAAGATGGCCATGAGCGCAAACGACAAGGCGTGGAAGAAAACGAACATTCGGGGCCCATCCTTTCCGCCGCGCAGATGCGGCGAATACCCAATTGAGCCTAGCTTAGTTAGCTAGCTAATTGAGATTATCGGACGGTCAGTGACTTCCACGCACGTTTAACCGGGAAAATTAGGGCGAAAGCCCTAGCGCTGCGACGACGCGACCGTTCGTTGCTCGCTAAATGCTCCGCCAATCGTTTGGCGGCGGCGCGATTTACGAACACTAATCGTTGACGGCGTCGCCTCGCAGTACCGGTTCGTCACGCGCAGGTAGGCGACGCCGATCCGGCGTTTTGCCGGGTTGAGCGCGGTGAACTGCGCTTCGATGCTTCCGCAGAAGAGCCCGGGAAGAACTCTCCACTTCGTATCAATCACCTTCCGGAACGAGCACACGTCGCTGCACCCGGCCCCCGGCTTAACGAACTTCACGTGAGGACCGCTAACCGTGACGACGACGCCGCGCACGTTCTTTAAAGTAACCGGACAAGGGTGGACGCGGATCTTGCTCGACCCTTGGCAATAAGCGGCGGCCCGTACTTGCGGCACGAAGGTCGCGGTACGCTGGCCGGACGGCAGCGCCCCGCTCGAACAGGCCGCGAGCAGAGGCAGAACGGCGAGCCGTACGATTCTCCGCACGGGTTCAACATACGGCGCGACGAAGGCCGCGCCTTCGGAGGGAACGGTTTGGCGATCGAAATCCAGCGAGCGGCGAGCGAGCGAGACTTCTCGCGACTGCACGGCCTCTTCGTAGCGTACGAGGACGATCTCATACCCGAGCTGCGCCACGGCGACGTTCCGCCGGTCGAAGATCTTCGCCGAATCTATAGTGGAGTGAACGCAGCCTTTTTGGCCAACCGCGAACGGCGCGCCGCCGGCTGCGTGGCCCTCATGCGGTTCGATTCGCAGACCGCCGTCATCCGGCACCTCTTCGTCCCCCCCAGCGCGCGAGGCGCCGGAGCAGCGCGAGCACTAGTTACTGCGGCGATCGCGTTTGCCGGAGAGGGCGGCTGCGCGCGCGTGGTGCTCGACACCGCGAAAGAACACTTGCCCGTCGCTTACCGTCTCTATCTTTCTTTGGGATTCCGAGAGTCGGCGCCGTACACCACGGTGACCTATCGCTGTCCGACGTTCATGGAACTCAGACTCGATTGAAGCCCACGAAGCTAAAAATTGCTCTGCCTATGCAATGCCGAGCACCGCGCGCGCGTGCGAGCCTCCATCGAAGCGTTCGGTGACGTTGAAGTCTTCGCTGAGCGCCCAAACGATGTAGAGCCCGCGGCCGCGTTCGCTCAGCAGATCCGAGGGCAGCTTCGGAGCAAACGTAAATCCAGGCCCGCGGTCGAGCACGTGCAGGACCGGCGGCCCCTCGTTCCAGTCGAAGACGATTTCGATCGGTCCGGGCGCGTAACGCACGACGTTGCCGAGCAGTTCGCCGAACACGAGCTCGGCGGCGTTGAGGCTGTCGCCGCGCACGCCGTTGCTGCGCAGAGCATCCACGAACGAATAGCGCGCGCTGTGCGCGATCGAGACGTCGTTGGCGTCGAAGGCCCACTTCAGCGTCCGCAGCGCGCTCTCATCGGCTTGAGCCTCGAGTTGGTTTCCCAGCTGCATCGTGAGTACGACGACGTCGTCGCTGCTCTCTCCCTTGAGCACCGCTCGATAGAGCGCGTTGGCCGGATGTGCTTCCTTGACGATCTCCGCCCGCGCTAGCGCCGCACGCAGCCGGTCCTGGCCGCGGATGATGTTGCGGTCGGCTTCGATCAGCCCGTCGCTGTAAAATACGACGAGGCTGCGTTCTGGCAGTTCGGCGACTTCTGCGGAATCGCCGCGGACGCGCAGCCCCAGCGGAAGCCCGCTCTTGCCAAGCTCGGAGACGACGCCCACCGCATCGCGAAGGAGCGGCGGCGGATGGCCGGCCGAGGCGTGCGTCAGCGCGCGCGTCACCGGATCGAAAACGCCGACGAATGCTGTGACGAACGTGTTCGGGTACTCGGTTTTAAGGGTGCGGTCCGCTGCGTCGAGCATGGCGATCGGATCGGCGTAGACCTGAGCGACCCCCCGGATCACCTGTCGCATGGACGACATGATCACCGCCGCGGAGAGTCCGCTTCCGGCGACGTCTCCAATTGAAAGCACGATGCGACCGTCGGCAAGGCGCAGCGCGTCGTACCAGTCGCCGCCGAGCTGCTCGCGATCGCTGGCCGGCACGTAGATCCCGTCGAACGCAACGCCCGGAACCTGCGGCAGCGAGATCGGCAGCGCCGCGCGCTGAAACTCCGCGGCGATTTCGCGCTCGCGCTCGAAAAGACGCGCATTCTCGATCGCAACGGCCGCGCGCTTGGTGAGCTCTTCAAAGAGCGGCACGTCGACTTCGCTATAACGGCGCGGGGTCTCGGCCCAAAACGCGACCAGCGACCCGATGGCGCGCCCGTGCGTCCGCAGGGGGACCGTGACCGTAGAACGGGGCGCCAGCTCGCGGATCACCGGAAGCAGGTTTGCTGCGGCCGATCGTTCGACGAGTTCCTCGCTGACTTCGCGCACGATGTTCGCTCGAGTCGTCGCAAGAACCGCAGCGATATTGGGTTCGACCATCGGATTGTGATTATATTGACCGAGCAAACGGCGCACGAGCCGCATCCTTTTCGGATCGGCGTGGATGACGGCAACGGTTTTGAGGCGCTCTGACTCGTCGAAGAGATCGATCGCCGCCCAGTCGCCGAACTCAGGCACGATGATCGCCAGGAGGCGGTTGAGCGTCGTCTGCAGGTCGAGCGATTCGGCGAGTACTTCTCCGGCCTTCGCGAGGAACGCAAAGCGTTGGCCCTGGCGTTTGTAATCGTCGATGTCGGTGCAGATTCCCAGCCAGCCCTTGGCCTTGGATGCCACCTCGAGCGGCGAGACTTGCATGGAGAACCAGCGGTTTTCGCCGTCGGCGCGGCGCAGCCGAAGCTCGAGATCGAACGGCGTGAGGCTCTTGACGCCCTCCCGCACCGCCTGACGCGTTCGCCGGAAATCGTCGCGATAGACCGCTGCGGCCCACTGCTCGTCGAAGCCGCTCTCGCTGCCGCTGCACTGCCCCGTATACTGATACCACTCCCGATTGAACCACGCGATGCGGCCGGCCGTTGTTGCGGTCCATGCGATCTGCGGGATATCGTCAATAACAGGTGTCGGTACGGGCATAGATACCTAACGGCCCCTTTTCGTCTGAGCCGCAACTTTCATTCTTTGAAGGCTCTGCCCACCGACGGCGACAATGGCAGCTGGGTTATGGAAGGCCCGCCGAGCTCGTGGAAGATCGTGATGCTGCTCGCCGATAGCGCGCAGGCGGTGAACGGTAAGCTCTACATTCTCGGCGGCGGCTGGTCCATGACTGGTCCTGCGCCGACCCCGTCGGCGATTGCGATCAAGTTCGAAGTACCGTGGGAGGTGGCCAATCGTAAGCACCAGGTGCGAATCGAGTTGCTCGACTCCGATGGCAATCAAGTGCTCATCGCCGGCCCGCAAGGCCCGCAGCCGATGCTCATAACGGCGGATCTGGAGGTTGGCCGCCCGCCTGGCCTGACGCCGGGTGCTCCGCTGGATTCACCGCTCGCGATCAACATCGGTCCCCTTCCGCTAGCAGCAGGACGCTACGAATGGCGCTGCACGATTCCCGAGGCCAACGTCAGCCAATCGTGCGCGTTTACCTTCCGTGACACGCCGTTGACCGTTCGGGTTCCTCCGGCGGAGTAACGATGCCGCTCGCGCCGCCGCCGGCGATCGTGCAACAGCTGAGCGAACTGCGGCAAATCGATCGCTTTGCGGCGCTGCCGGCGCCGATTCGTACTGGAAGTTTCTCCGTCGACGGCGTTTCTGCGACCGGCTGGAAGATGGCCGAGCCCGGCGGTGCGTTTAGCGCAACCGACGTCCCCGTTCCCGGCGCACCGAGCCGCCGTTTGATCTTTGCCGCCTGCGACCCGAAGCTTTGTCTGGTTCACTACGAGCGGGGCGGCGTCGCGCACGTTTACATAATCCTGGCCGTAGCGCCAACCACCGAAGGATGGAAATCGGTGTGGGAAGCGACGAGCCCAAAGCCGTTGGCAAACCTCGGTGCCATGCGCGTTTTGCTGCAGCATCCCTCTTCAAACAACGGTTGGACCCAGCAGTGGGTGAAGGGTGACTTTTAACAGAACTCCCGCGCGATGACCAAGCAAAGCGTCGCGAAGCTGTCGGAGATCGCTGCGGGCACCACGAAACGCGTCGAGGTCGATTCGTGCGGGATTCTGCTCTGCAACGTCGGCGGTTCGATCTTTGCAATCGAAGACGTCTGCACGCACGACGGCGGCCCGCTCGATCAGGGAGAACTCGAAGGGGAGTGCGTCGTCTGCCCGCGCCACGGCGCGACGTTTGACGTCAAGACGGGCGACGCTTTGACGCTTCCGGCGGTCGTTCCGGTCATGACGTTTCCCGTCGAAGTCGTGGGCGACGACATCTTCGTCTCGCTGGATTAATGCTCTTCGGCTCCAAACGTGAAGACCGGGAAGGCGCCATCGCAGTCGTCCGCGACGTGGTCGAAATCGTGGCGATCCTCGCCGCCGGAGCTTGGGCGTTCTACGTTTTCGCCTTCGAGAACCGTATCAAGCCGTCGTGGGCGAACCCGCAGGTCAACTTCGCGGCGTCGCTGCAGCGCCTGGGCGAGCGACACGGTTTGATCGCGCTGCGGCTGCACCAGCGGCTGCACAACTTCGGCACCGTCCCCGCTCATTTTCTCGGCCTCGCAATCGACGTCTACGGCGAGCGCGTCAGCCCGACCAACGCGCGGCAAGTACCGCCGCCGTCCAGCACCACGTACAACTACAAAGCCTTCTTCGCGACGACCCGTGAAGACCCGGTCTATAGTCTGGCCTACGTCACGAGCTTGGGCGATGCCGCGAGCACTCAGGTTACCAAGCTCGATCCGGGCGACACGCTCGAAAACGACTACACGTTCTACGTTCCGCGTAATCGCTACGATCTGTTGACGGTCGAGATCAGCGGCATCTTTACGAAGTACGAGGGTTCGCTCATTCCGACGCGGATCGTCAGATCGCCCCAAGGCGCCGCCAAGCTCGAAACCTCAGATCTGGCCAAGGCAACGCTCGCCGATACGAATCCCGTTACCTCGCTCAACCTCTAGTCCTCCCAAATTTGGGAACATACCGGGCAATGGGCGAACCTACCCGAAAGCCGGCGACGGCCACGTACACGCGCCGAGGGTTCGTCGCCCGCGCCGCAAGCGCCGGCGTTGCGATACCGCTAATGCTGCGGCCGCGCGAGGCCGCGGCAGATGAGGAAGGCATAGACCAGATGCTCACGGCACCGAAGAGTGCGGAAACGGCGATCGTACTCAACGTTAACGGAGCGGACCGGCACCTCACCGTGGAACCGCGCGTTACCCTGCTCGACGCGCTGCGCGACCGGCTCGGGTTGACCGGTACGAAAAAAGGCTGCGACCACGGGCAGTGCGGCGCTTGCACGGTTATGATCGACGGGCGGCGCATCGATTCGTGCCTCACGCTTGCGGTCATGCACGAAGGCGACCAAATCGTCACCATCGAGGGCATCGCGCAGAGCGCGGGCGGCCTCCACCCGCTACAAACCGCGTTCATCAAGCACGACGGTTTTCAGTGCGGCTACTGCACCCCCGGACAGATCGTTTCGGCCGTTGCCCTGCTCGCCGAAGGAGTCGCGCCCGAACGCGGAGCGGTTGCGAAGGCGATGAGCGGAAATCTCTGCCGTTGCGGATGTTATCCACACATCGTCGACGCGATCCTCGAAGTGCGGGGAGACGCGTGAACCCGTTCGCGTACGTCCGCGCGGATGCCCCGGCGAGCGCGCTGACGGCGATTACGGAGTTTCCCGGCGCACGGTACGTAGCCGGCGGCACGAATCTGCTCGACCTCATGAAGCTCGACGTCGAGGCGCCGCCGCTGCTCGTGGATATCAGCCGTCTCTCTCTGCACGCGATTGAAGATCGCAGCGGCGCTCTCTACGTCGGTGCGCTGGCACGACTCACCGACGTAGCCGCCGACGCGCGCGTCAGGCAGAGGTTTCCACTGGTCGCCATCGCTTTGGAAGAGAGCGCCTCGCCGCAGCTGCGCAACATGGCGACTGTTGGCGGCAACTTGCTGCAGCGAACGCGGTGTGCGTACTTTCGCGATATCGCGATGCCGTGCAACAAGCGCAACCCCGGCAGCGGCTGCGGCGCCCTCGACGGAGAGAATCGCCGGCACGCGGTGCTCGGGACGAGCCCTCACTGCATTGCCGTCGCACCGTCGGATCTCGCGGTCGCGCTCGCGGCGATCGACGCAACGGTCCACGTCGCCGGGCGCGACGGCCCGCGCACGATCGCGATGCGCGATTTTTATCGCCTTCCCGGCGAGATGCCGCAGATCGAAACCTCGCTCGAACCAAACGAGTTGATCGCCGGCGTCTCGCTGCCGCCCCTTGCCTTCTCTTCGCGGTCGACCTACGTGAAGGTCCGCGACCGGGCGCAGTACGATTTTGCCCTGGCCTCGGCGGCCGTTGCGCTCGATCTCGAGGACACGACGATCCGTGAGGCGCGAATCGCACTGGGGGGCCTGGCCACGGTCCCGTGGCGTTCGCCCGAAGCCGAACGCCTTCTGGGGGGCGCGATCGCCAGCCGCGCAAGTTTCGAACGCGCGGCCGCAGCGGCGATGTCGGGAGCTTTGGGACGGGGCGCTAACGATTACAAGATTTCGCTGGGGCAGCGCACGCTCGTCCGCGCGCTGGAAAACGCGGCGAAGGGATGAGTCAACCACTGATCGGAGCCCCGCGCGACCGCGTCGAGGGGCCGGCAAAGGTGCGCGGCGAGGCCAAGTACGCGATCGACATCGCCGTCGACGGAATGCTGCACGCCGTCGTCGTTCCCAGCACGGTCGCGAAAGGCAGTATCGCAGAAATCGACGACGCTGCGGCGCGCGGCGCCGATGGCGTCGTCGCGGTCATGACGCACCGTAATGCGCCGCGCGTCAACGAGTCGAGGCAGACGCCCAACGATACGAAGCTCTTCCTTCTGCAGCGCGACGCCGTCGAGTTCGACCGTCAACCGGTCGCGGTCGTGATCGGCACGAGCTTCGAAGCCGCGACCCACGGCGCCCGGCTCGTGCGCGTCGCCTACCAAAGCGAACCCCCCGAAATGAGCTTTGACTCCGCGCCTCGCTACGTTCCTGAAACGATCTTCGACGAGCCCGCGAAACACCGCCGCGGCGATCCGGCGGGAGCGCTGGCCGCCGCGCCGGTGCAGATCCGTCAAACCTATCGAACGCCCACCGAACATCACAATCCGCTGGAGGCGCACAACACCGTCGCGCAGTGGTTTGGCGACGATCTGACGCTACACGATTCCAGCCAATGGGCGTTTGGGGTGCGCCGCCGCATCGCAACCGTCTTCGGAATCGATGCCGAGCGCGTTCGCGTCATCGTACCATTCGTCGGCGGCGCGTTCGGCTGCAAGGGAACGATGTGGTCGCACGTCGCGCTGGCCGCGATGGCCGCAAAATTCGTCGGTCGCCCCGTAAAGCTCGTCGTCACCAGAGAGCAGATGTTCGGCTGGGTCGGGCACCGCCCGCAAACCGAGCAACGCCTCTGCGTCGCCAGCGACCGCAGCGGGACGCTTGCGGCCGTCACGCACGACGTCCTCTCCGAGACGAGCGTGAGCGACGAGTTTGTCGAAGCCTGCGGCGTCTTCAGCCGCGATCTTTACGCGGTTTCAAACTACGCGATGTCGCACGCCCTGCCGCGTTTGAACATCAGCAAGCCAACGTACCAGCGCAGTCCCGGCGAATCGACCGGATCCTTCGCGCTCGAGTCGGCGCTCGACGAGCTTTCCTACGAACTCGGCATCGATCCGCTCGAGCTTCGTCTACGCAATTACGCTCCACGCGATCCCAATACAAACAAACCCTATTCCAGCAAGCACCTGCGCGAGTGCTACGTCGCCGCCGCGAAGCGCTTCGAGTGGGATCGGCGCCAGCCGCAGGTTCGTGCGGCGCGCCGCGACGGGATGCTCGTCGGCCTCGGTATGGCGACCTGTTCGCGTTCGACGTTTCGCTCGGCGGCGAGCGTGCGCGTGCAGCAGCACGAGGACGGCCGCGTCGTCATCGGGTGCGGGACGATCGAACAGGGTTGTGGATCGCCGACGGTTTACGCGCAGTTGGCAGCTGAGATTCTCGAAGTTCCCTACGACCGCGTCACGTTCGAGTTTGGCGATACCCGCTTACCGGCAGCGCCGCTCGCGGCCGGATCGCAAACCTCCGGCAGCATCGGCTCGGCGGTCGTCGTTGCGGCAACGCAGCTACGCGAACGCCTGGCCGGCAACGGCGGCCGCGTGCCGGCCGGCGGCATCGCGTTCGAGATCGAGGAAAAGCCCGAAGAAGACGAGCCGTACGCGATGCAAGGCTTCGGCGCGGGGTTCGTCGAGGTCGAGGTCGATCCCGATCTCGGCGAGGTGCGCGTCGTCCGCTACGTCGGAGCGTTCGACAGCGGCCGCATCCTTAACGCCAAAACGGCGCTAAGCCAGTTCGTCGGCGGCGTCGTTTGGGGAATCAGCATGGCGCTCTTCGAAAAGACGCGGTACGACCTGCGCTACGGGCGAATTATGAACGCCGATCTCGCCGACTATCTCGTACCGACCAACGCCGACATTCCCAATCCGGAAATTATCATGATCGAAGAGGACGACCCGAACATCAACCCGGCCCACGTCAAAGGCATCGGCGAAGTCTCGATTACCGGTGCTGCCGCCGCGATCGCCAACGCCGTTTATCACGCCACCGGAGTTCGCGTCCGCGAGCTGCCGATCACGGCCGACAAACTTCTCGTGTAGCGGCGTTCCGCGCTTGGCGACCAAACGGTGCGATGAAAAGACGTCGTATCAAAGCGAACCTCCCTTAGAGCGAAACAAGACTAGGGTTCGACGGGACGCCCTCCCTGCCCGTAGAAAGCCGCAATAATGGTGCGCCTTCTTCCGCGGGTGCTGCTCGCATCGCTCGCTATTCTGCTGTTGGCCGTCGCCGCATACGCGCTGAACGTTACGATCGGAATGCACGCCCACCCGCGGACGAACGGGTCGATCCGGGGGCTGGCGCTTCGCGCGCCGGTTACGATCCTGCGCGACGATCGCGGCGTTCCCCACGTCACCGCCGCCAACGAGCACGACCTCTTCTTTACGCAAGGCTACGTCGAAGGTTCGGACCGGCTCTTTCAGATGGATTTGCTGCGACGCTACATGCTGGGGCAGCTGGCCGAAGTCTTCGGAAAGCCGGCGCTCGAGCACGACGAGCGAGCGCGTTACGTACCGGTGCGCGAGATCGCCCAGCGGCAGTGGTATCATCTTTCTTCAGACGAACGCGCACTGCTGGAAGCGTTTAGCGACGGTGTGAATGCGGCGATGTCGCGCGAAACGCTCCCGGTGGAGTTTAGGATTCTCTCGTATCGCCCTCGGGCCTGGACGGCGCAAGACTCGCTCGCGGTCGCGATGGCGACCGTGCTCGATCTCACCGACACGTGGGACGACATTTCTCCTCGCAACGCGGCTTTTCGCAGCGGCGGCCTCAAACGTCTGAACGCACTCTTTCCGCTAACCGATCCGTGCTATAACGCGCCGGTGCTGCTCGGGCTGGGCGGCATGGCGCCCGGGCCGGCCTGCCGGCGAAACGTCGCGCTGGCAAGCGAACTCGCCGATGCACGCGCGCCGGTCGGCAGCAACGAGTGGGCGGCCGGCGCCGCGCATACCGCAACCGGCCGCGCGCTGCTTGCCAACGATCCTCATCTTTCGCTGGAAATGCCGGGCGTCTGGTATCTCATTGACATGCGCGCTCCCGGTTTTCACGCCGCGGGCGCGACACTGCCAGGCTGTCCGGGCGTCGTTCTCGGGCACAACGAGCATCTCGCCTGGGGCGCGACGAACGGCACCGTGACGTCGCTCTCGGCGTTTGTGCCGCCGGCGCGCCTCGATAAGGCAGCCTGGCAAAGCGAACGTTTCGACGTTCGCTTTGGACGGAGCATCGAACAGAGATACTACCGTACGGCCGACGTTTTCGGCGCCGAAACCAAGCGCGACGGACTCGTCCTCGTGCGCTGGGACGCCTATACGCATCCCAACTCTCCCGCATCGACGTTTCTGCAGATCGATGAGGCGCTGTCGATCGATGCCGGCGCCGCTGCCTTGCGGAACTTCCCGGGACCGACGCAAAACTTCGTGCTGGCCGACACGAGCGGCCGGGCAGCATACTACCTGGCCGGGCACGTTCCGAACGATCCCGTGCGCGCGCGTTGGTTTCACCCCGCGAGAGACTTGGCACAGCGCTATCCCAATGTGCCCTTTGCGCGCCTTCCCAGCGTCGGACCGTCGCGAAACGCAATCGTATGGACGGCGAACAATCAGATGTACGGTCCGTCGTACCCGCTGCAGCTGAGCCCTCAGTTTTCGGCGCCGTACCGTGCCTATCGCATCGCGCAGTTGCTGCGGGAGCGGCGTACCTACGACGTTGACTACTTCACTCGCATGCAGCTCGACGTGCTCTCGTTGCCGGAGCGCGAAATGGCGCGCACGGTCGCGGGCGCGCTCCGCGAGCGCGACGCGCGGGTCGCCGGCGCTCTGGCCGCGTGGGACGGTGAGATGACCGGTTCGTCGTCCACCGCCGCGATCGCACAAGCGCTGCGCGTCGAGCTCACGCATCACCACACCGGCCGCTTGCCGACGGTCCTTGCCGGTGTCGCGCAGACCCGCGCTGCCGTGCGCGGCATCGCGTTGCCATCGCCCGAGCCCTGGCGCACCGCGGGCGCCGATCCGGTACCGCACGCGTTGGCGACGCTCGGAATCACCTTTCTGGACGGGGTGACGCTGCCGGGAAACGGCGACGCGTTCACCGTGCACATGCAGTCGCCGGGATATTCGCAGAGCTTCCGCGCCGTTTGGGATATCGGAAACTGGGACGCGGGCGGCATTACGATTCCGCAGGGTGAATCCGGCGAACCCGGCTCGGGGCACTACACCGATCAAGCGCAGGCATACATCTCGGGCCGTTTGTGGCCGCTTCCGTTCAGCGATGCCGCCGTTGCGCGCACCGCCGTCGATCGCGAAACGCTTCTGCCGTAACGGGTACACCGGGGCGGTTCTCCCCGAGCTCGCCGATCGGCGAGCTCGGGTCAACACAAGCCGCTCTTACGCGCCGCTGTGCGAAGCTGCGGCCTTGGCGATCTGCTCTTTTACCCCTTCGAGGTTGAACGACGCACCCGACTGCATCGGCGGGAACTCGATCGCGGATTCTGCGGCTTTACCGACCACCTCTTGCACCAGCACGAAGCGCCAGAACTGGTATGCGAAGAAGTGGTAGAAGTTCAGCGAGCCGGAAATTCCAGTCCGCTCGAACGGATCGAGCCGGAGGTTGGTAAGAATCGGCCAGTCGACCTTCACCGTTCCCCCGAGCCAGCCGCCGGGCTGATCGATGAAGCGGTACTTGTAGTCGTTGACCCGCACCGCTCCGAGCGTCCCTTCGGCAAAGTAAAAGATCTCGTGGCGCTTTGACGGACCCGCTCCGGTGATCAGGTCCATCTGATTGTAGCCATCGAGATGAACCTTGTACGTTCGTTCGCCGAGCTGCTTGCCGGCTTTGAGCTCGTCGACGACGTTGGGATTTCCGGCCGCGGCACAGAACGTCGGGAACCAGTCGAGTCCCGAAAAGATGTCGTTGACCACCGCTCCCGCCGGCACTTTTCCGGGCCAGCGCAGGATGCACGGCGCCCGAAAACCACCTTCGAGCACGGTGCCTTTACCGCCGGCGAACGGCGTCTGTCCCCCGTCGGGCCAGGTAAAGTTCTCGGCACCGTTATCCGTCGTGAACACGACGATCGTGTCGCCCTCAAGACCGTCGTCCTTGAGCTTTTGCAGAACGCCGCCGACGATGTCGTCGAGCTGCGCCATGCCGGCCTCCGATTCCGACCAGCCGTTCTCGGGCGTACGCATCTTCTGGTACTTTTCAGAGAGGTGCGTTACGACGTGCATGCGCGTCGGATTGAGCCAGACGAAGAACGGTTTGTTCGCCGCCTTGGCCTTGTCGATGAACGTGAGAGCACGGTCGAGGATCTCGTCGTCGACGGTCTCCATCCGATCGGGATAGAGCGTGCCGCAGTCTTCGATCTTCTGTTTTCCAACCTTACCCCAGCGCGGATCCACAGTCGGATCGTCGGTGTCGGTGGCCCAACTGTGCAGCATGTTGCGCGGTCCGACCTTGTCCTTGAGATCCTGCGGGTAGTTCGGATGCGCCGGATCCTCCATCGCGTCGAGATGGTACAGGTATCCGAAGAACTCGTCGAAGCCGTGCACCGTCGGTAAAAAGCGATTCAAATCTCCCAGGTGATTTTTGCCGAACTGTCCGGTCGCGTAGCCCATAGATTTCAGCGCCGTCGCAATCGTCGGCGCCTGATCCGGCATGCCGACCTGCGCGCCGGCCTGTCCGACGGTGGTGAGTCCCGTTCGGATCGGCAGCTCGCCGGTGATGAAGTTCGCGCGCCCTGCGGTGCAGCTCGCTTCTGCGTAGTAATCGGTGAAACGCATTCCCTCTTTGGCGAGACGGTCGAGGTTGGGTGTACGGCTCGCCATGATTCCCTGGTGGTACGCCCCAATGTTGAACCAACCGATGTCGTCGGCCATGATGGCGACGATGTTCGGCTGTGACTGGCCGGGCATAGAATAGCCTCCTCAAATTATGAAACGCGGTGGTGGTGAATGAACCGGTCTTAAGCGTACCAAGCTCTCGCTGCAACAAGCAATCCGAAAAGCGCAAAGGGTTGCGCTTTAGCAGACGCACGCTCGCTTGAACTGCTCTTCGGCTTTACTCGGTGTCTATCGGTTTGTACGAGTATGGCTGGTGCAGAAAATAGCTGCGCGAATACTTGACGAGAACCTGGGTGAACGGGCGAGGGGACTGCGTGAAATCAAAGCAATCGATCAGGCTTGCAGCGCGCGAGTCGGTCGCGCCCAGCGTACCGAGATTCCAGTTCTGTTCGACGAATTTCAAGATGCTGCCGAACTCGTAGGTGGTGTGCGAGATGTATCCGGGCTTGCCGGCGCGAGCTTCTCGCGCGTACGGCGAGATCAACAGCATCGGAACGCGGAAGCCCAAGCCGCCCCATCGATCGAAGAACGGCGGCGGAACGTGATCGTAGAAGCCGCCCCAATCGTCCCAGACGACGACGATGGCCGTCGTGCTCCAGTACGGGCTCGTGCCGATTGTGTTGACGATATTCCCCACCCAAGAAGGGCCGGTATCGGTTTTGCCGCCCGGATGGTCCGAGTTGCGCGTATCGGGAATGACCCACGAGACGTTGGGAAGCCGCCCGGCGGCGACGTCGTTGAAAAAGACCTTGTTGTGCGCGATGTTCACGTTCCATTCGGGTCCGTTGCGCACGGCCTTGATCGCATTGAACGCGTTCCAGAGTTTTCCGTCACCGACGGGTTCGGGCGGCGAATAGTACCTCCACGTTATGCCGTGCGCGTCGAGCAGATCGCGAATCGTTGGATAGCTCATGCACGGGAAGGGCCCCTTATGCCACTCGTCCTTGAGCATACTCCCCAGGTCGACGAGGATCGTCGTCTTGGTGCCTTTCGGCGCGTCGCAACCCCACGGCTGGTGCGAAGGAAAATCGACTAAGCTCATCGTCTTCGCGGGGTTGTACGTCGTCGTCCCGGCGATCAAATCTTGGTGTGCCGTGAAGCTGCCGCTGCCTTGCGTCTGGAACATGTGGTCGCCGAGAACGTATTGCTGCGCCAAAGTCCAGTACGGCGCAATTTGCGTTGGAATCACGAACTGATAGACTTCCTTGCCCGCGATTCCGGGTCCGCACTTTGCCGGGCCGTTGCCTTCTAGGCCAAAACCATCCATCAACCCGCCGTCGTAATCGTGTAAATACGGGAGACGACTGTGTGAGAAATCGCACGGTTCGGCCAAGTTGACCGGCTCTAGCGGAACGTAGTCGTCGCCGACAGGACAACCGCCGCCCCCCGATCCGGAACCCGACTCCGGCGGCAGCTTCATGCATCCGCCCGTCGTGCCGTCGGCGCCCGGAAACGTCGCAAAGAAATCATCGAAGCTGCGATTCTCTTGAATCACGATGACGACGTGCTTGATGAACGTCGACGTGCCGCCCGTCTCGCGGCGCACGACCGGAAGCGAGGTACCGCCGCGATCGGTAACCGAGGAGCTACCGCCGCACGACGACAGCATAAAAGCAACGAGCGGCGCAAAGGTGAGGACATGACTCCACTTCACGTTGCGCGGGCGGTTCGATTTCTCGCACGAGCCCGCCTTTCGCTGCGGGTGCTACGTGTTGCAAGAGAGCGAGCAACGCGTTATGCGATGAGGGACCCGAGCGGGCCCCTCATCGTTTCCCCTACTTGCTGGCGTGCTAGATTTTTACTTGTGCGTTGAAGTAGACGTTGATCGGGGGAACGCCGGCGCCGATCGCGCCGTTGTTGAGGTTTGCCGGAGTGTAGCTCTGCGTAAACGGCGTTCGCGCTTTATTAGCGGCAAAGTCGTTGATGCTCGTGCCATTGTAGAAGTTTGACGGATAGAGGGTGCTGTTGAAGGCTCCGCCCGCAGGCCCGTAACCGCAGGTGACGTTGCTCGGAGGACTTGCCGCCGTCCACGGTTCGGCGCTTCCTCCAAAACAGGCATGGAAGAGCGACGCACCGAGAATCGTCAGCTTGATCCGCGGGCTCACGTCGTAGGAAATCTGCAGGTTGCCGACGAGCGAGCTTGGCTGCTGAATGTTGTCAAAGTAGAACGAACCGGTCTGCGGATCGGGGACGTACAGAAACGCGAATTGACCGGAACCGAGCCCGTTCATCGTGAGGTAGTTACATTGAAGGGGATTCGTGTGCGGCGACACCTTGGTGATCCCCGTCGCCCCAGAGTTCATCGTGCAGGTACGCGGATCCAAACCGTTGGTATCCATCGGTGTCCCGTAGAACCCGCCGTTCTGGAAGGTGAAGCTGGGAGTGATCGCCAGCCGGTCGTGGCGCCAGTTCAGAATGAGCGACGAGACGATCGGCGAGATGTAGCTGCCGAGCAGCGCGTTGAGATTTGGCGCGATCGCCGTACTGTACGGGTTGTACCAAGCTCCCGGATCGAGCAAACCTTGCGGAGATTTACCGTAGTACGGATTGAGAATCGTGTCGAAGCCCGACGACACCTTTCCGTTTCGGGTATTGCACGAAACGCCCTGACCCGCTTGATAGCATGGGCTCCCCCCGCCGGCTTTGGTGAGCGCGTTATACTGCGCGATCACTTGATTGAGCGCGATAACCGTGTTGGGGATGGTGCCGCCCGTCGAGAGGGGCACGTTCTGGAACATGACCTTCGAGTTGGTGTACGTAAACGCAAGCTGTCCGGAGAGCCCGTTGCGGGTGAAGTCACCCTTGTTGAACTGGAACTCGACGCCCTGGTTTCGATTGACGCCAACGGGAACTTGGGTGACGAAGCCGGCGCCGATAAAGGTCTGCTGCTGCCATCCCGAGACCCACGTATAGAAGGGCGTGATCTTCATGCTCAAATCGGTTCCACGGAAATGCTGCTCGTACGAGAGATCGTACTGGCCCGACGAGACTCCCGGGATTGGGTGGAACGGCGAGTAGAACCCGAGGTTCATCGTGTTCTCCCAAACGGAACGATCGTCGCCCGACGGGCTCAGGTACTGTACCGACGCCGAAATCGGCGGTTGAGTAAAGCGCCCGGCCGACAAGCGCCAGACGACGTCGGGAGATTGCGTGTAGGTCATCGAGAAGCGCGGCTGCCAGTAGTTGAGGCTATACGAACTCGGCGAGCTCGCCGTAAAGCTCGGGGCGGCAACGCCATCTTGTGTGGTGCCATTTGGATGAACCCATCCCGTGTGCGGGCCGGACGGGTGAAGAGCCGTCGCAGCTTTGTCGCAATCGCCGACGACGTACTGCGCCGATGCCGGCGGCGGCGCACCTGCCGCGAGCGGCTGCGTGAGCACTTCGTTCGTCCCCGCAAGTACGCAGGTGTAGTTCGCCGTCATATTGGCGTAGAAGGCATCGGCCGGTCCGGCAGCGTTGGGCATCTGGTAAGCGAAGTTGTCGTAACGCATGGCTGCGTTAATCAAGAACCGATCGCTGGGCCGGAACTGATCGGAGATCGAAGCGTTGGTAAATTCGGGTTTCACCGTGTTGAGCGAGCCCGTTTGATTACCTTGCCAGAGGCTGTCCCAGGTCGCGCCGGCCCTCTCGGCCGCGGTTCCCTTCGGCGCGAACGCGGTGGGTCCGGAGGCCGCCACGGTCGTCCAGGTTGCCTGTTGCGTCGTGCATTGGCTGCCACTCACCACGCAGTATCCGCCATTCGTCGCAAGGCACGGTACCGGCTTTCCGGACGTTGGGTCGAAGCAGCGGTAACCGTTCGACGTTTTGGCCATGTAGCCGATCGGCGAACAGAGATTCGGCTGGAAAATTTGGGCCGGGGCGCACCCGAGATAGGCTGAGGTGTTGTTCAGACGATTGACGCTCGCGGTCGTATAGTTGCCGTCGATGCCGATGAGGTTTTGATCGTTGATTTGATCCTGAAAGCTCAGAGCGCCGCCGGCGGTGTGGGTAATCAACGTATACTGAGCGGCACTCGGCGATGGGACGAACTCATCGGCCGAGCCAAAGGCGGGCCCGTTCTGCAGCCAGTCTGAATAGAAGCTATACCCGTAGGCCCGGAGATAGGCGTTCTGGTTCAGTGCGTACGTATACTGCAGCTTCGTGACGCCGGTATCGTTTTGGATGTTGTTAAGGTTGCCGTCGTTGGCTGGAATCGGCGCACCGAAGGAGTGCGAGGGCGTGTCGGGCGCCATATAAACTCCCGGAGCCTTCACGCTTGAAGCGCTCTTGGCGATCGGCGTTCCGAAGGGCACGTTGTAGGCGACGTTATCGGCATACGGAAAATAGGTATACGAACAACCAGACTGATTCGCGGAACTTCCCGGCTTGCAAACGCCCGGCGAGCCGAAGGCGAGAAGCGAATCGATCTGCCCGCAGTTCGGGTAGCAGGGGTTCGTTCCACCGTACTGCCCGTTGTTGGCACAGCCGTTAACGGTCAAACCTGGACCGACTTGCAGGGGCCCGCAGTTCGCAGGTCCGCTCGCCGTCGTTCCAAAGAGCGACTGCACGAACTGGTTATTGCCAGGACCGATGGCGTCGGGGCTATCGTAGAAGTAATTCACTAGCGCCGAACCGCTCCAAAGGACCTGCAGGTCGTCACGTAGTCCGTTGGCTTTCGGAATTCCCATGTGCAAGTTGATGACGTCTTCGCGATCGCTGATCTGCGAGGGACTGCCCGAAATGCCGCTGTAGAACGGCCAGCACCCCTGAGCTGGGAACCCCGCGGTCGACCCCGCCAGCGGGCAGACCGGCTTTACACCTTGACAGGTGCTGCTTAGGCACTGCGCACCGATGGCGAAGATCTGCGGCGTGAACTCGCCATAGCCGATACCGGCACCGAGATTATTTCCGGAAAGGATGCCGCCGGGAGTCATGTAGCCGGCACCGTTCGAGTTGTCGAAGAAACGATAGTCTTGGTTGTAGCCGAGGAGACCGACGTAGTAGCTAAAGGTACGATCGGGCGTCGATCCGCCTACTTCGACCGCGGCTTGATGATAAAACGTCGGCGTGCCGATGCCCAGATTCACGCTGGCGAATCCGGGAAAAGAGCCCGTCTTGATCACTTGATTGATGAACCCGGACGTTCCGGCTGAGGCCACCGAGGCCGGGCCGCCGCCCGTGTAAACCTGAAGTTCGGAGAGTCCAAGGCTCGACTCTGTCGAGGAGTTGTAGTTATCGAAGGCGCGGTTGACCGGAATGCCGTCGTATTCGTAACCCGTATAGTACTGGTTCTGCCCGCGAACGTACGTCGCGTTGAAGTTCCAGCCCAGGCCGCCCTGCGATGTTTGAACGCCCGGAACCGACGCGAGCGCCGAGTACGCGTTGTTGAGGTTACCGCCGCCGCCCAGCGAGGCCGCGGCCGCCGCTTGCGCGGCGTTGACGCTGTAAAGATCGCTTCCCACGCCCGATTTGACCAGCGACGAGCCGGACTGCGCGGTTACGCGGCCGATCGTTACGAGCGCCTTGCTCATGTCGTAAGCGACTTGCTGACTTTGATCGGCGAAGACGACGACGCCGGGGTACGAAGCAGTTTGAAAACCCGCTTTCGTGAGATTGATGGTGTACGTATCGGGAGCCAGTGCAAGAATGATAAAGTGCCCGGCCGCGTCGGTCGTGGCGCTTTTGCTCTGCGATGGTGAAACAGCCTGCACTTGCGCGCCGGCGACTGGTGTGCCGTTGGTATCTTTGATCGTCCCGGCGATATTGCCCGTGACGCCGGCCAGTGCCCATGTTTCCTGGCCGGCAAAAAAAGCGAGCAACGTCAACGCGGCAACCAGCGTACGCGGCAACGAAAATCGTTTCATGCGTGTGGTTTCCTCCAGTGCAACGTTATGAAAAGTTATGCGGAACGATGACCGCACTGGAAAGCGCGTTCAGGCCTATAACCTTGCTTCCTATAAACCTGAGGAAAGTGTCATTTACGTAGTCACTCTTAGTGTCACGAATCTAAAACGAGTTATCAACCGCAATCAAAAACCATAAACGGCATTTTGAGAAAACGTACGCCCGCGATTGAGGATTCGTTGATGACGGGGCGTTGAGCGCGCCGTATACTTACGAGTATGGCGACGCTGCCGCTGCTATCTGCGTACGGATCGTATGCCGCGCCCCAACCGCGCTTCGAGGCGGAGGTGCGGCGCCTATTGCGCCGGGCCAAAGACCCGCTGTTTTTGGCGACGAGCCCGCTGGCACAAGCGCTCTGCAACGCTACCGGAATTCCCAACGCCAAACAGGCCTTGATCAGTACGATCGACGGCGCCTTCGCGCACCGCGCAAAAGAGTCACGGCTGCTCGCGTTGCTGCGCGCGCCCGTAACCGGGGCGGCCGAGGTCGAGCTACCCGATGCCTTGCGCGTTACCCGGCGGCACCTGCTTCGGCGCCGCGCAAAAGCCGTCGCGATTTTGGCGGCCCACATCCGGCAATTAGTCGGCCCCACGAGCGATGCGATGCCGGCGCCTTGGGTCGAAAAAATCGTACAGCCGCTCGATACGATCGCGGAGTTGATATCGCTCGCGGTGCGAGAGCGGGTCGAAACCGGCACCTTCGACGATAAGGTAACCGATCTCAAAGGCTCGATCAATCCAGCCCTTTACTCGGTTTTCGCCGCGCAGGCGCGTCAGATCGCCGGCACCGGCGGCTCCGGCTCCGGCGTAGAACTCGCACCGGCCGAGCCCAGCTATACGGCCGAGATCCGCTTCGAGTTAGAATCGCTCGCGTTGTTGCGAGCTCGTCACGGAGGCAACGTTCGCGCGCTCGACGCAGTGGCGCGAAACCTAAGGCGACTGGCGGGCGACCGCGCGCCGTGGATTCTGCGCGCAGTGCTCGCGCAAGCCGAAGCCTCGATTCGCCGCGGCCGCTTTCAGGAAGCAGGCACTCTGCTCGACGCCGTTGATCGAGCGGGGGCGACGAGCTTCGCGGCGACCGAACTCGTTTGTGCGAGCATGCTTCGCGCCGAACTTGCATTCGCACAGAACGACGCCGCGCTCGCCGAGCGCCTGGCAAGCGCCGCGTACTACGTGCTGCGCGGAAGGCACCTCGGCGCCTATCGCTGTCAAACGATCCTCGCGCGGGCGCGCCTCCGCTTGGGTGCCAGGTGGTCGCCTCCGGCAGACGCAGGAACGCTCGAGACGCCGGCGTGGGATCGCGTCGCGCTCGACATCGAAACCGCGCGGCACCTGGCGGCCACCGGCGAATCCGCCCGCGCGCGAAACGCGGCGAAGGAAGCATTCCAGATCGCGAGCGAGCGCGGTTATTACACGCTCGCGGCGCGGGCGGCGGCGACGCTCGGTGCGCTGCAGCGAGGAAAAGAGCGCCGCGGGTGGTATCTGCGCGCGCTAGCTCTGGCGATGCCGACTCGCGATCGGTTGGCAACGCTCGACCTCTTCGCGCTCGATGACTCGCTCACAGGTGTCCTCGGAACGCAGCCGCTTGACGATCTCGTCGGGGTGCTTTACGAAGGTCTGATCGCCGCGGTGCCACCGTTGGGCGGTTGCGAGGCGCCGGCGGGACGAGAGTTTTTAGCGTGGCTGATCGCGCGATCGTTCGGCGAAACGAGGCACGTGAGTGCAAGCGCCGCTGCCGTTGATGCGCTCGTCGCAAATGCGCCCGCACTTGCGCGCTACGTCGCCTATTTCTCTGCCGACGTTTCCGAGGTGCTGGGCAGCGTCATGCAGGCCGTGGCCGGCGTCGGAGAACGCTCCAAAATCCAGTACCGTCTCGACGAGACGTTGCGCGAAGTCGAGCGGCTCGCCGGTGACGGGCGCTGCGCTCGGCTAAAAATGTCGATCGGCCGAGCCGGCCTCGACGCGCCGCAGCAAACGCTTCCAGCGCAAATCTGACGCGAGCCCCGTAAACCAGGGCAGACTGCGTACGAACGGCAATGCAGGCTCGCGACGCTCGTAGGCCGACTCCAGGTACGAAAGCGCTTGGGGATACCGGCGCAGGCCCGCGGCGACGATCGCGAGACTCCAGCAGGCGACGTAATCCGTCTGCCCCAGATTCGTAAGCGCCTCAAAAACCTCCGCGGCTCTCCGATGCTCGCCGGCGTCGCCGTACGCGCGGCCCAGCATCGGCAGCCGGAAACTTGGGTCTTCGCTTCGTTCCTGCGGCAGCAGCTCCAGGTCTCCGATTGCCTTCTCCGGCTGTCCGTCGAGCAAATAGACCTGAGCGCGATAACGGCGCGCAATATAAAATCCCGGATTGGTTTCCAAAATGTTCGTCATGAGCGAAGCTGCCTCGGAGTACCTTCCCGAATGCAGCAGCACGCGCGCGACGAGCAGCTGCAGCGAAAGCGCCGACGGCTCGAGCGTAAGCGCAAGCTGCGCCTGTACGAGGGCGCGGTCCAGACGTCCGCCGCACACGTGCACCCAGGCGGCGTTGGTGCGAACGAAAGTCGACCCGGGATTGAGCGTAATCGCGAGGTCGGATTCCCGGCGGGCGCCCTCCCAATCCCACTTCCAAAAGCACAGGAGTCCCGATCGCACGGCGTGTGCTACGGCGCTTGCAGGGTCGATGAACAAGGCTTTCTCGACGGCGTCGAACGCGGCCGGAAAGGCGCGTTCGGGCGGTAGATGCCAGTAGGTGCCGAGCAGCAGATGCGCGCGGGCTAATCCGATGAGCGAAGGGACGTAGTCCGGCGTTGCTTGCAAAGACGTTTCGAAGAACTCCGCCGCCCGCGCGATCGCCGGAGCCGTCCGCTGCTCGAGGAAGTAGCTGCCTTGGCAGTAGCTCCGGAACGTCTCGAAGTGCTCGCCGGAAACGATCGCGCCGAGGCTGGCCGCGTCGGTCGTGAACGATTCGTTAAGCGACGGCTCCAATACGTCGACCGGCACGGCAAACCGGTAGCCGATGCGCGGAACCGAAAGGATGTGCGACCGGTCCTTCGCCGTTTCGCCAAAAAGGCGGCGCAGCAGATAGATGTGCTGCACGAGGTTCGCATCGCTTACCGCTTCGTTCGGCCAAACGGTGACCGCCAGCGTTTCTTTGCTTACGACGCGCCCACGGGCTTGGAGCAACTGAGCGAGCATCAGCGCGAGCCGCTCGGCGACCGGAATGACGCTCGATCCGCGCAGCAGTACCCTGCGCATGGGGTCGAAGCAAAACTCGCCGAAGCGAAAGCGCTGGTCTTGCGTTAGCATCTTCTTTTGCAGTGTGACGTTCGAACGAGGCCGCGAGTTTCAGTCGCTCGTCTTGAGAAAATTTGATTGTGAGGGAGTGCTACAATCGGATCGTGAACCGATCCGAGTTCCTCAACGCGTGTGCCGCCGTCGCGGCAATCTCGCCCACGCAGAGCCTTCCCAAGAGCATCGCCGGTATTGCGCTGCCGGATACGCCGCTTGCATTGGAGGCCGCGACAACCGCGCTCGCCGCGGAGCCGTCGGAAATCTTCAATCATTCGCTGCGCACGTTTCTCTTTGCCGAGCTCGTCGCGCGCGTGCAGAGCCTCGAGCACGATGTCGAAGCCGTCTTCGTGGCATCGATTCTCCACGACGCGGGGCTCAGCACGCGGTATGCAAGCCAGAGCCATCGCTTCGAGGCCGACGGTGCAAACCTCGCTCGGGGGATGGCCAAGCGCCACGGCCTCGCTGCATCGCGCTCCGAAACGATCTGGGATGCAATCGCCCTGCACGATCAGGGCGGACTCGCGCGCTGGAAATCGCCCGAGGTCGTGCTCGTCAACGCCGGCGTCTCAGCGGATTTCGGGAGCGCATTGGGAACGCTGCGGCGCGACGACGTGGTCGCCGTGTTGCAGGCGGCTCCGCGCACGAACTTCATCCCGGCGTTCTTGGAGGCGGTGGCGGCGGTCGCCAAGCGCAAGCCCCAGTCAACTGGGAACTGCTTCGTCGTCGACGTCGGCTACCGCATGGTACCGGGCTTTCATCTCGAGAACTTTTGCGACGAGGTGAAAGCCGATCCGTTCGCCGGTTACGTATAAGACGATGGGACGGCGCGGATGATTCACTATCGCCGTGAGGCCAAACTCTCTTCTGAAGAGTTCGTCGACTTGCTCGTGCGCTCGACGCTGGCGGAGCGACGCCCCGTCGACGATCCCGCACGGATCTCACAAATGGTCGAGTTTGGAAATCTCACGATTACCGCGCGGGACGATGCGGGCATTCTCGTCGGCATCGCTCGCTGCGTCACGGATTTTTCGTATTGTTGCTACGTGTCCGATCTCGCCGTCGACGCCGCATTTCAGCGTCAGGGAATCGGGCGGGCCTTGTTGGAACGCGTGAAGTCGTCGATCCACGAAAAGGCGTTCATGTTCTTACAAGCCGCGCCGGCAGCGGCCGAGTACTATCCGCACATCGGGTTTAGCAAGGTGGAGCGGATGTGGCGCCTATGACTCGGCGCTAAAAGCGCTACGAAACAATCGCGCGGGACGGGCGGTAACCTCTGCAAAGCCGCTCGCGGGGACTCTGTTATGCCGATCGTTCCGTCGCTTCAAAACCGGTATTGCCCGCCTCAATATTACGTGGTACGATATATTACGTGGCACGTAATGAGGGAGAAGCCGCTCAAGCGAGCGCCAGTCGCTTCAGCGAGCCTGCGCTTTTGATCTTGGCGTCGCTCTGCGCCGGCACGAAACACGGATACGCAATCATCGCCGATGTCGAGGCGCACACCGGAAAGCGGCTCGGCCCGGGCACGTTATACGGCGCGATCTCCCGGTTGGAAGGACTGGGATACATCGAGGGCAGGGCCCTCGAGGAGCGCGGCCGGCGTCCGTACCGCATTACTGCCGCCGGCAAGCGCGCCTTTACCGAGCGCATGAGCGAGTTGCGCGAGTATCAACTCCTGCTTCAGGGGCTCGCAACGTAATGGAAGCGCGCGTTGCCCGGGTGCTCTCAAGCATGCATTCCGCCGACTGGAAGTCCCGCTACGGCGATGAGTTCGAGGCGCTGCTCGTCGATCTGCCCGCCTCGCCGGCGGTGATAGCCGACGTGGCCGGCAGCATCGTCGCTTCGCGCCGCGTCCCGGCGATGGTTGCCGCGGGCCTCTTCACGCTGTTGGTCGCGATGTTCTGGGGGCAGCCGCGTCGGGAGATCCAGCACGCCCTCACGATGGCCAAGCCGGCGGTCGGGATGCTGGCGACCTGCCTTCCCCCCACGCTTCGGGTGAGCAGGTCGAAATCGCCCTGTGCCTTAGGCTAGTCCTAAATAATTAGTTGACACCATGCACGGCACCGTTTATCATTCAACTAAAGATTTAGGAGATGACTTGACAGTGAGCGCCGTTCGAATGATCGAGGAACCCCGGGCTCGGGCCGCGTCGTACGCCTACTGTTTTGGCGATTGCCGCTTCGACCCGGCCCGGCGGCTGCTCTTCCGGGGCGAAGAGGTCGCACCGATCCCCGAGCGCCTGTCGGTTCTGCTCGTCGAGCTCGTTGCCGCCAACGGCCGGCTGGTCACCAAAGAGCACCTGGCGCAGAGCATCTGGCAGCACGACGCGGTCAGCGATGGAAACCTCGCGCAGCACGTCTACATGCTGCGCCGCCTGCTCGGAGAACGGGCGCGCGACCACTCGTACATTCTTTCGGTTTCCGGCGGTTATCGCTTTGCAATTCCGGTTGCGCAAACGCCGATCGCGCGCGAAGAGCCGATTTTCGACGCCGCCACGATGGGCGACGCGCTGCTGCGCAGCGGAGTCGACCCGTTCCGCAACTACTGTCAGGGAAGCTTCTTCCTCGAACAGCGAACGGCGCCGGCGATCAAACGCGCGATCGAATTTTTCGAGGCGGCCCTGAGATCCAACCCGAACTACGTTCCCGCGTTGATCGGGATCGCCCGTTCGCGAGCGCTGCTCGCTGAGTACTGGCACGCCCCGCCGGGTCTCTCGTTTCCGCTTGCGAAGAAGGCGATTGCCCGCGCTCTCGCCATCGATCCAACGTCGGCGGTGGCGCACGCGGTACGCTCGGGCCTGCTGTGTTTTTGCGATTGGGACTGGAAGGGCGCGCAGGAAGAGATCGACTTGGCGATTCGTTTGAATCCGGGATCGACGTTCGTTCGGAACAACGCCGCGTGGCTGCACGTCTGCACCGGCCGGTACGCGGACGCGTTGGCGCAGGCGGAGTGCGCGCTCATGATGGAGCCGTCGTCGCTGCCCCTGCAGTTGCTGCTCGCCCGCGTCATGCTGCACTCGCGCGACTATTCAAACGCGATCGCGATCATGACGAGCCTGTTGGAAACCGACGAAACGTTCTACATTGCCCGCCGCTATCGCGCTCAGGCGCACCTGCACGCCGGGGACCCGGAAAAGGCCATTGCCGATCTGGAGCTGCTTCCGCAAGAGCGTTCGGAGGATCCGAGCTTCCGTCTGCCGATGCTCGCGCGTGCGTACGCCGATCTGGGCGAGACGGAGAAAGCGGAAAAAGTCTTTGCGGCGCTCTTGTTAATGGCGCGCACCGATTACGTCGTTAGCTGGAATCTTGCGGTCGTCGCCGCCGGACTCGGCCGCTTGGACGATGCGATGGCCTACCTCGAAGTCGCCTACGACCAGCGCGAGTCGACGCTCCCATTCCTCAAGAGCCTGCCGTGGTTTGCCGCGCTGGCGGCACTCCCGCGCTTCCGGACCCTTCTTATGAAGACCGGTCCGGTCGCCTAAGGTAATCGAAACGATGTTGAGTACAGCGCTTTGCTTCGTCGGCTACTTGCTGGTAATGCTGGCGTTTCGATGATCCGATACCGGACGGTCTGACCGGCGCGAGAGGCCGTCACAGGAAGGCCCGTAGGCAGCGAGCAAAACTTGCCCATGCAGCCTCTCGATTACCGCCTCGTCGCGTCCATTCTCGTTGCCGTCATGCTAAGCGCGTGCGGCGGCATTGGAACCCAGCCGGCGACGGCTCTGCCCCCGGCTCTCGCTCCGGCAGCGGCCCGGAACGCTCCGGCGGGCGGCGGCTTGAGTCCGTTGATCTACGTCAGCGACGTCGCCGCCAACACGTTGACTTTTTACGCCTACAGTAACGGAAAGCAGCGAGGCAGCATCAGCAGCGGGCTATCGGGGCCGCAGGGCGTCTGCAGCGACGCGAGCGGCAACGTATTCGTGGCGAATACAAACGATTCGAACGTCATCGAGTACGCTCACGGCGCAAAAACCTCTTCGCAAACCCTGCAGCTGACGGGCGAACTCCCGGCCGCCTGTGCCACCTCCGCAACTGGAATCCTGGCCGTCGCGAATATTTGCAGCAGCCCCAGTTGCGATGCTGGGAACGTCGCTTTCTTCGCCGGCGAGTCCGGTTCGCCAACTTCGGTAACGTGTCCGAATCTGTTCCGCTACTATTTTCTCGGCTACGACAAGAAGGGCGATCTCTTTGTCGACGGGCAGAACCCCAGCGGTCAGTTTAGCCTGTGCGAGATCGCCAAGGGGAGCTCGAAAGGCAAGGCAATCCGGCTCGACAAAGCACCTGCGTTTCCCGGAGGCGTACAGTGGGATGGAACCGATCTTGCCGTTCAAGATCAAGGTGCAGCCGTCATTGACCGTTATAAAATCCACGGCACGTCGGGTAAACTCGAAGGCACCGTGACGCTCAGCGGCACGACCAGCGGCGCCTTCTACCTAACGAGCAAAAAGCAGGTGCTCGCGTTCGTCGGGGCAGAGCTCGGCTTCTTCCATTATCCGGAGGGCGGAAATCCGACCAAGAAGCTGGCGTTAAAGGGCTTAGTGGATCCCCTCGGATTTACGATCAGCCCCTCGAAGACGCTGTAAGAGTCCCGCCACCGGGCGCGGTCGCGTTTAGCTGAATAACGCTGACGGTGAGTCCGGCAAAGTCGTTCTCGTGCTGATTAAAAAGAAGCAAAGCGCAGTATCGTATGAATGACTCTCTTAGCAAGTTGGCAATCAGGCTCTTGGATCTGCGGCCGATAAATCCTCAAATATGCGTGACGAGAGTCAGACGTACCGTCCGTTTTTCTCCCGGATGAAAGTGATAGTCGTTCACGCCAGCGCCTCCAAGGGCCGGATTTATGGCTGGATTCTTAGACAACGCCGGATTGGCCGCGTCCTCCGGCAGCCAAGATTGGTAGTAATACTCTACGTCGTCAGTTTGCGCATTGAAGATATTGAAGATATCTGCGACGAGGTCGTAGCCACGGTGGGTTTTCCAGGTACCTTGGGCGTTATACGTAACCGACGCCGCCGATACCGCGTCGCCGGCTTGGTCGAGTACCCGAGGCCCGAAGTAGCGCAGTCGAACGCTTGCAGCGTAATCCGGCTTGTCGACGGTGACGCCCGCTGCGGTTACTACATTGATCGATTCCGGGACGTAGGTCCCGAGGTTGTCGGGGTCGTCGAGGAAGCGCGCGTTCGACGTGGAGATATCTGCATCGAAGGTTAGCCACGGGCGCGGCTGGTAAAAGTTCGCGAACTCGATCCCACGCCTCATTGTGGGACCGCCCGCAAACGTGACGCCGGCGTCTCCATCGAAGACCAGTTCGGAGTTGAGATGAAGCTGCCAAAGAGCGAGCGTGCTATTAAGGCCACCGCGAGAGTAGCGGTAACCAAACTCCAAACCCTCGGCCCGAACCAGCGGAGTATTCTGCAACACCGGCTGCCCCAGCGCGCTAATTGGAGCCTGAGTTTGCGGATCGAGCGTGTCGGTAATCCCGCGTGCATCGTTGCTATGGTAGCTCTCACCCCAGTCGGCGTAGAGTTGTTGATACGGCGAAAGCTCGTACGCCGCAGTGACTTTCGGGCTGACGATTCCCGAGTTGACCAAGCCCGAGTCGGCCGCGACGCTGTTTTCGACGTTGAAGGCGTACTGATCGGCGCGAAGGCCGGGCGTGAGCTGTAAACGAGAACCAATGCGAAGGAGGCTCTGCACCCAAGCATAGGTGTCGCGCTCTACGACGTGAGCGAGGCTCAGCGTACCGTTGGCATACGGAATCTGATCGTGGACGAGAAAGAGTCCGACTGTTGGAATATTGTCGTTGCGCGTGCCCAATCCGGCGGTTGTCGCGATCTTGCCGTTCGGATTGAACGCCCTCGAAGCATTGATCCCAGAGACAAATCGATTATCGAGCTGTTCGCGCTGATCGCCGCAGGCAAACGTAAAA
>DATAWH010000020.1:0-8484 GCA_036267315.1 Candidatus Cybelea sp. | reverse complement strand
AATCGGCCAAAGTCGCTCTTCGGTATCTATTGGCATTCCTAGCCCTATACGCAAATTTGCCAGTACCAGCAAGGATATTTGGAGCTCAGAGGGTAGTGGCGGGGACGTTAGGAGAACCTCCTACACGCTCCCGCCAGATTTGAGCATGATTCGCCATCAAAAGGGGGCATCGGTTGCAAAACGGTTGCAATAGGTCACCATGCCTAGCTCGATGAAGACGGCGACTGCTTAAGGGCTCGTCACCATACGCCGTTGAAGTTTCCGAATGCCATGCAGCTCACGGATGCGGACCTAAAGATACTCCGGTGGTTTCGAGGTCTCGGCAGCGAGCCGATTGGCGTCACCGAGTCGAACAGCCGAGGCATCAGGCACGCGGCTTCGAAAGCGGTCGAAGCATTAGGCCTTGCGCCGGACGCCGCTTTAGAGCGTCTACAGAGATTGCAGTCGGAGGGGTACGTTGAGATCGTAAACCGGCCGAGGTTTACTACAATCTATTTTACGCGAATAACTACGGAGGGACGTGATGCACTGCGGGCAGCAGAGCAGACAGTCGCCACCGATGGCGCCCGACCAATCGTATTCGTGAGTTGCAGCCAAGCACCCGAAGACCTTCCGCTCGGCATAGCGATCGCCAAAATGATTACCGACGACACGCCGGCAATCGGCTACTTCGCCCAGAATGAAGCCACATTCGAGGCAGTAACCCGAAGAATACTAGGCAGCCTTGCACGGTGCCGGGGCTTCGTCGCTATCATGCACCGCCGTGGTGAAGTCAAATCACCGGAAGGACCACCGGTTCAACGTGCGTCGGTATGGGTTGAACAAGAAATAGCTATTGCGGCATATCGGGAACAGATCCTTAAAGAAGTAATCCCTGTGCAGATTTATATCCAGAGTGGCATTGCGCGCGAAGGCCTCCGCGACAAGATATTAATAAATCACGAACCGTTCGATTCGAACGACCAGGTAATCGAACACTTCCGCGGAGTCGTCAAAGCTCGTTTTGGGTCGCTCGGATCACGAGTAGCTTCAAGTTCCAAGCAACGTCTCCACTGACCCAAAAGCAACGGGGTGTTACTATTGAGCGGGCAGCTTTAAATCCCGACTGGGTCCTTGGCGTCGATGTCGAGCCGCTCCAATACCGAACTGCAGTTGCGACAATCGACAGCGCGTTGCAAGGGATAATTGTCGAGAGTATTCAGCGGACGGAACGGGGCTACTCAGGGAACGTTTTGCACGAACAGCTGCAGCCAACCCCGTGGGCCACAAGTGTCTGGCTTCACGGCGGAACACCGCCTGCGCAGATGGGGCAACGTCCGCCGCAGCCTTTTGAACAAGTTGAAGTTGATTCCGACGGTGCTTTTCGTGTTCGCTTTAATCAAAACGACGAAAACACGTTGTAACCCTTTTGTCTCGATCTCGTCGGGATCGCAGCGCTCGCCCCCGATTCACCGCTTAGATCGCGAGAGCTTCCGCCACGGCTTGATCTTCGGTCCACGTAGCACCTTCAGCCATGAGTTTTGCAAGCTGATCCTCGCCCAGCGCATCGCGCAGTTTAGGGAGCATCTTATCGTGCTCTTGGTGTTCGGTGTACTGGCGCAACGCTTCGATCGAATGCAAGCGCTCATCGACGTAGCCCAAAAGCCGCGCGGCAAGGAGCCGATCGCCGCCCCCATGCTCCGCCTCGCCGGGCGATCGTAGCACGGCGATCGCTGCGAGATGCTGCAGTCCCCATGCCACGCCGGCTTCCCATTGTGCATTGCGTGCGGCTGCGAGCCCATCTCGAGCTGAAATCCAGGCGTCCTCGTAGCGTTCGAGCGCGATGAGATAGGCCGCAATGTTCGACAGCGCGATCGCTGCGCCGAGTTTGTGATTGAACGAGCGATAGGTTGCAAGCGCCTCGTTCTCCAGGCGCAGCGCCTCGACGGCATTGCCACCGTGAAACTCCGCTTCGGCAAGATTTCCCGCAATGTGCGAAATCACGCGCTCTGCGCCGACCGAGTGGAACATCGCCAACGCCTCGGCAAAGAGCGCCCGCGCTCCAGCCACGTCGCCCACGTTATTGCGCGCGATCGCTAGGCTTTGCAAAATGTCTCCAGTAAGGCTGTGTAGGCCGAACGCTCTGGCCTCGTTCAAGGCCGCGGTTAGAATCGTCTCTCCCGCCTCGGGCTCTTCGAGATCAACGTGTGCGCGCCCGAGAAGATGTCGCGCCTGCGCGACGCGCAAAGGATCGCCCAGCTCGCTGTAGAGCGCGAGCGCGCGCTCTGACCGCTCACGGGCCGTCTTTCGTTGAGAGAGCGCCGTCGCAATCGCCGCCTCGGCCAGGTCGAGCGCGGCCTCCACTGTGGCGGGTGTCTGCATAACGGACAAGGTGCGCGCGGCCCGGATGCGCCGCTGCCCCTCTGCCGCAGCGAAACGCGTCCACGCGGGTCGAAGCGCGGCAGTCAGCCGTTGACCGAGCGGCACATCGCCCTGCGCTTCGAACGCCCAGGTGAGCGCTGCGCGGAAGTTCTCCAACTCCGGCTCCGCCCGGGCCAGCCACTCGCGTTCGGGTGTCGTTTCAAAGATCGCATTGAGGTCTTCGCCGAGCGCGAGAAATGCAAGCGCGTGCGCTCGCGCCAGTGCTGCGTCCTCTCCGGCCGCGGCAAGACGTTCGCGTGCATACTGTCGCGTCGATTCCAAGAGCCGGTAGCGCATTTCGTTTCCAACTGCTTCTGCATGCACCAGCGATTTGTCAACCAGCGATCCGAGCACGTCGAGCACTTCCCACGACTCGATTGCATCTTTTGTGGCTTCGTCGTCCGTGCAAACGGCGCCGGCCGTTTCGATCGACCACCCGCCAGCGAAGATCGCCAGCCGACGGAATAGCTTCTGCTCCTTCGGCGAGAGCAGATCGTGGCTCCAATCGATCAGCGCGCGCATCGTCTGATGACGCGGCAGCGCCGTGCGGCTGCCGCCGATGAGCACGCGAAAACGCTCGTCGAGCTTCTGCGCCAGCTGTCGCAGCGCCAACACCTTTGCGCGCGCCGCGGCCAGCTCGATCGCCAGAGCGATACCGTCGAGCCGCCAGCAGATCTCCGCGACGATCGGCGCGGTTTCGTCGGTCAGCTTGAAGTTCGCATCCGAAGCCTCGGCGCGCTGCGCAAAGAGCGCCACGGCCCCGTAGCGCAGCGCATCTTCCGCCGTCAGCGTATCGCGTTGCAGTGGAAACGCTAGCGAGGGTATGCGATAGACACGCTCGCCGCCGATACGCAGCGGCTCACGGCTAGTCACCAGCAACCGAACGTCGGGAGAGCTGCGAAGGATCGCATCGGCGACTCTTGCGAGCTCTTCAATCACGTGCTCGCAGTTGTCCAGGATCAGCAACAAACGCTTTTGCTTAAGATAACGCAGCACCGTTTCGAGCACCGGGCGCTCGGGCTGCTCGCGCAGGCCCAGCGTCGAGGCAATCGTACTACCCACCAGACTCGTATCGTTCGCCCGCGCCAATTCCACGAACCACACGCCGCGGCCGGCGTTGAGCAAGTCTGCACCGGCTTGCAACGCGACGCGAGTCTTGCCAACGCCGCCGGTGCCTACGAGCGTTACCAACGCATGCTCGTGTAGCAGCCGTTCGATCTCGGCCAGCACGCCGTCGCGCCCGATGAGCGGCGTGAGCTGACGCGGCAGGTTGTTCGGCATCGATTCGAGTGAACGCAGCGGTGGAAAGGTCTGGACTAGGCCTGGAGCGATGATCTGCCAAACGTGCTCCGGCTCGGCGAGATCCGCAAGCCTGTGCTCACCCAAGTCGCACAACTCCGAGTGCTCGGGCATCAGGCCGCGCAGCAGCAACGCGGTTGCACTGGAGAAGACGACTTGACCGCCGTGGGCCGTCGCTAACAGGCGCGCTACGCGGTTGACGGCCGGCCCAAAATAGTCGCCCTCGCGCTCGTCGGTTGTGCCGCTGTGCAGCGCCATACGCACGGCCAATCCACCGACCGCGCTCCAGTCCTGCGCCGCGAGCGCACGTTGTGCGTCGGCCGCCGAAGCGATGGCATCCGATGCGTGCGAAAACGCCGCGCAAAACTGATCACCCCATGTTTTGAAAACATACCCGCCATGCGCTTCGATCGCAGTTCGCAGCAGTTCGTCATGGCGGCGGAGCGCCGCGGGCATCGCCGCACGCTGCTCTTCCCAATGCTGCGTGCTGCCCTCCATATCGGTAAAGAGCAGCGTTACCGTCCCGCTCGGAAGCGGGGCTCTGAGCGCCATAGGCAGACGGTTCCGGGGCGAGGTCGGTAGCGCCTGGCGGCCGATGATCTACATTGCTGAGCCCTCAGTGAGGGCGCGGTCTTATGCGCGCAGAACTGATTCGATTTTCTCGACCGTTGATGCGTTGGGAACCGCTCCCCGGTCGACGAACGCCTGAAGGCGCGCACGCGAAACTCCGCTCCTACGCGCGATTCGCTTGATTCCAGCCGCCCGAACCGCAGTCAGGAGTCACTTGTAACGTTCAGACGGGTCTTCGTACCGCAGGACATCTGACGCGCTGAGCATTTCCGCGGTGTAGTCCTCAGCGGTGTCCGTCGGATCGACGGTGTTCTCTTTTCCGATGCGTGTGCGCGACTTGACGTGGACAGGCCGCGGAGGCGCCGATCAGCCATTTCGGCAACGCGCTGTCGTGCGAGAACGCGTTGCGTAAGGCCTGCACGTAACCCAAGCGTTTGATTGCCGCCGTTTCCTTACGCTCGGCGCTATCGATAAACTGCTCGAACCGCGGCGTCTCTTTCAAATGCCGCCGCGCCCAGAAAACCAAGAGCGGCGGAACGGCCCCGGCAGCGAGGAGGATACACCAGACTAAATCCCGCGGAATGTGCACTGCGAGCAAGGCGATCGCCAGCAATGGACCGACGATCAGGCCGATCCCCTGCATCGCAAAGACCGTGAACACCATGAGCCCGCGAGTCCGGCTGCCGGCAAACTCACTGGCAATCGTCGCGCTAACCGGGTAGTCGCCGCCGATTCCGAGCCCCAAAATAAAGCGGAATACGACCAGCCACCAGAACCCGGGAGCAAACGCGGACGCAATAGCACCAGCCCCGAGTACCAGCACTTCGAAACCGTAGATAGACTTTCGCCCGAAGACATCGGCAGTTCGGCCGAACACGGCCGAGCCGATCGCTGCCGAGATCAGCGCCGTCGCGCCGAGGATCGAAGCTTCGATCGCTCCGAGGTGTCATTGCGAACTCAAGAGCTTGATGACAACGCCGATGACGAACAGATCGTATGCGTCGGTGAAGAAACCCATTCCGGCAACGAAAATGATGCGCCACTGCGCCGCACTTATGTGATCGTCGTCAATCTCGGAGAAGCGGGCGGCGGAGAAACGCGAATGTGTCTGCACGGCGATAGTTGCTTAACGCGCGCGTTGCGGTTATTCCCGCGCATTTCAACCTTAATAGTGCTTAACAGAAACACACACTTGCGCTCATAGCCAGCATACGCACGTCCAATCTCACATCGTGAACTTATGAGAGGGACGCGGCCAATCGTTCGTTGTTTACATGATTCATCATGGCGGAGCGAATGGGTTTGGGCGATTGAAGCTACAGTTTGCGCACAAAACGCAAGAACGCGACTTCTCCGAGCGCCGTGGTGGGCATTTGAAGAAGACAGACTGGCAAGGAAACGCTCGGCAGTCTGACGAATCGAACTGCGAACCAACTAATCGAATTGCGAGCCAACTGATGAATACTGACGAACTTCGCGCTCTCCAAGCGCCAATAAAAGAACGGTATAAGCAGGCGCCCGAAGCGGCCGTCGTAACTCTGAAGGCAGAGGGCCGTCTTGGCGAGGGCGTGACGTGTAAGGTACAGACAGGCAAGGCGCTCGTCTCGGCCGGTCTTCATCCGGCAACCGGCGGAGACGGTTTGAGCGCGTGTTCGGGCGATATGCTGCTGGAGGCGCTTGCAGCGTGCGCGGGCGTAACGCTAGGCGCCGTTGCGACCGCCATTGGAATTGAACTTCGGAGCGGCATCGTACGTGTCGAGGGTGATCTCGATTTTCGCGGCACGCTTGGCGTCGCGAAGGAGGCCCCGGTGGGATTCATGCGTATCCGACTAAGCTTCGACTTGGACTCCGACGCGACGGAGGAACAGCTGGACACGCTGGTTCGACTGACGGAACGTTACTGCGTCGTCTATCAGAGTCTGCGTCAACCGCCTGAAATCGTCGTTTCTAGAGGCAAGATCTAAAGCCGCATGCCGATGTACATGGACATCCACGAGGTTCCCGGAGCGACCGCGGAAGCGGTGGCAGAGGCACATCTTGCCGACGTAAAAGTTCAATCGAAGTACGGCGTGGAGTATCACAAGTATTGGCTAAACGAAGCCCAAGGTAAAATCTTTTGCCTCTGTACCGCGCCGAACAGTGAGGCTGCCGCCCAAGTGCATCGCGAGGCGCACGGTTTAATGGCGCAGAAGATTATTGAGGTAGCTCCGGAGATAGCAAACGGCTTTCTGGGCGGATGCGAGGTCGATGAGGGTGGCGCGGCTCTCACCCCCGGAGGCCAAAAGGGTGAGCGCGACTCCGGCGTACGCGTCGTGCTCTTCACGGACATCGTCGAATCGACGTCGTTAACGCAGCGTTTTGGCGATGAGGCTTGTATGGCATTTCTCGAGATTCACGACCCGGTTGTGCGAAACGCTTTAAAGGCTAATGGTGGTCATGAGATCAAGCATACCGGCGACGGCATCATGTCCGCCTTTTCATCGGCAGTCTCCGCCGTACGGTGCGCGATACTAATTCAGGCGGGCTTGGCAGAGCATCCGGCACAGAGGACCGAGTACGCGGTCACGGTTCGCATCGGCGCTGCGGCGGGGGAGCCCGTCGAAACCAGCAACGATCTCTTTGGATCGACCGTGCAGTTAGCCGAGCGCATCTGCTCGCACGCGAAGCCCGAGCAAACGTTAGTCTCAGATGCGATCGCGGAGCTATGCATGGGAAAGGGCCTTGCATTTGCGGACTTGGGAAAGGTCCGGCTCAAAGGCTTCGAACGCACGATCCGGGTCCACTCAGTTCAATAACTGGCTTCTGGCGCTCGCGCCAAGAAAAGATGCTGAGCAAGATGGACCGGCGTTGGCGAACGCGGCCCGCAGAGCGAAGGCCGAAACGATCCAAATCTTGCCAACGTTTCAGCAGGTAGACGCGTCTTATAGGTTAGAGCGACTATCCAGCTACGGAGGCGTCTGTGCCGCGCAACCTCGTCGAGAACGACCAAGTTCGCGCAGCCGCTCGAAGAACTCTTGGAAACTCAGTTCGTTGCGAGCAGCCTCGTCGTCGACGTGGGGCAAATGCGTCGCCATCGTGCCCAATCCCAGCCGATCGCAGAGACCTACACGCTTCCGCCACAACTGTGGTTTGACTCGAACTAACTCGGACAAACGGGTGGTATCAGCATCAGTTCTCCTCGCTGATTTTGCTCGGGGACGCGACTGTCCGGCCTAGTAACTTCGCGGCGCCGTGGCGCAATCGCGGGCGAAACCTGCACATAGATATCGGCGGTGATGGCGATGGTCGAATGCCCGAGTCCGCTCGAAACAGTCTTTACGCAAAATGGAAGTGACGCCGCGTAACGCGAACCCGTAATGCGCAAATATGGGCCATTCGACGCCGCCTATTCGACCTCAAGCCCGCGGTCACGAGAGTGCAACCGTCCGTCCAAGTCGATCGCCGAACGCCCGCTGCGACGGCGCTAGAGAGTCGCAACTCTTTACCGAAGGCGGTAGGGCCTATGCCATCGGCTCGATCTTCTTCAGGATGCTGGAGAGGGCTTCGACGAACTTGCTGCGCTGGTTCGTCGCCATCTGCAGCCGCTGTGGGGCCATCTCGGACATCCCAATTGCGCTTGCAGGAGACGTCGCCGCGGAAGTTCCCATGCCCGTCGCGTCGCGGTTCACGGTGCTGATCTGATCGCGCAGGAGCCGCTTTTGCTTCGTCTGAACCTGCACTTCATTCATGATCATCTGCAGGTCCTGATCTTGATCGTTGGTCGCATCCATGAGCACGACGAACGCCAGCTCGTCGACGTCTGTGCCCGGAGGCATCGGGGAAAATGCTCCGCTGAGGAGATTTCGAACGGCGGCTGCGGGATCGAAGTTCGCAGCCGCAGGCGTTGCGCGCAATCGTACGGCGATTGCGTGAATCGTCGACCGGTCGTTCGGCGACAGACGCTGCAGCAGCCTTTGGTCGAGTGCGACCGCGCCCGGCGGAAACGGGGCGAGGGACGAATCAGCCGAATCGCTCGGGGTCATGGCGCGATCGACGCCACGGCGACCGCAATGGAAGTAGCGGCGCACCTCATGATCTCAAATCGTACAAACATCGCTGTCCTCCCGGGGAAGCATCGAGGCGCCGCCGCCCAGCGGCGTGATCGGGGCTTACGTTTTCGAGTTTGACATTTTCTGACCTGTCCTCGGCGAGTAGGCTCTCGACCTACACGACGCT
>DATAWH010000019.1:0-5850 GCA_036267315.1 Candidatus Cybelea sp. | reverse complement strand
CGCGTCAGCCGTGCGTGGTTTGAACCGTGAGCGTTTGTTCGCAGCACTGGGGCGGTACGTCCTGATTTCCGACGGCCCACAGCGTGGTCGAGTTCACCTTGCCGATGCTTAGGAGCTCGTTCGTCGCGTAGTTATTGCTCGACTCGAGCGGGGGCGGTCCGGCTTCGATCTTCCATTTCTTCCCGTTCCAACGCTCGAAGAGGCTGCGCGGCGTTCCGGATCCCGGATAGTACGTCCATAGCCCGACGGCCCAAATATCCTTGGGCGAAATGGCGGCGATGCTCGTCAACCAATTCGTAAACGGCGATCCCTTCGGTTCGTCGTTGGGGGTTGCGACTCGCGTGAACTGCGATCCGTTCCAGCGCTCGACCAGAGTCTGCGGTGGCCCTCCGTGGGAACCCTCGAAGCCGGAGGCCCAGTAGCTGGCGGCCCCATCGGACGTGACACCGAAAAAACGGCTGTTGTAGAACGACTTCGACGGCGACGCGTCCGTCCAACTCGACCCGTTCCAGTGTTCGGCGAAGACGTGGTTGTTGGGATGAGAGTAGCTGCCCACCGCCATGAGGTCGTTGCTGCTCGATGCAGCGATTCCGTCGAGGTAGACGACTCCTCCGTTTTTCGTCAAGCTCGGCACGATCGTCCATTGCTTTCCGTCCCAATGCTCCGTCAGCGACTGAAAGTTTCCGACCCCGGCCGCCCAGATGTCGTTAGACGAAATAGCGGCGGCGGCGAGGAGCCAGCCTTTGTTGTAGATCGAAGGGCTTGGAATCACCGACCATGAGGAGCCGTCCCAGTGCTCGATCAGGGGCTGGACGTTCGGATACGCACCCTGGCCGAACGCCCACGCGTCGGTCGGGCTAACTGCCGCGACGGCAAAGAGCTGCACGTCTGCCGGCTCATTCGATGCACCCGGAACGACCGTCCAGCTGCTGCCGTCCCAATGCTCGATCAACGAGCCGTAGTACTCTTGTGTGCCGTGCGGCGTACAGCAGACTCGACCGACGGCCCAGACGTCGCTGGAAGATGATCCGCTGACGCCGTTGAGCTGGTCGTCGTACAGGCCGGCCGAATCGGGGGGGTCGTTGGGGCTGCTCACGAGCTGCCAGATCGAACCTTTCTGTTGCGGGCGCGTAAGCGCAAGCGCGCCGATCGGCACGGCGCCGTTGGTCGCCGGTATCGGCGCAGCGACCGGCGACGGCGCCGAGGCTGACGAACAGGCGCCCAGTCCGATTGCGAGCGCCAGAGCGGTCGCGACGCGACGCATGATTTGATTCCCGCCGTTCATGATGAGTCTCCCTTCGTTCAAACGTGACGAGGATTGATACACGAAAACGTACGAACGATTCGTGAAGAAAGTCTAAATTTGGCAACAAGTTGTCAATTCCGCGAACTCGGGCGCCCCGCGGAGGATTTCGTCGCGTTATCGAAGAGGGCGCGATGCCGCGCACCGACCCGTCTCGTTCGAGTGAGAGCGCTACGCGTCACCTCTTTCGCCACCTCTTCAACGAGCAAGAAATGCTGCGCAACCCTTACGTCGGCTCGGCCGTCGCGGCCGGGCGTTTGACCATGCAGGAGTTACGCGCTCGCGTCGCCGCCGCGGCGCGAGCGATTGAAATCGAGGATCGAACGTCCAAACGTGGTTGGCGTGGGACTAGGCAAGCGGCGGCACTCGTCGAGTGCACGCTTAAACGGCGCGCGGCCGCCGACGTGGCGAGCGAGCTGGGGATCTCGGTTCGTCAACTTTTCCGCGAGCGTCAGACAGCCTGGATTCGCGCGCTGCGATACTTGATCGTCCCCGAGCCGCTGGGGCCATCGGATGGCTCGTTTGCCGACGTCGAGTGTAATCGGGCAGTCCAGCTCTTCTTTAGCGGGCGCTCCCAAGCCGGGGGCGTTTTACTCAGTCAGATGATCGCCGCGGCCAAGGGCGTCGAGAGGTTCATGCTCGCTGCGCTTGCCGTGGAACTGCGTAATGGGATCGGCGCTGCTACCGCGGACAACGTCGCCTATGCACGGTCGCTTTATTCCGCGCCTTCCGTGCAGGCCAGTCCCGTTTGCAGGCTGACGATGAGTCTGCTCGACGAGACGTACGAAACGCAGCACGAGCGCTTCCGCGGTACGCAGTTGCTGGCCGACGGCGCCGATTCGCTCGTGTTGGAACCTGGCGTCAAATGGTGGATGATTCGCTTGGCGATCCGGCTCTTGATAGCTAAGTTTCGGCGGGCGGTCGCTGCGTACGATCGCCCCGCGGCACTGCGAACGGCCCAAGCGGCGATCGCCCTCAGTCAACACGTGCCGGCGCTGACGGAACTCGAGCAGTTCGATCTGCGTTTGCTTACCGCCCGGGTCGATTGGATGCTGCTGGGTCCGACCCCGCGCATGCACGCGGCACTCACTGCGAACTTTCACGTTGCCTCGGCGAACGGCCGGCTCTCCGAAGTCGTCCACGTTGGAGCTCTCCTGGCTGGCATGACGATCGTCGCCGATCGGCGTGGAAGCAAAGATTATGCCCGGACGGTGCTGGCCCTCGCCAACACGCTGCCCGAAATCAGGACGGCAGCCTTTGCCTACCTCAATCTCGTCGTCGCCGAGCTCGACGCCGGGCGCCATGAAAATGCAGCCCGGCTGTTGGCCGGCGGGATGCCGCTCGCCGCGAGAACGGCCGGCGACGCCGCGATGGAAGAGTTACAGACTGAGTACGAACTCTTGGCACGCGAGATACGAACGCAATCCGTCAGCGCGGACGGGCTCTCGTTTCCAGCTCGCAGCCGGCCCCGTGGATCGACGCGCGACCCGCTTCGAGCCGCGTATTGCGCGCGCGTTGCGGCATTGGAACTCGCGCGTAACGACGATCGCCGCGCGGCGGTCCGGCAGATCTCCGAAGCGTGGGAAATTGCCGGGCAGGGTGGCGACTGGATGGCGCGGCGCACCATCGGACGAACGTATCGAGAGCTGACCCGGCGGCCCCCTCCCGACCGGTAGAGCGTCGACACGGGAAACTCTACGACGAAAAGGACCGCGAGACCGCGCCGCAGGTTCGCACGAGCGAAGAATGGCGCATCGAGAACGTCCACGACGAAATCCAGGCGTTCCACTTGTACGAAAACTCATCCGAGGTCGTCGTGGTTGATGACCAACTGCTCAATCCGGTTGAGGGTATACACGTTCATGGCGCAAGAGAAAAAGCCGCCCGCGTAAAAAATCACGCGAACGGTCTTTTTCGATCTTGCACCGCGAAGGACTCGAACCTTCAACCAACTGATTAAGAGTCAGCTGCTCTACCATTGAGCTAGCGGTGCGCGTTGGGATGAGGCCATTCGCCGTTCGCACCAAGGCCGCCCTTCTGCGAAAAGTCAGTCAAATAGGAAAAGGGAGCCCGCCGAAACGGCCTCCCTTTTCGCGGTTTTCTGAGAGCGTTACAGGGTGACTTTGATCCGTAACGTCAGGTGGTGTCCTTTGCTGTCCTTGACGACAACCGTTCCTAGTCCGTCAGCTTCGGCGGCGACTGCGATGCCGGCGGTATCGTAGGCGGTTTCGAGATTCTTTGCAAACGTGTCTGAGCCCGTGGGGCTCGAGCCCGCCCGAAGGAACGATCTACTACGTTCAAGTTCAGGTTAGCGGAACGTTTGCGCCCCTCATCAGTTACCCGGGCCTCCCGGCACAGCTCCCGGTAAGCGGTAGCGCGACCCTGCGCGTGGCGCGTCAATAACCGAACGTTGGCCCGCTAGCCTCAGAAGGAATCGGTCGCGCTCGACGACAAGCCGCATGCTAGGCAGCTCGAGGTTTGGCTCGGTCCGCGGCAACCACGCGCCTTCCCGCTACCCTGGCAGGAGTTCGAGCCGTCGAATTCTGCCTTCGATGTACTTTCTTTTTGGGTGCCCGCACCCGTAGCGGAGGCGTTTTTCTGAAGAAGCTGGCGTCGCGACATTTAGGCCCCGCGAAAGCTTTAATTCCGCACCTCTGGGGCGCTGTCGGCTGTCTCACTGCGGCGGCATCCGTGGCGGCCCTCACCGGTTGCGGCGGATCGAGTGCCGGAGTTACGCCGGGCGCCCTGCCTGCAACGAGCGCGCTCTCCTCGCGACCGTCTTCCCACACGGCCATCGACTGGGCGTCGTTCGGTTTCGACTTGCAGCGTACCGGTTACAATCCGTACGAGTCGAAAATTGGTGTGAAGAACGTAGGCTCCCTTCGAAAGCGGTGGAGCTTTAACGTCGGTGCCTTGATGGTTCACGAGCCGGTTTACGCGCACAACGTTCGCGTCAGCGGTAAGCTAAGAAATATTCTCTATGCGGGCTCCGGCAGCGGTGCGACGATGTACGCAATCGATGCCGATACCGGTAAGATCGTATGGACGAAGCCGGCCGCACGCATCGCCCTACCTTGCGGAGGAGGCGCGTCGTTTTCCATCGGCGAGACGCCCGCGATCGACCGCCAAAAAGATCTGCTGTATTATTCCGACGGACACGACAACGTACATGCGGTAAGTTTAGCGACCGGAGTAGAGGCCAAAGGCTGGCCTCTCACGATTGCCAACTGGCATCACGATTACATGCACGGCGGCTTCACCTACAATCCCGCCAACGGCTTGCTGTACGCGGTAACGAGTTCGCCTTGCGATATCTCGCCCTGGCACGGTCGAATCGTTGCGATCGATACGCGTAAGCCGATCTTGGCTAACGCCTTCTATACGATGAGCGGGACCAACCAGCAAGGAAAAAGCGGAGGAGGCATTTGGGGGCCGGGCGGGGCTTCGATCGATTCAGCGAGCAACGAGGTCTTCATCGCGACGGGCAACGCGGACACTCAGAGCGTCCCAAAACAGGACCAGAACGCGCACTTTGCCGAGCAGGTCATCGCCTTGTCGCCGAGGTTAGGAAAGGTCCTTGCAAATAACTATCCGGTCAACATCCCGAAGGATGGCCTGAACGACTTCGACTTTGGCGCGACGCCGCTACTCTTCCAACCACCGGATTGTCCCGCGCTCCTCGCCGTCGTCAACAAATCGGGCATGTTCGAGTTATACGATCGGGGCTCGATCAGTAGCGGTCCGATTCAGTATATTGCGATGTCCGTACCCTCAAACTCCGGAAGCTTCGTCGGCGTACCGGCCTACGATCCAGCGACGGGTTACATCTACGTCGGATTGCCTACCAGTCAGGGGATCTACCAGCCGGGGATGGCTGCCTTCGAAATGGCGTCGAACTGCACGCTGAATCCCACTCCGGTTTGGAGTGCAATGTTTGGACCGGAGGGGACCTCGAAAGTTGCCGCGCCCCGCTCGCCGATCTCGATAGCCAACGGCGTCGTCTACATCAGCAACTATACTGGCGATACGCAGTTCGCGTTCGACGCCGCCACCGGCCGACAACTTTGGCACCTCGCGCTGCCGTACTACGGAAGACAGGGTACCCTTATCGTGAACGGTACGGTATTCGTCAGTTCGTCTGACGGCACGATCAGCGCTTGGTCGCCGTCGGGACATCTCAATGGAAACGCGCGCGCAAAAGCAGCGAGCCCTTCAGGCGCTACAACCGGCGAATCGATTCTCGACAGCACCGGCGGAACGATCGACCTCCGAGGTTCGCCAAATGGGCTGGCGAACTTTGGACGATCGGACGACTAACGCCTCAGTGGCGGCCTAAGCAGAATGGTCTGGCACGGTTAACCTCGTTTCTAAAATGCGCCCTATGTCGAGTTTGTTGGCAAACGCTAGCTCAATTAATCGCGAGGTTAATCTCAAAAGCCCATTTTTTGGTAAGAAGATTACCCGCGTAGACGTGGAGTTTAAAATGATCAAATACTCTGGTGCAGTTTTCGGGATGCTGTTGGCTAGCGTGTTATTGGCGTCTTGCA
>DATAWH010000018.1:0-100837 GCA_036267315.1 Candidatus Cybelea sp. | reverse complement strand
GTCGTGCATATTTTCCGCAGGAAGGCGGCTTCATTAAGCCAAGGCAATGCGCCCTCACGGGGGTGGCGTAGTACGACGAAAGAGGACGCAGAGGATGGCGCTAGCGATCAACTCGGACATCTCCAACGAGCTTTGGCAGTCCGCGTTGGACATGTTGGAACGGACCTTTTCGAAGCCGGTCTTCGAAATGTGGATCAAACCGATACGGTTTGTTTCATTCCACGGTAACGAGCTGCACCTCGCGGTGCACAGTAAGTTTGCTCAAGACTGGGTCGGAAGTAAGCTCCGGCCGCAGATGATCGGGGTGTTGAGCGAGCTCTTCGGAACGAGCGTCGAGCTGCGGCTCTCGGTGGCCGATCCGGTCGAAGCGATGGCTCGCCCGGCTCCGGCAACGGGTACCCGGCCTCTTGAAGAGTTCCGTGCCGCAAACCTTAATGCTCGTTATACTTTCGAAGAGTTCGTCGTCGGCAACTCCAACCGCTTCGCCCACGCCGCCGCACAAGCCGTCGCGGGCGCACCCGCGCGTGCGTACAACCCGCTTTTTCTGTACGGCGGCGTCGGCCTCGGCAAGACGCACCTGATGCACGCGATCGGCCATCGCGTCTTCCAAGATAATCTGGCGGCAAACGTCGTGTACGTAACCTGCGAAAAGTTTACCAACGAGTTCATCATCGCGCTGCAGAACAACCGTACGCCGGAGTTTCGCAACCGTTACCGCCAGGTCGACGTGCTGCTGATCGACGACATCCAGTTTCTCGCGGGCAAAGAGACGACGCAAGAAGAGTTCTTTCACACCTTTAACGCGCTGCACGAGTCCGGGCGCCAGCTGATCATCTCCTCAGACCGGCCGCCGAAAGAGATTCAGACGCTCGAAGCCCGCCTGCGGTCGCGCTTCGAATGGGGTCTGCTCACCGACATTCAGGCGCCCGATCTCGAGACGCGCGAGGCGATCTTACGCAAGAAGGCCGGAAGCGAGAACATCCCCGTCCCCGACGAGGTAACCTCGTTCATCGCCAAGGTAATTCAGTCGAACATCCGCGAGCTGGAGGGCGCCCTGATCCGCGTCATCGCCTACGCCTCCCTCACCAAAGCGCCGATCACGACCGATCTCGCCGCCGACGTCCTCAAGAGCGCGGTCGCGCAGGCACCGCTTCACCGCATCACCATCGGCAAGATTAAGGAGACGGTCTCGAGCGCGCACGGTCTGACGGTCAAAGAGATGGACAACGGCCGGCGCGACCAGCGGCTAGCGGCGCCGCGTCAGATCGCGATGTACATCGCCACGGAACTGACGAACTACTCCTTGCCGCAGATCGCCCGCGAGTTTGGCAAAAAGGACCACACCACGGTCATGTACGCTCGCGACAAGATCAAAGACCAAATGCAGCGAGACGAAGCCTATCGGAACAAGATTCGCCAGCTCATCGCAATGTGCCAAAACCCTTGATCGGGGCCACAACCTTCTGCACAGAACCCGCGTGCGGCCGGGGATAACCGCCTCGCGCGGCGCCGGCGGTGAAAAGGGGGATAGCTCTACGCATCCGTCCACAGCTTTATCCCTCGCGAAAAAGCCAGATGGCGGCAAACGAATTCGGAGTTGTCCTCAGAATACACCGCTCTACTACTGCTACGGCTACCTATTGTATTTAACTAGGAAAAGCCCGGCGCACGACCAACGGTGGAAGCAATGAGATTCGCCTGTACCTCTAAAGATATCGCGGCGGCCGTCGGAGCGGCCAGCAAAGTCGTCAACGCGCACACGACGGTACCCATCCTCTCCAACGTTCTGCTGCAGGCCGACGGCGACAAGATCGCGGTACGGGCGACGGATCTCGAACTGACCCTCGAGCACGCCTTCTCCGCACAGGTCAGCGAGGGTGGCGCCGTCACGGTGCCGGCGAAGCTCTTTGCGAGCTATCTCGGCAATCTGGCCGCGGGAACGCTCGAGCTTACCGGAACGCCGACGCGCGCGAGCGTCAAGTGCGAGCGAAGCAACTACGATTTCCACGCCTTGCCGCCCGAAGAGTACCCGCCTTTGCCGGCGGCTGCTCGGGGCTCGCACTTCACGATTGCGGGCAAACGGCTGCGCGACGGCATCGATGCCACGATCTTCGCCGCCTCGGGGGAAGAGGCTCGCGGCGCGGTCTTAATGGGAACCCTTCTCGAAGTGGAGGGCAATGCACTGACGATGGTCGCGACCGACGGCTATCGCCTGGCAAAGTTTGCGACGACCCTCGACGACGGCATGGCCGGCAGCGAGAAGTTCATCGTGCCTTCGCGCGCGCTCGCCGAAGTAGCACGCAATCTCGGCGGGGGCGAGACGATCGCGGTAAACGCACTGGGCGCCCAGAGCAACCAGCTCCAGATGAGCAGCGGGGACGTCTCGATCACGGTGCGGTTAGTTGACGGCCAATACCCAAACTACCAGCAGGTGATTCCGGCGAAATTTGACCGGACGGTAACCGCAGGCACCGCGCAGCTGATCGGCAGCCTCCGTCGCGCCGAGCTCGTTGCGGGCGACCGCGCCAGCATGGTAAAGTTGTCGATCGCGAATCAGACGCTGATCGTCACGGCCAGTTCCGACGTCTCGGGCAACGCGTACGAAGAGGTTGAGGTCGAACAGACCGGCGAGGATCTTGCGATTGCGTTCAACGCGCGTTATCTCGTCGAGATTCTCAACCACATAAAAAGCGAGAAAGTCGTTATGGAGTTCCTCGGACCGCTCTCGCCGGCGGCAATTCGCCCGCTTGAGCCGCTGGAAAGCGGCCAGCAGCTCTACGTGCTCATGCCGCTGCGGCAGTGATGTGCTGCTGCAGCATCTAGCGCTATCGAACTTTCGCAATTACGCTCAACTCGATCTCGAACCCGCCGGCGGCTTGAACGTGTACGTCGGCGCCAACGCGCAAGGTAAAAGCAACTTGCTCGAGGGCATCGCGATGCTCGGCACCGGGAAATCGTTTCGGACCTCGCACGAGGGCGACGTCGTACGCGGTGATGGCGATACGGCCGTCGTCCGCGGTGAAGCCGTCTTGAGAGCCGGACGCATCGAGCTGGTGTGCACGATCGAAAAAAGCGTGCGCGGCACGCGCAAAGCCTATACCGTCAACGGCAGCGCGGTTCGCTACGCAGGATACTTGGGACGGATCCGCGTCGTCACGTTCGTGCCAGGAGATCTTGCGCTCGCGGCCGGAACGCCGGGCGTCCGGCGAGCCTTTCTCAACGTTGCGCTCTCGCAAAGCGAAGCGCGTTACTATCACGAGCTGGCACGTTATCGTAAAGCGCTCCAGCAGAAGAACGCGCTGCTGCGCGGCGCCGTCGCACCCGATGCGGAGCTGTTGGCCGTCTACGAGCGCACGCTGATTGCCGCGGGGACCGAGATCATGCTTGCGCGCGCGGCGCTGATCGAAGAGCTCGCGCGCGTCGCGCGCCGCGCGCACGCGCAGTTTGCCCAGAGCGAACGGCTCGACGTGACCTACGAACCCAACGTTGCGTTCGAACACGCGTCGCGCGAGGCAATAGCAGCGGCGCTGGAGCTGCGTCTCGATCAAACGCGTGAAGCGGAACGCACCCGCAAGACCTCGCTCACCGGTCCCCACCGCGACGACGTGGGGCTGTCCCTCGACGGAGCGTCGCTGGCGGCGTACGGCTCGCAGGGGCAACAGCGTACCGCGGTGCTCGCGCTGAAGATCGCCGAGTACGCGGTGATGCGGGATCGCTCGCAAGAGGCTCCGCTCTTACTGCTCGACGACGTGCTCTCGGAACTCGACGAAGATCGCGCGGCGGCGTTGCTGCGCGAGATCGGGCAGTACGATCAAGCGTTCGTGACCGCAACGCACCTGCCGGCCGGCCTGCGTGCCGGCGCCTCCGTCGCGCGCGTCGAGGAAGCGCGCATCGAGGCTTACGTCGCGTGCTGAAGCTCTCGCGGGCGGTTTCGCAATGGCGGCCCGCCGAACTCGGCGCCGTCGCGGATCCGGTGTTGTTGCTGCAGGCAGCTTGGAGCGACATCGTCGGCGCGGAGGTCGCGCAAAACTCGGGGCCGGTACGGCTGACCGGCGGCACGCTGGTGGTGGCGACGCGCTCGGCCGCCTGGAGTCATCAGCTCAGCTTTCTCGCCGAGCGCGTCCGCGACGCCATCTGCGTCCGGCTGCCGAGCGCCGGCGTCGAACGCCTGCGTTTCCGCGTGGGATCTCTGCCCAAGCGCGGCGGTGTGCCGCCGCCGCGCCGTGCCTTCCAGGCTCGCGCCGCCGAGCCGGCGCCTCCGCCAAGCCAAGACGCCGGACAGGCGCTCGCGCGGTTCGCCCGGCACGTAGATGCCGCCAGGCGGGCCAAGCAGTCGGAGGGGTGGAAAGAGTGCGCTGCCTGCGGTGCGCTCGTGCCGCCTTCGCGCGAGCGGTACTGCGGAACGTGCCGCGCCGCGCGTCTCGAAGAGCGCGCCACGGCAACGGTAAGGTTGCTCTTCGACGCCCCGTGGCTCGGATTTTCTGGAACGGCCGCGCTCGTCGATGGGTTATGTAAAGCGGAGTACGAGAGCATACGGAGCCGGCTGCTCAAACGCTGGTGGGGAATGCTCGAGCAAACGAGGCTCGCCGGACGTGTATCGCGCGATGGGCGCGAGCGGCTGGTCGCGAGTTCGTACGTCGTACTGCGAAGCAAACTTCAGCCGGAGGAGATCGTTCCGGCGACCGTGCGCAACGTCTTGGGCGACGAGTTGCACGACCTACTTTACGCTGACGAACAAAAGGGTTGATGTCGACGAACTATACCGGCGAGCAGATCGAGGTTTTACGCGGGCTCGAGGCGGTGCGCAAGCGCCCGGGCATGTACATCGGGAATACCGCGGAGCGCGGTTTGCACCAGCTCGTCTACGAGGCCGTCGATAACGCCGTCGACGAAGCTCTCGCGGGCTACGCTCACAACGTTCGGGTCGTGCTGTACGCCGACGGCTCGTGTTCGGTGGAGGACGACGGCCGCGGCATTCCAACCGACATGCACGCCGAGGAGAAGATGCCCGCGGTCGAGGTCGTCATGACGATCCTGCACGCGGGCGGCAAGTTCGGTAAAGGCGGTTACAAGGTCTCCGGAGGCCTTCACGGCGTCGGCATCTCGGTCGTCAACGGTCTCTCCGAATGGATGATCACGAACGTGAAACGTGACGGCTTCATCTGGGAGATGAAGTTCGAGCGCGGGCTTACCGTTCAAAAGCTCAAGAAGGTTGGAAAATCCGAGGGCACCGGCACGCTCCAGTGGTTCAAGCCCGATACCGAAGTCTTCGAAGTCACCGAGTTTCACTGGGACATTCTGCAGAAGCGGCTGCGGGAGCTGGCCTTCCTGAACCGGGGCCTTGCGATCGTGCTGCGCGACGAACGCGGCGACGAGCCGCGCGAGCGTACCTATACGTTCGACGGCGGCATCGTCTCGTTCGTGGAGTGGCTCAACGAAAAGAAAGATACGCTGGCGCCGATCATTTCCACCCACGCCGAGCGCGACGGCGTCGACGTCGAAGTGGCGATGCAGTACACGGACGCCTACGCGGATCAGATCTACTCCTATGCCAACAACATCGGAACGATCGAGGGCGGGATGCACCTGCAAGGTTTCCGCCAAGCGGTGACCACCGCGGTGAACTCCTACGCTCGCAAACGCGGCCTCCTCAAAGAAGCCGAAAACTCGCTGTCGACCGACGACATCATGGAGGGCCTTACCGCCGTCGTCTCGGTGAAACTGCAAGATCCGCAGTTCGAGGGGCAGACGAAAACGAAGCTGGGGAACGCGCGAGTTCGCAGCATCGTCGCGGGATTGGTCTCCGAGCGTTTGGAGTTCTTTCTCGAAGAGAACCCAAAGTACGCCCGCGCGATCGTGGAAAAATGCATGCAGGCGCAGCGAGCGCGCGACGCAGCAAAAAAAGCGCGCGACCTGTCCCGGCGGAAAAACGCGCTGGAGGGTACTGGGCTCCCCGGAAAGCTCGTCGATTGCAAAAACGCCAATGCCGCTGAGAGCGAACTCTTCCTCGTCGAAGGCGATTCGGCGGGCGGAACCGCCAAAGGCGGACGCGACCCCAACAATCAGGCGATCCTGCCGTTGCGCGGAAAGATCCTCAACGTCGAGAAAGCTCGTCTCGATAAGGTGCTCGCCAACGAAGAGATCCGCACGATGATCACGGCGCTGGGTACCGGCTTCGGCGACGAGTTTAACGTGGGGAAGCTGCGCTACCACAAAATTATCATCATGACCGACGCCGACGTCGACGGCTCGCATATTCGAACGTTGCTGCTTACCTTTTTTTACCGGCAGATGAAGCCGCTAGTTCAGGAGGGGCACGTCTACATCGCGCAGCCGCCGCTATACGGTATTCGCAAGGGCAAGAAGCAGTGGTGGGCCTTCTCCGAGACGGAGCTCAAGTCGATCGTCGGCGACGACGGCAAAGATTACACGATCCAGCAGTACAAGGGCCTCGGCGAGATGGACGCCGAGCAGCTTGCAGAGACGACGATGGAAGTGGGGCACCGGCGCCTCAAACAGATAACCGTCGAGGACGTCGTCGAGGCCGAACAGATCTTCACCGATCTGATGGGCGACAAGGTCGAGGCGCGCAAGCAGTACATCTTCGAATACGCCAAGAGCGTCAAGAATCTCGACCTCTAGCCGCTTGCATCGGCGCCGAACCAGCGCCTTCGCTGCTTTAGAACTCGCTTAACGTAGCGGGGCGAACGAGCGCGCAGGAGGTATAACCGTCGTAGGGCTCCTCGTGCGAAAACGCTTTGCAATCGGCCTCCTGGCCGTCGCGATACTGATCGGGCTCGGGGTCGCAAAGCGCCACGAGTTGCTGCGTGGCGTCCTCATGGCGGGTGCCGGGGTTGCCGGATACCAGGTGCAGATCGGCAGTCTGCATATCGATTCAGATCGCGCCGCGATCTCGGGACTGGCCATCGATCGCGCGTCGCTTCCGCTCCTGCGCGCGCGCCGTATCGTGGTCCGATACTCGCTGCGGGACCTTTTCCCGGGAAGCAAGCACCGCTTCGGATTGCTGGACGTCGACGCCGCAGGCATCAAGCTGACGCTTACTCGATTAAGCGACGGCAGCTTCGATATCCCGATTCCCGGTGCGATTCCCCGAACGCCGCCGCAATCGCCCAATAGCGTGCCGTTACGATTTCGAGTACGTCTGCGCGACTCGCAGATCGAGCTGCGCGAACCAACGGCCTTCGACGAAAGCGCTCGCGCGATTCAAATCGCCGGCGTCAACGGCGAGGCAAGCATAGATTCGGCGGCGCTAACGACGTATCGCGTCGCGGGTGCGTTTGAGGAGCACCGGCGCGAACCGTTTACGGTCCGCGGGCGGATCGACCTAGCCGCCGGCTTTGCAACGCATCACGCCAAGGCGTCCCGTTTTCCGTTGCGCGCGCTCGCGAACTACTTCGCGCAGAGCCGGGACGTCCGCGTGCTCCATGGCGGCGCGAGCAACTTCGACGCCGTCGTCTACGCGCTGGGCATCGAGCCGGGCGTGCCGGCCTCGTACCACGTGAGCCTCAAACTGGACATCGCTCAGGCCCGCCTGGCTTTCAGCGTGCTCGCGCTTCCGATCGACCAAATCAACGCGCGCATTAACGTCGTCGACAACGCCTTCTTCGTCACCGGCGCGCGCGCGACGCTGGCGAAAATTCCCTTGCAGATTCGCGGCGGAATCTTCGACCTCACCGGCGCGCTGACGGGCGCGCCGCAGCTACGCTTGGCGGTATGGGGAAGCGGCGACCTGCGCGATCTGCGCGATGCGTTCTCCTTTACGCAGCAGCAACCCATCGCGGGAAAGGCGACGCTCGGCGTATCGGTGCGAGGGCCGCTCAACGATCCGATCATCGTCGCAAATGCGTCTGCGGCCCACGCGAGCTATCGTGCGCTGCCGTTCGACGATGTCGCCGCCGGAGTCGTCTACCACTCCAACGTCGTCGCGCTTCTTCCGTTGCTGGCGCGCTACGGCGGCGTCTCGCTGGCGGTTCGCGGCCGCTTGGTGACCGGCGCGCACCTCAAGTCCGAGTTCGGCGTGCACGTCGACGGGCCGGCGAACCGCCTTCCCTACCTCAACGAAATGCTCGGCGACGAGCCGATCGTCATCGACGCAGCTGCGACCGGTAACGATCTGCGCTTCCACCTGACCGGGAGCGCCGCTTCGGCTCGCGGTACCGAACGCGTGGCCGCGCTCGTTGCGATGAACGGGGATGGGACCGCGCTCGTCGATCCCTTTTGGCTGCACACTCAGCGGGGAGATCTTGACGGCGGCTATCTCCTCGACCGCCCACACGCCTCGAGCGCTTTTTGGATGACCGCCGACAACGTGGCGATGCGTGCCCCTCGTTACGAGGCCTTTCCAAACTTGGCCTTGCCGCAGATGCCGAAGATCGACGGCGGCCGGTTCGGCCTATCGGTCGCGGGTGGCGGCTCCGGAAACGACATCGCGCTGGCCGGTATCGTGCACGCGTCGGAGACGAGCATCGCCGGCGTGCGTTTCGCGCACCTGCGAGCGTCGCTGGCGGGCACGCTCGCCAACGCGCCGATCAACGAGTTTACGGCGGACGGACCGTGGGGTGCCTTCGCGGGCAGCGGCGCTTTTTCGACCCAGCGATTCGTCGCGGCGGGGCAGTATCGCGGTACGTTTGAGGGTCTCGCGCCATTTTTAGGAAGTGCCATCGACGGCCACGGGCCGGTGAGCGGCAAGGTTGCAATTGCGGTCGAACCCGCCCGTATCGTGGTCGTGGGATCGCATCTTGCGATGCCCGGCGCAACGCTGCGAAGCATCCCGATCGATCGGGCGAGTATGACGCTTGCCGTCGAAGGAAACCGGTTGCGCATCTATTCCGCGCACGTGCACGCTGCCGGCGGTGACGTCGTCGCAGCAGGCACGTTTGCCCTCGGACCAAACGCCCACGCCGGTGCGCTGTCGCTGGTAGCCAACCGTCTTGCGGCCTCGCAACTTCACGGCATCGGCCTACCGCTGCAAGGCGGGACGATTACGGCAACCGGCAACCTGCGCGCGGGCTCACCGATTCCTAGCTTTCGCGGCGGCGTTGCGATCGATGGTTCGCACATCGCGCAGTTTGCGCTCGCCGGCGACTCAGACGTCGACCTGCACGCCGATTCGGTCGGACTGCGGCGCATGGTCGGCGCCCTTGGCGGCACCTATGCGCTCGTCGACGGAAGCATTGGGTCGCTGACGTCGGGCTCGCCGACCTACTCGCTTCTGGCCAACGTGCCTGCGGCGCAGATCGCTCGCACGCTTCACGCCTTCGGCCTGCGCAACTACATGACGGAGGGAACCTTCAACGCTCGCGTGAGAATCGGGGGCCGAAGCATCTCCCCAACGGTAAGCGGCCAGATCGGCGTACCGGCAGGTGAGGTCAACGGATTGCCGTTCGTCGACGGCGGCGCCGCGCTCTTCGCGGATCGCGCCGGCGTAAGCATGCGCCACGGCGCGGTGCTCGTCGGTACCACCGCCGCGCGCTTCGAGGCGGTATCGCGCCCGGATGTCGTCGCAATGAAGGTCGACGCGCCTCGCGCGGACCTCTCCGACTTCAATAACTTCTTCGATACGGGCGACACGCTCGACGGCGACGGCAGCGTCCGCATCGCGGCGGCATCGAACCGAGCCCGCATAACGACCAGCGGGAACCTCAACGTCCGTGGGTTCCGCTACCGCAATCTTCCGATCGGCGACACGCGCGCCGTCTGGGCGAGCGCGCGCAATGCCGTCACTGGCACGCTGGCGGTGGGCGGCAGCGAAGGCGCGCTGCACGCGCACGGCACGATCGATCTCGTAGCCGGCCCGCAGTGGCTCGATACGCTCGAGCGCTCGCGCTATGACCTGGGCGCCAGCGTAAGCAACTTCGACCTTTCGCTGTGGCTGCCGGCGCTGGGCATGCAATCGCTGCCGATTACCGGTCGCGTCGGGGGAAACGCGACGGTGCGCGGACGCTTTCCGCAGATTGACGTTCGGGGCGACGCCGCCATCTCGGAGGGAACGATCGGTCCGCTCACACTCGACGCGGCAAGTATCGCGCTTCACGCGGCAGGCAAACGGGTGGTGGTCGACCGCGCCGACCTGCGCATGCCGGCGCTCTCCGCAACGGCCTCGGGGACTCTCGGGCTCGACGCCTCGCAGCCGCTCGACCTGCACGTCTACGCGGCTACGGATCGGCTCGCAGAGCTCGTTTACGACTCCGCCCGGCTGCGCCTCCCCGTCAGCGGCGCGTTCGAAACGACGCTGAACATCGGCGGCACGTATCGCTCGCCGACGTTCGTGGCCGGCTTTGACGGGACCGGAGTCAAAGCGTACGGCATCCCAATGGCATCGCTCTTCGGCGAACTGCGCTTGCGCAAAAACGCGCTGGTTCTTTCCAATGCGGGAGTGACGTTTGAAAAGGGCGAGGCGAGTCTGGCTGGAGCCGTGCCGCTCCAGCTCGAGCCGTTAGGGGTAACGCTCGATGCACCGTTGAGTTTTGACGTCGACGTCGTGGGGCTCGACCCGAGTATCTTTGCCGCCGCTCTCGGTGCTAATACGAAGATGAGCGGCTCGCTCGACGGGCACATCGGCCTCTCGGGTACGCTGCGCAATCCGGGAGTCGTCGGCCGTCTCTCACTAGCAAACGGCTCGTACGTGAGCGACATAGAACGCGTCCCGATCACCCAAATGATTGCCGACGTCGTCTTCGACCGCGGGTCGGCTTCGATCGCGCGGGCGTCGGCGCGCGCCGGATCCGGGACGCTCGTGGGCTCGGGCAGGATCGCCTTTGCCTCCGGGCTCTCCCCGGCGGGGCTATCGCTCTCGCTGCGCGCTGTCGCCCGAGGCGCGCAGCTCGACCTTCCTGCATACGGAAGCGGAACGCTCGACGCCGCGCTGACCGTCGCCAAAAAACCTGCGGGCCTCGCGCTCCTCTCGGGCAACGTGACGTTGAGCAATGCGACGCTGCCCTTCGCCTCCTTCCTCAAGGCCGCGACCCAGACCGGGTCGGGCGCTTCCCTCCAACTTCCGGTCGCCTTCGACGTGCGGGCGACGGCCGGAAAAAACGTCCGGGTCCGGGGAAACGGTTACGGTGCCGGGCTCGATATCGGCGCCAGCGGCTCGGTCCGGCTCGCCGGAACCCTCGCCTCGCCGACGCTTCAGGGTAACTTCGAGTCCACCGGAGGGACCCTGACCTACTTCGATCGGGCGTTTCGGGTCGCGAAGGGAAGCGTGCGCTTCAATGCCGCCGACGGCGTCTTGCCGACCCTGCACGCGGTCGCCAACACAAACGTCGTCAATCCGGATCCCGACCGTGCTCGCAATCCTTTCGGGAGCGCGGAGGTCACGATCACCGTCGACGGACCGATTGCCGGCCTCAAGGTGGGGCTCGACTCGACCCCGTCGGGCTACACGAGGGATCAAATCCTGGCGCTCATCGCGCCGCTGGGCGGCTTCGTCAGCGGGATCTCGTTCAGCCGCCAGCAGCTCCTCGCTCGCCAGCAACCCAACGGGATCACGCCGCTGGGGACGCTTTCGCCCCTTCCCAACGTTACGATCTCGCAGAACAGCAGCATCACGGTCGGCCAGGAAGCCTTTAATATCCTCAACGCGCAGTTTACCGCGGGGCTGCTGGCGCCGGTGGAGACGACGATCGGTCAAGGCCTCGGGCTCTCGAGCATCAATCTAACGCTTGGCTATTACGGGAACGTCGGCCTGACCGCCACGCGCTTGCTCGGGAAAGCCGTCAGCGCCGTCTACGCCGTCACCTTTGGCCTTCCTCAGGTGCAATCGTTCGGGCTGGTCGTCGCGCCGTCGTCGACGACCACGGCGAACCTGAACTTCTTTTACCAGTCGGGCCCGACCAAACTCTTACAACTCCCGGGCTCTCCGCTGGGCTACAGCACCGGCTATCTCATCGGCCAGCCGTTGATCGGCAACACCGGCTTCAGCCTTACGCTGCAGCACTATTTTTGGTGATGCGCTGCGTGAAACGATCCGGACGTTCCCTTGATTAAACGCGCGTTGGAGCATCGCTGCCGGAGCAAGGACACCGGGGAGGATGGGCGGAACAGGCCCCCCCGGGCCGCAGGCGATAATGCTTGCGCGAGGCGCCCGTGCTACAAACGCCAGCCACGTCGAGAGCAGATTGAGAACGACTTTTTCAAATGACCTTTGACCCCCGACGCGTCCGCGCAGGCAGATGGCGCTTGGGCATTCTTATTCCGCTGCTCGCGATGCTTCGGTTGAGCCTCGCGCCCGCCGTGGCCGCGCCTCCGCCGGCGGCGCCGAAGATCGTGTCGGTCGACGTTACGGGCAACCTGCACGTGCCGACGGCGACGATCATGTCGGTCGTTGCCGCACGCCCGGGCCAGCCGTACGATCCTAAAACCGTCCAGGACGATCTCGCGCGCATCAACGCACTGGGCTACTTCGCCGATATCGCGCCGCCGCTGGTGCGCGCGCGTCCCAACGGAATCGCCATCACCTATCGCGTCGTCGAAAACCCGGTGATCACGAAGATCGACTTCACCGGGAATCAAAAGGTGCCCAGCGACACGCTCTCCGCGCTCATGGATCTCTCCGTCGGCCAGGTCTTCAATACGAATACGTTTCGTCAAGACGTTTTGAAGATCAACAACTACTACGAACGCATCGGCTATGGCGGCCAGGTGCCGACGCACGTCAAGGACATCAACCTCGATTCGAAGACCGGGGCGTTGACGCTGACGATTCAAGAAGGCTTGATCGTCAAGAACATCGAGATCGGCGGCGATCCGCTGTTTCCGCCGCCGGTGCTGCTGCCCGCGCTCACGCTGAAGGTCGGAAGCGTCTATTCCGACGCCGTGCGCGACGCCGATGCCAAAGCGCTTCAGAAGTTCTACGAGAACCATTTTCACCTCGAGCTCGGAAACTTCGAAGGCGGCATCGTTCCCTCGTCGATCGATCTCAAGGCGGGCACGGCCGATGTGAAGTACAACATCTACGTGGCACGCGTCTCGGTCGTCGAGATCACGGGCAACACCCGAACCAAGGACAACGTCATCCGCCGCGAGCTGCGCGAGCGCCCCGGCATGGTGCTCAATACCGACGCGATCAAGCGCGACTACGAGCGCCTCAACGCGTTGAACTTCTTTTCAAAGGTCGAGCCGGACATCAAGCCAGGCCCCGACCCGAAGAAACCGCAGGACGTCACGGTCGTCTGGCACGTCACCGAACAGCGCACCGCTTCGGCATCCGTGGGCTTCGGCTACTCGGGCGGCCTGACCGGACTCGGCCTCTACGCCACCCTTGGGCTCACCGACACAAACTTGCACGGAACCGGTAACTCGGCCGGCATCCAGTTCGAGGAGGGCGCGCGCACCGGCGTCGCTCAGCTCAACCTGTCGGTGCCGTATCTCGGCAACACCGCGCAGGGCCAGCGGTACACCGCCGGCGGTTCGATCTTCTTCAATCATTCGACGTACTATTATCCGGTCTACAGCGTGACCGGATCGGGCACGGCGATCTCGGGCAACCCCAATACGCCGATCCCGGTGACGCTGTACTCGAGCTCGAGCGCGTCGCAGCTTGGGAATATCGTCGCGACCAGTACCTCGAGTTCCAACGGCGCAACGGCCAACGTTGGCCGCCGTCTGAGCGACTACACGATCCTGTCGCTGGCGGTAACGGGAGAGAAAATTCGCTACGACACCAGCGTCCCATCGCCGTACTACTTCCAGGGAAATCAGCCGAACATTTTCGTCGGTCCGTCGCCGTCGCCGATCAACTCCTCGCAGAACCAGTACGGCGGCTCCTTCGGCATTGCGGCATCGTCGATCGCCAACGTCAACACGGGCTCTCCGTACAACCTGATCACGACCGGACTGAGCCTGCAGTCCATCACGCTCGACGATCCCTTCAACCCGCGTGAGGGCGTGAAGGCGCTGCTCAACACGACGCTATCGACGCCGTCCATGGGCTCGAACTTCTCCTTCACGCAGAGCACGGTCGACCTCGCGAAGTTCTTCCCGATCTTGCGCGACGCGACGATCGGCGTGCACGGCGTGGGCTACCTTTCCACGGGCGTAATTCCGCCGAGCTCGCTGTTCACGTTCTCCGATCAGCAGATGCGAGGCTACAATCAAGTCTTCTACGCGACCAACGCGTACCTCGGGCAGATCGAGCTGCGCCAGCCGCTGGCGCTCGACCGCCGAATAACCTTGGCGCTCTTCGTCGACGAGCTCGACTATCGAATACGGGGCGCTTACCCGCTGCTCGACCCATACACCAATCGGATCACCGGGTACCCCTCGGACTGGGCGCTCTTGGGCGACGCCGGTGCGGGCATCCGCTTCGACGTGCCTCAGCTCGGTCTGCGCACGGTGCGTATCGACTTCGCCAAGGGGCTCTACGGCACGCACACGAGCTTCGGTATCGGGCAAAGCTTCTAGGCGCCCCGAGGCGAAGCTCCAGAGAAAGAAGATGAAAATTCGATCAATAATTCTCAGCGCCGCCGCGTTGCTGCTGGCGGCCTCGCTTATGCCGGCCGCCATTGCCGCCGACCTCACGGACGTCGCCTTCGTGGATCAGGCCGATATTGCCAACCTGCCGGTCTTCTTGAGCGCGAATCGCCAACTCGCCGGCTTTAAGGCACAGCTCGACAATCAATATAACTCGCAGATCGCCCACGCGAAGTCCGATGCCGACAAACAGCGAATCACGATGCAGTTTCAGCAGCGGCTCAACGATAAGCAGCGCGAGGTCGTCGGTCCACTCTTCCAACGGGTGCAACTGGCGATAGCGGCGGTCGCGGCAACGCATAACGCGTCGGTCGTCGTAGACAAACGGATCGTGATCTTCGGCGGTCAGGACATCACCAAGGACGTCGAGACGATCTTCTCGGGTCCTCAATCGATCTCGCCCCCGGCCGCTTCGCCGCCTCCCTCGGAGATCGGCTTCGTCGACCAGTCCGCGCTCGACGGAATTCCGAAGGTGCAGACGGCGAACCAGCAGATGTCGCAGTTCGAGAGCACGCAGCGGCAGCTCTACGCGGCGAAGATGGCCCAAGCCAGTGGTAATGCCGACAAGCAGCAGGTCCTCGTCGCGTACAATAAGTCCATATCCGATAAACAGGATCAGCTGCTCAAACCGCTGGTCGACGCGACGAAGTCTGCGACGGCGGTCATCGCGCGCAAAAAGAATTTGCTGCTGGTCGTCGATCGCGCCGACGTCGTCTACGGAGGCACGGACATCACCACGGATGTCCAGAATGAGCTCACGAAATAGTGCAGGCGCAGCGATCGCCATGGTAACGGCGCTCGGCGCCGCTGCGGTTCTTCCCGCGGGTTGCGGCGTCAACGTGCACTCCGCTTCGATTCGGGGAACCGGCTACGTGCGACTCGATGAAGCCGTGAAGCGCCATCCGCTCTATCCTCAACTATCGCAGATCGACGACGCGATCGCCGCGATCACGTTGCAATCGGCGGCTCCGCACGTTCCGTTGACGGCACGCCAGATCGCCGCACAGACGGTCGTACTCAATCGCGAGCTGCGCGCGGCGCAGGACCGCACCAACAAAATTCTTTCCCAAAAGCAACGCGACTACACGCGTCGCGAGCAGCAGGCAGTGACGGCGGCGCTGCGCGCCGCGGGGGTTTCGGGCGCCGGGGCGCTGGCGGCCCAACAGATGAGCGGCGCGTCGGCCGTGCAGGAGCAGCAGGCCGCGCAGGCCGCCAACGCCGACCTTCAGGCATATCAGCAAAACGTCATCACCCAAGATAACGCGGCCACGAGCTCGGTCGCCAATCAGCTCGAAGCGCAGGCCGCCGCGAAGTATCGCGCCAAAGCCGAACAACTGCAGCAAAACGAGACGGACCTGTCGCTGCGCCTGACCCAGCAGGACGCGGGCGCGCGCCTGGCGATCAAGATGCGCCTCTCCAATCTTGCGATGGACCCCGAGGCGAGAAAGCAGGCGCAGCAGCAGCTCGCCGCCATTAACTCGAAAGAGTCGTCCCAAGTAGACGCACTGCGCAGCAGCGACGCTGCGACGTTACGCGCCTACAAAGCGCAGCTCGATCGTCAGACTTCCGATTCGGTCCGCTCGCAGGTCGGCGCGATCACCGCGCAGACGAAGGCCAAACTCGAAGAGCACCGCAACGAGGTTGGTTCTCAACTGCGCAGCCTGGCGCCGGCACCGGCAGCTCCGAACCTTTCACCCAACGTGCGCGCGCAGATTGCGAAGATCCAGAAGCAGTACGTCACCGCGTTTCAGTCCGACGCGGGCAAGACGCTTGCCGACTATAACGCGACTAAGGCCGATCTCGATCGCCAGTTCGCGGCTCTTCACGGAGCCGACGTCGGCGCGACCGGCGCCGCGGCTACCGAACTGACTTCCCTGCAAAAGCGCCGCCGCGACCTCTACGGCCAGATCGTCGGCCAGGTCGAACGAGACGCGGCCCGGGTTGCCAAAGATCGCGGCCTCAGCATCGTCTTCGTCAACGTTTGGGCCGCTGCCGGCGGATACGACATGACCTCCCAAGTTATCAGCGACGTCGAAAGTCAACACGAATGAAAAAAAATACATACGCCCTCCTTTTCGTCCTGCCGGTGGCGCTGCTCGCCGGCTGCGCCACGCACAGTCCAATCGGTCTCGTCGACGTGCAGCGCATCGTGAGCAACTGGCCGGAGTATCAAGGGTATCAAAATCAGCTCCTCAGCGAAGAGCGTTCGATTACGTCGCGCCGGGAAAGTGCCGGTCGCAAAATGCGCGACAGCGCTGCGCTGGAACGCAAGTACGCGAAGATCACCGACCAGCTCTCGGCGCAGATTCGCGACGCGGCCGGTAAGATCGCTTCGCAGAATCAGATGAAGATCGTGCTGACCCGCGAGGGAGTCGGATACGGGGGAACCGATATCACCGCCGACGTCGAAAAATCGTTGAACATCACGGAGAAGGCGACTCCCACGCCGGGAGTTTAGCGCTCCGGTGCTCGGTACGCTGGAAGACTTGGCCGCGCGCGTAAGCGGCCGCGTCGTTGGCGACGGCGGCGTACCGATCGAAGCAATTTCCAGCATTGACGACGCCCGCGCGGGAGCGCTGACCTTTGCGACCAGCGCCGCGTATCTCGCGGCGGCGTGCCGCAGCGAAGCCGCCGCCGTGCTAGTCGACGAGTCGCTCGCGCAAACGCCCGCCGGCAAACCGCTCCTGGTCGTCGGCAACGCGCGTCAGGCGCTGGCGGCACTGCTCGAAAGCCTCGGTTCGCCCCGCCCACGCGGTCCGTTTCGCCACCCCGCCGCGTACGTCGCGCCCGATGCAACGCTCGCCGGCGACGTCTACGTCGACGCGCACGCCTACGTCGGCAGCGGCGTCTCGATCGGAGGGGGCAGCGTGGTCGGCGCGGGAGCCCACGTCGGAGACGGCACGTCGCTGGGCGCGTCGGTCTGGGTGAAGCCCAACGCGAGCATCCTCAATGCGTGCGTTATCGGCGATCGCGTCGTCCTGCACTCCGGCTGCGTGATCGGCAGCGAGGGATTTGGCTGGACGTTCCTCGAGGGACGCGCGCAGCGCATTCCACAGGTCGGTAACGTCGTACTCGAAGACGACGTCGAGATCGGCGCGAACACCTGCGTCGACCGGGCACAGACGGGTTCTACCGTCATCGGGGCGGGGACCAAGATCGATAACCTCGTGCAGATCGGGCACAACTGCCGCATCGGAAAGCACTGCGTGATCGCGTCGTTGACGGGGCTCGCGGGCACCACCGTGATCGGGGATTACGTCCGAGTAGCCGGGCAGGTTGGTTTCCGAGGGCACATCACGGTCGGTTCGGGCGTCACGATCGCCGGGCAGACCGGCGTCTGGCACGACGTTGCGGCCGGAGCGACGATCTCCGGGCAGCCCGCGCAGAATCACCGGGACGAGCTGCGCCGACAGGTCATGATTCGCAAGCTGCCAAAGTTGTTCGATCGTGTCGACGCCTTGGAGCGCTCGTCTTCCACGGATAGTTAGGGCCTCGCGGTCCGCGCACCGATTCCGATGATGCAGGCGACGCTTCGCGAGCCGCTCTTCTTTGAAGGTGTCGGCCTTCACACCGGGGCGCATTGCCGGGTGGAGTTGCGCCCGGCGCAAGCCGATGCCGGGCTCTATTTTCTAACCGGCGGCGTACGGATTCCCGCGACCGTCGAATACGTCGTGGATACGACGCGCGCGACGGTTCTCGGACGCGACGGCGTGAGCATCTCGACGACCGAACACCTGCTCTCCGCGCTCTTCGCGATGGGAATCGCAAACTGCGAAATACTCGTCGACGGACCGGAGATTCCAGTCTGCGACGGCAGTGCGGCCCAGTTCGTCGCGGCGATCGATGCCTCCGGAGTGGAGCAGCAGCCTCGCGACCGCCGCTCGCTGGAACTCGCCGAACCGCTCTTCGTGCGCGATGGCGACCGGCTGGTAGCGGCGTTGCCGGCGTCGTCCTGGAGCGTGCGCTTCATGGCCGATTTCCCCGAACCGATCGGCACCCAGTACTTCAGCAGCGAGATCGACCCGCAGGCTTACCGCGAAGAGATCGCCGGAGCGCGCACCTTCGGTTATTTGCACGAAGTCCAGGCGCTATTGGAGCGTGGGTTGGCACGCGGCGGGAGCCTGGACAACGCCCTGGTCTTTGCCCCCGATGGGCCCATGCAGCCGCTGCGGTGGCCCAACGAAGCGGTGCGGCACAAGGTGCTCGATTTGATCGGCGATCTCGCGCTGCTGGGGGCCTGGCCGCAGTGCGAAATCGTCGCAGTCAAGAGCGGCCACGAGCTGCACTGCACGATCACGAACGTCCTGCGTACGCAGCTTCGCGTACTCTCTGCCTAGGAGATCACGATTGGCCGAACTCGACATCCGTCAAATCTTCGAAATTCTACCGCATCGCTACCCGATGCTGCTGGTCGACCGCATTCTCGAGTTCCAGCATATGGTGCACGTGCGCGGTTATAAGAACATCACGTACAACGAGCAGATCTTCGCCGGCCACTTTCCGGGTAATCCGGTCTTGCCGGGCGTCTACATGATCGAAGCGCTGGCGCAGCTGGGCGGCGCGATGATCCTCGAGCCTGGAGAGTTTTCTCGCAAGACGCCGTATCTCGCCGGCATCGACAAGGCAAAGTTCCGCCGGCCGGTCGTTCCTGGCGACCGGTTGGATATGGAGGTCACGATGCTGCGGCACAAGCGCAACATCGGATGGGTCAACGGTGAAGCGACCGTCGACGGGCAGTTCGCGTGTTCGGCGGAACTGATGTTTTCGATCGCATCGGACCCGCGGATGTTCGGCGTCGACTCGACCGTTCTCCACGTCTAGGCGCAGCGCGAGCGATGCTGCACCCCAGCGCGATCGTCCATCCCAGCGCGGAGATCGGGAAGAACGCCGAAATCGGACCGTACTGCATCGTCGGCGAGCACGTCTCGATCGGAGCGCGCACCATTCTGCAGGCGCACGTCGTCGTCAACGGCTGGACGAAGATCGGCGAGGAGTGTCAACTCTATCCGTTTTCTACCGTTGGCGCTGCCTCGCAGGATCGCAAGTACGCCGGGGAGCGGGCCTACACGCGAATCGGAAGCCGGACGACCCTGCGGGAATACGTCAGCATTCAGCGCGCCACCGGGCAGGATCAGGTGACGGCCGTCGGTGACGATTGTCTTTTGCTCGCGTACGTCCACATCGCGCACAACTGCGTGTTGGGAAACGGGGTGACGATGAGCAACCTCGCGCAGCTCGCGGGCCACGTTCAGGTCGCCGACTACGTGACGATCGGCGGCCAAACCGGCATCCATCAGTTCACCCGCGTCGGGCGCCACGCGATGGTCGGCGGAATGAGCAAGCTCACTAAAGACGTGCCGCCGTTCTTTCTCGTCGAAGGCAACCCGTGCCAGCCCTACGGGCTCAATAGCGTCGGCCTGCGGAGGGCGGCGTTTTCGGTGGAAGATCGCCAAGAGATCAAACGCTTTTACAAGCTGCTCTACGATCCGAAGCTCAACGTCTCGCAAGCGACCGAAGCGATGAAGGCGCAAGTCACGACGAATCCGGGGCGCGAGATCATCGCGTTCTTAGAGGCGCCTTCGGAGCGCGGCGTTCTCAAGTAGACGAGTTCCCGCTGAGATATTTCGTTTCGACCGGGGAGCCGTCGGGGGAGGCCAGCGGGGTGGCGCTGGCGGCCGCGATTCGACGATACGATCCGAAGGCGCGGTTCGAAGCCATCGGCGCGGCGGCGATGCGCGCGTCGGGCGCGACGCTCTGGCGCGATCACACCGGATGGGCGAGCATGGGACCGGCGGCAGCGATCCCGCGCATTCCCAAGCTGTTGCTGACGATGCTGCAAACCGCCGCGCACATCGTCGCTACGAAGCCGGATCTCGTCATACTGGTCGACTTCGGCGTTTTTAACTTGCGTCTCGCGCGGCAGCTGCGCCGGATGAAGTACGCCGGCCCAATCCTCGACTTTTTTCCGCCCGGAACGTGGTTGGACGATGCAAAAAAAGCTCGCCGCGTCAGCGCCGCGTGCGTGCCGGTGACGGTCTTCAAGCACCAATACGATTTCTATCGCGGGCTGGGGTGCCGCATCGAGTTCTTCGGCCATCCGCTGACGGGACGCTACGCTTTGCGGCCGCGCAAGGCGCCGCCGCCGGCCGATGGAGGGACCGTCGCGATCCTTCCCGGCAGCCGCAGCGGCGAGCTGAAACGCCACCTCCCGGTGCTGGCCGCCGCGTTTCTGCGCCTGGCCCAGCGGCGTCCAAAACTGCGGGGCGTCATTGGAGCGGCAAACCTGCGCGCGCAGCAGCGCATCGAGGAAACGATCGCGCGCGAAAACCTGCGTGGCATAACCGTCGTGCCTGGCGTCGCCGAGGCTTTGGAGACCGCCGACGCCGCGTGGGTCTGTTCGGGAACGGCGGTTCTCGAAACCGCGCTCCTCGGCGTACCGGCGGTAGCGCTGTACGTAATTCCTCCCGCGCTCATTTGGTACGGCAAGCGGATGATCCGTCACCGCTACATTACCTTGCCCAATCTCGTGTTGGGACGCCAAGCGATTCCGGAACTGCTGCAGGACGACGCAACGCCGGAGCGCCTCGCCGGCGTACTCGACGGGCTGATGAACGACTCGAGCCGGCAGTACGCGGACTACGTCGAACTGCGCGACGCTCTCGGCCCGCGGGATGCGCTCGAGCGCTGGGCGCAGTTCGCAGTCGAGCTCGCGCGAGCCGGCTGAACGGCCAAAGCGGTGCTTCGCATCTACCATACGTCAGATCTGCACGACCACCGCGGGTTCGTGCCGCGACTGCAAGCGCTGCGCCTAGCACGCCCGGGATTGCTCTTCGATTGCGGCGATTCGCTGCGCGGCAGCCAAACCGCGTACCGTCGCACGGAGCCGATCGTCGCCGAGCTGGCGGAGGCGGGGTACGACGCACAGAGCATCGGCAACCGCGAGTTTCACTATCTGCGGGCCTTGCTGTGTGCCCGTGCGCGAACGATGAACTACCCGCTCGTGTGTACGAACCTGCGCGACGTGCGCGGGCGAGAACTGCCGTTTGCTCGATCGCTGCGGTTTACGATCTCCGATGGCGCGGACGGATCGCACGTCGTGCACGTCTTGGGTTTGCTGATCATGCAGTACCCCGCCGGCAGCCCCTGGGAGCGCGTCTTCGGTTGGCGCTTTCTCGATCCGTGGGACGCCGTTGCGCCGTACGCCGCCCAAGTTCCAGAGGGCGACGCGCTCGTCGTGCTTTCGCACCTCGGCCTCTCGTTGGACGAAAAGCTCGCTCGGCGCGTGCCCCGCATCGATTTGCTCCTGGGCGGTCACAGCCACGATACGCTCGCCCAGCCGCGCTACGTGAACGAGGTCCCGATCGTCCATGGCGGACCGTATGGAAAGTTCGTCTCGCGAAGCGAGCTCGAGTTCGCGCCAAACCGAGGGCGTTTCGCCGTGCGCGATTTTGCGCTGCTTCCGCTGCTGGAAAACCAGTGACCCGCGTGCTCTTCGTCTCTAACGGACACGGCGAAGCGGCGATCGCCGACCGTATCGCGCTGGAACTGCGGGCACTCCAGCCGGATTGCGTGCGCGATCACCTCGCGCTGGTCGGCTCGGGCACGGCGGCCTCGATGCAGGAGGTCGGCCCCCGCCGTCCGATGCCCAGCGGCGGTTTGATCGCCATGGGCAACGTCAAGAACGTCGTGCGGGATCTGCGCGCCGGGCTTTTGCAGCTGCTAGCCGCCCAGCGACGCTTTCTGCGGGCGATGCGCGGGACGTACGACGCGGTAATAGCCGTCGGCGACGCCTATTGTTTGGCGATGGCGCTGCGCGCGCGAACGAAGACGGTTTTCGTGGGAACGGCGAAGAGCGTGAGCGTGGCACCGTACGGCCGATTTGAAAGACGTCTGCTGTCGCGCGCGGCGGCGTGCTTTGTCCGCGACGACGCCACCGCGCGCTCGCTGCGCGATGATGGATTGAGCGTTGCGCCGGCGGCAAACGTCATCGTCGATCTCTTTGCGCGGGATGAAGATCCGCGGGCGGACCGTGCGACCGAGGGTTTCGATCCGCTGCTGGCGCTCTTTCCCGGAAGCCGCCCGAGCGCGTACGGAGACGCCGCCTTTCTCTTGACGGTGATGAAAGCGATTGCATCGGCGAGACCGGCGGCCGGCGCCGTGCTCTCGCTCGCGCCCGGACTCGATCCGTCGCGTTTCGCCGCCGCCGCGCGAGAAGCGGGCTTTGACGTCGGCGACGGCCCGGCGCCGGAGATACCGTTCGTCGCTTCGCTCGGTGGGCGGGTCGCCGTGCGGGCGTGGAGCGGGCCGCTCAACGGCGTTCTGGCCCGCGCCGACCTGGTGCTCGGTCAAGCGGGAACGGCGAACGAAGGCGCGGCCGCGGCCGGCGTTCCGGTCGTGGCCTTCGATCGCGAGCGCGACACGGGTTCTCGCTGGTACCGGCAGCGGCAACAGGGCCTCCTCGGAGATGCGCTCCTGGTGCTTGCCGGCGAGGTACCGGTGGCGGTCGCCGGTGTCGAGGCGCTGCTGAACGATCCCCCCCGGCGCCGGCGGATGGGCGAGACCGGACGCGCAAGGATGGGCGAGCCGGGCGGCGCGCGGCGTATCGCGCTGCGCGTTCTTTCTCTCGCGCACGAGGCCTGATGCGGCGCTTCATCCCGCTGGGTCTGGCGCTGATCTACTCCGCGCTGCCGCTCTTTCCGAGCTTCATCGCGCTGACCGGCGTCGCGTTTCCGGGCGTATCGCTGCTGCCGATTCCGGCGACGCTGGCGGTGCTGGGCCTCTGCTGCATTCTTGCCGTCTACGCACTGGTGATGTTCGCGCGCTATCCGCAGCGCGGCTGCGCTCCGCTGTTGCTTCCGCTGCTCTCGATATTTGCTGCCGGAGTGCTCGCCGGCTTTCTCGGTTTCGATCCCCGTTCGGGCCTGCTCTTCACCTTTATCGCCGGCCTCGGCATCATTTGGCACGTTTCGATCCTGCGTTTCTACAACGACCGGCACGCGGCGACGGCGCTCTTCTGCGCGTATCTGCTTTCGGGTGGGCTGGCGGCGGCCGTCGCGATCGTGGCGGTCGTGCTGCGCGTACCGCCGGCGTTGTATGCGTTGCAGCACGGCCGCGCGACCGGCACGTTCATCCTTCCCGGAGAGCTCGCAGGCTATCTCATCGTGTTGCTGCCGATCGCGTTTGCCGTCGCACGGATTACGAGCGCGGGTGCGATTCGGGCGCTCGCGTGGAGCGTTTTCGCCGTGGGCTTCGTCGCCTTGGTCCTGACGTTTTCGCGCGCGGGCTGGATGGGCGCGGCCGCTGCGGCCGCCTTTTTGGTGGCGGCCCGGACGCGCCGTCCGGCCGTCGCGGCATCGATTGCCGGTGCGGGACTCGTCGCGATCGCGCTCCTCTTCAACGCCCATCACGATCCCAGCGAAGACTACACGCGGCTGTCGATCTGGCAGGCGGCGGTGCAGATCGTTAACCGCTTTCCGCTCTTGGGCGTCGGACCGTTCAACTTTTCGCACTTGTATGCGCTCGTGCGCGCGCCCGACGGAGACGCGACGGCGTTTCACGCGCACAGCCTCTATCTCACGTTCTTTGCCGAGTTCGGGCTCGTCGGCGTTGCTGCCGTCGCTTGGACGATGTGGCGGTTCGCGCGCGAACTCCGCAGCCGCCTCGCTGCGGCGTCGCCGCGAGCGGCGCTGCTCTCCTGCAGCGTCGCTGCGGGGCTCGTGGGGGTTGGCGTTCAGGGACTGATCGATACCGTGAGCGTGGTAATCTTTGGGCTATGGATGCCAACGATGGCCCTGGCGCTTGCCGCGGCGCAGGACGGCGCCGAGGGCGGAGGCCTCGATTAGTGCCGGCCCGGCTCGCGAGGATGCTTGCGCCGCTCGTTGCCGTCTGTGTGGCGGCGTGCAACCCGCAGGCGCCCAAATCGGCGCCTTCGCCGCACCCGCACGGGACGCCGCACGCCAAGAATACGCCGCTCGTGTTTGTCGTGACCGGCAAAGGCACGGCAAACCGGCCGGTCCACGTCGTTCAGCAAGTCCACAACCGCGTCAACTACGATCTGGTAGCGAGCTCGTACGAAAGCAAAGGCCCGCAGAACGGCATGCGCTCGGTCTTTTCGGATGCCCGGGTCACCTTTCGCGATCCGAAAGGGTCGACGATCGCGGCCAGCGCGCCGCAAGCCGTCGTCGATCAAACCGCGAACACCGTGACTATGACCGGCGGCGTCGCCGCTCGCACCGCCGCCGGCATGACATTGCACTGCGACGAGCTCGTGTATCGCCGAGGGAATGCTAGCTTACATGGAGACGGCAACGTAGTGATTACCGACCCCAAGGGCTTTCGCGCAACCGGGTCCAGTTTCGATTCCGACATTTCGCTCACGCACATGCGGATGCAATGACCGAGGTCCCCTCGATCCGCGTGCGCGGCCTGGTCAAGCGCTACGGCGAGCGGACCGTCGTCAACGGCGTCACCGCCGAAGTCGAAACGGGCGAAGTCGTCGGCCTCCTGGGTCCCAACGGCGCCGGCAAGACGACGACGTTCTACATGGTCGTCGGCCTCGTCAAACCCGACGGCGGCAGCGTCATTTTGACCAACGGCGACAAAGAGACCAATTTGACGGGCGCGCCGATGTACGCGCGCGCCCGCAACGGAATCGGATACCTCGCGCAAGAGAACTCGATCTTCCGCAAACTCTCCGTCGGCGACAACATTCGCTTGATCTGGGAACAGAACGGCGTGCCGCACGACGAGCGCGAGCGGCGGCTTCCGGCGCTGCTCGAGGAGTTCGGCTTGCGTGCCTTCGTCGACGCGCGCGGCGATAGCCTTTCGGGCGGCGAGCGCCGACGCGTGGAGATCGCCCGCGCTCTCGCGATCGAACCCTCATTCCTCTTGCTCGACGAGCCGTTTACCGGCATCGATCCGATCGCCGTTGCCGACATTCAGGCGATGATTCGACAGTTGCGCGATCGCGGCTTGGGAATACTCATCACCGATCACCAAGTGCGCGAGACGCTCGCGATCGTCGATCGGGCGTACATCCTCAACAACGGACGGATCGAAGTCTCCGGTTCGGCGCAAGAGGTGCTCGACTCGCCGATCGCGCGCCAGTTTTATCTGGGCGAAGGTTTCCGATTATAGCAACGGCGCAGCGATGCGGGGCCGCAGCGTAGTGCGGTTCACGACGCTCGATCGCTACATGCTGACGGAGCTGACCGGCCCCTTCGTCTTCGGCTTGTCCGCCTTCATGCTGATCTTTGCGGCGACCGAGATCTTGAACATCGGGAAGCTCGTGAGCAACGAGCACGCGCCGATATGGGCGGCGCTTACGGTCTTTCTGTGGTCGCTGCCGGCCGACGTCGTGCTCGTGATTCCGATGGCACTGCTGCTCGGCACCCTGCTTGCGGTGCAGCGCCTCTCGGGCGAAAACGAGATAACCGCGATGAAAGCCGCCGGAATAACGTTTTCGCGAATCGTCGCGCCGTTGCTGGCCGTCGGCATCGTCATGTCGTTCGTCACCTACTATCTTCAAGAGAGCGTCATTCCGTACGCGAACGATCAGCTGACGGAGATCGAGAACGGCGTCATCAATCACATCAGTGCGTTCAATCGCGACCTGACGGTCTCGGCCCCGCTGCCCGGCGGCGGGCGGCAGATGACGATCGCCACGGCCTACGAGCCGGACTCGCGCGCGCTGCTGCACGTAACGCTCATTCAGTACGACAATCACAACCAGCCCAGGCAGATCATTTTTGCCGACCGAGCGGAGTTCGGCGCGGATAAGTGGACCCTGCAGAACTCGAGCGTTTATCGCTTCAGTCCCGACGGCACGACCCTCTCCGAGCCGCACATACCGTTCCAGGAGGTCCAAATCGGCGAGAAGCCAACGGATTTGGTCAAGCGCATGAGTAACGACGATCCCGAGAACATGAGCCGGTCGGAGATCGCCGATGTCGTTCGTTCCGGCCAGCTGACCGAGAACGAGCAGCGCAAGTACGTCACGACGTATCAAGAGAAGCTCGCGCGGCCCTTCGCGTGCTTCGTCTTCATCCTCATCGCGATACCTTTTGGAGTGCGCCAGATTCGCTCGAGCGGAAGCACGAGCTTGGGCTTCGGACTCTCGCTGGCAATCGTATTCGTGTACTACGTCGTCATGACGGTCTGCTCGTTCGCGGGCGAGGCGATGCTGGCGCTGGCCGCTCTCTGGGCGTGGATGCCGAACCTGCTCTTCACCATCATCGGACTATTCCGATTGCGAAGAGCCGCGACGATATGAACTTTGTCGAGATCGTCCGCGGAATCGGCAACGTCGCCTTCGTCATGGTCATCGCGGGCGCGGTCGCGTATGTCGGCGATCGCGTCGGCCACCAGGTCGGGCGCCGCCGCCTCAGCCTGTTCGGAATTCGTCCCCGTTACACGTCGACGATCGTCGCGATCGCGACCGGAATGGTCATTGCCTTGGTCGTCACGCTCGGCGCGATCTTCGCCTCCCAGCAGGTTAAGACGGCCTTCTTCAAGCTCAACTCGATCAATACGCAGATCGGCGAGCTGCAAGCCCGTCAACGCGATCTCGAGGCAAAGGTCAACAGCGGACGCCTCGTCTTTCCGGTGGATACGCTGATGGTTCCGTTCTACCGCATCATCTCCCAGACGGCGTCTTCCTCACAGCGGCTCTCTACGATTCGCGACTATTACTTTTTTGCAGTGAAGTACGTGAACGCGACCTATCCGCGCTTGGGTTTGCGGCCCTACGTTCTGCCGCCCGACGTCGATAAGAAGCTCAGCGGCGTCGCCAACGATCTGACGACGGCGGCAAAACTCTCGCAGGCCAACGTCATGCTGACCGTAACCTCCGATCAGAACCTTTTCGAAAACGATCAGATCCACTTTGCAATTAACATCACGCCGGATATTCGTTACTTCCGCAAAGGGGACACCGTCGCGCAGCTCGTCATTCCGGGTAAGAGCGGAGCGAGCATCAACATCGCACTCTCCCAGCTGCAGAACTACGTTTCGATCACGGCGCGCCGGCTGCAGCTGCCTCCGTTTCTCACCGATATTCAGCCGCTGCAGCTGATTCCCGACGCGGCGCAGATGCAGCAGCGAATTTCAAAGCCCGGAACCTTCCTGCTCACGGCCTACGTGGCCGAGGATTTCTATCCGCACGTCGGCGGCATTCCGATCGTGATCGTTCTGACGCCCCGGCCGTGAGGCCGCAGGGGGCGGTGCTGGCCATCGACCCCGGCCGAAGCAAGGCCGGCTACGCGGTGCTTTCCCCGTCAGGGGCGGTGCTCGAAGCCGGGATCGAACGCGTCGAGGCGCTCGAAGCGCTGGTTGCCCAGCTTCTGGTCAAGCTTCGGATTTCGAGTATTGCGGTGGGGCAGGGCACCAACGGCCGCGCCATACGCCTCCTGGTCGAACGCTTTGAGCTGCCGATCTTCTGGGTGGACGAGTTCGAGACGACGCGCGAGGCCCGCAGCCTGTATTTCGAGGAGCATCCTCCCCTCGGCTGGAGGCGGCTGATCCCCCTGGGGCTTCAGGTGCCCTCTCGCCCCGTCGACGATTACGCCGCGATCGTGATTGCTCGGCGCTTTCTCGCAAGGGGACTGGCCGCTCAACCTCCAAGCTAAGAAGCCCCACAAAAAGCACGCTGAGGCGGCAGCGTCGTACTGGGAATCGACTGGAGAGAAACGGAGGTTTCGTGCGCCGGATCGTCGCCATCGCTACAAGCGCAGCGCTTGCGCTGACGTTGGCGTGCGCCGCACGAGCCGACCTGCTGGCGATTCCGCAGCCCCAGTTCGATCTTGCGTCGCAGTTGATGCTGCGCCTCTTCGGCGAGACCGCGGATTCCACGGCTTCCTTTTCGGCGCGGAATGGCGACCGCGCGAGCGAGTCGCCGCTGCACGAACTTGCGTTGCGCGTACGCGCAACGTCGACGGCGCCTGCAAACCCGGCGACGAGCCTTCCCGCCGTGTCGCAGCAGCTCGCAGTGGGCAGCCTCGGCGGCGGCGACGTCTCCTATCTCGCGCGCGCCGAAGATGCAGGCCTGCTCTCGTCGCAGATCCGTTTTGTACCGCCGAGTTCTGAGCCGAGCCTTGCGCTTCCGGGGACGAATACGCCGGCGCTGACGGTCGCCTATCAACCCGTCGCGCCGCTGCCGAACCTCTCACCGGGCCCAGGCACGCTCGCCTTCGACTCGGCGGCTTCGCAGCCGGCACCCGCGATCGCTAAAGATCTCACGCTGCAGTTCGATCCGGATACGAAAGAGTCGCGCGGATTCAACCTGAGCGTCTCCGGTCAGTACGAAGGTTCCGCCCGAAACGATATCGGCGGAGTGCCCGCGCCCGCGCCGGCCGTCTCCACGTGGCAGTTGCCCGACTCCAACGCCGCGCTGGGCGTCCCCAACTATGCCGGCTCGAACAAAACGTCGCTGCGCGCGGGCCTTGCCCTTCCGGTCTCGCACGCGTTGACCTTGAACCTGAACTACGACGCGCAGCGATCCGCCAGTGGTAACGTTCTCCCCGGCCTTCAAAATCTCGACGCGGCGAACAACTCGTATATCGGGCGGCTGACGTACGCCATTCCGTCCTCGTCGAGTTCGCTCTCGGTCTCTGCCTACCAAAACCGGTACGGACAGAGCTTGCTTCCACTCAACGGCTATACGCAGACCGGCGAAGACGTCAACTTTACCGTTAAGTTCTAAGACTCCGCAGCCGCCGTCGCGCGGGTTGGGATTTTTTCGAGCGGTTCTCACGGTCGTACTAAGCGCACTCGTCGTCCTTCTTGGGATCGTGCAGTTCGCTTCGGAGGCGCTCTGCGCGCGCGCGGCGGCACCGCACACGCTACCGCGCCGGCTGCCGGCGAGCTTTGGAGAACGTGTCTACGCCGTGCTCGACCGATTGGCACCGGCTCCCTACGTCGAGTCGTCCCTCGCGCAACTCGCGCTGGAGCGAGGCGACGCCCAGACCGCGCAACACTACGCCCTGAGGCTGCCGGCGTCCACGAATCGAGACGAACTGCTTTCGCGCATCGCCGCGGCGATGGGTTCGCCGCAGCTGGCATTGGAGTACGCGCTCGCCGCGTTCGATGCCGATACCGTTGCAGCGCGAGCAACGCGGCTGGGGGTGGCCGATCCCCGTGCGGCCTACGACCTGGAGGCGCTGCTGGCACGACGCCTGCTCACCCGGACGACGCATCCCGATGCTGTTGCGCAGGCGCGCTGGCAGATGGGCATCTTTGCCAATGAAACCGCGTGGCGAAAGGTTCCCGGAAGCGCGCCGCAGCGAGTCTGGCTGCAGACCGCCTTTGCGGATTTCAACGCGGCGGCGCGGCTCGCGCCGCTTTCGGAACGCTACGCGATCGCCGCCGCCAATCAGGCCGACCTGCTCGGCGAGCGCCTGCGCGCAGAGCAGCTCTTCCGTCAGGCGGCGGCGATCGATCCCGGCAGCGCCGACGCCGTCGCGGGCCTCGGCGTGCTGGCCGTCGAGAACGGCGATCGTGCCGCGGCGAGAGTCTACCTCGCTCGCGCTCGCGCTCTCGATGCGCGTTCGTTGATGGTTCGTGCGCTGGAGCGCGATCTACAGTGAAGGTTGCGCTCGACGCGCAGCTGAGCGTCGGCACCGCAACGGGAATTGGAGAGTACGTCACGGGCCTGGCCAAGGCGCTCCGGTCGCGCGGGCTCGACCTCGTCGCGCTCTGCGAGCCGCGGCTCGATCCGTGGCGCTTCGATCGCCGCGTGCGCTGGGATCAAACCGTCCTTCCGCTGCGAGCGCGCGCCAGCGGGGCCGACGTGCTGCATTGCGCCTCGGGGACGATGCCGCTGCTGCGACCGATGCCGGTCGTCGTCACCGTTCACGACGTCGCGTGGCTGCGCGTCCAGGCGCACGCCCGCGCTTACGCTCGCTACTATTTCGGAAAGTTTTCACTGGCACAGTACCGCTGCGCCGCGGCGATCGTCGTCGACTCGTCGTTTTCGCGTACCGAGCTGCTCGAGGTGCTCGAAGGCGTCAGCGAACGCGACGTGCACGTCGTCTATCCCGGGGTTTCGTCTGAGTTCTGCGAGCTCGAGCGCGGCGCGGGGGACGGACGCACGATACTTGCCGTCGGCACGGTCGAGCGGCGCAAAAACCTCGAACTCTTGATTCGCTTGCTGCCGCATCTGGACGGTGCGCGCGTCGTCTCGGTCGGGCCGATGACCGGCTACGCCAATGAGTGCGTCGCCTTGGCGCAGCGCTTGAACGTCGCAGAGCGCGTCGAGCTGCGGGGATACGTCTCTCGCGAAGAGCTGCTGGGACTCTACCGCGACGCCGCGGTCGTCGCGCTGCCATCGCGCTACGAAGGGTTCGGTTATCCGGCCGCGCAGGCGCTCTGCGCGGGCGTGCCGTGCGTCGTTTCAGATTGCGCGTCGCTCCCCGAGGTTGCCGGTGAAGATGCGGCGATCGCCGCCGTCGATGACGAGGCGGCCTGGGTGCCCTTGCTGCAAGCGGCGCTGCGAGGCGACGCGGCGGCGCACGCTGCGCGCGTTCGTCCCGATGCCGTCGCGCGGTTCTCCTGGGAGACGAGCGCGGCGCAGATGCAGCGTGTCTACGAACGCGTGGCCGGCGGTGATTCGCTAATAGATCGGTGAGCCGGGAGCACCCGGAGCGACGCTTCCGTCATCGGGTGCGAAGACCAGACGCAGTGGCAGGCTCGAACCGGCTTCGGGCATCGTAACGATCGTTACGCGGACGAAGCCGTGCGCGGGCGCGACGTACTGCCGAACTTTATAGCGCGAGTACGGCGGAACTTGGTGCGACTGCACGAGGACGCCATCAATGATATACGTTCCGGTCGCGCGTCCGCCGCGCGGGTTTTCGTAGATCGCGAACGTCTGCGGCGACGAGAGCGGGTTCTGCACGTTCACGACAAACGACTGCAGCACGCCGTAATCGCCGGCGAGAGCCTGCCCGTGAAGATCGTTGGGCAGCGGAAGGTGACCGATCGGCAACTCGAGGTAATCCGAGTCGACGCGCCACTGCGTCGCGAAATGAAACTCCGCGATCGGATAGATGCCGCGAGCGTGCTGGTGCGTTCCTTCGAGCAGCGCGGCGGCGGCGATGGGATCGTCGGGATTGGCCGAAGCGTCTTGTGCGACCAGCGTAAGATGCACGTTGCCGCCGGAGAGCACGCGCAACTGCAGCAGATTGCAGACGATGCTGCCGGCGGGAAGATCCTGCACGACGATGTTTGCCGACGTGGATCCGTCGATCGTCAGCAGACGCCCCTGATTCTGCACGAGATCGATCAAGAAGCGTTTGGTCGCGACGTGACCGACCTCCATCTCATTGGGCGACGGACCGCCCCGGCCGCTGATCATCTGGACGATGGACGGCTCGCGGGAAAGGTTCTGCGCGCGCAGTACGATGCGGCGATCGGGCTGGCCCGGCGGATTGTAATGAAAGTAAAGAAAGCGCGACGGGACCGCGGATCGGAGGTCGGCGGTAAAGAGCGTGCCGTTCTCAGTGAGACGTTCGGGATAATCGCTCACCATCAGCGAGTCCGGCGATATGCGCGGCACCGCGACGTTGCGTACCTCGACGTGCGTCGAACCATCGACCTCTAGGGCGTCGCGGGCCTGGATCAGCACCGGGACGTCGAAGGAGGCGACGTCGTCTTGGTTGAGCGTTCCGTGGAACGGCACGTCGTCGGTACCGACGATCGCTTGGGCGCCGGGGCGAAGCTTGGTCGCATTTTTGATCTCGCGGGCAACTTGTTCGCGCACGAACGTGGCCGCGGCGGGATCGCCCGTGATGTCGACGTTGACGACCCCGGGAATCGTTCCGGCAAAGAACGCGACGCGTACCGGCACGTCGCGGCGTACGCCGCGCGCGTCGGTCAGCGTGACGACGGTGGCGCCGGCATTCTTGCCGACGATAACGAGGTGTTGCGAGCCTTGGTCGATCGCGGCGGTCGCGATGTTGGGATCCGCTACGGTGACGGTAATCGGCGCGATCGCCGAGCCGACGACGAAGTTTACGGCGGATCCAACCGGGATCGAGGCGGCCGCGGGCTCGACGGTGATCGGGGGCGGCGTCGGCCCCTGTTGCGGGGAGCCGGTGCCCGGCGGTGGAGCCGGTGGGGGCGAGAGCGACGTCGCGGGGGTTGGAGAGGGCGTCTGGGCTTGCGCGGTTGCGCTAAGCGCTACGAAGGCGGCGAGAAGCGCCAGCCTACGCAATTTGCGCTTCGGCACGGCGTACCGCCGATGCCAGGAGCGTCTTATAACCGACACTCGGGAAGAGCACCGTCACCAGATCCCGTTCGGCGCGTTCGACCGTCCCGATGCCGAACTTCGCGTGCGAAACGACGTCGGCGATGCGGAAACCGCCGGTCGCCGCGCGTTCGTTCGTCCCTCGCGCGAGCGCGGCGATGCAGTTGTCGCACGCGCCGCAGTTCGTCCGGTCGTAGTCCTCGCCGAAGTAGTTTAAAATAAAGCGGCGGCGGCACGAGATCGTCTCGGCGTACTGCAGCATCATCGCGAGTTTGCTCTGATCGTAGGACTTCTTCGTGTCGTAGTTCGCCAAGTTCAAGATCAAATCGCGGTGCTTTCGCACCGCCTCGGTCAGGGCGTAGGCGGACTTGCCTGCGTTTTCGATGTAACCGGATTTCTTGAGAAGCGCCAGGATTACTTTGAGCTTGGTCAGCGGGAGCTGAAGAATTTTGCGCAGGTCGACCATCGAGACGCCGTCGGCCTGATTTCCGAACACCTCGATCGTCCCAAACACGCGCTGCACTTCCTCGACGTCGGGATACTTACCGGTAAGGAAGTAGTTCTGCACGCGGGTGTCGCTCATGCGGTAGATCAGGATGCAGCGGGAGTCGAGCCCGTCGCGCCCAGCGCGCCCCGCCTCTTGGGTATAGGCCTCGAGCGAACCGGGCAGGTCGTAGTGCAGGACGAAACGGATGTTCGGCTTATCGATGCCCAGGCCGAATGCATTGGTCGCAACGACGGCGCGGATCGCCTCGTCCATGAACAAATTGTGGACCGACGTGCGATCCTCTTTGTGAAGCTTGGAGTGATACACCGCGGCGGGGATACCGAGTTCGGTACGCAGATAGCGCTGAACGTCCAGCGCGTTCTTGATCGTCGCCGTGTAGATGATGCCGGTTCCGTCGAGCGCGTATTCACCGGCGAAGAGCGTCGACAGGATGCGTAGCTTATCCGCCTCTTTATCGGCCTTGCGCGCTTCGTAGATCAGGTTTGGGCGATCGAAACCGCGGACGATCGGTTTGACTGCGTCGAGCCCGAGCTGATGCAAGATGTCTTCGCGAACCGAGGGCGTCGCGGTTGCGGTGAGCGCCAGCACGGTCGGATGCCCGAGCGAGGCGATGACGCCGCCCAGCGCCAGATAGGCGGGCCGAAAGTCGTGCCCCCACTGGCTGATGCAGTGCGCTTCGTCGACGACGAATAGCGGCACTTTAATCGACTTGAGCAGCGAGAGAAAGGCTTCGTCCTCGAGTTTCTCCGGCGTCGTATAGACGATGCGCAGCGATCCCGAGGCGATGCGTTCGCGCGCGCGCAGTTCTTGATCTTCCGAGAGCGTCGAGTTGAGCGCAACGACGTCGGTGATGCCGCGATCGCGCAGCATGTCGAGCTGGTCCTTCATCAGGGCGATCAGCGGGCTGACCACGACGGTCGTACCTTCGAGCAACAGCGCCGGGAGTTGATACGTCAGGCTCTTGCCGGCACCGGTCGCAAGAATAGCGAGAGTATCCTGGCCGTTGAGGACGCGCGAAACGACGTCTTCCTGACCCGGATGAAAATCATCAAATCCGAATTTCTCTTGAAGTGCTGCGCGCAGATTCACGGGCATCTTTCTTAAAGTTGGACCCAGCGAAAACGAACCACCGCCGCCTGGGAAGCAAACTTCATAACCGTCTCCTCGAGCGACTCGTTTCACCCATACCCCCCGGCAGGCGCCACCAAACGGTCGCCTAAGTTTGAGCGCCGTGTCCCTCTACCGAACCTGGCGCCCCCGGACGTTTGCCGATCTCGTCGGCCAGGACTCCGTCGTCCGCACCCTCACGTCGGCCATCGAAAGCGGCAAGCTTGCCCACGCCTATCTTTTCTCGGGTCCCAGGGGCTCCGGCAAGACCTCCGCCGCAAAGATCCTAGCACGCTGCATCAACTGCGCGGCCGGCCCGACTGCCGCGCCGGATAACACCTGCGACAACTGTCTGGCCATCCTCGCAGGCAACGCGCTCGACGTGCTGGAGATCGACGCCGCCAGCAATCGGGGAATCGACGAGATCCGGACCCTGCGTGAGGCCGTCAAGTTCGCGCCGGCGGCGATGCGAATGAAGATCTATATCGTCGATGAGGCTCACATGCTCACCAAGGAAGGGGCCAACGCGTTCCTTCGCACGCTCGAGGAGCCGCCGCCGCACGCCGTCTTCATTCTTGCCACGACGGAGCCGGAGCGGTTACCGGTCACGATCCTCTCCCGGTGCCAGCGCTACGCCTTCCGGCGCATCTCCGTTCCCGTGATGATCGAGCGCATGCGCCACATCGCTAAGGCCGAGAACATTTCGATCGATGACGAGGCGCTGGCGGCGATCGCCTACCGCGCCGACGGCGGCCTGCGCGACGCGCTGACAATGCTCGAGCAGCTCGCCGCGTTCTCCAGCGGCGACACGGCGACGCTTCATATGCTCGACCTCGCGTTGGGTTCGACCGGGAGGCAGTACGCGCAGAAGCTCGTGGATGCGATCCTCGCCGGCGATGCGGCGAGCGCCTTGCGCGAGATCGAGGCGGCCAGCGATTCGGGGTCGGATTTCATCGTCTTAACGCGCGCGCTGATCGCGAGCTTCCGCCACTTGCTCGTCGCCCGCATCGACGCCGATCTCGTCGCCCGCGACCTCGCCCCGGAGGACGCGCAACGCGTGGCCGCGCAGGCAGCCGGCGTTTCCCAGGCGACGCTGACGCGAGCTTTGCGCGTCCTCGGGGAGGCGCAATCGCTCGCGCGTTCCGGTAACGCCCGGCTCGAGCTCGAAACGGCGCTGCTTCGCCTCATCTTGGTGGGTGAGGATCCGACGCTCGACGCGGTCACCGCGCGTCTGACCGCCGTCGAAGAGCGTCTGAGCGCCGGCGTGCCCGCCGCAACGCAACCGGCGCAACAAGCTCAGTCCCGGCCGCCGCAGGAGCCGGCGCGCAAGAGCACCGCCGCAACGAGAGATCCCAAACCTGCAGTCTCCGAAATCCCGGATCCACCCGAAGCCGCAGCGACGCCGAAGCCTGCAGCGACGCCGAAGCCTGCAACGACGCCGCAGGCGCAACCCGCCGGTACAGTCTCGCTGCAAAAGGTCCGCGCTGCCTGGCAGAGCATACGGAGCAAAGTCGAAAGCGAACGGCAGTCGCTCAAGGCGCCTTTGTCGCGGGCAGCAATCGACTCGTTGGAGAGCAACGCGATCGTGCTGAGCTTCCCCAACTCGTGGAGTGCCGACACGCTGCGCGAGCACGTCAAACTCATCGAGAGCGCGATCGCGGACGTGTTGGGAGTTCCGCTGCGCGTCACGCTGCGGGTCGATTCGAGCGCCGGTCGCGCGAAGGCCCCGGCTTCGCCTGCCGCAGCGCCTTCCGAAGCGAATCGCGACCCCGACGATCCCGACGCACTCTTCGACTATGCAAACGAGCGCATACGTTAGTCTTTACCTGAAAGGTTTGGAGATGAATCAAGCGCAGCTGATGGCCCAGGTCAAGAAAATGCAAGCCGAAATGGCCAAGGCTCAGGAAGAGCTCGCCGCCACCGTCGTGACCGGGAGCGCCGCCGGCGGCTCGGTGACCGTCGACGTCACCTGCGACCAAACGCTCAAGCGCGTGACGATCGCAAAGGAGGCCGTCGACCCTGCCGACGTGGAGACGCTCGAAGACCTCGTGATGGTTGCCGTCAACGACGCATTGCGCAAAGCCAACGAAGCTTCGCAGAAACGGATGGCGTCGGTCACGGGCGGCGTGCGCGTTCCCGGATTGATGTGACCACCGTCGCAAGCCCCGTCGCCGTCCTGATCAACGAGCTCAGCAAGCTTCCGACGATCGGCCCGAAGACGGCGGCGCGTCTCGTCTTTCATCTGTTGAACCGGCCGCGGCACGAAGCGCAGAGTTTGGCAGAAGCGATCCTCGCCGTCAAGGATAAGGTTCGCTTCTGTTCGATCTGCTACTCGCTCTCCGAGCAGAATCCGTGCGAGTTCTGTACCGACGACCGGCGCGAGACGCGAGCGATCTGCGTGGTCGCCGAAGCGAAGGACGTCTACGCGATCGAACGCACGGCTGCGTTCAAAGGCCGCTATCACGTGCTTGGCGGATTGATCTCCCCGATGGACGGCATCGGGCCGGCGCAGCTTCACGTCAAGGAGCTCATCGAGCGAATAGGCCGAGAGGATCCGCAAGAGATCATTCTGGCGACCAATCCGAACGCGGAAGGCGAAGCGACTGCACTCTATCTCGCGCGTTTGATCCAGCCGCTCGGGGTCTCGGTGACGCGCCTCGCGTACGGCCTGCCGATCGGCGGCGAACTCGACTACGCCGACGAGCTGACGATCGCCAAAGCAATCGAAGGCCGGCGAGCGCTCTAGCGCGGCGGCATCGTTCCTATTCCAAATGGACACGCCATTTGGAAGTGCCGTACGGTCTAATCAGCTTTAGCTAGAGCGGTCTTTCGCGCGCGGCGTTATGCTTCATACGCACACCGGGTGTGGGTGTGGGGACGCGAGGCGTCGAGTGAAAACTCGGCGCCTCGTGCTAGCAAAGGACCAGTTAAAGGAGCAGAAGCCGGTCGCCGCGGCAGACGGCACCGGGCGTCACGACGTCGCAGTAGACGCCCATGAGGTTCTCACGGCGCTGCGCGACGTATTCCAGAATCCGCGGATCGCTCGGCTCGCCGTCGGGATGATAGGTTATCGTAACGCACCGCCTGATGCCGGCCCGCACTCGCAAACGTACCGGTCCGAGCGCGAGCTCGCAGTCGACGAGCGCGCGTTCGAGCGGCACCGCGCGGCCCTGGCTGCGCACGAAAAGGTTGGGCCGGAAGCGTTCCCACTCGACCGCGTATCCCAGATAGACGCGCAGGTCGCAGAGCCACGCGTCGACGATCAGCGAGATCGGTGCGTCGTCGAAGAAATGCTCGTCGCGGCGCACGTCGACCCCGGTGCCGCGCTCTCGCGCGAACGCGACCGCCGCGCTCGGGTCGTCGAACAGATGAAGCCGCTCGTTCTCTTTGCCGCGGTACGTCTTGCCTTCGCGAGCGCCCTCGCGGGCGAACAACGCTGTGGCGCGATCGCCCGGAATGCCCGTTTCACCGATCTCGGCGCATTCGAGCGCCTCACCGCGCAGACTCTTGGTGGGATAACGCCGCAACGCTTGCAGCGAGCCGATGACGACGCCGGTCGCGTTCACCGCGTCGAGCGCTTCAGGGACGGTTGCGGAGTTTGCGCAGCAGGTCGCGGGCGAAGCCGAGCGCGTCGGCCTTGGTGCGGCTGTAGAGGGAAGCGGCCTGACCCTTGCTCATGTAGCGCCCCTGCTCGTAGTAAAACGTTACGCCTTCACCGACGACGATCGTTCCGGCATACGCGATCGCGCCTTTGATTGCGATTCCGGCGATGGGAACGAAGCCGGAGAGTTCGCGCGCGAGGGTCCGCCAGCCGAAGCCGCCGCCGATGATCGGCAGCAGTTGCCACGTCCGCCCAACGTCGGGGTCGCGGCCGTACGCCGCCTCGACGTGCAGCATCAGCATGACTTGAATGCCGGTGATTGCCACCATGTCTCCGGCAGATGCAAACGCGCCGAGCACCAAGCCGACGACCGGGATGTGATCCACGACGGCGCTCGCCAGTGCAACCTTCAGCGCGCGTTGTGCGGCGTCGCGCGTGAGCTTGGCGGCGACGCTCTCCCGCAGTACGGGTAAATTACGCCCTACCGCAATTTCGACGCCGTTGGCCGAATCGACGAGATGCGCGAAAACGCGCGGCCGCAGCGCGGGCGCGTCGAGCGTCTGCACGACGTATTCGCCCCACATTCCGGGCGCCGGAAGGTTGGGCGGTCCCGACGGCGTGCCGAGCGTGTCGACCGTGATCGCCAGAATCGGAACGCGCAGCCCGGCGAGCGGCGCGAAGTCGACGGCCGCGCAATCGTTACGGTGGCCGAGAAAGATCACCGCGCGGACTTCTTTGGGATCCGTGGTAAACGGTGCGCCGGGGTGGATTGTTTCGAGACACGCCGCCGCCTCGATCGGAACGACATCGTCTGCGTGTCCGGAGAGCAGCAGCGAGCGCATCGCCGCGACCAGCGACAAATCTCCGCAGAGCAGGAAGCGAAACGGTTTGCGTACGTGGGCGTGGACGGTGCGGACGTCGATCCCTTTGCGGACGATTGAGAAAAGATGGCGAGCGTCGCCGGCAATAGCCATTCGTGCGTTCCTACAAGCCGAGTTTGTCGAGGTCGACCGCCATCGAGCCGTCGGCTTTGCGCAGCTCTTTGGCGGGATCGTCGGTATAATCGAGATAGACCAGCCCCAAGAAGATCTCCAACGGCCACGAGTGCATCTTGTGCGAGTTCGCGACGTCGACGATCGTTTCATCGGAGTTCTTCGCCTCGGCGATAATGCTTTCGGGGGTGCTCTTGATGTCGGCGGCGACGATGGTTGCCGCGACGACGTCGCCCGGCGTCAGGTTGTCGTGCAGCATCGTGCGATAGGAGACGCCCGGAGAGCCGAAGCGCTGCTGCAGCGCGTACTGCAGCGTCGAATACATCTGCGGAGAGGTCCCCATTCCGAGCAGGGTGATGCGCGTCGAAATCTGCCGCGACCGGGCGAGATTGAAGAGCTGTGCGCCTTGTGAGGCCGCCGTCGCTGCCGCGTTGAGCTCTTCGACCGTCTTTTTCATCATCGGCGAGACCGACAGATAGTCGGCTTCGCTGATGTCGCCGCCGAAGCTCATCGACGCATGGTCGAGCTGTTTGAAAAACTCGTCGAGATCGCCCAGCGACTGGTCGAGCATCGTCAACGAGGCGCGGGCAGCGTCGACGGAACGGAGCATCTCGCCGTCGGCTAAGCGAAGCTGGTTCATCATATTTGGATACGACGGAAGAATTTCGAGCGACATGTCCGGCACGGGATTCATCGAAAACGGGGCGAGCATCTCGGTGTAAATGTCGGCGCTCTCTTTGAGCAGCCCGTTCTCTTTGTTCTTTTCCAGCGACCCGACGGCGCCGATGGGGCTCGTGTCGCCGCCTGCGTCGCCCAGCGTGCTATCTACCGAGCGCGCCATCGAGGTGAGGTTTTTGACGATCGCCTCGATGCGGCTGCCGCGGCGAATGTTGACGCGACTGAGATCGGGCACCTCGTACTGAATCGTTTCGAGCCGGCTTTGGACCGACTTGAGCTGGTCCTTGCCCTCCGTCGCGCGCGTTTGAATCTCGGTAGCCGCCGAATACTGAGCCGCTTGCGCGGCGAGCACCGCCTCTTTGAGTTTCGGCAGGTTCGGCTTGGTCAGCGTCACCCGCTGCACTTCCATCTGCCGGAGCGCGGCGATGCGCTGGTTGGCGGTCGCGCGCGTCTGCGTGGACCCGAGCTGCGCGGCTTGCGCCAGCGTCTGCTCGCTCTTACTCGGAAGCCCCAGCGCCAGTTCGGATTGTCCGAGCTCCAGCAGCGCTTCGGGATTCTGCGGATCGGCGTGCAGGACTTGATCGAGCCGAAGCTGCGAGAACGAATAACGCGCCCGCTCCTCGTCGCTCGAGGCCTGGACGAGTACTTGCGTCGGCGTGATGGTCTTGGGGTCGAGCTCGGGATAGCCCATCAAGTGCGCGACGCGCGCCGAGGGATCCGGATGGTCCTGAAGATACTTGCTGACCGCGTCGCTGTGCTCGTTCTGCAACACGCTCAAGTGCGCCATCATCGTGACCATCGATTCGGGGTCGTATCCGGCGCGCGACATCAGCTGCAATCCGTAGCGATCGGCTTGGAGTTCGTCCTCGCGTGAGACCTTGGCCATGAGACCCGCTTCGGCCAGGCCGCCGAACTCGTAGAGAATCGGCGAAAAGATCGAGGCGATTCCAAAGAGGAGGTTCAGGATCTCTGCTTTCGAGTTGGTCGTGATCACGTGGCGCCGTTCGATGTGGCCGGTTTCGTGGCCCAGGACGCTCGCCAGCTCGTCGTCGGACTGTGCGAAGTCGATCAAGCCTTCATAGACGTAGACGAACCCGCCCATCGTCGCGAAGGAGTTGATCTGGCTGTCGTGGATGATCTTGATCGAGTAGGGGACGTCCTTACGCGCAACCTGATTCCAAAGATTTCCGGCGACCCCGGAGACGTACGCATTGAGCAGGGGATCGGTCTCGATCACGCTGCTGGCAACGATCTGCTGATCTTCGGATTGGCCTAAAGCGATTTCGGCCGGCGTCGACATGGCGCCGGTTGGTGCCGGGACGCCGGCGCAAAGCAGCGAGAGGACGACGAGAGCGGGAATGACACGACGTAGCATACGGGTTCTGATTCCTCTACCGGCGGACGACAATTAGGTTACGCCGCCTCACTGTGTATTATATGTGGACAACGCCAAGAACTTGCGAATCGTTTGTGGATGAACAAGGGGTAGCCCCCGGTTCTTCTCGGAGAGCCTGAGGTGGCACTCTTGCGCGGAAGGCGAGGCGGCCTCGAGGTGACGGTGTCCCCCGGCGACCTCGACGACGGGTTCGCGGAATTGCACGCTCGGCTTACCGAACAGCCCGGCTTCTATCGCGGCGCCTCCGCCGCGGTCAACTTCGGTTCTGATTGTCCGACCGCAGAACAGCTTGGGCAGCTCCGGCGAGTCCTCGACGAAGCCGGCATCGGCCTGCGCGGCGTTGCCGGATTCGACGAAGCGCTGCGCCTGCTCGCCGGCCGTGAGGGTCTCGCCTTTGAGCCGTCGCGCGAGGAAGCGCCGCGCCCGCGGACGCTGCGCGCCCATTCTGACGCCGCGCTCTCCGAATCGGCGCGGTCGCTCGTCGCCGACTTCGCGGGTGCCCGCGGGGACATCGCGCAGCGGCGGCTCCGCGGAGAAGCGAGCGTCCGTCGCCACGTCGGCCCTCCTTCCGAGAGCCCGCGCCCGGCGCCGGCGCTGCACGCCGTCGCGACCGGCCCGTCGACCCTCTATCATCCGTCCACGCTGCGCGGCGGCCAGGTGCTGCATCACAGCGGCAACATCGTCATCGTCGGCGACGTCAATCCGGGCGCCGAACTGGTGGCCACCGGCGACATCTTGGTCTTCGGACGGCTAGGCGGCATCGCGCACGCCGGCGCGCTGGGCGACGAAAGTGCGCGCATCTACGCGCTCGATCTGGCGCCCACGCAACTGCGGATCGCTACCTTCATCGCCGCAGACGCAGAGAGCAAGCGGAGCCGGCCGGCGGTAGCCGAAGCCGCAATCGTGCGCGATGGGCGGATTACGATTCTCACTCTCGATTGCCTCGATATCTCCACAACGCCGGGGGCGCTTTTCACGTGACGCCGCGTAAGATCGTCGTCACGTCGGGAAAGGGCGGCGTCGGAAAGACGACGACGACGGCAAACCTCGGTGCGACGCTTGCCAAACGCGGAAAGCGCGTGATCTTGATCGATGCCGATATCGGCTTGCGCAACCTCGATCTCGTGCTCGGTTTGGAGAAGCGAATCGTCTTCGACCTGGTCGAGGTCGCGGAAGGACGCTGCCAGCTTCGCCAGGCGCTCATCAAGGATAAACGCTTCGAGTCGCTCTCGATTCTCCCGGCCGCGCAGACGCGAGAGAAAGACGCGATCACGACCGAGCAGTTCTCGTCGATCGTCGACCTCGCGGCGCAGCAGGCCGACTACGTGCTGATCGATTGCCCGGCCGGCATCGAGCACGGCTTTCGAAACGCGGTTGCAGGCGCTTCCGAGGCAATCGTCGTCACGACCCCGGAAGTCAGCGCGATTCGCGACGCCGACCGCGTCGTCGGAAAGATTTCCCAGGAGCGCAAACCGATCCGTTTGATCGTCAACCGCCTTCGTCCCGAGATGGTCCGAAGCGGCGACATGCTCTCGGTCGACGACGTCTGCGACGTCCTCTCCGTCGAGCTGCTCGGCGTCGTTCCCGACGACGAGGAAGTCATCGATACGACCAATCGCGGCGAGCCGATCGTCCTCGACGAGACGAGCCGTTTGAGGACGATCTACGATAAGATCGCTCGCCGTTTAGAAGGCGAGATGGTTCCCTTCACCAACTTCGACGGCACGAGTCTCTTCGGTCGTCTCCTCGACGCGTTGAAAGTGGGGTAGCGCGTGCAGCAAACACAAGCCGTGGAACACGAAGCGGGGACCGCCGCGCCGGCGCCCGCTCCCCGTCTCGGCCGCGCTATCGTTTTAACTTCGGGCAAAGGCGGCGTCGGAAAGACGACGACGACGGCGAACCTCGGAACGGCGCTCGCGAGCCGCGGCGTCAAGGTCGTGCTCGTCGACGCAGACATCGGACTGCGTAACCTCGATATTCTTTTGGGCCTGGAGAGCCGCGTCAAACATCACCTGCTCGACGTGCTCGAGGAGCGCGCGTCGCTCGACGACGCCCTGGTGCCCAGCAAGTACGGCGACACGCTCTTTCTGCTTGCGGCCGCGCAGTCGCGCGAAAAAGACGACGTCGAAACCGAGAAGATGAAGGCGCTCATCGCAGGTTTGCGCGAGCGGTTCGACTACGTTCTGATCGATTGTCCGGCCGGCATCGAGCTGGGGTTCAAGAATGCCGTCGCCGGTGCGGACGAAGCGATCGTGGTCTGCACGCCCGAGGTCTCTGCGGTGCGCGACGTCGACCGCGTCGTCGGCTTGCTCGGCAACCGCTTCCGCCCGCAGCTGGTCATCAACCGGCTGCGTCCCGCGCTCGTCCGCAAAGGCAAGATGCTTTCGGTCGACGACGTGAACGCGATCCTGCGCCTTCCGCTGCTCGGCGTAATCGCCGACGAACCCGACATCATCGTAACCACCAATCGCGGCGAACCGCTGGCGCTGCGCCGGGAGAATCCGACCGGAGCCGCATATCACGCGATCGCCGCACGCATCGCCGGTGAAGACGTTCCCGTGCCGATGCCGCCGCTTTCCAAGCCGTCGTTCTTGGAGCGAATGAGCTCGCTGTTCGGGGGAAAGCGCGCGTGATCGAGTTTCTCAGGCGCCTCTTTGGGCAATCCGGCTCGAGCGCGACCGCGAAGGAACGGCTGCGATTGGTTCTGATGACCGATCACCTCGAGCTCGCGCCGGAGATGATCGAAAAGCTGAAGGCCGATCTCGTCGATGTGATCTCGCGCCACGTCGAAGTCGACCGCGACCGGATCGAGGTCAACTTCGAGCGTCAAGACAGCGTGTTGGCGCTTTTGGCCAACATCCCGATCGTTTCGGTCAATCGTCCCGGCGGAAACGGCAGCCACTCCGGCGAGAGCAACGGTAGCCACTCCGCCGAGAGCAACGGCAGCGCGCAAGCGCTCGCGCCGAGCCCGACCGAGTCGCCCGCGCAAGCGGCCGCAGAAGCTCCCGCCGCCGAAGACGCGGTCGCCGTCGGACCAGCGGCGTCGAAGAAAAAAACCGCCGGCGACGCCGCGCCGCACGTGCGCAAGCGCAGGCGGCGCAAAAAGAACGCCGGCCCCAACGCGGCGGCGGCTGCCACGCCGACGTAAGGCCTCTTGGCCGTCCTCGCATTCGGCAGCGGCGCTAAGCGTTACGCTCGCAACTTTAACTGGCCGCTCGCGGTCGCGGGCATTGCGATCGCGCTCATCGGTTTGATTTGCATTCGCTCGGCGGGATTGCACGACGCCGATTCGGGTACCGAGTTCAAGAAGCAGGTTTTGTATCTCGCGCTGGGCGTGCCGCTGATGCTCGGCCTCTCGGTCGTAGACTATCGCAATTGGCAGCGCTGGGCTCCCGGGCTCTACGTCATCAATTTGCTCTTGCTGATGTTCATACTGCGCGGCGGCCACAGTGCGCTCGGCGCCCAGCGCTGGATCTCGCTCGGACCACTCGGCACGTTTCAGCCGTCCGAGCCGGCAAAACTCGTCGTTGCAATTTCGCTGGCGAGCGTGCTCTGCCGCGGCCGGTACGAGAACCTGCAAGACCTTTGGAAACCGCTGCTGACCGTAGCGGTTCCGGCGCTGCTCATTCTCAAGCAACCCGATTTGGGAACGTCGTTGACGCTCGTTGCGATCCTGACCGTCGAGCTATTTTTCGCGTTGCCCAAGCTCGGCGACTTCGGCATTTACGTCTTGGCGGTGCTGGTTGTGGGGGCGGCGGCCGTTGGAACCAACGCGGTGCTCAAGCCGTTTCAGCGCGCGCGTCTGTTCGTCTTCCTCAACCCGAAGGCCGATCCGCAAGGCTCCGGCTACAACCTCGCGCAGTCGAAGATCGCCGTCGGCAACGGAGAGTGGTTCGGACGCGGGCTCTATCGCGGGACGCAGACGCAGCTCAACTTCGTGCCGGAGCATTCGCGCGATTTTATCTTCACCGTGCTGGCCGAAGAATGGGGCTTCGTCGGCGCGGCCGTGCTGCTCGCGCTCTATGCCGTCGTGCTGTACGCGGGAGTGCGGACGATGCTCGCCGCACGCGATCGCTTCGGCTTTCTGCTCGCCTCCGGCCTCGTGGGCTTAATCTTCTTTCACGTGCTCGTCAACGTCGGAATGACGATCGGCGTCATGCCGGTTACGGGGATTCCGCTGCCGTTCATGTCGTACGGCGGTTCGGCAATGATCACCGACTTCGCGGCCGCCGGCGTCTTGCTCAACATTTTCTCGCAACGGGATCGCGACGTTCTCGGCAACGCGTAGCACCTGAAGGGAGGCGCCTCTCCAGACGAAAGAATTGAGTGTGGGCGTTACCAAAACGACCGGACGTTTGGCGGTCTTCCTTGCTGCGGCGAGCCTTGTGGCCGCGTGTTCGTCCGCAACGCAGTTCGCGTTGCCGGCCGGCGGCGCCGCTCGCGCCGAAGCGTTTGCGGAATCGTCCGGCTCGCGCGGCATCGGTAAGATCGATCACATCGTCATCATCGTCCAGGAGAATCGCAGCTTCGACAACCTCTTTGCCGGCGCGCGCAATGCCGATACGCGCTCGTGGGGTTACGACAGCAAGGGTAAGAAGATCGCGTTGCGCCCGCTCTCGATGAAGACGACCTGGGACGTGCAGCACAGCTTTAGCGCGTTCCTCACCAGCTGCAACGGCAGCGGAGCGTATCCGGGAACCGATTGCCGAATGAACGGCTTCGACCGTGAAGGAATCGGGTGCAGCGGCCAGGGCGAACCGCGGTGCCCGATTAAAAATGCGATGTACTCGTACGTGCCGCATCGCGAGACGAAACCGTACTTCGATCTCGCCGCGCAATACGTGCTCGCCGATCGAATGTTCGTCTCTAACGTCGACGAGAGCAGCTTCGTCTCGCACCAGTACATCATCGCGGGCCAAGCCAGCTCGACCATGAACATTCCTCAAGGGCGCTCGTGGGGTTGCGGCGGCCCCGCGCTGATCGCAACGCTGACGCTGCGGCGCACGCAAGGCGCTTCGATTTCGGCCTGCCTCGACAACCGGACCCTCGGAGACGAACTCGACGACGCGAAGGTCTCCTGGAAATACTATACGTCGGCCGCGGATAACGGCGTCGGCGGGTTGTGGAACGCCTATCAGGCGATCGAGCACATCTACGAGGGTCCCGACTGGAAAAAGAACGTCGTCCACCCGCAGACGCGCTTTTTCAAGGACGTCCGCGACGGACGGCTTCCCGCGGTCAGCTGGGTCACGCCGACCTGTGCAAACTCCGACCACGCCGGCTGCAACTCCGACGACGGACCGAAGTGGGTAGCGGCGCTGGTCAACGCGGTCGGTGGATCGAAGTACTGGAAAACCAGCGCGATCTTCGTCTTCTGGGACGATCCCGGCGGCTGGTACGATCACGTCGCGCCGAAAAAGGTGGATTACGACGGACTTGGCTTCAGAGTTCCGCTGCTGATCGTCTCGCCGTACGCCAAACCTGGGTACGTCTCGCACGTGCGTTACGAGCACGGGAGCCTTTTGCGCTTCGTGGAGGATCGCTTCGGGCTTGCGACGCTCTCGGCGTCGGACGCGCGTGCAACTTCTCCGGCGGCGGACTGTTTTAACTTCTCGGAGGCGCCGCGCAGCTTCGTGCCGATCCGAGCGGCGATGAGCGCGCGCGACTTCGAGCAGGAGCCGCTCGACCCCCGGCCGGTGGATACGGAGTAGTGGGCAGGTCAGTTTTCGGCTCGCCGGGAACAGAAGAGCCCAAGTCACGCCGGCAGGCTCCGTCAAAGTGACGAAGGGCCGCCGGCAAAGATTTATTTACACGCAAATTTTTTGAGGGAGCTAGCCCCTGGCGGCGCGAGGCGCCGCGCGCAAGGCGCACCGGGAACGGTACCGCGGCGAGTGGCGGGCTCCGAAAATAGAGGAAAACTTGTCGAGCGAGATATTGATCTCGAGCGACCCGTGGGAAAACCGGGTCGCCATACTCGAGGACGGTGGCTTAGCAGAGCTCTACATTGAGCGCGAAGAAAAGGTCATCGGCTCGATCTACAAAGGTAAAGTACAGAACGTGCTCCCCGGAATGGGAGCAGCTTTCGTCGACATCGGACTGGGGCGTAACGCGTTCCTGTACGTCGACGACATCAACAAACAGCCGCTCAACATCGGCGACGTCGAGATCACTCAAGGTCACGGCGGATTTACGATTAGCGAGAAGGTCAAACGGGGCGACGACGTCCTCGTGCAGATCGTCAAGGAGCCGCGCGGCCTCAAAGGCGCGCGGATCTCCACGAACATCTCGCTTCCGGGGCGCTATCTGATCTTGATGCCGACCGGAAAATACTCCGGCGTCTCGCGCAAGATCGAGTCCGCGCAGGAGCGCAATCGCCTCAGCGCCGTCATGAAGCGGATTCGTCCCGAAGGCATGGCGACGGTCGTGCGCACCGCCGCGGCGGGCGTCGGCGAAGCCGAGCTGATCGCCGATCTGGGCGTCCTGATCCGGATGTGGCACGGCATACTCGAGCGCTACAAACGCGCCGCTTCTCCATCGCTGCTGCACAAAGACATGAACTTGATCTACAAGGCAGCGCGCGACTTCATCACCGCCGACGTCGACCGCGTCTTGATCGACGACGAAGAGGAGTTTCGAAAGATTCGCGACCTTCTTCAGCTGCTCGGGCCGCAGTACATCGATCGCATCGAGTACTACAACTCGGGCCGCTCGCTCTTCGACGACTTCCACATCGAGGCCGAGCTGCAGAAGCTCATGAAGCCGAAGATTAACCTGCCCTCGGGCGCTTCGATCGTCATCGAGTCTACCGAAGCGCTCACCGTCATCGACGTGAACTCCGGAAAGTTTACCGGAGGGCGGAACCTCGAGGATACGATCCTCAAGACCAACATCGAAGCGGCCGAGGAAATCGCGCGCCAAGTTCGTTTGCGCGACATCGGCGGAATCATCGTCGTCGACTTCATAGACATGGCCTCGGAAGCGTCGCAAGAGAAGGTCGTCAAGACGATGGAGGAGAGTTTACGGCGGGATCGCACGCGGGCGACGATTCAATCGTTTTCGAATCTGGGGCTGCTCGAGTTCACTCGGAAACGCATCGGTAAGGACCTCGGCGCGCAGCTGCGTGGAAGCTGTCCGACCTGCGCGGGAATGGGCAGTGTCATGTCGCCGCAGTCGGTGGCGATAGAGACGTTCCGTCACATCCGTAGCGAAGCGAGCGACGGAGCAGCCGGGGACGTCGTTGCCCACGTCGCCCCAACGGTCGCCGTGCAAATGGACTTCTGGTACAAGGACGAGTGCAGCGAGCTGGCCGAGGCGATTCACCATCCGATCCACGTTCGCGTCGATCCAATGATTCATCCGGAGAAGTCTCGCGTCGAAACCGGGCGCAACGGTAAGCCGGAACGGGAACGCCCCGTTCGCGTCGGCGACGAGCACGAAGTCGAACTCTTGACGGGCCGCCTTCCGAACCCAACCTCGGCCGCTGCGATCGTTGACGGGCGCGTCGCCGAGGTCGAGAACGCGGCGAATAATGCCGGCAACTTCGTGCGCATCCGCATCCTGGACGTCGACGATAAAGACGACGCCATACTCGCCGAACTCGTGATGGCCGGTGCGAAGTCGCGCCGCAAGCGCGGCGCGCGCAAAGCGGAGCCGTCGGCGGCGGAGCAGACGCGCCAGCTGCGAGAGCTTGCCGAAGACGCCGCTCGCCACTCCGCATCGCGTCCGCCGATCGGAATCAGCTCGCTGACCGAGGAGGAAGAGGCACAAGATAAAGCCCTGAGCGCGGAGCGGCGCGGGGAGGCCCAGCCCGATGCGATCGTCATCGTCGAGGGCGCCGTGCAGCACGCGGTCGCCGAGGGCGACGGGCGTCGCAGCAAGCGCCGCCGGCGGCGGCGGCGCGGACGAGGCGGCCGAGAAGAGGGAGACGAGGTGACGACGGTCGCCGCGACGGTCGCCGCGACGGGAGCCGCGCCGGTAACCATGCCGGCAGTCGCGCCGGCAGTCGTGCCGGCACCTTCGGGAGACGCAGCCACCGGCGAGGGCCAGCACCGCCGCCGGCGCCGCCGGCGCCGCGGACGCGGTGGACGCGGCGGTGCTCAATCCGGGGCGATGCCCGAGCGGCACATCTTCGAAGTCGGCGCCGATGGAGGCGCTGCCGCGACCGGCGCTACCGCTCCTCCCGAGCCGATGCGCGCGATCGCGCGACGCGCTGCGGCGACCCCGGCGGTCGAGCCGCCGCCGCCGAGCTTATCGGCTCCGCAGGAAGAACCAAAACGGACGAAGCCGGCGCGCCGGCGCACGGGGACGCGCGCTGCGTCCGGTGAGCTGACCAAGGCTGCCGACCCAATCGCGCTGCCGGCACCGGAAAAGAAGGCGACCCGCGGAAAGCCCGCACCGGCCGAAAAGCCGGCGCCGAGCGAAAAGGCCGCGCCCGCGCGCAAGCGCGCCGCGACCCCGCGGAAGAAGGCGGCGACCGCGGCAAAACCGGCTGCGGAAGCCAAACGCGCTGCCGAGGCCAAGGCGCCCGCGGAAAAACCCAAGCGCGCGCCGCGCCCGACCGCTAAGGCCGGAACTGCCGCGGCCGAGCATCCCACCCGCCGGCGGCGAAAGAGCGCAACCGAGAAAGAGTCGTAAGGACAGACTCCTAACGACCGGCCCGTAACGAAGAAGAGACGCTCGCAAGAGCGTCTCTTCTTTCGAGATCCAGGTCTCTAGTTTAGGGAGCCGGGCTCGCGGGCACGCCGTTCTCGTCGTTGAGGCGCGACAGCCGCGCGTTCAAAAAGGTGACCGCGCGGGTCAGCTGGTCGTCCTTGGACAGAACCCCGAACTGCGCGTGTTTGTTCTCTGCGATGACGATGTCGGGTGTAATGCCGAGGTGATTGATGTCGCGATTGCGCGGGGTCAGATAGCGCGCCGTGGTGACCTTGATCGCGCTTCCATCGGGAAGCGGATAGATCGTCTGCACGACGCCCTTGCCGAACGTCTTCGTGCCGATGATCGTTCCGACGCTGCTGTCCTGAATCGCCCCGGAGGTGATTTCAGAGGCCGAAGCCGTGTAGCCGTTGACGAGCACCGCGAGCGGAACCGGCGCGATCGCCGTGTCGTCTGCGTCGAGCGTCGTGATATTCGAAGCGCGGGACTCAACCGAAACGATCGGACCGCTGGAAATGAACTTCGAACTCACCGCCACGGCGGCTTCGAGATAACCTCCGCCGTTGTCGCGAAGGTCGAGCACGATCGCGCGCGCGCCGTCTCGCTGCAAACGCCCGAGGGCGGCGTTGAGCTCGTCGCCCGTATCGCGCCCGAAGACCGTGAGTGCAACGTAGCCGATTTTTCCGGGCAGCATCTTTTCGTAGACGCTAAGCTGATGAATTTTCGCGCGCGTAATCGTGACCGGCGTCGCCTGCGCCGCGCCGTCGCGCGAAATCGTCAGCGTGACCCGCGTTCCCTCTTTGCCGCGCAGCTTGCCGCTGGCTGCCGAGAGGCCCATGCCCTTGGTCGACATGCCGTCGATCGTGGTGATCAGATCGTCCTGCTGGACGCCGGCTTTATCGGCCGGTCCGTCCGGCACGACGTTTTCGACGCTGATGTATTTCGTTTTATCGTCGGATTGGATGACGATACCGGTTCCACCGAAGTCGCCGCCGTCGAGTCCTTGATTGAGCCCGGCGTACTCTTTGGGCGTCATGAAGACCGTGTAGCGGTCGTTCACGGAGCGCATCATTCCATCGAGGGCAACGTAGCTGAGGTCGTGCACGGTGAACTTCGACTTCGACTGCGAGGCCGCATCGACGATTTCCCGATCGATCTCGTGAATGTTGCTGCTCGGTGCGGAGTTGGCGTGCATCGCCGGCAGCGTCGCGTGTTTCACCCCGCCGGTTCGCATCACGGAGAGCAGCGTCGTCCGAACCGAATCGAGCACGGCCTGCGGCTCCACTTTTTTGTAAAAGTTTTCGGTAAGGTAGGTGTAGCTCGTCGAAACCTCACCGGCATCCGACGCGGGTAAGGCCTGGACGGCGGCTACGGCCGGGGTCGAAAGGTAGCGCGCCGACGTAAATGCCGTCGCGACCAAGAGCAGTAGAGCGAGATTGCGTTTCATACTATCCATATCAACGTAAGCTTTGGCGTATATGTGCCTTTGCAACCGCGAGTTGCTTATCGGCGGGGGTGTCGATCAACGAGGGGTTGGGTTCCTGTGCGACGATGACATTGGGTTCGATACCGTGATGCTGGATGTCGCGTCCGGCGGGCGTCAGGTACCGAGCCGTGGTGATCTTTAGCGCGCCTTCGCCCGGGAGCTCGAAGATGCTCTGAACGACGCCCTTACCGAAGGTGCGCGTGCCGACGAGCGTCGCGAGATGATAGTCCTGCAGCGCCCCCGAGGTGATCTCCGACGCGCTGGCGGTGTACTTGTTGACCAGCACGACGAGCGGCTGCAGGCCGCCGATCGCATCGCCGAGGGCCTCGTCGGTCGTCCGGGATCCGTCGCGAGCGATCGTCGAAACGATCGTGCCCTGCGGGATGAAGAGGCTGGAGATCGCGACCGCCGCATCCACGAAGCCGCCGCCGTTAAACCGAAGATCGAGGATGTAGCCGCGCGCGCCTTTGGCTTTTCCGTCGAGCAGCGCTTTGCGTACCTCGTCCGCCGACGTCTTTCCGAAATCGGAGAGCTGGATGTAGTCGATGCCCTGCTCGATCTTGGCGTGTACCGTTGGAACGTGAATGATCTCGCGAACGACCGCGTAGGTGCGCTCCACGCCGGGCGTCTTGTATTGGTGCGCCTTCAAGTTCACGATGCTGCCCGGCTCGCCGCGAATGAGCGCCTCGACGCGATCGATCGCGAGGCCGCGTACTCGTTTTCCGTCAACGGCATCCACGATGTCGCCGGCCTGCATGCCGGCTCGCGCGGCGGGCATCGCCTCGATCGGGCGGACGATGACTTGACCGTCTTTGAGCTGAAAAATGTAGACGCCGATGCCGCCGAAGTTCCCGCCGGAAAGGGACTCGGTCAGTCCCCGGTTTTCGCGCGGCGAGAGATACACGGTGTACGGATCGTGGACGGAGTTCATGATCCCCCGCAGCGCCGCATCGGTGATATCGTCGCTGCCGGCGGGGCCAAGGGCGTTACCGTACCGTTTGAGCGCGTAGCCGAGCAAAGCGGAGGCGCGCGCGCCGTCGGTGGCGGGATCGCCGCCGGCGGTCTGCGGCGGCAGAGGCGTGTAGCCGACCTTCTTTTTGCTCAGGAGTGCCTTGAGCGAATCGGCTTCGCCATCGAGGGGCACCTGCGGTGAAACGGGCTTGTAGTAGACGCTTTCGAGGCGCCGGAGTGCGAAATCCGCGATCGCCGAACCCGACGTGTCCGCGGTATCGTAGAGCGAACGCAGGTCTCCGGTCGTGGCGACCTGGAGCGCGTTGGAGCCGGCGATGGCGCCGGTGCGATACCCGGCAAACAGCGCTGTCGCGATCACCGCAACGAGCACAACGAATACCATAAGCAGAAGGCGTCGGGAAAAGCTCATCGGTCCTCTATAATACCCGGCTGGGCCGGTTGCGAGTTTCTTCTCGGAAAAGATACTCGATAAGTCTTAATGCAGCCGGGGGGCTGGGTCAACCGGTTTGCCCCCAATTCGTACCTCGAAATGGAGGTGGGGCCCGGTCGACTGCCCGGTCGAGCCAACCGCGCCGATCGCCTGGCCGCGCTGGACCGCTTGGCCCGCGGCGACGTACATCGCCGAAAGATGTCCGTACCCGGTCGAGTATCCGCCGCCGTGATCGATCAAAATGTAGTTTCCGTATCCGCCGTACCATTGAGCCATGATCACCGTCCCGCCGGCCGCGGCCGTTACGGTGGTTCCCGACGGCGCAGCGATGTCGAGTCCCTGGTGGAACTCAGGCGAACCGCCGAAGGGGTTGGACCGCCAACCAAACGGCGAGGTGATCGTGCCGGTTACCGGCCAGGAAAACGCCCCCGCCGCTCCGGCGCTCTCGGTGCCGCCGGCGATTCCGGCAGCCCGTCGCTGTGCTGCCAGCTCCTGTTCTCGTTCCCGAATGAGCGATTCGAGGGCGGCCTCTTCGGCAGCGCTCAGGTCTTCCATCTCGGCGACTTGCGAGGCGACGCTTCTGCGCCGGACGGCGGCGAGTTCGACGAGATTCTTGCGCTCGCCGGCGAGCGAGTCGAGTTGACTACGCGCTTCTTCCTGGGCCTGCTGCTCCTGCTGCAACTCGAGCTGCGTCCGTTCCAGCTGCGCCTGGATCGAAGCGACGCGCGCTTCGGCCGCCTTTCGTGCGCGCACCGCGCGCTCGTTTGCGGCGATCAGCAACCGCAGATCTTCCCAGCGTTCGACGAAGTCGCTAAACGAACGCGCGGCGAGCAGCGCGTTGACGTAGCTGAGGTTACCGTATTCGTAGATGTCGACCAGCCGGCGCTTGAGCATCTCGTCGTGAAGACGTAACGAGCGACGCGCTGCGTCGAGCTGCGTCGTATTCCAATCGATGCGGCGCTGGGTCGAGTTTTGTGCGACGCTCAGCGAGTCGATCCGCCCGGATACGGTGTCGATCGCCGCGTTGGTCTGTGTAAGCTGCTCCTGCAGATCCCGATAGTGGAGCGTCACCGCGTGCAGTTCGACGCGCTTTGCGTGCAGGCGGCTCTGCAACCCCTGGGCCTTCGCGCGCTCCGCCTCGATCCGCTGTTGGAGCGTCGTGCCGCTCGCGCCGGCAAGCGCCGGCAGCAGCACGGCGACCGTTGCTGCGGCTGCGAATGCTCGTGCCGTCAACGACGCTTTACGTCCGCAGATGGCGTCCGACCGAAATCCAAGACGCCAAGAGTCCGACCGCCCCACCGACGAGCAGAAGCACGCCGCAGAGGTAACGCGGGTCGAGGGGCGCGGCGCTCATTGCCGCCCAAGGCAGCGCCTCGAGGAGGCGCGGCCACAAGGTTACCCGCGCAATCGCGAGCAGCCCGATCGCGACGAGCGCTCCGAGTAGACCGTCCAGCATACCTTCGCAGATGAATGGCAGGCGGATGTACGTGTTGGTCGCGCCGACGAGCTGCATGATCGCGATCTCGCGCCGCCGTGCGAAAACCGTCAAGCGAATCGTATTGGAGATGATGATCCCTGCAACCACGAAGAACACAGCGATCACGCCGATGCCGACGCGGCGCAGCACCGCTCCTAACTGCAGCAGCCGGGCGACGATCTTCTGGCCGTACACCACGTTGGCGACGCCGTCGAGCCGGCGGACCGTTGCGGCTACGGCCGCGACGTCTTCGGGCCGCCGCGCCTTGATGCGAAGCTTATCGGGCAGCGGGTTCTCGGTGAGGAGTGCCGTGTCGATCGCACCGCGCGTCTGCGCGCGAAGCTCGGCGAGCCCGTCGCGCTTGGGAACGTATTTGGCCGACGCGACGCGTGGATCTTGGGCCAGATAGCGGCCGATCGCGCCGGCCTGCGCGCTCGTTACCGACGGTTGCAGATACGCGGAGATCTCGATCTGGTCGAGGAGGCGCGCGCCGACATCGGCGAGGGCCGCGCGTACGAAGAGAAAGAGTCCAAGTAAGATGATGGTGATGGCGACCGTGCCGATCGCGGTGATTTGCATGGCGGCGTTGCGCGAGAAATTGCGCAACACCTCACCCAGAAAGAACTTGACCTTGCCCGAGTCCAAGATAGTAGTAGCCCCGCTCTTCATCGGTTGTGATGCGGCCGTCTTCGAGACGGACGACCCGCCGGCGCATTCGGTCGACGACGGCTTGATTGTGCGTCGCGACCACTACGGTCGTCCCTTTGAGGTTGATGCGCTGCAAGAGCGCGGTGATCTCCGTCGTATTGGCGGGATCGAGATTTCCGGTGGGTTCGTCGCAGAGGAGGATCTTCGGGTTGTTCACCAAGGCCCGCGCGATCGCCGTGCGCTGCTGTTCGCCCCCGGAGAGCTCGCCCGGGTACATGCGGCTTTTGTGCGAGAGACCGACCAGATCGAGCGAGCGAGGCACCTGCCTCATCACGTCGCGCGTGTGAGCGCCGGTGACCTGCATGGCAAACGCGACGTTCTCCCAGACGGTCTTGTCGGTCAGGAGTTTGAAGTCTTGAAAGACGACCCCGAGATGGCGCCGCAAGGCCGGGACGCGATTGCGGCGCAAGCGGTCGACGCGGATGCCGTCGACGACGATCGTGCCGGTCGTTGCCTTTGCCTCGCGGTAGAGTAAACGCAAGAGGCTCGACTTGCCGGTTCCGGAATGGCCGACGAGAAAGACAAAGTCACCCTTGGCGATCTCGAGGCTCACGTTATCCAGGGCGCGCACGCCGTTCGGATAGACGAGCGAAACGCCATGCAGGGAGATCATCGCTACGAAGGAGTTTTTTGCAGGATGGGGGCTATACCTTCGGCATGGACTTCGATTTAACGGACGAGCAAAAGGCGATCCAGAGCCTCGCGCGCGAGTTTGCTCAGGAAGAGGTGAAGCCTCGCGCCGAGGAGATGGATCGGGAGGAGCGCTTTCCCTACGAACTCATTGCGAAGATGGCGGAGCTCGGATTCATGGGCCTGCCGTTCCCCGAGGAGTACGGCGGAGCCGGAGCCGACACGGTGAGTTACGCGCTCGCCGTGATGGAAATTGCGCGAGCCGATGCGTCGACCGCGATCACGATGGCCGCTCACGTTTCGCTGGGCGCGACGCCCTTTCTGCTTTTCGGCACGGAGGCCCAGAAGCAGAAATATCTCGTTCCCCTCGCTCGCGGCGAGATGCTGTGGGGCTTCGGCCTCACCGAGCCCGACGCGGGCAGCGATGCCGGCAACGTGCAGACCAAAGCGGAGCTGCGCGACGGCAAGTGGGTGATCGACGGCACCAAAGCGTTCATCACCAACTCGGGCACCGACATCAGCGGTGGAACGACGATCACCGCGGTGACCGGACGCCGCCCCGACGGGTCACGCGAGATTTCGAACATCATCGTTCCTCAAGAAACGCCCGGATTTACCCGCAGCCGCAAGTATCGCAAGATGGGCTGGCGCGCATCCGATACGCGAGAGCTTTCCTTCGCGCAAGCCGAGGTGCCGGAGGACAGTCTGCTCGGCGGCCGCGGCGAGGGCTACCGGCAGTTTCTTTCGATCCTCGACGGGGGTCGGATCTCGGTTGCCGCCCTCTCGATCGGTCTTGCGCTGGGGGCCTACGACGAGGCGCTGGCTTATGCGAAGGAGCGGCGGGCCTTCGGCAAGCCGATCAGCAAGTTTCAGGCAATTTCTTTCAAGCTCGTCGACATGCTCACCGAGATCGAGCACGCCAAGCTGATGATGCTGCGGGCGGCCTGGGAGAAGGATCGCGGCCGTGATTACGTGCAGGCGGCCAGCTTCGCCAAGCTCTTCGCCGGCGAACTGTCGCACCGCGTGGTCAACGAAGCGCTTCAGATTCACGGCGGCTACGGTTTCATGGACGAGTATCCGATCTCGCGTATGTACCGCGACCAAAAGATTAATGAAATTGGTGAAGGCACCAATGAGGTCCAGCGCCTCGTTCTTGCTCGCCTGATGGGGTTATAAGCCCGCGCCGCGAAAGGACCAGGCAAGAAAGGATCCGCGTCATGAAGTTTCGTCATCTTTGCGTCGCCGCGCTGCTCGCGGCGACGACCGCGCAAGCTTCGGCTGCGCTTTCCCTCGGTACGAAGGCCCCGCAGTTTACTCTACCGGCGACCCTCGGCGGCAACGTCTTCACCTTTAACTTGGCCGACGCGCTCAAGAAAGGGCCGGTCGTGCTGTACTTCTATCCCGCCGCCTTTACGAAGGGCTGCACGATTGAGGCGCACGACTTCGCCGACGCGATCGATCAGTATACCGCGCTGGGCGCAACGGTAATCGGCGTTTCGCACGACCCGCTCGACACGCTGCAAAAGTTCTCCGTGAGCGATTGTCGCAGTAAGTTCGCCGTCGCCGCCGATACCGATCAAACGGTCATGAAGTCGTACGACTCGGTGCTCTCGCAGCATCCACAGTACGCGAACCGAACGTCCTACGTAATTGCACCCGACGGAACGATCATCTACACCTACACGAGCCTCGATCCGTCACTCCACGTCCAGAACACGCTCACCGCTCTGAAAACCTGGAAGACCGACCACGCGCCGGGAACGACGCCGTAGTGCGCTCGCTGTCTCAGCGTAAAACGACGTCTTACGCACCATCGCGACAAGGGGGAGCCCTTCTCCCCGTCGCGCGGCACGCTCGCTCATGAACGTAGCGGAAGTGGTGCGAACATACATAAAGGAAGCGTTTCTAACGCCGGGACTTTCGCAGCACTCGTAACAACCTATGCCGCCATTCTTACGAAGTACGCCCGACATATCGATCCTAATGCAACTCCATTAACCGGCAGAGCCGACGGCCCAGGTGAACCTGAATCTGTCTTCACATATCCGGACAACGCATCGTCTCTTGCTGGCATTATTTAAATACCGGGAGAGAGTCGTAGGACATACGAGCCACTTTTCACATTGGTAACCGGTTTTATTTGCGATCGACCAGGTCGGGCACTGGCCGAGTATTCATATCCCGAAAAGTGGTTTTAATTTGGAAATATCCAAAGGGCGGGAAACGTCAAAACACGTTTAAAGGCGGAGCGTCCAGTTAGGCCGGGCAGTTTTGAGGTGTTCCCGACGATAAGCTCTGCGACCTGAAGGTGTTCCGGAAACTATCACGTCTGTCGCGCGCGACCGTCGATAAGGTCGAGCGACGACGTCATTGTTTTAGAACGTTTCGGTGGCAGAGACGCCGGCGGTTGTCGTCGTTCGAATGTCCCTCGCCGAGTGACTTTCACTTGATCCGCATGCGATCAGAAGGACGCTCGCGACGCATGGTGCCACGACTACCTCGTCTCGCTAGCCGCTAAGGCTGATTGTTACTGCGTTGTCGATGGCGCTGTGGTTTGGGCCTGGCCCTAAGAAAGTTTTGGGTATTATATACTTGGCAAAACGAGGGAAGCTTGGTAAGGTTGGCGGGTGACAGGGCGACGAATCGTTAGGTAATGCAACAGAGAGCCTTTTGGATTACGCTTGCGATCATTCTATTCTATCTGATCGCGAGGCCGCGCATCGGAACGGTTTGGCGTGTTACGCTTCCGCCACCAACCCCGCTGCCTTCAGGACTTACGCCAGTATCACCGCCACCCGGTTTTGTGGCCGATAGGCCCCCGCCGCAAGCGTTTACCGAAAAAAGCGATTGCCTCGTCGCGGCTTATCAGTTCCGGCAGGAGGGCGGGGTGGATGCAGGTGCCTACTGCGAACCGCGCTACACCCTTGTATGGGGCTGGTGAAAGTATCCATCCGTAGGCCAATCGTGACGTAACCCCAAGATGTTGTGGTGTTAACGGTTTGTCAACGGGATTAGAAGGATGGCGCGGTCGGAAAGGGTATCAGGCAAAGCAAGGGTCGGTGTCCCCTCCGGCCGACCCGGAGCGTTGCCGCTCCAAATGCGGCGGCCTAGACGCCAATAACGGCATCTAGTCAGCTCCAACAGGAGGGTCGTGCGTGGCGAAACCTCGCAAAGATGACCGTCCGATTATTGGATTCTTCTTCGATCACGAGATCGGGAAGGTTCGTCCGATACGAGGAAAAGCGAAGGGGCCCGATAGGCCCCGGAAGACTAGTGTAAGGTCAGCTAGTTAGTGCCCCGGAAGCCCTGGCGTTCGCAGCGCCGGGGTTTCCACTTTGAGGGGGTCCGCCATGTTATCCGCCGACGCTAAACCTTCCTCGCGATCAGGCGTTCGTTTTGGAGACTCTCCATCCTTCTACTGGAGTAGAATATTTTCCACTCAGGTAGACGGAGCAGGGTATAATGGGCTTCCGATGCCTGACCGCCCGACAGCCAAGATCGCGGCGCATATCCATGCGGAGATACTGAACCTGTGCGACGACTACGGATTGACAATGCAGGCATTTTATGACGCCCTGCTCCGGTACGCCACGGCCTCAATTCCTAGGGTTGACGCTGCGGTGGCCGAGTTTCACGCGCAAGGCTCACAAGCAGCTTCACGGAGGCGGGCTGGGGGATCTAAAGGTGGTACTATCAGAGAAGATGGAGAGTAAACCGCTGAGTCAGGATGAGGCAGCAAACGCCTTTGAAAGGTTCAAAGAAGCTGTCGCTAAAATCGCCGCAGCTTCCAAAAAGACGCCGTTGCCACGTCCGCGGCGCAAGCAACCGCCGAAGTAAAGTTGGCGACCCTCTACGCCTACATCGACGAAGCCGGTGACGAAGGCTTCCCGCGGTCACCGGTTTTGCATTCAGACGTTACGGCGTATAACGACCGTTCGCGGCGTATTTCAGGGCCGTCGGCTTGGTTCATCATGTCTGGCGCTCTGGTGCTTGACGCCGATCGCGCAAACCTTCAGCGATCAATTCGTGCTCTCGCTAACGAATTGCACACCACGGTTCCTGACAAAGAGATTCACTGGCGCAACTTGGACTGGGAGCGCAAGCAGCATACGGCCGACGAGTGTGCTAAGCTGGACTTTACTTGGGTTGGCGTGGCCGCCTACAAACCCGCGTTGCCAAACCGTCTAGCGCCCCCGCTACTCTACAACTATTGCACTAGACTGTTATTGGAGCGCCTCTGCATAACTACTTCAAGTAGGGGTGACCAGCTAATTCCAGTGTTCTCAAACCGAGCTCGTACCAACTATGGCACGTTGCAGCAATACGTATCCAGCCACGTTTTCGCATACGGAACAGCCACGGAGTGCCTAAAGCCTATTCGCACTCAACAGCCAAACAAAGAAAGGTCGTTACAACTGGCGGATGTTTGCGCCGGGGCGCTTCACGCATCTTTGGAAGTTAATCCTTACGGGAAGCTTCACACGGCGTTCTTAAGAACACTAGCACCCAGGTTCGTTCGCAATTGGAAGGGTCAGGTGTGGGGCTGTGGCTTTAAGATTCACCCCAAAGAGGCGGGGACAAATTACGGCCCTCCGACAGTTTGGATTGACAAGGTCAGAGGGCGGTAAAAACTAAGGGCAGGTCCCGGGGCGGAGGATCCCAGTGGACTTGCGCCCACCTGCCGGCGTTGTCACCGACCTCCGCGCTTCCCGCGCGTACCTGCCGACCCCAGTATAGAACAAACGTTCGCACAATGCAAGGCATCTATTGCGATCTATTGCCAATAGATCACGAAGATCTCCAGAACCCCGCGATCTGGTATACTAGGACGCCTGATGACCGCCCAGGACAGCCAAAGGGTTGCAAAGCGCCCACCGGGGCCTAAGCCGGATTCCCGGCCTCAGGTAACCTTTCGGGTTGAGCAACCGGTCTACGACGCTTTGGTAGCTCTGCAACCTCTCACGGCAAATAGTCCGGACGAGAGCGCCAGGCTTTTCCTACACCTACTCGTATCCGATCCGGCCGGCGCGGCCCGACGGCTGGAGGCCCTGCTGGGGCCGCGAGTGGAGTCCGACCCTACCGCCGCCCCGTCAACCGTTTATAGGTTAGACGCTTCCCGTCCGCGAGCTTAGCCGCCTCAACAAAACGGGGGCCGTCTTCGTTTTCACGCTCGTTAAACCGAAAGACTTGCTCTTGGACGTAGCGTTGCAGATGCTTGGCCCGCGGGGCGATGTACGTTCCTTTAATCGTTCGCTTGAACACTGAGAAGAACGATTCGATGCTGTTCGTGTGAACGTGGCCGCGTACGTACTCGAAGGCATGGTGGTCAACGGTTTCGTGAACGTAGTCGCGCTTTAAACCGCGATAGGCGGGGAAGCCGTCCGTGTGAACCTCAGACCCCGGCGTAACGTTCTTGCGAATGTTGCCCTGCAAGTATTCTTTCTCGATGAACGGCACGACCATGGCGCGAGCGCGACCCTTCGGCTTGCCCGGAATGCTGCGTTCCACCATGCCGAACACGGCGGTCTTTCCCTCGCCTGACCAGGTGCGCTGGTACTTAGCCTTACGCTTCTTGTTCATCATTTTGACCTGGCCGCCGATGAACGTTTCGTCCGCTTCTACGGGGCCTTCAAGAGCGAAGCCGTCGTTCTGATCGAGCGCTTCGCGGATGCGGTGAAGCATGAACCACGCGGTCTTTTGCGTCACTCCTAGAGCCCGCGCCAGCTCGCAAGAGGACGTTCCGTTACGCGTGGCCGTAAGCAGCCAGATCGCCGGCAACCACTTGGAGAACGAGATCGGGCTGTCCTCAAAGATCGTCCCCGTCTTAGCCGTAAACTGCTGGCGGCATTCCTTACACGACCAGCGCCGATACTTGGGCATATAGTGGACGACCGCGTTCCCGCAGTTAGGGCAACCCGCACCATTCGGCCAGCGCAGCGCGACAAAGAAGTCGTGTGCTACTTGCTGATCGGCAAAGTAACTGACGGCTTCGATGAGAGTACGCGGGACGTTAAGCTTGCCCATGCCCCAACTTTACCAGGCAAAGCTAGTTTTGTCAAGTATATAATGCCCAAAGTTTTCGTTGGCGATCCGCCTTCCGGATACTTCCAAAAGCCAATGTAACCGCGATGTTTACGAGAAAATGGGGCGATTAACATACCCCCATAGATCCACGATCCAGAAAAGACATTGGGGAAGCCGTCTATTTTCGTCGTGCCTGTTACCGTTGCAGCCGAAGTATTTATACTGACCCTGTAAAGTTTGTGAGCTTGCTCGTCGGCGATGGTCATATTCTCGCCGTCCCATTGAACCTGCCCTGGCCTCCTAATGTCCCGATTTAACGTCACGGTTTTAAGAGCAGACTGTCCAACACCAAGCTCTGCAAACGCCGCTGGTGCGCGGCCGGTATAACCATCAGCGAAGAGATTGCCTGACCCATCGTAGCCACAATAGTCGAACTTTGAAAAGTCCGAATCAGCGTATGTAATTTGCGTACCCGTGGCATTTTTAAAAACGCCAATCCCCGCGTGACCATAGGAGTCTTGAAGCGTTACGGCAAGGTTACCGGTTGTGGGATCAACAGAACAGCTGAAGTAATTGTAGCTCAGATTATGAATCGTATTTATTGGCGATGTTCCCCCGTGCGCGAACTCAGTTATGCTGCTGCTATTTACGATAAAAATGTTTCCTTGCGAGTCCGAGCAGAGACCGCGAGCCGTAGCGTTCAAGGTTGCGACGAGTTTGCTTGCGGGATAGGTGTAGTATGTTACGAGGTCCGGAGCGTCGCTTGGAGCTACGTACAAGAGATCGCCATGGTCGTGAGCCAAAGGGTTAATATGATCGGCCGAGTCGCTAGATGCGCTTTGCAGATACGGTGGTGCCAACGTACTTGTGAGCGACGGAGCCGTGCAAGCTCCGACAGTCGTTGCGAAGCCAAATGTCGCGGCCACTGTGACAACGCGCCTGAACATAATATAGCCGGGATTCCCCATGTGACCGTCCTTTTCGAGCCGCCGCCGGATGCTTCCGGCCGCTTCCCCGGGGCTGGGCCAGTCGAGCCGTCTGTTCGGCGCGAAATGACGCCTGCGTCGGCCCGCCGGGCCGCAAAAGTGCCGGCCGCGGGGACAAAAGGAGACAAATCGCCCGTCGATTTCCCGTGCGCTCGGCCGGGACGTTCATGTTGCCGTCGCGGGAATCGGCGGCGCGCGTAGCGTCGCGATTGGCGCCTTCCGCGCAGACAACCTATACCGCGTCGTCGTTGATGAAAAGCTGCTGCGAACGCGGCAGCCGCTTTCCGGATTTCGACATGCCGTGCGTATCGAGCGACGTGAGGTCGCGCGGCACGACGTCGATCGGTGGAATCGCGTCGAGCTCCTCGCCGACAAGCGAAGCTTCGTCCTTGAGCTTGCGGCCTTGCGGAAGGAGTTTGCTTTCGTACGACCCGGCGGCGCCGTTGAAGGCGTTGACGGAACGCTCCAAGTGCTTACGCACGTCGAGCAGGTGCTCGGAAAACTTGACGGTGCGTTCGTAGAGCACGCGGCCGATCGCTGCAATTCGCTTCGCGTTCTCTTCCTGCCGTAGCGCCTGCCAACCCATTGCAAAGGTGCGAAGAAGGCTGATGAGGCTTAGCGGCCCGGCGAGGAGAACGCCCTTGTCCAGCGCGTACTCGATGAGCGACGGATCTTCGCTAAAAGCCGAGCTGAGGAAGACTTCGCCGGCAACGAACATGACCACGTAATCGGCCGAGCCGCTTGCCGTTTGGTAGCCGCGGCGAGCAAGCGCGTCGACGTGGTCGCGCAGCGCTCGCGCGTGCTGCTTGACGAGCGCGCGGCGTGCGTCGTCGTCGGGCGCCTCCAGCGCCGCCTGCATTGCGTCGATAGGCGCCTTTGCGTCGACGAAGACGCGCCGTTCGCCGGGTAAGTTGATCGTCATGTCGGGGCGCACGCGGGCCTCCTCTAAGACGACCGTCTGTTGCTCGGAAAAATCGCAATACGAGAGCATGCCGGCTTTCTCGACGACGTTGCGCAGCTGCATCTCACCCCACTTGCCCCGGGAAGCGGGATTACGAAGCGCCGTTACTAGCGTCGAGGTCTGTGTGGTTAGCTGCGAGGTCGCGTTCTGAAGCTTGTCGGTTCGCCCCAGAAGCTGATCGATCTGCTCGCGCAGGCTTCCTTCATCGCGCCGGCGCGTCGCTTCCATTTCGTTGATCAACCGGTCGAACTCGGTTAATTTCTGAGTGACCGGCGAAACGAGTTCGCTGACGCGTTCGCTCGCCCGCAGCGCCGTCGCTTCGCGCAGTTCGTTCTTCGCCCGCTCCAGCAGGGCTTCGAGGGCTTTTTCTCCGCTGCGGCTCGACTCTTCGAGCGTCGCGCGTAAGGCGGCGTTTTCGGCACGCGCCGCAAGCCATGCAATCACCGCCCCGAGTGCCGCGCCGAAGACGAAGAGCAGCAGGCCGCCGGCGGCGATTGCAATCAAGGGGTGGGTGCGCCGAGGTGGACGGTGAGAAAGGCGATCGTGCGCGCCCACGCATCCGCTGCCGCGCCGGCGACGTACGACGGGCGACGATCGTCCATGAAAGCGTGTCCCGCGTTATCGTAGATCTTGATGTCGTTGGGCACGTGCAGAGCGGCTGCAAAAGCGCGAACGCTGTCGGCCGGTATGCCGGTATCGCGGCCGCCGTAGCTGCCGCAGACCGGCGTCTGCTCCTTAGCGGCGTCGACGTCGGTGAGCGGCCCGTAAAAAGGACAGACGGCTGCAAACGTGCCGGCGTTATCGATCGAGGCGAGCAGCGCGATTCGCCCGCCCATGCAGAAACCAACGATCGCCGTCTTCGTCGACGGAAACTCTGCCGCGCACCAGCGTGCGGCCGCCAGGATGTCGCCGTCGTACTGCGTCCGGTCGAGCCTTTTGGAATACGGCCTGAAAATCGTATAGTCGGTCGCCCCGTCGCCGCTGGGCGCGCCAAACCGCGCGTACAGATCGGGCGCGATAGCCGCGAATCCGGCTTTGGCAAAGCGACGTACGACCTCACGGATCGACGTATCGACGCCCCACACGTGCATGATCGCGACGACCGTGGGCGTGTGCGGCGTGTGGTGAAGCGGGCGCGCCGCATACGCGCCGATGACGGCGTCATCCGATTTGAGCGAAACGTGCTCCACCGAGATCGCCGGATCGTCTTCTTCGACGACCGGTTGCTGCGTTTGGCCCTCCTGGGCGGCGGAGAGCGCGGTCGCCGGCGAAGCCAGCGTCGCCGCCGCGGAGATGCCGACGAAGACGCGACGGTTGAACTCGGGTGAGGCGGCCCGCGATGGATCGATCTCCGGCGTGCTCATCGTACGCTCTATCTTTGACCGCGCGCGCAAACGTCCTCGCACAAACGCGTGCGGGAGGTCGTACGTGCTCTGCGAACGTCACCGCATCGCAAGCTATCAATGGGGGAGTGTCGTGAAGCGAAGCGTTTTTTTGACCGGCTCGGCAACGATCGCGGCCGCGACGACTGCAGCCAACGCGGCCGCCGTTCCCGGCGGCGAGCACCTCGTCGTGCGCCAGGCCGATTTCGACGAGGCGTCGTTCGCTGCCATCGTCGGACGCCCCGCGCAAGTGCGGCAGGTCTACGAAGCGGTCGCGTTTCAACCCAGCGTTCTGGGCAGCATCAGAAATTCGCTCAATGGCTTGCAGTTCGGATTTGGATTTGCGCCGGGGGCAATCATCGCCGCACTAGCCGGCCACGGTCCGTCCACGGCCTATTCGTTTAGCGATTATCTCTGGAAGAAGTATCGCATCGGCGAGGTTTTCGCACTCAAAGACTCCGACGGATTGCCGATTCGATCCAACGTTTTCCTCAAAAGCGCGGTCGCGTACGACGTTTCGGCCAACCCCGACGACGAAAAGGGAATGTATCAAGACACCTCTTTGGAGATGCTGCAGCGACGGGGAACGCTCGTTCTGACCTGCCACACGGCGGTCGAAGGAATCGCGAAAAAGCTCGTTGCGCGCGGCTACGGCGGCCGCGCCACCAGTGCTCGAGAGGTTGCCGACGATATCCTTACCCACTTGATCGCCGGCGCGGTCGTCGTTCCGTCCATGGTTGCGACGATCGCCGTCCTGCAATCGACGTACCGTTACGCGTATACGCTGGGAGGTTGAGTGGATTCGATCGGGTGCTCGCGCTTCGTGCCGTTAGCCATCGCGGCTGTGCTCGCGACGAGCGGATGCGGGAGCGAGCCGCACGGGTCGAGCGCCTACGACGCGCGCAAGCTTCCAAGTGGGGCGGTCGGCCAGTCAATCGCTTACGGCCGCGCGATCGTCATGGATACGCAGACCACGATGAAGGGGTACGTGCGGGCGAAGATGTCGTGCGAGGCCTGTCATATCGGCGGGGGCACCCGCCCCAAGGGCGGCAGCTTCGTCGGAATCTACGGCGCCTTTCCGCAGTGGAACCGGCGCGCTCATCGCGTGATTGCCCTGCAAGACCGGATCGCGGAATGTTTCCTCTACAGCATGAACGGCCGCCCGCCGGCATACGACAGTAAAGCGATGATCGCCGTGGTTGCCTACATCGCGTGGCTTTCGCGCGGGACACCGGCCGGCAAGCCGCAAGCGGCGAACCAGCGTTACGTGGAGCCGCTCCCGAGCCGTTCGCCCGACGCCGCACACGGGAGCGACCTCTACGGCCAAAAGTGCGCAGCCTGCCACGGTTCGAAAGGCAACGGGCAAGCGGATGTCTTTCCACCGCTCTGGGGAGCGCATTCGTTTAACGCGGGCGCCGGGATGGCGCACGTCGATCGAATGACCGGCTTCGTGCGGTACAACATGCCGCAAAACGCGCCCGGCTCGCTCTCCCTCGAGGACGCCTACGACGTCGCCGCGTTCGTCTTGAGCCATCCCCGGCCTCACTTTCACAAGAGCGTCCTGGTCGTCACGCCCTCGCGTCCCGCGAGCTATTTTTAGGAACTGCCGGCTTCGGCTTGCCGTTGAGCAGGGCAAGCGCGCGGAGTCGTAGGCCTCAGGACCGCCAAACGATAAGATGAACTCCGGTTTGGAAGATACGCTCGTTACCGTGACTCTGCCCGAGATGGGCGAGTCGGTCACCGAAGGTTCGATTGTCGAATGGCTCCGCAACGTCGGCGATTTCGTCGCGGAGGGCGATCCGCTGGTGGAGATTACCACCGATAAGGTCGACGTCGAAGTGCCGGCGACGGTCTCGGGTGTCGTAACCAAGATTTCGGCGCGCGAGGGCGATACCGTGTCGATCGGCGCCGACCTCGCGCAGATCGACACCTCTAAGGATAACGGCTCGGCCGCCAAGCCCAAGAGCAGCGGCAACGGTGCGGCCCGTCCGGCTACGACCGCTCCACCCCCGCCGCCAAAAGGATCGCTCAAACCCGCCGGCGAGCACGTCGCCGACCAGCCCGCGCGCCGTATGGCGAAGCGCCTCGACGTCGACCTCGCGGCCGTGCACGGCTCGGGGCCCGATGGACTGATCTTGCGTTCCGACGTCATCGAACAGGCGAAAGAGGCGCGCCGGCGTCCCAGTTCGCCGCAGGCCCCTTTGCCGCCGATGGCGCCCGGAGCAAAGCTCGTACCCCTGCGTGGGCCGGCGGCCGCGCTCACCGGCTACATGGAGCAGAGCCTCTCGATTCCGACCGCGACGAGCCTTCGGACGATCTCGGTCGACGCGCTCGATGCGCGCCGCAAAGAGCTTAACGGGGCGCTCAAAGCGGCCGGCCGTAACGAAAAAATTTCTTTTACCCACCTGATCGCCTATGCGCTGGTCGCGGCTGCGCGCGAGCAGCCCGTCATAACGAACTCATTTCGACGCGACGAAAACGGCGGTCCGGCCAGACTCGAGCCCGGCATTCATCTGGGTTTAGCCGTGGATAGCGAACGCAAAGACGGCTCTCGCTTTTTGGTCGTGCCGGTCATTCGCAATGCTGGAGAGCTCGACTTCGCTGCGTTTCGCGCGCGGTACGAAGAGCTGGTCGCTAAAGCACGCGAGAACAAACTCGCCGCCGACGATCTCACGGGCGCCTCGTTCACGCTTACTAATCCGGGCGGCATCGGAACGATCGCATCGGTTCCCCGATTGATGGCCGGGCAGGGCGCGATCGTCGCCGCCGGCGCGATCGGCTACCCGCCGGGTTTTGCCGGCGCGAACGAACAGTCGCTGCGTCTGCTCGGCGTCTCGAAAGTCATGCAGATGACGAGCACGTACGACCATCGCGTGATCCAAGGCGCGCAATCCGGCGAATATCTACGCCGCGTCGACGAGCTGCTGCAGGGGCGCGGCGGATTCTACGAGAGCGTCTTCTCCTCGTTGGGACTGCAGGCGGCTCCCGTCGCGCAGCTTGCCGGCGCGACGGTTTCGACCGGCGCGCCACCGTCGGACGAAATGCTGCGCGCGGTTGCCGCCGGCATGGCGATCGTGTCGGCGTACCGCCGCTACGGGCACCTCGCCGCGCACCTCGATCCGCTTGGCGCGGAGCCGGTTGGCGATGCTTCGCTGCAGCCGCAGACGTACGGGTTGACGCCGGCGCTCCAAAGCGCAATCCCCGCGAGCGTTCTGCGCGTCAAGGTTCCCGGCAGCACGCTGGCCGAGGTTCTCCCGCGCCTGCGCGAGACGTACAGTTCGACGATAGCCTACGAGATCGAACATATCTCCGATGCAACGCAGCGCGTCTGGCTGCGAGACTACATCGAGTCGGGGCGAAATCGCACGCAGCCCTCCCCCGAGCGGCAGATCGAGCTGCTCGAACGTTTGACGCACGTCGAAGCCTTCGACCGTTATGTGCGCAAGACGTTTCTCGGCCAGAAGACCTTCTCGGGCGAAGGTCTGGACGTCATGGTTCCGATGCTTCAAGAGATGCTGGACATGCTCGCGGAGGACGGCGTCGCCGACGCCGTGCTCGGCATGGCGCATCGCGGACGGCTCAACGTCATCGCGCACGTCGTCAACATGCCCTACGAGGAAGTGATGATGGAGTTCGAGGCGGCACAGTACCGCGGCAACCTCGGCGACGACGACGTCATGGGCGACGTCAAGTACCATCACGGCGCGACCGGAACGTTTACGACCTCGAAAGGGAAGAGCATCAACGTCACGCTCGCGCACAATCCCAGCCACCTCGAGGCGGTCGACCCGGTCGTCGAGGGCAGCGCCCGCGCGCTGCAGACCGACCACTCGGACGGCGTCCCAACGTTCGATCGTAAGCGTGCGGTACCGGTCCTCATTCATGGCGACGCGGCCTTCACCGGCCAAGGCATCGTCGCGGAGGTCTTTAATTTGCAGTCGCTGCCCGGCTACGAAACGGGCGGCACGATCCATCTGATCGCCAACAATCAGATCGGCTTTACGACCGATACCGAGGACGCTCGTTCGACTCGCTACGCGTCGGATCTGGCAAAGGGATTCGACGTTCCCATCGTCCACGTGAACGCCGACGATCTCGATGCGTGCATCGCGGCGGTACGGCTGGCCGTCGACTTTCGCCGCGCCTTCGGGCGCGACGCGCTGATCGACGTAATCGGCTATCGCCGTTTCGGTCACAACGAACAGGACGAGCCCGCCTACACTCAGCCCAAGATGGTCGAGCAGATCAAGAGCCACCCGACCGTGCGCGAGCTCTTCGCCAACAAACTCGTCAACACGGGCGTCATCGGAACCGAGCGGGTGCAGGCGCTCGTCGACGAAACGACGGCGCGACTGCAGGAAGCACGCCGCGGCGTGCGCGGTGCGCTCGCCTCGCACATTAGCGGGCGCAAGATGTCGGGAAGCAACACCTTTGACGGCACGTCGCTGCCGCCGGTCGATCGAGAGCAACTGCTCTCGTGGGTCGGTGCATTGGGCGCCGTGCCGAGCGGGTTTACGCTCAACCGTAAGCTGCAGGGGCAGTTCGAACGGCGCGACGGCGCGATCGCGCAGCGCGGAACCGTCGACTGGGGAACGGCGGAGTCGCTGGCTTTCGCATCGCTGCTGCTCGCGCAGACCCCGATTCGTCTGACCGGTCAGGACACCGAGCGCGGTACGTTCAGCCACCGCCACGCGGTCTTTCACGATCCCGCGACCCACGCGGTCTGGATTCCGCTCCAGCACCTGTCCGAAGATCAAGCGTCGTTCGAAATTCGCAACAGCCCGCTGTCGGAGTACGCCTGCATGGGCTTCGAGTACGGGTACTCGACGCAGCAGCCTGAAGCGCTCGTTCTCTGGGAGGCGCAGTACGGCGACTTCTTCAACGGCGCCGAGATCATCGTCGATCAGTTTCTGGCCGCCGGCCAGGCGAAGTGGGGTCAGACCTCGCGCTTGACGCTGCTGTTGCCGCATGGATACGAAGGCGGAGGCCCGGAACACTCCAGCGCGCGGCCCGAGCGCTTCTTGCAGCTCGTCGCCGAAGGGAATTTGCGCGTCGCCGCGCCGTCGGTCGCGAGCAACTACTACCATCTCTTACGCGTGCAGGCGCGCTCTCCGATCGCCGTGCCGCTGGTGGTAATGACGCCGAAGTCGCTGCTGCGTGCCGATGCGGCGGCCGGGCGCCTCGAGGAGATGGCAAAGGGAAGTTTCGCGCCGGTGCTCGACGATCCGCGCGATCTCGACCGCGCCAAGATCGAGCGCTTGATTCTGTGCAGCGGAAAGATCTACTACGATCTCATCGGACAGCCGGCGTACGCGGATTTGCGGCACACGGCGATCGCCCGGATCGAGCTGCTTGCGCCGCTGCCCGTGGGCGAGATCAATCGCGTCATCGCGCGCTACCCGAAGCTCACCAAACTCGTGTGGGTTCAAGAGGAGCCCAAAAACATGGGCGCTCGCGCCTTCGTGCGCCGTCGTCTCCTCGAAGGGAAACGCGACGGCTTCGACATCGAGTATATCGGCCGCGGCTACCGCGCAAGTCCCAGCGAAGGCTACTCCGGCCAGCACGCCGCCGAACAAGAGCGTATCGTTGCCACCGCGCTCGCAGAGTAGCGCGAGGTATCGCTGCGTCGCGTGACGCTGCCGGCTTGGTTTTAGGACGCTTCGAACATCGAATGCAGCAGCTCTTCGATGCGCGGCGCATTGACGAAGAGCCCTCGCGTCTGGACCGTGATGAAGCCTTGCTCGACCATGGAATCGAAGAGCGCGAGCAGGGAGTCGTAGTAGCCGCGAAAGTTCAGCAGCCCGATCGGCTTGTCGTGAATCGCCAGTTGACGCCAGGTCAGGACCTCGCAAAACTCGTCCATCGTGCCGAATCCGCCCGGCAGCGCGACGAATGCGTCGCTAAGCTCGACCATCATCGCTTTGCGCTCGTGCATGCTCGACACGACGTGCAGCTGCGTGAGCCCGGCGTGCGCGACCTCCGCTTCCGCCAGCGCCTGCGGGATGATTCCGATCACGTCAGCGCCCGCGGCGAGGGCCGCATCGGCAACGATGCCCATCAAGCCGATGCTGCCGCCTCCGTAGACGACACCGAAGCCCGCGCCCACGACGGCGCGCGCTACCTCGCCGGCCATGGCCGCGTAGGCCGGATCGTTTCCGGTGCTCGATCCACAAAAAATACAAAGACGCTTCACCGTTGTGCGCGGTTGGTCGGCGGATTCTAATGCGCCTGCTCGGTCGTGTCTGGTTTTGGGCGGCGGTCGAACTGCTCGTGCTCGTGCTACTCGCTTGCATTCGCGCCAAGCTCTGGACGTACGGTTCCGATACGGGAACGTTCGCCCAGATCGTCGCCGACGCGCTGCACGGCATGCGCAACGGCGTCGAAGGCGGCTCTCATTTTCGTTATCACTGGTCTCCTTCGCTGGCGCTCCTCTGGCCCTTCGTCGCGCTGACCGGCAGCGCGCTCTGGTTACAGCTCGTTCAAGCGGTAGCGACGGTTGCGTGCGGGCCCTTGATCTCGGCGCTCGCGCGCCCGTACGCCGGCGAACGGCTGGCGCAGCAGCTCGGTATCCTCACGCTGCTCTATCCTCCGCTGCTCGCTTTGGGGTTTGACGAGTTTCACGAACTCGGCCTTTTCAGCGTTCTCGTGCTCGCGCTGTTTCTAGCGGCCGACCGCGGACGGTGGGTCTCGTTCGCAATCTGCGGATTGGCGGCGGTGGGACTGCGCGAAGACGCGGCGCTTACGTTGATCTTCTTCGGGGCAGCACTCGCGTATCTCGGCGCACGGCGTCATCGCAACGGCGTCGGACTGCTCGACGGCTCGCCGCGACGCGGCACGGCGCTTGCCGGCGGCCTCCTGGCCAGCGCCGGTATTGCCTCGCTGTCGATCTACTTTCTCGCGATCGTTCCGCGCGTGGGCGAGTGGGGGCCCAGCCACTTCTACATGTATCCGTTTGCCGCCGGCCCTGTCGCGCTGGCGGCCGCTCCGTTCGCTCACCCGGTTGCGTTCGCGCGCGCGATCCTGAGTTTCGGACGCTTCACGTATCTGCTCGAGGCCTTCGTGCCGCTGCTCTTTCTGCCGTTGCGCTCGCGCTGGGCGCTGCTGGCGCTGCCGGGCGGCGCGGTCGTCCTGCTGGCAAACTCCGGCTACGTCTGGCGGATGGGCGACCACTACGCCGCGCTCTGGATCCCGTGGCTGCTCGTGGCGACGGTGATGGGCGTGGTCGCGATCGAGCGAAAGGCAAACGAGCGCGTCGCGAAAAACTGGTCCAGCGCCGCTGCAGTCATTTGTGCATTTTTTTTGATCGCCTTCGACCCGCTTCATCCGCTGCATTACTTGCATCCGTACTATCACGATCTCGCCGATGCGCGGCGCGCGTTGAGCTGCGTGCCTCAAGGGGCGTCCCTGTCCACCTACGATGAATGGTTCTCGGCGGTGGCGGCGCGACGGCCGCTCGCGACGATCGACCGAACCAGCGGTGTCGACTACCTAGTGTACGCCGACGACTTTCCCGGCGATCCCAACCAGCGCAAGATGCACTCGGCTCTCGAGCGGGAGATCGCGTCGGGGCAGTACCGCGTCGTCTGCCGTTTCGGCGGCGTTGCGGCGTATCGTCGGGCGGAATCGAAATGACGCCTGCGCTTCCGGGGCCTGGCCGTTTGGCGACGCTCCGAGCGCTCTTGCCGGTACCCTTCCGCCGCTTTCCGGAGTTCCTTGCCGGCATAACCAAACGCTACGGCAACGTCGTTGCGTTCTCGCTGCCGTGGCGCTCGTACGTCTTCGTGAACGAGCCGGCGCTGATCAAAGATATTCTGGTGACGCAGCAGAACGCGTTCTCGAAATCGCTGGGAACTCGGGTCCTGCGGCTGCTGTTGGGCGAGGGGTTGCTGACCAGCGAAGATCCTTTGCACCGGCAGATGCGCCGGATCGTTCAGCCGGCGTTCCATCGCGAGCGGATGCTGGAGTACGCGCGGATCATGGAGCGAGACGCCTCCGACTTCGTCGACCGGCTCGATCCTCGCGAGCCCTTCGACGCGCGCGCCGCGATGACGGAGCTGACGCTGCGAATCGCGACCGAGACGCTGTTCGGAAGCGACGAAAGCGAATCCGCGCGCGTCGTCGCCGACGCGCTGCACCTGATGATGCGGGAGTTTCCCTATATGTTGACCCCACTGAGCGGGCTGCGGCAACGCCTGCCGCTGCCGGGAACGCGCCGCTTCTGGAAGTCGCGCGCGCTGCTCGATGAGATCATCTACGGCTTAATCGCACGGCGCCGAAGGGAGGGCGAGGATCGCGGGGACGCGCTTTCGATGTTGCTCGCGGCGCGCGATGCAGAGACCGGCCACCGTCCGGGCGACGAGCAGATCCGCGACGAGATCATGACGCTCTTCATCGCGGGGCACGAAACGACTGCGAACGCGATGACGTGGGCACTCGTCCTGCTCGCCCGCAACCCCGACGTCGACGCACGGGCGGCAGAGGCGGCCGCGCAAGGCGACCGCGACTACCTCGACCGGCTGGTGAAGGAGGTGCTGCGGCTCTATCCGCCCGCGTGGATCATCGGGCGCGAAACGCTGCGCGACGTAACGCTGGCCGACGGAACCCGTGTAGCAAAAGGTATGACGGTATTCATGGCGCCGTTGATCTTGCATCGGCGCCCCGAGTACTTTGAAGATCCGCAGCGGTTCGCTCCGGATCGCTGGATCGGCGAGGATCCTCTGCCGTTCTCTTACGTGCCGTTTGGGGGCGGCGCGCGCCGCTGCATCGGCGAAGAGTTCGCCCGCAACGAGATGCGGATGGTGCTCGCGCCGCTCTTGCGAAAGTTTCGCTTTACGCTCGCCGGCGATCCGGACGTTCCGATGGCCGCGTCGGTAACGTTGCGCCCGGCCGGCCCGGTGCCGATGCGCGCGACGCTTCGCGAACGGTCTTCAGCCGCTACGCGGGCATGACCCGACGCTCTGCGGCTGGGAATCGTCGACGCCGCCATATTTTTGCACCCAGCAGCTGCCGGTGAGCGAACAGTAACAGAGGGAAAGCCCGAGGTGCTTGAGCCCTTGGCGATAGTATCGAACCAAGACCGCGCCGTCTATGCGCACGACGAGCTTTTTGGTATTGGCCGGGATGACTAAACCGGCCGTCGGCGTGCTCGTGCTGAAGGAAAGCTTCGCCCCGTTCGCCAGGGCGGCACGTACCGCTCGCATGGCCTTCGGATTTTCGGCGACCGCAGCCGCTTGTGCCGCTTCGATCGTCGCCTTACTTTTGCCGTTCCAGCTAATTGCGACGCTGCGGACGATCGCCGGCCCGAGGCCGTCGTTGCGAATGTCGAGTTCGGAGGACCACGGAGAGTTGGTGCGTTCGAAGCTGACGTAGGGCCAAACCGTCGCACTGAACTGCTGGGCGATCACCCGGGTCTGGTAGACGGCCGCTCCGGCCGCCACCAGGCTGACGGTCAGCGCGCTCACCGCAATGACGAAGTCGACCCGAAGCCGTTTTTCGGTCATGCGTGGCGCTTACGCCACGACGAGCTGTTCGTCCCCGGCGCCCGCCTTGCGAACCGCCTCTTCGATCATCTGCTCGGCGAGATCGGCGTGGGCCCAACGGGCCTGCGCCTGCGGGCCGAGTTGGTCGATCGGATCGAAGTAGACGAATGCTTTACCGGGCTTGACGCTCGGCGCGGCATAGACCGCGATGCCGTTCTCGCGATCGTAGTACTCGTACGAATGGACGTCGCGTTTTCCGCCGCCGCCGGGCGCGTCGCAGACGAAGGTCGGCGTGTTGAAGCCGGCCGTGCTTCCGCGCACGAATTTTTCGGTATCGACCGCGGTCGCAATCGTCGTGCGCAGCTCCTCGACGCCTTTGACCATATCGTGCATGTAGACGTAATACGGGTGAACGTTGATATGGCCCAGGCGCTTGACCAGGAGCTGCATCCGCGCGCGCGTGTCGTTGACCCCGCGGATGAGCACGGATTGGTTGCGGGTGAAGATGCCGCGCTCGAAGAGCAGGCGCATCGCCTTTTCGGTGATCCACGTGATCTCTTCGGGGGCGTTGAAGTGCGTGTGCAGCACGACCTCTTTGCCCAGCGATCGCCCGCGTTCGACGATCGCCGTCAGCGCGTCGAGCCATTCCGTGTGCGTGATCAGCTTCATCGGCATGACGGCCGGCCCTTTGGAAGCAAAGCGGAGCCGGCGGAGGTGCGGGATGTCCAGCAGTGCGTTGCCGATCAGCTCGATGTTCTTGGGTGCGAGCTGATACGCGTCGCCGCCCGAGATGACGATATCTTCGAGCTCGGGGCGGCTGGCGATGTAGGCAAAGGCTTCGTGCCATTGTTTGGGCGTCGTCGCGAGGCTGACTTTGTCGACGTTTTCGGTATCGGGCCCGATCGCGTAGCTGCGCGTGCAGAAACGGCAGTAGACGGGGCAGACCGCGAGCGGCAAAAAGAGCGCTTTATCGACGTAGCGGTGGACGAGTCCGGGTAGGGGTGAATCTTCCTGCTCGTGCAGCGAATCGAGCGTGAGGCGCGGATGGTCGGGCAGCGCGGTCGACGCCAGAGGAATGAACTGCCGCCGAATCGGATCGTCGACGGCGTTGTCCCAGTCGATCAACGAGATCGCATACGGCGATACGCGCACGGCCATCGGCGCGCGGCGAAAGCCGGCCTCGGCGTCGGCGTAAAACTCCGGCGAGCAGACTCCGCGAATCGTTTCGAGCAGTTCTTCGGCCGTCTTGACCGAGCGCCGCTGCTGCCAGAGGTGATCGAGAAACGTGGCCTCGTCAACGTCGGCGTACGCGGGAATATGCCGCCAGAACTCTCCTTGGCGCAGTTGTTTATACTCGTACTGCTCGGGCGGTGCGGGGGGCTTGAGGTGCGGGACGGGAGAGAGCGTTTGCGTCATGGAGCGTTCCTCGCGTAGGTTGCGTTGAAGTGTTCGAGCAGACGGGGACGATCGCGCAGCGTCTGCAAGGCGATCTGGGCGTGGCCTTTGGTGTAACCGTTGCCGATGATCATCGTAACGTCGCGGCCGACCCCTTCGGCACCCAGTGCGGCGGCCGTGAACGACGTGGACATCGAAAAGAAATAGATCGTTCCACGGTCGCGCGCACAGAGAATCGAACAGAGTTCCGTACCTGGAACGTTGACGCAGTTAACGACGAGGTCGGCTCCCTGCGGCGCTGCGGCAGCGACCGCGCCGCTGGCGACGACTGCGTTGCGCGCGTCAGCGACGATGAGTTCGTCCACGTAGCCCAGTTCGCGCAGCAGCGCGGCGCCGCGCGTCTGGGCATCGGGAACGACACCGATCACGCGCCCGCTGGGTCCGACTCGTTCCTTGGCTTGGGCGCATGCGAGGATTCCGCTCTTCCCGTCGGCGCCGACGATCGCGACGGTTTGTCCCGGCGAACACAACTGCCGGACCTGCGCCGGGGCGCCCGCGACGTCGAGCACGGCAAGCGCGACCCCCTCGTCGATGTCCGCCGGAAGCCGAGCCCAAAGCCCGCTCGAAAAAATAACCGCCGTGCCGCGTACCCACACCCGCGCGGTCGCCACGTCTACGTGCGTGACCGCCTCGAGGTGCAGCGGCGTCAGCGTCAGCGAAACGAGCGATGCAATGCGGTCGCCGGCCTCCAGATCGATACGGCCGCGCAGTTCGTCGCCGATCTCGCGGATGCGCCCGACGAACATGCCGCCGCTGCCGGTCACGGGGTTGTGCTGTTTGCCGCGTGCCCGCACGTTTTCAAAAATGTGGTCGCCGATGCGCCCGGCATCGAACTCGCAAACACCGGCGATCTGCTTGAACGACGCGGAGTCGATGTTGAGCACCTCGACGTCGCAGAGAATTTCGTTTGGCCCGGCGGCCGGCGTGTTGTCGAGCCGCCACGCTTCTTGCGGCATCGCTCCAAGCGGTTCGAGCACGCGGTGTGTGCCCAGCGGATGACACTCTAAAGAGGAGGCCGTTTTCATCGCGTGACCACCGTGACCCCGCCGCGGTCGAACGGCATGCCGAGCACGATCGTCGTGCGGGTGCGAGCCATTCCCGGAGTTGCCTTGAGGCGCGCGAGCAATTCGTCGAGATGTTGCGTCGACCGCGTCGCCACTTTACAAATGAAGCTCTCTTCTCCGGCAACCGAATGGACTTCGCAGACCTCCGGCATCTCGCTGAGGACGCGCGTGAAATCTTCGTAGGCGCAGTCCGGCGAGGTGTAGCAACTGATGAATGCGGTGAGGTTGAGGCCGAGCGCCGCCGGGTCCAGCTTCGCTCCGTAGCCCCGGATGTAGCCGCGTTGTTCCAAGCGCTTCACACGATCGTGCACCGCGGGGGGTCTCAGCCCGACGATCGTCCCAAGTTCGGCAAAGGTCGAGCGCGCGTTGCGCTGCAACGCGTCGAGGATACCGAGGTCGAGTTCGTCCAGCGAATCAGTTGTAGAAATCATATTCGATAGGAGTACCGGGTTTGCCGAACAATAATCGGCCGAACAAGCATAACACCAGACATCCATTCGCCGCAAGTGGGGCGCTGACCCTGGCTTTATCGGCAAGCCTGCTAGTCGCTTTTGCCGGCTGCGCTCGCCCCGGCGAGGCGCCCCCTGGGGAAGTGCGGTTCGACATAGCGGCCGACCCCCGCAGCCTCAATCCGCTCCTGTCCAATCCGGACGCCGCCTCCGTCGAACAACAGCTCGCCCGCCTCGCGTTCGAGCCTTTCGTCGACTTGGACGCCCGCGGCCGCGCCGTGCCGGCGCTTCTCCAACGGATTCCAACGACGCGCAACGGCGGGCTCTCCCCCGACGGGCGAACGATCCGTTACGAGCTTCGCCACGGCGTGCGGTGGAGTGACGGCGTGCCGGTGAGCGCCCAGGACGTTCTCTTCACGCTGCATGCGATTCTGGATCCACGAAACCCCGTGCGCTCGCACGAAGGCTACGAGCTGATCGACCGGGCCATCGCGACCGGTCCGCATACCGTCGTGCTGCACCTGCGCCGGGCGTGGGCACCGGCCGTGACGACGTATTTTTCCTACGGCTTCTCGCCGCAGTTCGTGCTTCCGGCCCACATTTTGCGTTCCCAAGCGCCGCTCGCCCAAGCTTCTTTCAATGGCGATCCCAACGTCGGCGACGGTCCGTTTACGTTCGTCTCGTGGGAGCGTGGCGAGGGAATGCGCTATGCGGCCAATCCACGGTATTGGCGCGGGAAGCCGGCCGTCGCCCGTCTCGTCGTTCGTACGGTTCCGGACCCTTCGACGAATTTGCTGGCGCTGCAGTCGGGCGAACTCGACTGGAACTTGATCTCGCCGGCTCAGCTCTCGATCGTGCGCGGCGACGCGTCTCTCGAGTTCACGACGGTGCCGACCGCGGTCGTCGCCGGCCTGGCACTCAACACCGCACACGCGCCGCTGGACGACGTCGGAATCCGCCGAGCGCTTGCAATGTCGATCGATCGCGACGCGATCTCGCGCAAGATCACGCTGGGAATCTATCCCGTGACCAACATGCTGCAGCCTCGCTTCTCATGGGCGTTCGACCCTTCGGTGCGGGAGCCGGCGTACGCGCCGCAACGAGCGGACCTGCTCTTCGACCAAGCCGGCTGGAGGCGATCTGCCGACGGCTGGCGCCGGCACGACGGAAAAATTCTGCGGCTCGTCTACGTGCAGTTCGTTGAAACGACGACCGGCGTGCGCGTCGCCACCGCCGTCGCGGCGGCGCTGAAAGACCGCGGCATCGACGTCGTCGTTAAGTCCGTCAGCAACGCCCAGTTATTTTTGCCGCAGACCGGAGTGCTGGCAAGGGGCAACTTTGACCTCGCCTACGTTCCCTGGACGATGGGAGCCGACCCCGACGATTCGTGGGTGCTCGGGTGCGGCGCGCAATCGAACTACATGCGTTGGTGCAGCGCCGCCGTCGACCGTCTGGAGCGAGAGGCCCTGTCCACGAACGCTCGTGCAGATCGCCAGCGAGCGTATCGGCAGATCGCCGGCATCGTGGCGGCTCAGGTTCCGATTCTGTATCTGTTCAACGCCTCGTACGTTTACGCACACCGAAAGCGCTTGAGCGGTTTTGCGCCCAACGCGTTCTTGCCGACGTGGAATGCATACGGCTGGAGCGTCGCCGAGAGGGTTCCGAGACCATAAGGAGCCGAGTGCCAGGAATTTTGTGAGGCGGCGTGCGAACGCTCGTTTCGGAGTGGAAGCCGCCGCGAGCGTAGCGCCGTCGTGATCGAGTTCTTCCTGCGGCGCCCGCATTTTGCTGGGGTGCTCAGTTTCGTCGTGCTCCTCGCGGGCCTGGTAACCATCCCGACGCTGCCGATCTCGCAGTATCCGCAGATCTCGCCTCCGACCGTAACGGTTACCTCCCAGTATCCGGGCGCCAGCGCGGCGATGGTGATGCGTTCGGTCACCACGCCGTTGGAAATCAACATCAACGGCGCCGACGGCCTGCAGTACATGCAGTCGTACTCCAGCGCCAACGGCACCAGCGTCATCACGTGCACGTTCGCGCTGGGCACCAATCCAACTATCGATCAAACCAACGTCCAGCACGGCGTCGACTTAACGCTCGCTCAGCTCCCGCCGGCCGTCCAGAACTACGGCGTCACGGTTACGAAGAGTTCGGGCAACATTACGATCGCCGTCGCGATGCTTTCGACGAGTTCGGCGGTCTCCGACGTCGCGGTCAGCAACTATGCCGATCTCAACGTTATCGAAGAACTCAAGCGAATTCCGGGCGTCGGGCAGGTGCAGGTTCTGGGCGACCGCACCTACGGCATGCGAGTCTGGGTCGATCCGCACAAGCTGCAATCCAACGGCATATCGCTCGATACGGTGCTCAACGCGATCCAGAACAATAACGCCGACGTCGCGCCCGGTGCCATCGGCCAACCGCCGACCAACGGCTCGCAACCGTTTCAGATCCCGATCCAGATCAACGGGCGATTGCAGTCGACCGACGAGTTCAAGCAGATCGTCATCGCCGCACAGCCCAATGGCGGCTATTTGCGTTTGGGAGACGTCGCCGACGTCCAGCTAGGCGCACAAAACTACGTCACCTCGGCCCGTTACAGCGGCCAAACCGCCGTCGTGCTGGCGATTCAGGGCGAACCGACGGCCAACTCCCTGCAAATATCGAACAACGTTCGCGCAACGATGGCCCGAGTGGCCCAGCGTTTCCCCGGCGGCATCGGTTACAGCATCGCCTTCGACACCTCGGATTTCGTCAAGGCCTCGATCAAAGAAGTCGTCATCACGCTGCTGATTGCGATCGTGCTCGTCGTCCTCGTCATCTTCTTGTTCCTACAGAACTGGCGTAGCACGTTGATCCCATCCATTACGATTCCGGTGTCATTGATCGGAACGTTTGCGGCCATGAAGCTGCTCGGCTTCTCCATCAACACGCTGACGCTCTTCGGCTTAACCCTCGCGACCGGGCTGGTCGTCGACGACGCGATCGTCGTGCTCGAGAACATCGTGCGCCACATCGTCGACGATAAATCGAGCCCGTTCGACGCGACCGTGCGCGCGATGAAGGAGATCTCCGGCGCGGTTCTCGCGACGTCGCTGGTGCTGATGTCGGTTTTCATTCCAGTGGCTCTTCTGCCGGGCACGACCGGGCTGCTCTATCAGCAGTTCGCGTTGACGATGGCGGCCTCGATCGCGATATCGCTCTTCACCGCGCTCACTTTGGCGCCCGTCCTCGCCTACGAAATCGTTCACGGAAGCGAGCCGACGAAGAACCACTTCATGCTGTGGTTCGAGGGGCGCTTGAGCGCGTTGACGCGCTGGTACGAAAGGGTCGTTCCCCGGTTGATCGCGCGGCGGAAAGTCGTCGTCGGCGTTTTCGTGCTGGCGCTGATCTTGCTCGGGGTCATGTTCAAGATCACCCCGCAGGGCTTCATTCCAGCCGAGGATCAGAGTCTGCTCTACGTGCTGGTGACGCTGCCGGTGCAGGCCTCGATGGATCAGACTACCGCGGCCGTGAAACGGCTCGAAAAAATGATGCTCGCGATGCCGCAGGTCGAAGCGGTAACCAGCGGCATCGGCTTCGGCTTTTCAAACAACAGCTCGAATCAGGCGACGATGTTCGTTCAGCTCAAGCCGCTCTCCGAGCGCGGCGGCGTGCAGAACTCCGCACTCGCGCTGCAGTACCAGTTCTACACGCAGTTTGCGAAGGTGCCCGGCGTCACGGCGCTTCCGGCCAATCCACCCGCAATTCCGGGTTTGGGAACGACAGGCGGGTTCGCTATCGAGATTCAGGACATCGATAACCTCGGGCTGCCGACGCTCAACAAAGTCGGCAACGCCATCCTAGCCGACGCGAAGAAGGATCCGGCCCTTTCGCAGGTTCGCATTCCGACGATTTTGACCGGCCAGTATCTGGCGACGAAGTTCGATCGCTCCAAGGCGCTCGCGTTCGGAGTGACGCCTCAGGCGTTCTTCGACACGATCGGAGCGACGACGGGGGTGTCGCTCGTGAACTTTTTCGACTACGGAACGCGCTCGTACCAGGTGCTCGTCCAAGCAAAGGCGGGGCAGCGCACGTCGCCCAGCGATCTTTCCCGAATTTACGTCGCCAACAGTTCCGGTAACATGATGCCCGTGAGTGAGTTTCTTCACACGGGTTACGTAACGGACAACGTCGCGATCATGCGGTTTAACGAATACAACTCGTACGAGATCGACGGCTCCCCCGGATCGCGCGCGAGCTCCGGCCAGTCGCTGGACGCCATTGCAAAGATCGTCTCGAACCATTTGCCAAAGGGGATGGCTTACGATTGGAGCGGCATCGCACGACAGCAAGTGCAGAGCGGCCCACAGACGATCATCGTCTTCTGCATGGGGCTGCTCTTCGTATTTCTCGTGCTCGTCGCTCAGTACGAGAGCCTGACGACGCCGTTCGTCATCATGCTCGCGGTACCGCTGGCGCTGCTCGGCGGCGTCTCGGCCATCTACCTTCGGCGCTTGACCGAGCTCGCGAGCGAAATCATTCATTCGATGCTCGCCGGCCACCCCGTACCGATTCCGATCACGTCGTCCGACATCTACGCCCAAATCGGTTACGTCATGCTGATCGGTCTGGCCGCGAAAAACGCCATTCTCATCGTCGAATTCGCGAATCAGCTGCGCGAAAAGGGACTCGGTCACATCGAAGCCGTGACTCAAGCCGCGGCGACTCGGCTGCGCCCGATCCTGATGACGTCGATCGCCTTCATTCTCGGCATCCTGCCGCTTGCATTTGCGACCGGCGACGGCGCGCAATCCCGCATTTCTCTCGGTACCGCCGTCCTAGGTGGAATGCTCGTCTCGCTAGTGATGAACCTCGGCGTCGTGCCGGTGCTCTACGTCATCGTGATCGAGTTTAGCGGGCGCAAACGCAAACCGGAACCGCTGCGGCCCGAAGACCTGCCGCCGCCGCCGATGCCGAGCGCCCAAATGTCACCCTGAGCCTGTCGAAGGGTCGAAGGGTCGCGTGTCACCCAGTGTCACCCTGAGCTTGTCGAAGGGTCGCGTGTCACGCGGGTGACGCTAGACGGCTTTGACGGCGGCGGTTAACGAGTCGACCGACGCTTTGGCGTCGCCGAAGAGCATGGACGTGTTGCCCATCTCGTAGAGCGGGTTCTCGATTCCGGCGAATCCGGAACGCATCGAGCGTTTGAGCACGACGACGTTGGACGCTTTGTCGACGTCGAGGATCGGCATTCCATAGATCGGGGAGCTCGTGACGTTTCGTGCGGCGGGGTTCGTCACGTCATTGGCGCCGATCACCAGTGCGACGTCGGCGGTGGGAAACTCGGTGTTGACGTCTTCCATATCGAGCAGTTGATTGTACGGAACGTTCGCTTCGGCGAGCAGGACGTTCATGTGGCCCGGCATGCGCCCGGCAACGGGATGGATCGCGTACATCACTTTGACGTTGCGCTTCTCCAGCTGATCGGCGAGCGCTTTGACGCTGTGCTGCGCCTGCGCGACGGCCATTCCGTAGCCCGGGACGAAAACGACCTTCGACGCATAGGCAAGCATGACGGCGACGTCGTCGGCGCTGGTCGCGCGAATCTGCTGTGGGCCTCCCGACGCCGCAACTTCCGTACCCCCCGCCGAACCGAAGGCGCCGAAGAGTACGTTGGTGAGCGGACGATTCATCGCCCGGCTCATCGCAACGGTCAAGATCGTGCCGCTCGCGCCGACGAGTGCGCCGCAGATGATCAGCAGCGTCGAGTCGATCTCGAAGCCGGTGATCGCGACGGCCACGCCGGTAAACGAGTTGAGCAGCGAGATGACGACCGGCATGTCGGCGCCGCCGATCGGCAAGACGAACAGCACGCCGAGCAGCAGCGCGGCCAAGAGCAGTATCGGATACGCCCACATCGGCAAGATCCCGAACGTTGCGACGAACCAGACGCCCAAGCCGAGGATTGCCAGCAAGACGATCCCGTTGACGATCTGTTGGCCGGGATAGGTGATCGGGCGGCCCGTCATCACTTCTTGGAGCTTGAGAAAGGCGATGATCGAACCGGAGAAACTGATCGCGCCGATGATTGCCGAGAGCACGAGCGAGACCGAGACGACGCCGTTGAGGCCGCCGTTGGGAACCGCAACGAAGTATTGTACCGTCGAGATGAGCGCGGCGGCGCCGCCGCCCGCGCCGTTGTACAGCGCGACCATCTGGGGCATTGCGGTCATGCGTACTTTGAGTGCCGCGTAAATACCGATCGCGCCGCCGATGAGGACTCCGGCGACGACCGATTCCCACCCGGCGGCTTGCGTTCGCGCGAGGATGCCGGCTAGTGCGATCGCCATGCCGAGCATTGCGAGACGATTGCCTCGCCGCGCGGTCGCCGGCGAGTTGAGCTCGTGCAGACCGTAGATGAAGAGCGCGATCGCGATCAGGTTGGCGAGATCGATCCCGACGCTCATTTACCGTCACCCTTACGCTTGAACATCTGCAGCATGCGTTCGGTAACCGCGAAGCCGCCGAAAACGTTGATGGCGCCCAGCGTCACCGCCGCGACTGCAAGCGTCGTCAGCAGTGGCCCGTGCGGGACGCCGGCCAGCGCGGCGACGATGACAATCGCACCGGCTACCACGATTCCGTGGATAGCGTTGGTGGCCGACATCAGCGGCGTATGCAGCGTCGTAGGCACCTTGGAGATTACCTCAAAACCGACGAAGATCGCCAAGACGAGGACCGTCAGAAGCTCGACCAGATGTGAAACGTCGGTCACGACGCGTTCCCTCCGAGAAGCACGCGGCCGCCGCTTGCAACGATTGCTCCTTTGGCGACGTCGTCGTTTGTGTCGATTGCGAGTGCGCCGTCTTTGATCCACGGCGAGAGCAGCGCGTACACGTTGCGCGAGTATAAGCGGCTCGCGTCGGCGGGCATCGTGCTCGGCAAATTGGTCGTGCCGACGATCGTGACGCCATTGGGCGTCGTGACGACCTGATCGGGGACGGTCAACTCGCAGTTGCCGCCGGCCTCGGCAGCGAGGTCGACGATGACGCTGCCGGGCTTCATCGCCTCGACCGCGGCCTTCGTAATCAAAACCGGTGCCTTGCGTCCGGGAACCAGCGCGGTCGTGATCACGACGTCGTTGGCGCCGATCTGTTCGACCATCCACGCGCGCTGTCGCTCTTGCTGCTCGGGCGTGAGTTCCTTCGCATAACCTCCGGCGGCCTGCGCGTCCTCGCCCAGATCGAACTCGAGAAAGGTTGCACCGAGCGATGCAACTTGTTCCTTGACGATCGCGCGTACGTCGTAGCCGCTCACGACCGCGCCCAAACGGCGCGCCGTGGCGATCGCTTGCAAACCCGCGACGCCGGCGCCCAGGATCAGCGCCTTTGTCGGAGGGATCGTTCCGGCGGCGGTTGTCAGCATTGGGAAAAACTTCGGAAGCGTCGCGGCGGCGAGAAGAACGGCTTTGTAGCCCGCGATGTTGCTCTGCGATGAAAGCGCGTCCATTGACTGAGCGCGCGTGATGCGAGGGATCATTTCCATCGCCAAAGCAGTGAGATTGGCGGCCGCCAATCGCTGCGTAAACGCAGCGTCGCCCAAGGGATTGAGGAAGCCCACCACCACGCTGTTCGGGCGCAGCGCCGCGAGCGCGTCGTCGCCCGGTCGTCCGACGGTAACGAAGACGTCTGCCGCAGCCGCCAGCGACGCGACGTCGCCGGCGATCGTGGCGCCCGCGCGGGCGTACGACTCATCCGGAAACGATGCCGAATCGCCCGCACCGCGCTGCACTGTGACCGCAACGTTTGCTTTGGTGAACTTCGAAACGGTTTCGGGGACGAGCGCCACACGGCGCTCCTTTACCGCTGCCTCGCGGGGAACCGCAACGATCATAGTGCGGGCATTTTGCCGGAAATGGGCGCCGCCCTTTAGGAAGCGGCCTTTCCGGTTATGTCGATCCGGTTGCGCAGGACGCCGATCCGCTCGATCTCGACCTCGAGGAGATCGCCACTGGCAAGAAACTCGGGCGGCGTTCGTGCGAAGCCGACGCCTTGCGGCGTACCCGTCGCGATGACGTCGCCGGGAAGCAGGGTCATGCCTTTGGATAGCTCCGCGATCAGTTGAGGAACTGCAAAGATCATCGACGACGTGTTGGCGCGCTGCTTTTCGATACCGTTGCGGCGGAGGGTCACCGCTAAACGTTGAGGGTCGCCGAGCTCCTCCGAGCTGACGATCCATGGGCCGATCGGCGCGGTATCGTCGAGGCTCTTGCCTTTAAACCATTGACCGTGCGCGCGCTGCAGATCGCGCGCGGTGACGTCGTTGAAAGCGGTGTAGCCGAAGACGGCGTGCAGCGCCTCCTCGGCTGCAACGTCCTTGCACTCCACCCCGATGACGACCGCGAGTTCGGCCTCGTAGTCGTACTCCGACGAAACCGCGCTGCTGAGATGAAGGGTCGCATCGGGCCCCGCGATCGCCGTGGGAGCCTTGGTGAAGAACGTGGGCACGGACGGGAGCTGTAGCGGCCGTCCGAGCGCGCGTGCGCCCTCTTTGGCGTGCTCGAGATAGTTGCGGCCGACGCAGAAGACGTTGCGCGCAGGACGGATGGGGGCTTGGAGTTCGACGCTGGAGAGCGGGATAAGTTCGTCGCCGGTATGCCACGCGATGCGCTCGTGGGGCGCTAAGTCGAGGTAGTCACGCAACGTGGGTGTCGCGATCGGCCGGATCGAGGAGCCTTCGAGTACACCCGGACGCGACCGGCCGTCTGCCGGCCGGTACGTCACGAACTTCAAAGGGGAGGAAGCGTGGCAGCCGGCGGAGGCTTGGGGCTCGGCGTAGCGCCGCGAATATCGTTGAGCGACGGAAGTTTCGCGTTCTGCTGCTGCGACTTTTTCTCCATCTGAAGCGCCTGCTTCCGTGCCGTATCCATCATGACGTTGGCCGCCCCTTCGTCATTCCCCCAGGTACCGCCGGCGGAGATGAGCGCGATGCGGCGCGCGACTTTCTGTGTCTTCGGATCGTAATCGTAGGTCACGCGATACAGACCAACCGTTGCGCTGCCGTCGGGCTTGCGAATCCACATTTGCAGCGCGTTGCCGAACGTTTGCAGATTGAAGGTTTGAACTTTGCACGGTTTCGTCGATTTGACGCGTACGACTTGTCCGTGCTTGTTGACCTCGACGACGACTTCGGTGTGCAGCGGAATCTTTGGCAGTACCGGCCTGGCGACGGGCGCTGGGGTCGGCGACGCGGCTACGAGCGGAACCGCCCCGGCGAGGAGCAGGAGCGCGAGCAAAGCGTTTCGCACGACGACTACCGGCCCACTAATTGCGCGAGAGCACCGCGAACGGATGTCCGCACGATCCGCAGGCAACGACGACTTGAAGGTGCGGCTTTTCGCGCACGCTGCGCGCTTCGTCGCCTCCTTCTTCGAAACCGCAGAAACGGCACCGTGTCGAGGTGGGCCGTTCGCCTGCCGCCTGTTCGTCCACGATACGGCGCTTTACGCGGGCCCCGCAGTTGGACCTGCCGAAGCAGCGCAGACCGATGCCCTTCCGTCTGGTTGCCGTTGCTTTTCTCATCTTTGCGCTCAACGTAACCGCGGCACAAGCCGAGCGGCCGATCGTCGACCTTCATCGCTTGGATTCGTATTTCCAACTCTTTGCCGCCGACTCGAGCGTGCCTTGGAAATCCGCAACCGTGCGCCTCGATACGTATTCGAGCGCGCCCGTCGCATTTTCGGTATACGCGGTCGACCCGGCGGACGTATTGACCGCGGGAGCAAACTTCAGCCCGCGGCCGATCGCTACGGCGCACCGGCGCGCGATCGCTACCTTCAATTTTACCCCGCCCGGCGGCTACCAGTTTCAGTCGAGCCAGGTAAGCGTTCCGTTGGGGGCACGGGAAGGATTCTTCGTCGTCGAAGCGCGACGCGGCGACGTCGGCGAGCAGGTCTGGATCAATCGCTCCCGCGTCGGTTTGTTCTCGAAAGAAACGCCGGGCGGCTCGCTGTTTTATGGGGTCGACCTCGGAACGGGTGCGCCGCTGCAGCGCATGCGAATCCAAGTCGTCGTCAACAACGCGTTTGTCACGAGTCAGACCGATGCGCAAGGAGCGGTCCGTTGGAATCGCGCCTCGCATCCCGTTTTTGCGCTCGCGCAGTGGGGCAGCAGCTATGCCTTCCTGAGCCCGCTTCCGCAGGCGCCGGTGCCCGGAGCGATCGTCGGCGTCCGCACCGATTCGGCGGTCGTGCACGCCGGCGGAGCGATGCGGATCGTAGGATTCGTCAGGACGCGCGCGGGGAGCGTCCTGCGCGCCGGGAGCGGCAGCGTGGTGGTCTCTCTCCGAGACGGTGCACGCACGCTGGTTTCGAATCGAGTTGCCGTCGATGAGGCCGGCGCGTTTGCTAGTGAGATAACCGTGCCGGCCGATGCGACGGCGGGCGATTACGCGATTTTGGCACAAGCCGGCGGCGGAACGGGCGGTGCGACCGTGCACGTCGACGCCAACGCCGGCGATCTATCGCTCGACGTGCGTTCGGGCTGCAGCGGGCCGTGCGACTACCGGCAAGACGTCCCGCTGCTCGTCCACGCCTCGCGCGGCAACGTGCCGGTCGAGGTGACGGTCGTGCGTTCGCCCCACGTTTACTTGGGAGCCGCGCCGGAGACGACGCCGTGGGCCACGACCAAGTGGAGCGTGCAGAGCGTACGAGTAGACTCGAGCGGAAACGCAACGATTACGATTCCGCGCCCCGTCGACGATCTCGGCTCGACGTACGGCGTCACGGTCGCGTCCGGCGGAGCGACGGCCGAGACGCGAGTGGTCGTTCCAACGGCGGACGCGGCGATCGATCTCAGCGTCGATCGAACTGAGCAGAGCCTCGGTTCTCCGTTGCGCTTTGACGTCAGCGCCGAAACGATCGACGGCAAACCGCTTGCGAGCGCCGCCGTTGCCGTGGATTTAGTACACGGCGGCTCGCGCCAGGAACAGCGGATCGTTCTGGATGGCGAAGGTCACGCGCGCGGCAGCTTCTCTTCTCCCGAGCTCGGTACGAACTTGATCTTCGCCTCGGTCGATCACGGCGGCCGCGCGACCGACGGCATCGCGGTCTCCGTCGATCCGCAGGCGTCGGTGCCGGCGCCCGACGGGCGCAGTTCCAACATCCACATTTCGCTTGGCTCGAGCGACGTCCGCGCCGGTCAACAAGTTACCGTCGACGCCGATGCTCCCGGTTCTCAAGGTGAGGCGCTGATCAGCTATGAGAGCGCGTTGGGCGTTCAGTTCGGGGTGGTTCGTACCGACGGCGGCCACGCCGTCGCGCACGTCCGCGCACTCGACGCCGCCGGCGACCTGCGAGTGGGTGCGGCGTTCGTGCACGGCGGCGCAATCGAATGGAGCACCGTTCCGGTAACGCTCTCTGCCCCGGGGCGGCCGCATCTCGGTGCGCTGTCGCTGCACGCCGATCGCCTCGTCGCGGGCGGACCGGCCAGCGTTACTTTCGACGGAGCGAGCGCCGGGAAGGGGACGTTCGTTCTGCGCGTCAGCCGCGGCGCGCCCTCGGGCGCCGCACTCTTTGCTTCGGCGCCGGCGCTTCTGGGAATCGGTCTGACGAGCACTCAGGACAGCGCGCCGGAGGACCTGACTTGGCATCCCTGCGTCGACTCGACCGGAAACCGGGCACAGGTGCTCGGCTTCGTGCGCCGCTCGCAGCCGCCCGACGAATCGCTCGCGCAGGCCGAGACGCAGACGGTCACCTGGAAGGTCGCTCGGAGCGAAGGAAACGGGATCGCATTCGATCTGCCGGAGCGCGGACGCTACGTCGTCTCGGTGCTCGACATCGCCGATGACGGCAGCGTGAGTGCCGGCTCGTCGACCATCGAGGTGCCTTAGATCGTGGCGCTGATGCTGCTCGATACCTATGGCCTCGTCTATCGCGCGTTCTTCGCGCTTCCCGGTTTAACGACCAGTAGCGGCACGCCGATCAACGCGGTGTACGGCTTTACGATGATGCTCAACAAGCTCATCGCCGACGAACGGCCGGCGCACGTGCTCGCGGCGTTCGACAAGGGCATGCCGGCCGACCGGCTCGCGCTCTTTGGCGAGTACAAAGCCCAACGGCGCACGATGCCCGACGAGCTGCGCAGTCAGTTCGCGCTCGTGCGGCGCGTGCTGGATACGTACGGCATTCCGATCGTCGAAATGGACGGACAGGAGGCCGACGACGTCATCGCTACGCTCTCCCAACAGGCGCAAGAAGCGGGCGAACAGACGATCGTCGTCACCGGCGACCTCGATCTTTTGCAGATCGTCGACGAGCGCACGACGGTACTCGTGACGCGGCGCGGCATCACCGAACTCGGGCGCTACGATCCCGCCGCGGTTCGCGAACGCTTCGGGCTCGATCCCGCGCAGCTGCCGGATTACCGCGGCCTCAAGGGCGATCCATCGGATAATCTTCCCGGCATTCCCGGTGTCGGTGAAAAGACGGCGAGCAAACTGCTGCAGGCGGCTGGTTCGCTCGACGCGCTGATCGGAAACCCCGAGCTGGCCGGAAATCCAAAACTGACGCGCCTGATCGAGGAGTACGGGCAACAAGCATGTTTGTGCCGTGCCGTCTCGGTCGTCCGCCGGGATCTGCCGCTGCACGTCGATTGGGAAGCAAGCCGTTACGAAGCTCCCGGCGACCGAACGCTGTATCCGCTCTTCCGCGAACTCGAGTTCAAAACGCTGCTGGCCAAACTTTCACCGCCGGCCGACCTCCCGCTCTTCGAACAGGTGACGAAGTTGACGGGCGACTATCGCAGCTTCGTTCACGGCAACGACTCGTCCGACCTCATGGCGCTCGCCGGAGAGCTGGAGGCCTACGCCGGCGAGCAACGCGTCGCGTTTGCGCTGCGCGATGAGGCACTTGGACTATCGGCACGGGCAGGCCAGGGAGTGTCGCTGTCGACCAACGCGCTGGCAAGCGGCCCGGTGCGCGAGGCGGTGCTGCGGATTTTCGCTTCGCCCGGACGTCGCGGCGGTTACGACGTCAAGCGTTTGCTTCACACTTTCGAGCGAGCCGGGATTACCGGCGTGGAGTTTTCCGACGACGCGATGATCGGCGCGCATTTGCTCGACCCGTCGCACGGATTCGCCGACGTCGAAGATGCGGCGGCCGCGTTTCTCGGCTTCGATCTTCCCAGCGACGCGGCTGCGGCCGCCGACGCGACGCTGCAGCTGATCGCGAAAGTTCGAAGCGAACTCCAGGCGCGCGGCCAACTCTCGCTTTACGAAGACCTCGAGTTGCCGCTGGCGCCGGTGTTGGCCAAGATGGAGGCCGCGGGCGTCGCGATCGACCCGGCCGAGCTCCGCGTGATCGGCGACCGCGTCGACGCGTCGGCGCAGGCGCTGCGCGGGCGAATCTTCGATCTTTCCGGCGAAGAGTTCAACATTGGGTCGCCGCAGCAGCTCGGGAAAGTGCTCTTCGGTAAACTCAACATTCCGGGTGGCAAAAAGACGAAGACCGGGTGGGCCACGGGCGTCGAAGTGCTCCAAGGGCTCGCACGCGAGTATCCGATCTGCGCTTTGGTTCTGGAATGGCGCGAGGTGACGAAGCTCAAAAACACCTACGTGGACGTCATCCCCGAGCTCGTGGATGACAAAGACGGCCGCTTACGGACCGAGTTCAATCAAACGGCTACCGCGACCGGGCGGCTCTCCTCGACCAATCCGAACTTGCAGAACATTCCGGTGCGCGGCGAACTCGGCCGGCGCATTCGCCGTGCGTTCGTCTCCCGCAGCGACGAGTACGTCCTGCTCGCTGCCGATTACAGCCAGATCGAGTTGCGCTTGATGGCGCACCTTTCCGGCGACGAAGCGATGCTACGCGCGTTCGACGAGCGCCAGGACATTCACGACTTCACCGCCCGCCAAATCTTCGGCATTACCAATGGTGAAGTCGATCCGAACCAGCGGCGGATGGCCAAGAGCGTCAACTTCGGACTGTTGTACGGCATGTCGGATTTCGGACTGGCCCAACGCCTGGAGATCGGCCGCGCGGAGGCCAAGGAGATCACCGCCGCCTACTTCGCCCGCTTCCCTTCGGTTCGCGCCCACATCGACCGGACGATCGAAGAGGCCCGCGCCGCCGGTTACGTTGCGACAATTCTCGGGCGCCGTCGATACATGCCGGGCTTGACTTCGGGTAACTATATGCTGCGCGCGGCGGCCGAGCGCGAGGCCACGAACGCGCCGCTGCAAGGCAGCGCTGCCGACCTCATGAAGCTGGCGATGGTTCGGATCGATCGAGCGCTGCACGCGTCGCGGCTCGACGCTTCAATGCTGCTGCAGATCCACGACGAACTGATCTTCGAAGTGCGAAAAACGGACGCCGCTGCGACCGCCGAACTCGTGCGCACGCACATGGAGTCGGCGCTCGATCTGCGGGTGCCGCTCGAAGTGACGATCAAAACGGGACGAAACTGGTACGACGTCGAGCCTTTGACGGAGGAGAGTCTAGAGAGTGTTTAGCTACGCAGCGGCAACCCTCGCGCTGCTCGCCACCACGGTCGTGCACGCGCCCAAAGCGAGCCTTACGTTGGAAGTCGCGCGGACCGAGCCCCAGCGCGAACGCGGTTTGATGTTTCGCCAATCGCTGCCGCCGCATACGGGAATGATCTTCGTGTTCGATCGGGACGACTCGATCGCGTTCTGGATGAAGAACACGCTGATTCCGCTCGACATGGTCTTCATTGCATCCGATGGCACCGTCGGTCGCGTGTTCGCCAACGTTCCAGTCGCCGGAAATATTCCCGACGATCGGATCCCGCAAGAGCGCAGCCGCGCGCGCTACGTGATCGAACTACCGGGCGGCGAAGCGGCCGCCGACGGAATCGCGCAAGGCGTTAAACTCGATCTGCGCGGCGTGGCGGCCGCGCCCTCGTAATCGCCGCTTGCCGGAGCTCCCCGAAGTCGAAACGATCGTCCGCGGGCTGCGGCGTGCGGTCGTCGGCAAGCAGATCGCCGGTGTAGATGTTCGGCTCGCACGCGCGATCGTTACGCCCCCTGGAGTCGATTTTGCTCGCGCCGTTGCGGGCCGGTGCATCGCTTCGGTGCGCCGGCGCGGGAAGTACGCCATTCTCGAACTCGATGCGGGGGACGCGCTCGTCGTAAGTCTGCGCATGACGGGGCGTCTCATCGTTCGGCCGGCTGCCACGCCCGAGTACGTTGGCTCGCACGTCGCTCTGCGCTTTACGGACGGCAGCCGGCTGCACTTTGCCGACGTCCGCACCTTCGGGCGGATGCGGCTCGTTCGCGCTGGGGAATCCTGGGACGGCCGCCTCGGAGTCGAGCCGCTCGCTCCCGGCTTTACAGCAGAGGCCTTTATCGGTATGCTGGCTGGGCGGACGACCCCGGTCAAAGCATTTTTGCTCGACCAGCGCCGTATCGCCGGCATCGGGAACATTTATGCCTGCGAGGCGCTGTGGAAGGCTCGGATTCGTCCGGCCCGACCGGCAGGGGAATTGACAAAGGCGGCCGCGCGCCGCCTACATGACGCCATCGTGGACGTATTGCGACGCGCGATCGATATGCGCGGAACGAGCGTCGACGATTACGTGGATGCCGAAGGCCTCAAAGGCGGTTTTCAAAACAACCTGGCGGTCTATGGCAAACAAGGGTACACGTGTTCGCGCTGCGGCACCGGCAAGATCGTGAGGACCGTCCTGGGCGGTCGCGGAACTTGGTGGTGCCGGCGATGCCAAAGATAAAAAATACATAAAGGTAGGAACTACAAATCTCAACAACCGAACTCGCTTCAATCACTCAAGAAGAAGATCAGCTCGCATTCGAGCAGCGACTCTACGAAGAATCGCTCAAAGTTCTGGACGAAGGGCAAGTCCTTACCGGAACGATCGTTCAAAAAGATAAAGACGAAGTTCTCGTCGACGTCGGCGGAAAATCCGAAGGCGTCCTTCCCTTCCGAGAACTCTCACTTGCAATCGATCCAAAGCTCCTGAAGGTCGGCGATACCGTCGAAGTCATGGTCCATCGCATCGACGAAATGGACGGGACGCTCTTTCTCTCCGAGCGGCGCGCGCGCGCGCTCAAGACGTGGGAGAAAGTCATCGAAGCGCACGAGCGCGACGAAGTGATCGAAGCGACCGTTACGCAGGTCGTCAAGGGCGGAGTACTCGTCGATCTCGGCATGCGCGGATTCGTTCCGGCTTCGCAGATCCGGCGGCAACCCGTCGGAAATCTGGACGAGCTCGTCGGTCAGCATCTCCGTTTGAAAGTGATCGATCTCGATCACAAGCGTCATCGCGTCGTGCTCTCGCAGCGCCTCGTGCTCGAAGAAGAGCTGCAGGCAAAGAAGCAAGAGCTTCTCGATACGCTCGAAGTATCGCAAATACGCGAGGGCGTCGTCGTGCGCTTGGCCGATTTCGGCGCGTTCGTCGATCTCGGCGGGATCGACGGGCTGATACACAACAGCGAGTTGTCGTACGCGCGGATCAAGCACCCGTCGGAAGTCGTGAAGATCGGCGACGTCGTGCAGGTCGAAATTATGAAGTTCGACCCGGACGCGAAGAAAGTAAGTCTATCGCTCAAGCACGCGTTGCCCGATCCTTGGGATCAGTACGCGGATCGGCTCTACGAAACCAACAGGCTCACGGCGCAGATCGTCAAGGTTACTCCCAACTATCTGCTGGTCGAAGTCATTCCGGGCATCCTGGCGATGGTTCCCAAGGGTGAGTTCGACGCTGCGGCGGCCTTCGCGGCCGGACAAGAAGTCGAGGTAACGCTGCTGACGATCAACCATGCAACGCGACGGATTACGGCCTCGATTCAACACGTCGCCGACGTGCCTCCCGAAGAGATCGAGAAGTACGCCGTCGAGGAGGAGATCGGCGGCATCGAGAGCCCTCCAGCGGCGCTTGCGGAGCGTCCTGAGGGCGAGTAACGACTCGCCGTGCGCGTTGGGCTGACCGGCGGCATCGGAGCTGGTAAAAGCGAGGTCGCCGGTATCTTCGGCGACCTCGGTGCTTTCATCGTGGATACGGACGTCATCGCGCGCGAGGTGGTGGCGCCCCAGAGCGACGGACTGCTCGAGATCGCTCGGGTCTGGCCCGCGGCCGTTCGAAACGGCGCCCTCGATCGCGCCGCACTCGCGGACATCGTCTTTAGCGATGCGGCCGCCCGCGAGCGGCTCAACGCGCTCCTTCACCCGCATATCCGCCGGCTCGCGCTGGAACGGGAGGTCCGAGCGGCTCCGGGCCAGTTGATCGTGCACGTGGTGCCGCTTCTCTTCGAAACTGGGTACGATCGTCTGGTAGACAAATCGATTTTAGTCGCAGCTCCTCTGGAACGACGCATTGCGCGCGTCGCGGAGCGCGACCGGCTCGACGAGGCTCGCGTGCGGGCCCGTATGGCCGTTCAGGTCGACCCCAGCGAGGCTCGCGACAGGGCCGATTTCGTCATCGAAAATGATGGTGATCTCGATCGCCTTAAGGAGCGCAGCACGGCGGCCTACGGGGCGCTGACCGAAATTCTCAGCAAATCCTGAGTTTGCCGAGCGCTTGTATGGGAAAGACTATACGCCAGACCAAGGAGGATGAGTGATGACACAGGATTCAGGGCAGTCCGGCGGCATGAGCGTTCGCGAAGCGGGTCGCCGCGGCGGCGAACGCGTCAAGGCCAAATACGGATCGGAGTTTTACGAGGAGATTGGCCGCAAGGGCGGCGAGGCCACCAAGAGCAAGTACGGCCCGTCATTTTATGAAGTTATCGGTCAAAAAGGTGGACAACGCCCCAAACGCAAGGCCGCTTCCTAGATCCGCGACCAACGACTGAAGAGGACCGATGGCTGATAAAAACGAGCGCGCGAGCAAACGGGAAATGTCCGTTCGCGAGGCTGGAAAAAAGGGCGGAGATACCGTGCGCGACCGCTATGGCTCGACCTTTTACGAAGACATTGGCCGCAAAGGCGGCAAGGCGACTCGCGACCGTCACGGTGTCGAGTTCTACGAGTCGATCGGCCAAAAGGGCGGCAAAGTCGTCAAAGAAAAGTACGGCTCGGACTTCTACGAAGAGATCGGGCACAAGGGCGGTCAAAAGGTCAAGAAATTGATCGCCGAGGCAAAGAAGAAACTGGGAGAGGGGAACGGCTAAGCCGCTCTCCTCCTCTGGCCTTAGTGGTGGATCTCCACTCCGCCGCTCACCTTTCCGAGATGAATCGTGTTGTCGTCGAAATCGACGGTGATGCTGCCGATTTTGAGCGTCTGATCGCCGGAGTGAATGTAGCTGGGGTGCGCCATATGGAGCTCCTTGGCGTCGTTCGTCCAGGTCACCAAATCGGTGTCGAACGCGCGCTTGTCCGGATCGTCGATCCGCTCGACGTGAACCTTTCCGATCGCGGTAAAATCGAGCGTGGAAATGTTCAGCTGCACGTGCTTGGCCGAGATTCGCAAGTACGGCTTGCCTTTTTTGAAAACGATTCCGTTGCGAACGCCGTCGACGCTGCCGCTCAGCCCGTCGGGCGAGAGCTTCGCGTGATCGTAGTCGAAACTCCACGATTTGGTCGTGATGTGATTGTTGAGGACGTGGCCGCCCTTTAAGACGACCGGCGGCTGCCCCGGCATGTGCGGCGGCGTGCCTCTTCCCGCCAGAACGATCTCGACGACGACGTAGACGAAAAAGAGGGCGCCGGCGACGATGCCGATCTGCCGCCAGCGCAGTTGCTTACGCGTCATCGCCGGTGGATACGGCCGCCCGGGGCGGCAGCAAAAGCAGCGCGACGTATCCCAAGATCAACAACAGCGCGACCGTGGTCGGGCCGATTCGCGAAAAGATCGTTGGCATCCGGCGACCGACGCGGCCCGTAACGATCGTGCGCTCTTCGAGCCGGCTGCGCGCCTGCCACGTTCCGTCGGGCGCGATGATTCCGCTGATGCCGGTCGCCGCCGCCCGAACGACGTACGCGCCGCTCTCGATCGCGCGCAACTGTGCGATCTGAGCGTGCATGTACGGGCCGGAAGTCGTTCCGAACCAGGCGTCGTCGGTACTCACGACGAGAATCTGCGCGTTTTGGCGCAGCTGCGCGAAGGCGAGGTCCGCGAAGGCCGATTCCCAGCAGATCAGCGGCGCAATCGTGAGCGCGGTCGTGGGATAGACGCCATTGCTGTCTCCCGGCGTGATGCCGCCGTTGAGCGTGCCGATGTAGGGAAGCCACGATAGGAACGGACGCCCGGGAAACCATTCGGCGAACGGCACGAGCTGACGTTTTCGATAGATCTGCGAAGTGCCGTTGGGCGCAAAAATATAGAGCGCGTTGAAAAGTCCGCTCGCATCTCCGTCGATCGCTCCGGCCACGATCGTTGAGTGAAGCTTGCGCGACAATGCGGAAAACCGTCCGCTCAAGTGCTGGTCGAAATCGAGCTCGGTTGCGATCGCCGTTTCCGGCCAGACGATCAGGCGCGGATGTCTGCGCGCCAGGCTCTTGGTCATCGTCGCATAGCGCGTCACGGCAAGCTGCAAGGCGTTCCATTTCAGAGACTGCGGAACGTTGCCTTGCACAGCGGCAACGGCGATCTTCGGCGGGGGGATATGGCGCGCCGGCCAAAAGGCCCACGCAGCAGTCGTCGCGAGTCCCGTCAGGACGAGCGTTACCGATAGCGGCAGCCAGGTTCGACGCCGAACTGCATCGGCTGCGTACGCGCCGAGCGCGCAAAGAACGAACGTGATGCCATAGGTTCCGACGTACGCCGCAATCGGCCGCAGCACGGTGTCGGCCTGCGTGTATCCAAGCTGATCGAAGGGCGCGGCAAACACGCCGATCGAGCGAAGCCATTCGCAGATGGTAAACGCCGCGGCCGCGCCGAGCGGCGCGACGGCCGGTCGCATGCGTCCGTACGAAAGCGAAGCCAGCGCGCCGGCGAGCGCAAAAAACGGCGCCTCGAGTAGGGCGGGCCCATAGGCGAGAAACGGGCCGAATACTCCGATATATCGACCGACCGTATGCCCGACCCACGCAAAGTCGATCGTGAAAAAAACGAAACCTGCGAACCAACCGAGAAGCGCGGCGCGCTTCCAAGATGCGCCTTGCCACAGCCAAAACAGCGCCGCAGTTCCGAAGGGAACGAGCCATGCCGCGCCAAGCTTAGGAAATGCCGCCGCCAATGCAACGGCTGCGAGGGCGGCAACGCACACGTCCCGTAAGGGCCGCGAGGAGACCATGATTCGCAGATTGAGCTTCGGTTTTATAGTCGTTTCGGTAACGGCGTTCATTGTATCGGCGTGCGGTCGGCAGGTCACGCCAAATCCTCCGGGGTTAGGACCAGGCGGTGCGCCTCCGGGATATATCTCCATTCATTTTGACACGGTCTCTCCTTTCAACTTCTCGAACTACCAGTACATGATCGTCTTCGATACGACCGGAGACGGCAAAACGCCGTCCACCGATACCCTGCAAACGAACTGGGCCGGATTTTCGTTTGCCCTGATGGCGCTGGGCCGGGGGGGCGGCGCGTACGCTCAGCCGATCCAGTTCGTGCGAAACCAAAACCCGCACATCCCACCGGCGTGGCTGCCGCTCGGCACGACCCCGCAGCAGTTCTCCTTCAACCCCGACAGCAACGGCACCGGCTCTGAATTTTCGATGCTGGCGCAACGCTCGATCTTCCACGGAATTGGGTCGCCGTCGCCCTCACCGAGTGCCTCGCCGACGGACGTTTGGACCTTTAATGCGTTCACGACGCAAGCGACCAACGGCGGAACCTGGACCTTCATCGACTCGCTCGGTACCGGCGGCCCGATCGACCCGCAGTTCGTTTCACCGAAGCTCTGCATGACCGAACCCTTCGACAACACGTACTACGGCATTTTTACTCCGTCTGATCCCGCGGCTCAGATCTCCAGCATCGAGATCGCCAACAACCCGTCCAGCCCCAAGCCGTGCCAGTGATGCGCGACCTCAACGTCCCTTGCGTCAACGATATCTGCAACTGCACCGTCACGGCGTCCGTCGACGACGGAGACGCCTTCTGCAGCGACTACTGCCGGAATACCGTCGACCAGAGCATCGAGTCGGAAAGCTGCTCTTGCGGACATCCTCCTTGCGACGAACCCTGAGCTTTCGAGGGAACTAGAAGTTGAAGGTGGTCGGCACCACCGGTTGCGGCGAGCCGATCTGGAAGACCGCGTTTTGAGTCGGAAACGCAAGGAGATTTAAACCGACGTTGATGGCCTGCTGCGATTCGTTGTAGAGCACCATCAGCTGATAACAGTTCCCGATCGTTCGCGTGTAGTAGATGATTTTGTCCGCGACCATCTCGCCCGGGCCCTTCCAGTTGAGATCGGTGACGAACTGGAGCGACGCGTCGCGCCCGAAGGGCGTCGACAACTGCAGGTTCGTCGTGGTAAAGCCTTGCCCGGGACCGGGAATGAACGAGCCGCTGAGCATCAAGACGGAACGCTGCGATGGCTTGGCGGTCAGCTGATAGCTCAAGGGTTGCGCCATCGCGTCGAAGTTTGTGGTCCAGCCCACGGAAAAAGCGTACACGTCGTCGTTGAACAGGCGCACCAAATCTTGCGCGTTTTTGGTGTTTTCCGTCGGTTGCTGGTCGAGGTACTGGAACGGCACGAGGGCGGGGCCGTTGTAGTTTGCCTCGTTGTAGGTCAGCGAGTTGACGATGTGCTGGCTGATCGGCGTCGTTAGGCTTAAGTCTTGCTCGATTGCGGCCTTGAGGTCGCCCGTGCCGTACGCGTACTGATCGACGGTTACGGTACCCTCGAAATCGCTGCCCAAGACCTTTGCTTGCAGCGGGCCGGCGACGATGTTGGCGTCACCGCGCCAGGTCGCGAGCGCGAGAGGCTGTCCGTCTCCTGCGGGATTACTATACTCTCCAACAACCAGCTGCGCGGACAGCGGAATGACGAAGTGCTGGAAGAAGTTCGCGGGGCGAATCGTAAACTCAGGAATTTTATTTATCCCGGTCGCCTCCTCTGAATACGTTTTGTCAAACTCCAGCTCGTAGTCGGCGCCGGCGGTCGTGTACTGCATCAAATAGTCGAACTCGGACTCGTTGCTGAACGACGTTTCGCCGCCAAAGCTGGCGCTGCTGTCGCTGTCGGTAAACGTGACCGTTTGATTGAGGTTTTCGTTGAACTGTCGCGTGTCGGTAAAAGTAAACGCGTCGCTGCTCGACTGCCCGCCCACCGAACTGTGCGTAATGCTGTAGTTTTGCGAGCTATTGGTCGTCTGATGGGTGACGGCGGCGCTGACCGTTTCGTTCGGCGGAATGCTCACCAGCGGCCCGTAGTTGGATTGGTACGAGAACTGAAAGTTTCCGCGTAAGCGCTGCGAAAAGTTCTCCTGTTCCTGCAAGGCAAAGTTCGTCTGAGTCCCGCCTTGCGCGCGGTTGTTGATCGTATAAAGGTTGACGCTTACGCTGCGCCGGCCGCGCCTGCTGGAATAGAAGCCGACGTAGCCGAGACCGAGGCCCTCTTTCGTGAAATAGTTCACGATGTAATAGCCGTAATAGTACTGGTCTTTTCCGAAGGGGATCTGGACCTTGATCCAAGCGCCTTCGTACGAGTCGTAGCCGACTTCGGGGAACCAGTGCGCGCGCCCGCGCTGGTTCTCGAGGCTCCGCAGCGGAATGATCAGCAGCGGCAGGTAGAAGACCGCGGCGGCGCCCAGCCAGAGGACGGCTTTGTGAATCACGATCCGGTCGCCGGGGTAGACCTGCATGTCCTTGCCGGTGATGTGGTACCCGCCGCGCGGGTTTTCACAGGTCGTTACGTACGGGGAGAGGCCCGTCGCCGTGCCGTCGGCATTTGTGTGCAGATCGTCGGCTTGAAAATGGACGAGCCCGCGCTGTACTCCTTCGTCGCTCGCGCCACGACCGTTGGTGAGCTTTGCGGTCTCCGCGACGGTGTCGAAAACGATGACGTCGGCGGAGAGAACGGAGTCGTGTTCGTGATTGATCAGAAACGGATGCCCGGTGATCGTGATCGTTCTCAGCCCGTCGAAGTGCGCGTGTTCGCCGACGATCTCTTCGTCGCCGTAGTAAATGTGCACGTTCCCGATCGCGTCGGATGGCTGGCCGCGTTGACGGTTGCCGCTCCACGAATCCGAGATGACCGCCAGATAGCCGGGCGCCAGCGTCGGCGCGCCTGTCGGCGCGGCCGTCGGCATCGGTGTCGCTTGACCGGCGGGTGTGATCGGCGGGGGCGTTTCGCCGCCGCGAACGAGGAAGATGGGGCCCATCGAGACCGTGGGATTTGGGGTTGCCCCGGGGATCGGCGGGGGGGTGACCGCAGGCGTCTGCCCGGGAAGCGGCCGGGGAGTCGGATTGAGCGTGTAGGTGCCGTTCCCGACGCCCGGCAAGACGTTGGGCGGCCCGGGCGTAGACGGCGGGGCCGGACTCGCCGGCGGCTCCGGCGTCGTTACCGGCGCCGGAGTCGAGACTTGCGCGACCGTCTGGGCCGGCGGTTCCGAATAGTGCTGGGCGCAGCTCTGCGTATTGAAGAGCAGGAGCGCGAGCTGCTGCTGTCCGGCGTCGTCGCCGGCCGCCTCCCCCCACGCAGGAGCGGCGCCGCACAGATATGCGGCGAGTACGGCTGCCGCGGCTAGGCCGCGTCGTCCCGAAGTCCCGCCGAACACCGCCTCAGCGCTCTTCCAGCCAAAGTAGAACGGTGCCCGCGGTTCC
>DATAWH010000017.1:0-8413 GCA_036267315.1 Candidatus Cybelea sp. | reverse complement strand
CCGTTTCCGTGTATTTTGCGCCGCCGCGTATCTTGCGTACGCTCGAAAAGCGATGATTCACGCCGAACTGCTCGCCCACGCGGCCATGGCGCAGGCGCGCCGCCTGCCTCCTGCCGAACGGCGCGCGGCGCGCCACCTAGCGCGCAGCAATCTTGCGCGCGTTCTCGAGAAGACCGGCCGGCGCAGCGAAAGCCTTGCGATCTACGAAGCGTCAATGCGTGAAGCGTCGACCACCGTCAACGCGCTCAATCTCGCCTTTGCCTACCACGCGGAGGAACGCCCTGACGACGTGATCGCCGTTCTGGGCGCACCAGAACGGCCATACGACGACCTCGAAGCAGCAAGTGCGGCACTGCTGCGCGCCGCTTCGTACTTTCGTCTCGGCAAGCGCGCGCGCGCGCGGCAGGCGCTCCGGCGATATCGTGCGCTCGCGCGCGAACACGGATTCGAAACCGTTGCTCTTTGAATCGGAAAACGTTCGTTCGCGCTTGGTCGACGGCCGCACGATCCTGCTCGATATACCCGCCGGCGACTACGTCGTCTTCGATCGAACGGCGACCGCGATGTGGGAAGCTCTGCGCACGCTTCCGCCGGAGCAGCGCGTCGGCGCGCTCGCGTCGCGCTTCAACGCGCCGCGCGCTCGGCTCACCGCCGACCTCGATGCGTTCGAGCACATGTGCCTCGGCCGCGGCTTTCTCAGTACCGCCGCGCCGGAAGCCGAGCCTCGCGCACAGCTGGACCGGGCGCCGCGCCATGGGTGGACGCTGCGAGCGTGGTGGGCGCTCGCGGCGACGACGATCGGCCTCCAACGCAGTGGTTTCGCATCGGTGTGGCGCGCGTACGCGCAACTGCCGCAACGCGCCGGCGCGCCGATCGACGACGCTGCGTTAGCGCGCGCCGAGCGCGCGTTTTTGCGCGCGGAGAACTTTTTCGCGCTCAAGACCGCGCCGAAAGATTGTCTTCCGCGATCGCTCGCGCTCTACCGGTTCTTGACGTCGATCGGCTTTGCGCCCGAGCACTGCATCGGCGTGATGCGCTATCACTTCGAAGCGCACGCGTGGGTGCGTTGCGGCGACCGGCTCGTTCTCGACGCGCCCGAGTTCGTTGCGAGATACGCCGTCCTTGCCCGAATCTGATCCGAGCGGCTTTCTCGGGGTAGTCTTCGCGGGCGCGCCGCCGAGGCTGGGCAGCCGGCCGGAGCCGGCGCGTATCGGTGCGCTGCGAGTCCTATACCGAGGATACGTCGCCAACGGCTCTGCCCGGGCAGACGATGGCGGCGCGGAATCCACCGCCGGCGACGCCGCGTTCTTTGCCGCGGCGTACGATCGCTGGGGCGCTCAGCTCCCGCGGTACGTACTCGGTGAGTACGCCGTGGCGATCTACGACACGGCTCGGCAGTCGCTCACCCTCGCGCACGACGAGCTCGGCCTGATGCCGCTCTTTTATGCCGCCGGCGGCGGCGAGATCGCGTTCGCCACGCACCTCGGCGATCTCGTCGAGGAAATCGGCGTCGGCGAACTCGACGAGGAGTACGTCGCCGATTACTTCGCGCGCGGCGAGCATCTCGGAGCGCGCACGCCCTACGCGCGCATTGCGCGTCTGTTGCCCGGCGAGAGCATCGTTTACCGCGACGGGAACGTTCGCGGCGAAAGCACGTGGACGCTGGCGCAGCCGGCGCCTGCCGGCGCGACGAGTGTCGCCGAAGAGGAAGCGCGCCTGCGCGATCTGCTCGACGAAGCGGTCACCAGCGCCCTTCCGGCAGACAAACGCGTGCTCTGCGAACTCTCCGGCGGCCTCGATTCGTCGACGATCTACAATTTCGCGCGCCGAGCTTCGGGAACCAACGTTGAAACGCTGTCGTACGTTTACTCGCGCTCCCACACCGCCGACGAGCGGCGATGGATTGACATCGTCTTGCGCGACGCGCCGTCGGCGTGGCACCCGCTCGACGTCGATGGAACGCCCGCGCTCTCGGAGCTGCCGCGCGAGCGGATCGGCGAGCCGCACGTTTGGGTCTCACACCTCGCGCTCAACCGCCGGTATATCGAGACCGTTCGGGCTACCGGCGCGAGCGCGGTGCTGACTGGTGAAGGCGGCGATTCGGTGCTCTGCGGAGATCTGCAGATGCCGTTTTTCTTAGCCGACCGGCTGGCTCGCGGGGAGCTCTCGTCGCTCGTGCGCGAGGGACGCCCGTGGTGCGACGGCTTGCAGGGAAAGCGCTCGCTGCGCCACGTGTTGATGCGTTTTGCGGTGCAGGGTCTGCTCGCGCGGATGCGCGGCGAAGCGCTCGAGCACCGAACCTCGGAAATTCCGTGGGCCGATCCGGCGTATGCACGCCGCGTCGAACTCTTCTCGCGCGGGACGCGGCCGTGGCTCCCGCCGGCCGCCGGCGCCGGCAACGCGTACGCGCTGCAGCGGGTGATGCGTTCGGCAAATCTCGTGGCGACCAACTACCACTTTCGCCGCGACCTTCCGCCGTCGCGCCACCCGATGCTCTACCGCCCGCTGCTCGAGTTCATGCTGGGAGTTGACTGGAGCCACAAGATCGCGCCGAAGAGCGATCGGCTCTTGCAGCGCGGCGCGCTGCGTTCGATCGTGCCCGACGAAACGCTGCAGCGACGAGATAAGGGAGGCAGCAGCCAGCCATTTTTTGACGGGCTCGACGCAAGTCCGTCGTGGCGCGAAGCGCTCACCGCGCGTCCTCGAATCGTCGAGCGCGGTTATGCGCGGGGCGCCGAATGGCGCCGAGCCGTCGAGCTCGCCCGCGCCGGGCGCACGAGCGATCTCAGCGCGTTCCGCGGCGCGGCGATTCTCGAAGTCTGGCTGCAGCATCTCGAGGCGCTGCGCAACGGCGGAGACCGCAAGATCTCCGATGCGGCGGCGCCGATTGTGGGTAACTCTTGATTGCAGGTGCGCGGAGCGGCAGCTGCCAAACTGGCGATACGCCTGAAAGGAGTGACACATGTTCGAAGAGACTCGCGAAACTTCAAAGGCCGTCGAAACGGAGTACGCATCGCCCGAAGTGACCGTCATCGGCCAAGTACAAGACTTGACCGCCGGTCCGATTACGATTAACGACGAGAGCCCCTCGGGAATGAAGGGCTAAGCGCGAACGTTCGCGTCGTAAGCCGGAGGGCCGTTTCGACATCGAGCGGCCCTCCGGCGTTCTCTCCCTTTGGGGTATCGCAATGATGGGCGCCCGCTGCCTCGGCGCAATCCGCCAATATTCCGCGCTCGCGCCGGCCGAAATCCAGGCGCTGATCGCCCGAAAGAAGTTTCCGTGTGCCGACGCGGCCGGCGAATGGGGTTTTTGCGATTTGTGGACCGGCCCGGCGTGGACCGGCAAAGCGCCCGCGCTCGACGTTGAAGCGGTTCGGCGCGAACTACCGACGCTGCTGCAATGCGTGGAAGACGCCTTCGACGTATCGAAGCTCGCGATCGCTCGCGTCTTTTCCGCGGCACGATATGGCTTCATCCGTCCGCACCGGGATTGGATGGGCAGCGAAGTTCCGTTCACGCGCCTGCACGTGCCCCTGCAGACCAACCCGCGAGCGCTGAACTTTGAAGATGCCGTCGTCTATCACATGAACGCCGGCGAGATCTGGTATCTCGATGGCTCTCGCGTGCACGGGGGCGGCTGCCTCGCCGACGAGGTGCGTCTGCATCTCGTGCTCGATTTTGCTCCGCAAGCCGCGCCGGAAGACGTGCTGCGCGATCGCGCCGCGCACGCCTCTGGGCCACCGCTACCGCTTTCGCGCCCGGCGATGACGCCCGCGCAACGCGCCGCTCTGCGCGACTTGCGTCCGCTGCTCGGCCGCGCGACGCTGAGTCCGCTCACCGACCTTCTCGGGACGATCCACTACGATCGGCAGATCGACAGCGCTGCTGCCTACGACTGGCTCTGCGCGATCGCCGCCGACGGCGGCGATCCCGAAACGATCGAAAACGCTCGGGCGACGCGCGAGAAGTATCTCGGGCCGGCGAACCGCTCCTCATGATCGCGCACCCGATCGGCAGCGTAGCCTTCGACGATGGCCTGCTCGCGAAAGAGCTCGAAACCATCGAACGGCAGGCGACGACGCCGTGCACCGGCTACGCGCACGGCTCCTGGGCAAAGTGCATCCTGGCGATGCGTCACGCCGGCGAGAGCGAACTTCGAACTAAACCCGCCGGCGAAGCCGCGCCGCACTTGATGGAGCGAATTCGCACGACGTTTGCGATGACGCACGTCAAGGTCGTGCAGCTCTTCGCGGCCTCGAACGGCGGCTTCGTGCGTCCGCACGTTGACTGGAAGGCCGACGCGCCGCTCTGCACCCGCCTCCACGTGCCCCTGCGCACCAACCGCTACGCGTTCAACTCCGAGGACGACGTCGTTTTTCAAATGGGGTACGGCGAAGTTTGGTTCCTCGACGCCAGCCGGCCGCACAGCGGCGGATGCTTTTCAACCGACACGCGGCTGCACCTCATCGTCGACCTCGAGGCTGCCGACTCGCTCGAAAGCGTCTTTGCGGAGCGGTCGGAGTATGCTCCGTCGCGCCATCTCGACGCCGTCGCGTTACCGGAGCTCACCTCTACCGATCGTAGCGCGATCGACGGGCTCGCCAAGCTCGTCACCGATGCGAATCTCGGCACGATGCTCGATTTCCTCGGCGCGATCCACTTCCAGCGGCGCGTCGACTGCGCGCAGACCTACGAGTGGCTTCTCCGAATCGCCGAAGGAAGCGGCGACGCGCACCTGGTTTCCCGCGCACGAGAATACCGCCGCATGTATCTGACGCCGTTTGAATGAGGTTGGGACGGACGCATGCGTTTCGAATCCGTGCGTTCCGAATCCCGGTGAGGAAACGGCCTCGCTCCGGGGTAAGTATTCGGCCATGACGATCCATCCGAAAATAGCGACGCGCGAAGAGTGGCTGAAGGCTCGGCTCGACCTGCTCGAGGAAGAAAAGGCGCTGACGCGGCGCGCCGACGAGTTGACGCAGCAGCGAATGGAACTGCCCTGGGTTCGCATCGATAAAGAGTACCGGTTCGATACCGATAGCGGGCTCGCAACCCTCGCCGGCCTCTTCAGAGGGCGCTCGCAGCTGCTGATCTACCACTTTATGTTCGGGCCCGATTACGACGCGGGCTGCCCTTCGTGCTCGTCGATCGCCGACGGCTTCAACGGCATCGTCCCCCACCTCGAAAACCACGACGTCGCCTTCACCGCGGTATCGCGAGCGCCGCTCGCGAAGCTGCAGGCGTTCAAGAAGCGCATGCGCTGGAGCTTTCCTTGGGCCTCGTCTTCGCAGAGCGATTTTAACTTCGAGTTCAACGTTTCGTACAGCCAGGAGCAAGAACGCTCGGGCGACGTGGTCTACAACTTTCGGCGAGAAGAAGCATCGGCGCCCGCGGACGATTCGGCCGGCGAGACCGAGAACGAGCATACTTGGTCGAAACGGTTCGCGGCAATGGCCGGAACCGATCGCGCGACGTACGGTCGCGAAGCCCCCGGCGTCAGCGCGTTCGCGCTCGAAGACGGCGTCGTCTATCACACCTATTCCGCCTTCGCCCGCGGCGTCGACGGGTTATGGAATCTCTATCAGTGGCTCGACCGCGCGCCCCGAGGCCGCAACGAGAGCTTCGACGCCGAGCCGTGGCTGCGCCATCACGATCGCTACGCTACGGCGTGACGACGTTTCCGGAGGTAGTTTACGTTCGAGGGAACCTGCCGCGCGACGCGATGACGTACGTAATCCCCTTCCGAAGTGCCGTCGCAGACTTCCCAACCGCGCGGAGGCGTGAACTCGGGAAGGTGCGCGACGGGAACGATTGAAGCCAGAACGTTTCATTACGGCGCCTCTCCGTCGATCGCGATGTAGTAGTTCACGCCTTCGATCGGCTCTTTCTTGCGAAGATATCCTCCTCGTGCGGCGTCGATTTCGAATCGCAAAAAGATGCAACCTGCGGGCGGCCCTTCCGACAAAGAGTTTCGCGCGGGAGACGCCAAACTATCGCGATGATGATGGAGCGTCTTCGCTTTGCGGCCGCAGTCGTACCGATCGCGGCCGTTTTTTGCGGATACGCGGCGCACACCGCGCGGGCAGCGGTTGCGCCGGCTGCCGCCGTGCAGACCGGTGAGTCGGCTCCGCCCGGCGAGACGATGACGATGCGGCGAATCGTCGACGCCTTCGAACGAATGGTCACCCAGACATACCACAAATCCGGGCACGGTGTCCGCGGCGCGCACGCGAAGGGGCAAGGCTGCGTTCGCGCGACGGTTCGCATCGCGCGCAACGTGCCGCCTCCGTTGCGGCACGGCGTATTCGCGGCGCCGACGACGTACCGTGCCTGGGTTCGTTTTTCGAACGGCGCGGGCGAAGTTCGCGTCGACGGCGCGCCCGACGGCCGAGGCATGGCGATCAAACTGACGGGCGTCGCCGGGCCGAAGCTGATCGACGACGAGCGCCACACTCAAGATTTCGTGATGATCAACTTTCCGGCATTTTTCATCTCCGACGTCGCAGAGTACGAGCTGCTGGCAGACGCCCTCGAGAAGAATCGGCTCCCGGCGTTTCTCAAAGCGCATCCAGAGAGTGCAAAGCTCGCCGCGCAGATCGCCGGCGTTCCGACCCACGACCTTCTGCGCAACAGCTACTTTTCGATGACTCCGTATCTGCTCGGCAGCACGTACGCGAAGTTTGGGAGCTTCCCGGTCTCGTGCAGCGGCGGTGCGGCGCTAACCCCGGATACAACGGGGGGTGTCGCCGATGCCGATTATCTGCGGGAGCGTTTGGTCGCGAGTCTTTCGCGCGAACCGGCGTGTTTCGATCTGCGCCTGCAGCCGCGCACGGACCCCGCAACGATGCCGATCGAAAACGCGATGGTGACCTGGGAGGCAGCCGCGGCGCCCTTCGTCACCGTGGCTCGCGTGACGATTCCGCCGCAGACCTTCGACTCGCCGCAGCAGCAGACGTTTTGCGAGAACCTGTCGTACTCGCCGTGGCACGGTACGAGCGATTTTCGCCCGGTGGGAGGCCTCAACCGTTTGAGGCTCTTCGTCTATCGGGCGATCTCCAAACTTCGTCACGAGTTAAACCAAGCATCGTTCATCGAGCCGACCGGCTCGGAAACCTTCGACAACACTCCGTAACTGCCGGCACCAAGATTCAGTGAGGAACGTTACCGACATGAAGAAGACCGCGATCGTCACCATCGCTTGCGCCGTCGCGCTCGCTTTGGGCATTTGCGCGTTTCGCGACGGCGCTTCGCCCCGCGCGGCAACGCTCGATCAAGGCTGGACGCCCGAACAAGCGGCGTTCTATCACTACTCCACTCAAGGGACGGTAATGATGCCGACGGCGTGGCTGCGGGCCCTGCGCCGGCCCGACGGCACGCCGATCATGGCGCCCGCGAATCTGCAGAGGCTCGGCTTCATGGACGTGCACGCCCGCGTCACGCCCACCAATCCGCACGGCTTCCCGATCGGCCTCGCGGTCGACCGCGTAAACGGCGTCGAAACCACCGGCGCGACCTGCGCGCTTTGCCACACCAGCGAACTAACGTTTCGCGGTTCGGTGATTCGGATCGAGGGAGGCTCTCCCAACAGCCTCGATCTGGGCACGTTCTTCAAACAGCTGACCGCGGCGGTCGAAGAGGTGAAAGCCAACGCACGCGCGCGCGAGCGCTTCACGCACGACGCGCTGGCGTACGGTTATCCCCAAGATCGGCTCAAGGCCGACTTCGATCGTGAAAGCGCCAACCCCGAGCTGTGGCTGCTGAACACCGCCGGGATGGGCGGCGAATCGACCTTCCCCGGGCCCGGGCGCATTGACGCGCTGACCGGCATCGGAAACCGTCTGTTCGCGTACGACCTGCACGATCCCAAAGCGGCCGTTCGGGGTATCGCACCGACGCGCTTTCCCTATATGTGGGATATCTGGCGCCTCGATTGGGTGCAGTACAACGGCTCGGTCCGCCAGCCGATGGCCCGCAACGTCGGCGAAGCGCTCGGCGTCGGCGTCGTGACGAACATCCTCGACGCCCAAAACAAACTCAGTCCTGAGCCCGAGCGTTGGCGGTCGTCGATTCACATTCAAAACTTGTACCAGATCGAGCAAACGCTGGCGACGCTGCAGCCGCCGGTCTTTCCGCAGTCGATCTTCGGAAAAGTCGACGCGACGCAGGCCCAGCGCGGTCGCGCGCTGTTCGCGCAGCGGTGCGCGCAGTGTCACGGGGTTTCGCGCATCGAAGGGACGACGCCGGCGGAGTGGGCCGTGCGCGTGATTCCCTATCAAACGATCGGCACCGATAAGTATCAAGCCGCCGCTTTCGCGGCCGGGCGCGTGAGCTTGAACGCGGTCGGAATCAACAAAACGATTCCTGCGGCGTTAGGTGTCGGCTACATGGTCTCTCACATCAAAGGTGCGGCCTA
>DATAWH010000016.1:0-86035 GCA_036267315.1 Candidatus Cybelea sp. | reverse complement strand
CTGCGGATCTGCGCCAACGCACCCGGGGCGCCAATCGGCGGCTGAGATCCGGCGCACGCTGCGAGCAATGCGACTAATGCAGCGGCGGCGCTCGGGGCGAAAGCGTGGTGGCGGATCGTCGAACGTTGCATTTTATCCTCGTCCTCGGCGCAGTTTGAACGGTATAACCTAAACTTCCCCACCGATTGCCACAGTCCCAGCGCGACAGCTAACTCGGAGGGGGGTACATGGCAAGCATCTTGTCTGAAAGCCGTGCTGGGCGGCAAAGAATTCGCTTACGTAAAACCAAACAGCACTGCATACCAGGCTGTAGGCCTGTCCATTAGCAGCCATGCTACCCCCGCGTTGGCATTGCACGGTGCGTCGAAGCATTTGAGTTATTTATATCGATTCACCCTAGTGTCGATCCGGCGTCCATAAATCGTTCATCTAACCACGAATATTAATTCGATCCCAGCAGTATCACGCCGCTGTGTGGACCGATGGCGGGCGCCGTCCCACTCTGCCGGGATAGGGCACCGTATTCCCTGAGACAGTGTTATTTCCGTTGCAGTAGGTCGTTGAAGTAATGATGCGTTCAGCCACACTCGTCGCGCCCGTCTCCTAGAGAAGATTCGCTTTAAATTCCAATAGAATACGATCAGCGCGCGACGCTGATCGCTGAGCCTTCCGGTTCTACGAGTCCTTGCTCGATCACCGCAATCGGTTTTCCGATGCGAGGATATCTCCAGATCGTAACCTGCCCAGCGAACTGGTCTGGCACAATAAGGTGATGATGGTAGATCGTGAACTGCCTAGGCGACTTCGCACCCGTCAAAATAGAAGAGCTCACAATTGTCGCGCGGGCGCCCCGAACGCGAATGCGATAGTCGATATTAGCAGCCGGGGTACCGATTATGGAGAGATACTTGCCATCCCAGGCGAAGCCTTCGAGGTCCTTGACAGGGCGCGAGAGTTTAATGTTCGTGAATGCGGACAAGCCCTTCGGAAGTTCGGCGATATGATACTGGGTGCCTCGAACGAAGAAGTTTCCGCTCCCATCGTAGCTGCAGTAGACACCATACGAGAAGGGATTTTTATAGACGGTCGCACTCTGTCCTTCGTGCTTAAAAATATAGACACTGTTACTATCAGCAGACTCGACGGCAAGGTTGTTGCTGCCGGGGTCAATGGAACAGCTAGCTGGGTTGAATTCACTTCCGGGTCCCAAGAACGTCGCGATCGGTTGCGTGCCGCCATGAGCGAACTCGTCAACGTCGTGGTAAAAAGGGGACGTTACAAAAACGTGTCCGGCCCGGTCGGAACACAATCCTCCAACGTCGAAACCACCGATCTGTCCCACCAACTTACCCGCCGGATAGGTATAGACATTGACCCCGCCGGCGTCATCGGAGATATAAAGGAGCGTGTTTGTCTTCGCTTCCGCCAACATCCACGAGCCCTCAGGCTTGCCAACCCGAGCGCCCTTTGAAGCCCTTTGGCCTAAGCCTGAAACGATAGGGAGCGTAGAGATGCCCGTCGCCGTTTGCGAGAACTGCCCGGGCGACACGATACCTCGACACCCAGCCAAAAGCATCGCCGCTGCGATCAAAAGCGATGCGCGGCTCAATACATATGAAGCGGTCACGTTCCTCCTCTTTTCCCCGACCGACTCGACTGTCGAACGATTCCCCTTCCAATTTTTATCCTTCCTGCCTCCGTGGGTCGAGTTAGGGCTTACGCCCTAGCACAATGCCATGTAAAGATGACCTACCTTCCCTCGCTGCTTCTTCTGAAGTATCTCCGTTCTCTTGCGCGCAACAGGCACGCGCCCGTCGCTTACCTTGGCGCACCGTCCTTGCCAGGGGTTTGCCTGAACGGACGACGATGATCTCCACAGCGCATTGCAACGATGCCTTTCCATGGACTCGAAGGCCGCAACCGAGGGTACACACGTCGACTTGCGCGATCTGATAGTTACGATACGCCGTGAGACTGTGTCGATACGGATCTCTGCCGGCAGAGAACTCTAAGCTCGATCAATGCGCAACCAGACCACCGCGAATAATCCTATTAGAGCGAGTCGTCACTCCATCTCGCAGGACGGGCTGAAGGCCAAGTGACGCCATGATGCTCCACCACGTTGCCGTGCCGCCCTCGGCTTGCAGACGTACCAACGAGGCTAGTGCGGGCGTGCTTTTCGTCGGGCTCGGTGAGTGAAGTGCCAGGATTGGTCGTTGTGGTTCCGGTAGCGGCTGAGGCCGATGATGCTTTGGGCCAAGCGCCCGAAGAAAGTTCTGGACAAATGCGAACAAAAGTGAGCTTTCTCAGCCCCAATAGCCGGCTCGACTGGGTAAGCTACTCCGGATCGCCGCGTTGCGGTTTTCCGCTGTGTGCTCGAAAATACTTCGGCCCAAGAGATGACGTGATGGAGTGAAAGGCTCGCGGGTGCTGACCGTAACTAAAGACGTTTCCAATACTCGTTGAGCGTTGGTCCGTCGTTCCAAGCGAGCCAAGATTGAAAGTATCTTCGATAAATTTCAAGATGCTGCCAAACTCGTATTGCGTATGAGAGACCAATCCCCCATTTTTCCCGGCCCCGGTACGGTCGTATGGCGAAACAACGAGCATGGGGACTCGGAATCCTAGCCCCCCGTAGTTGTCTTGGAACGGAGGCTTCGCATTGTCGTAAAAGCCGCCCCAGTCGTCCCATATCACGATGACCACGGAGGACTTCCAATAGCGGCTTTCGCCGACCGCGTTTACCACGCTAGCTACCCACTCCGGTCCGAGATCTTCCTTTCCCTGAAGGTTATCGCCGGGATGGTCGGAGTTCTTATCTTCGGGAATAACCCAGGACACGCCAGGCAGCGTTCCGCCTGAGATGTCGGAAAAAATGTTCGTCTCGGGCATGGAAACGTTCGTTCCCCATTCGGCACCGTAACGGACCGGATAGATAACGTCAAAGGCGTTTAAGGTCGCTCCTGAGTTTCCTTTGCAGGAATCGGATGGCGGGCAACAACTCCCAGGCGATGCGCTAAAACAGGGAGAGTAGTACTTCCATGATATCTTCGCACTGTCCAGCAAATCGCGCATAGTCTGGTAATTCCCAGACGCGTAGCTGGGGAACTTATTGGAACACGGGAACGGGCCGTTCGTCAGATATTTTCCTGCGGTTGTGATTAGCTCGGTTGCCGCTGGTGGGCCAGAATCGCATCCCCAAGGCATCAGCGTTGGATTGTCAATGAGGCTCTCGCTTCCGTTCGGGTTCGAAGCAGTACCATCGACTGCCGTCCCACCTCGAATCAGATCCTGATGAGCGGTGAAGCTGCCGCTGCCTTGCGTTTGGAACATCTCGTCCGATAAGACCCATCGCCGCGCAATATCCCAATACGGTTCGATTTGCGCTGGGTCGACGTACTGATAGGCGTAAGCACCCACGGGCTTTCCGCTACCGATCTTTCCACCCGGACCACAAACCCCGTAGTGCTCATCGTTGAAACCATCCATCTTTCCGCCATCATAAGAAATCGTGAAGGCGGCGCTACAGTGGGTGATGTCTGTTCCGAGGTATAGGTTGCCGGGCTTGAGAGGCTGCTTTCGTTCGCCATTCGCCGTTTTCCAGTGTCCGATCGTGGTGCCGTGGCTCCGGGGAAAGGTTGCAAATAAATTATCAAAGCTGCGATTTTCCTGAATGATCAGGACGACATGCTTTATCGGTGAGGTAGATGAACTTGCGTTCCCGAGTTGAACGGGTGACAAGCTTGAGTCGACCAGCCCGCTACAACTTGCGAAGAAAACCGAGAGCAGGCACCCAGTAAGTGGAGCGGCACCTCGCATGAGATTAACCTTCATCGCGTCCTCGATTTCATTGTTGAGCCCACGGTTTCGCTGGTGGCTTCGCGCTTCTGGCAAAGGTTCTTTTCGAAACCCATTTTTCGGTGCGCTTGGGAGGCGTTCCAGGGCCGGCGCATTTGTCAAAGATGGGCTTCGCACGAGGACTGCGCCGTAGGAATGCCCTGCAGCAAGTGAAGCTAGCCGCTCTAACCCGGTCGGAACATCGCCGATTCAGACTTAGTGCGTGTGAGTGAAGTTGCCGACGCGTGCGAGCGAGCGAATCCGCTCGATCGCGTGGCGCATTCCCACGGGTGCCTTGGGGCGACCCACTGCTTCGAAGTACAGCGTGGGGTCGATGTTGAGCGTGCGTGTCTGCACCATCCACACTGGAACCTCGCGCAGAAAGGTCTCCATCGCTGCGAGCTCCTCTGCCTCGTCGGTAACGCCCGGATGCGTGAGCAGATTCAGGCTTACCCGTACGTTGCGCTCGACAGCTAAACGGATCGCAGCGAACACGTCGTCGAGCGCGTAGCCCAGCGGGCGATAATACGCGGCGTAAACGCCCGGCCGGAACGAGTTGAGGCTGATCCGCACCGCCTGCAGACCGGCATCGATGCAGCGCCGCAGCGCTTCGGGTTGGCTGCCGTTGGTGTTGAGGTTGATCGTGCCGTTGGAGCGCTGTTTGCGAATCAGTTCGATCGCTCGCGCGATCGTCAGAGAGCGGAGCAGCGGCTCGCCTTCGCAGCCTTGCCCGAACGATACGATACCGTCCTCGACGCGCTCCAAGTGGTAGATCGCGACGCCGGCAAGCTCGGCCGCCGCAACCTCATCGCTGATGCGCGCCTGTGGCGACGGCACGGCGCCTTCATCGTCTTGCTCCGAGATGCATCCGATGCAGCGGGCGTTACATTTCGGGGAGACGGGCAACGCCGCTTCGCCTCGTTCGAGAAAGACGTTCTGCGCGGTAAAGCACGCGTAGTCGCGCGAGCAGAGTGCGACCTGTGCGAGAACGCCGTTCCCCGGCTGCGCGCTCAAGCGCTGCTCGATCAAACCCTCGAGCTCTCCGCGCTTGAAGCTGCGCGGCCGCCAATCGTCGCTTTCGTCGGTCTTCATCGCGGCAACGTACGTCCGGTCGTCGAGCGCGCAGGCGAACGTATAACCGAAGAGCGGCAGCGCCGGCGCGCCGCGCTGCGCCGCAAAGGCCGGGACGAGCAGCCGCGTGTAGCCGGCCGGCAGCGCGACGGCAAAGGTGTTACGGCCGGCGATCGGACCGATCGTCGTAAGCGGCGAGCGCCGGGGAAGAAAGAATCGCTGCGAGCTCGGAGGTTCGGGAATCAGTTCGGCGGCATCCGGCGCGCGGACGATGCCGCCGTCGGCGAAGGGCGCGAACTCGTAGTCGAACGTTATTTTGCCTTTGGCATCGCACGAGACGAGGCCCGCCGGCGAGCCATCACGGGGCAATCTCGTCCCCGACGTCTACTTCGGCATCGAACACGCGGACGGCCGGACCGGTAAGATAGGCGATGCCGTTGCCGTTCCACTCGACCGTGAGCCGCCCGCCGGGAACCGCGAGTTCGACCGGCGAGGCTGCTATGCCGTTGCGGATCGCGACCGTCGCGCACGCGACCGCGCCCGTACCGCAGGCCATCGTCATACCGACGCCGCGCTCCCAGTGCCGGACGTTGAGTACGCCTTCGTCGCCGGTCGCCGCAACGTGCACGTTGATGCCGTTGGGAAAGCCCTCGTGGCGCTGGAGTTGTCGACCGGCGATTTCGAGATCGAGGTCGTCAATGCCGTGCCGAAAGAGCACGACGTGAGGGTTCCCCAGTTCGACAAACGATGCGCTTCCCAGCGACGAAAGAAAGACCTGATCGATCCGCGGGCGCCCCATCGCAACGCGCACCGCGTATTCGCGACCGCGGGAGACGATCTGCGTCGGAATCAAACCGGCATCGGTCTCGAACGTCAAACCTTCTCGCGCCTCGATCTCATCGAGCCAGCGCGCCGCGCAGCGGATCCCGTTGCCGCACATTTCGGCTTCGCTTCCATCGGCATTGAATATTCGCATGCGAACGTCGGCGAGGCCCGAAGATTCGATCGCGATCACGCCGTCGGCACCGATGCCGGCGTGGCGATCGCAGGCCCAACGCGCAAACGCCGGCAGATTACCGTTTTTCTTCCTGCGACGATCGATGACGACGAAATCGTTCCGTGCGCCGTGCATCTTCGTAACGGCGATGCGCATAGCGTCTCAATTTGCACGCCACTTCAGCTTTTCCCGTACGATCGTCGAGATCGTGTCGGGACCGCACCAAACCGTTTCCGGTTCGCGCCGAAACCACGTGCGCTGGCGGCGCGCGTAGCGTCGCGTCGCGCGTTCCAGCGACGCGCGCAGCTCGTCGCGCGTATTCCACCCGCGCAGGTAGGCCAACGCGGCGGGATAGCCAACCGCGCTCGACGCGACGGCTCGATCGCCGATCCGCTCGGCCTCCTCGACAAAACCAGCAGCCAACATCCGGCCCGTGCGCGCGGAAATACGCTGGTCGAGTTCGTCGAGCGGTACGTCGAGGAAGACGCGCGTCCATTCGATCCCGTCGCTTGCCAACGTCGGCAGCTCGCCCGGCCGCGCGCGCGACGACGCCTCTGCCAGCGCAACCTCGAGCGCGCGCATCACCCGATAGAGATCGCCGGGATGGATTGCCGCGGCGCGTTTGGGATCGCGTCGCGCCAGCCATTCGTAGAGGACCGCGGGCGGATGGACGATCGCCTCCCGTGCGAGCCGGGCGCGGAGCGCCTCGTCGTACTGCGGCGCCAGGGCGACGCCGCCGCAGAGGGCGCGTAGATAGAATCCCGTTCCGCCGGTAACGATCGCGCGCTTTCCGCGCCGTCGGATATCGCGAATTACCGCGATGGCGTCTTGGGAAAAGCGGGCGGCCGAGTAGCGCTCCCGCGGGTCGAGAAATCCGACGAGATGATGCGGTACGGCGGCCATCTGCGCCGGCGAAGGCATCGCCGTCCCGATGGGCATTCCGCGATAGAGCTGGCGCGAGTCTGCGCCGACGATCTCGGCGTCGAACTCGCGCGCCAGCCGCACTGCGAGTTCGGTCTTTCCGCTTCCGGTCGCGCCCGCGAGGATCAGAATGCCGTCAGGCACGCTTGAACATGCGCGCGATCTCATCGGGGCTTAGCCGCACCATCGTCGGACGTCCGTGCGGGCAGTGCATGGGGTTAGCACACTCCTTAAGGCGCTCGACGAGCACCTTCATCTCGGAGGGCTCGAGCCGTTCGCCGGCCACCGTCACACTATGGCACGCAAGCGACGCCCAGACGCGTTCGCGAACGTCGCGCTGCTTCGGATCGTCGCTGAGGTCGTCCAGGAACCCAGCGAGATCGAATCCGCGCGACGAATAACCGCTCGGGGTTGCGACGATGCGATAGGTTCTCTCGCCGAACGCTTCGATCTCCAAACCGCCTTCGTGCAGCATCTCGAGTACGCGATCGAGCGCCGCGCTCTGCACGGGATCGAGCTCGACGATTTGGGGTACGAGCAGCGGCTGGTTGGCGCGCGGTTGGGAAGCGGCGGTAACGATCGCTTCGTACGCGATGCGTTCGTGCGCGGCGTGCTGGTCGACCAACAGTAATCCTTCGCCGTCGCTGCACAAAATAAACGTGCGGTGCAGCTGCGCGAGCACCTCCGGCCCACTCGGGTCCCGCGCTTCGTCGCTCGCGAACGGCTCGGCAAAAAGCGAGATCCCGGCACCGGCCGGCCCCTCATCGGTAAAGCCGCCGCCCACAACTCCGGCGGTCTGTTGCTCGAAACGTTCGCGCGCGTGGTTTCGCAGCGTTGCCCCAATGGCCGCGCGGGTGGCGTCGAAGACTTGGGAAGCGTATCTCAACCGAACGTCGGCTTTGGCCGGGTGCACGTTGGGATCGACGTGTTCGGGCGGAACGCCAAGAAAAAGCACGCCGTAAGGGTGGCGTCCGATCATCGTAAAGGTGCTGTAGCCGCTGGTCCAGGCGCCGGCAACCGACGCGCTGCGCACCAGCCGCCCGTTGACGAAGAGCAGTTGCATCTTGCGGTCGGGACGATCGTGCCCCGGCGCGCTGACGAAACCGCGAAGCTCGCCGTCGAGCGTGCGGGCCGAATCGGCGAGCAGCGGCAGCAGCGTTTTTGCCGCCTGTGCGCCGAAGACCATCGCGAGCCGCTCGTGTGCCTGCGCGCTGGGCGGCAGCACCCAAACGTCTTTTCCGTCGTGCCGCAGCGTGAACGCCGTCTGCGGGTAAGCAAGCGCAAAGCTTGAGAGCCACGACGAGATGCGATTAAACTCGCTGCTTGCACTTCGAAGGTATTCGCGCCGGACCGGAACGCGTTCGAAGAGGGCTCGCACGCGAACCCGCGTGCCGGCCGGAGCGGCCGCCGGCTCCACCGGCCCGACGTGGTCCCCCGCCGCCTCGACGCGCGCTCCGATCCGCGCATCGCCCTCGCGGGCGACCAGCTCGAGGTCCGAGACCGCGGCGATCGAAGCGAGCCCCTCGCCGCGGAATCCGAGCGTCGCGATCGATTCGAGTTCGCTTGCTGCATGGAGCTTGCTCGTCGCGTAACGCGTAACTGCGAGGCGCAACTGATCCGCCGGGATCCCGATTCCATCGTCGACGACCTCGATCAGATCGAGTCCGCCGCGCTCGATGTTGACCAAAACACGCGTGGCCCGCGCGTCGACCGCATTCTCAACTAGCTCTTTGACGACCGACGCCGGACGCTCGATGATCTCGCCCGCGGCGATCTGTCCGATGGTCAGCGAATCGAGTTCGCGTATCTCCGCCACACCCGCAGTTTCGCGTCAACGCGGCCGCACTCATGGGTTGACAAAGGGCAGGTCGCGAGTATCCTGGTTAAGGATTCCTCGTTAGGTGAGGCGTCTGCATGAAGAGATGCCGCTGCCCGGAAAGGTCGAGAGACCCCAACGGGTGACCAGATCCCGCCGAATCAAGGCGGAATCTAATGCGGCCGTCCTTCGACAGGCTCGTCCTTCGACAAGCTCAGGATGACATGGCTGAGCTGAGGATGACGTGGTCGAGGTCGGGAAGCTGTCGAAGGTCTAGGTCGTGCAGTGCTAAAGCTCGACACTGAGGGAGATTGAGCGGCTACGCCGTGTAAGCTTTCTCGAACTGTCGACCTGCGAGGAGCAGCGACAGTTTTTTTATTTGAGAGAGGGGGTGAGGCCGCGCCATGGACGACGGACCGAGTATTCGTTCTCGCCGGCGGCTCCGCACGAGCCGTCTGGCTACCGCTGCGTCCGCTCGACCGGCGCAGCTCGCTTGAAATAACGGAAGGAACGTGCCATGAAGAGACTGCGCGCGAGTCAACCCAGCGAATCGCTTTCCAATCGTCGGTAAGGACGATTCGTTGAAGTCTCCGGTCGCGCCGGCCCGGCGTCCGAGCCCGTGGCGAACGCTGCTGATGTTCCTGTCAGTGGTGGGGCCGGGCTTGATCACCGCGAACGCCGACAACGACGTCGGCGGGATCTTCACGTACTCCTCGGCGGGAGCGCAGTTTGGTTACTCGCTGCTCTGGCTGCTCGTTCCGGTCACCATCGCGCTGGTCGTCGTGCAGGAGATGTGCGCGCGCATGGGCGCCGTCACCGGCAAGGGCCTCGCCGACCTCATCCGTGAGAACTTCGGCGTCAAGGTTGCCTTCTGGTGCCTTCTGCTCTTCGTGCTCGGCGACATCGGGAACACCGCTGCCGAGTTCGCCGGCGTAGCCTCCTCCGCGCCGATCTTCGGAAGCTACCTCCACATCGCTGACGCGGAGGGATTCAAGATCGCCCTCGTCGTCGGCGCAGCGGTCTTCGTTTTTCTCACGGTCACGCGCGGTTCGGCAAAAACGATCGAACGCGTTTTCTTCGTCTTCTGCTTCGTCTACATTTCCTACATCGTGAGCGCCCTGGTCGTGCGTCCGCACTGGGGCGACGTTCTCCACCAAACCATCTTTCCGCACTTCCAAGCCTCTAAGGCGTACCTGCTGATGGTCATCGCGATCATCGGCACGACGATCTCACCATGGATGCAGTTCTACATTCAAGCCGCCGTGGTCGATAAGGGCGTCCGCGAAGAGGAGTACGCCTACTCGCGTTTCGACGTCGTCGTCGGGGGCATTTGGACCGACGTCATCGCCTACTTCATCATCGTCTCGTGCGCGGCGACGATCTACGTCCACAACCTTCACGCAGCCCATCCGCTGGCGACCAACGACGTCGGCGCGGTAGCCGTAGCCCTCACGCCACTCGCCGGAAAGTTCGCGGCGCTGCTTTTCGCCCTCGGACTGCTCAACGCGGCCGTCTTCACCGCTTCGATCCTTCCGTTGTCGACCGCCTACTACGTCTGCGAGGCGTTCGGCTTCGAGCGCGGGGTCGACCATCGCTTATCCGAAGCGCCGGTCTTCTACGGTTTCTACCTCGCCCTGATCGTCATCGGCGCCGGCGCCGTGATCGCGCCGGGCGCTCCGCTCGTCTCGATCATCTTCTATTCGCAAGTCCTCAACGGCATGCTGCTGCCGATCGTGCTGATCTTGATGCTCTTATTGATCAACAATAAGAAGCTGATGGGCAAGTGGACGAACAACCGCCTCTTCAACGCGATCGCCTGGACGACGGCCGTCGTCGTCGGCGTTTTGACGATCGTCTCGACGGCGCAACTCGTCTTCCCGAACCTGGGAAGTTAGGTTCGTTTGCCTTAGAGAAACGTCAGCTGCTGCTCGGGCAACGGACGCTTGGAGATCCGTTTGCGCAGCGGCACGCGCGTCTCGATGTCGGCATCGCCCGAAAGCGCGTCGGCGATCTCGGTAGCGCGCTCGATCACCGCATCGGGCAGCCCCGCCATCCGGGCGACCTCGATGCCGAAGGAACGCGACGAGCTTCCCGGCTGGACGCGGTGCGAAAAGACCGGCGCGCCGCCGCGAGCGGTATTTTCGACCGCGGTGATGTGATAGTTCGCGACGACCGCCCAGTGATCGGCGAGCGAACAGAGCTCGTGAAAGTGCGTCGCAAAGAGCACGAGCGGCGCCTGGTTTTCCAAGCCGAGCAAAAACTCGCAGATCGCTTGTGCGATCGCCAGGCCGTCGAGCGTTCCCGTGCCTCGCCCGACTTCGTCAATGAGCAACAGCGAGCGCGACGTACTGCGCCGGAGAATATTGGCCGCCTCGGCCATCTCCATGTAAAAAGTCGATTGCCCCGATGCGAGGTCGTCGCCGGCACCGATGCGGGTGAAGATGCGGTCGACCGCGCCCAAACGCATGCGCTTTGCCGGGACGAAGGAGCCGATCTGCGCCATGATCGTCAGCAGGCCCGCCTGCCGAAGGTAGGTCGACTTTCCGCCCATGTTCGGTCCCGTCAGCAGAATGAACCGATGTTCCTCGGCCCGCAGCTGCAGGTTGTTGGGAACGAAGCTTGCGGCGAGCAGCGTCTCCATCACCGGATGGCGCCCGTCTTCAATCGAGACGACGCTCTCGTCGACAAACGAGGGCCGCACGTAGCCCCGCTCGGCGGCGGCCTGCGCGAGCGCCGCGAGCGCGTCGACTTGGGCAATCGCACACGCAGCGCGGCAGAGCGCGTCGGCGGCGGCGGCCACACGCTCGACGAGCGCGTCAAAGAGTTGGCGCTCGAGCCTCTCTTGACGCGACTGGGCGGTGGCGATCGCCAGCTCCAACTCCTTGAGCTCGGGGGTGATGTAGCGCTCGCCGGTCGTCAACGTCTGTTTGCGTACGTAGTCGGGCGGCACCGCATCGGAATAGTGCTTGGCAACTTCGATCGCATAACCGAACGCGCTCGCGTACTTGATCTTCAGCCCTTTGATGCCGGTGCGCTCCCGCTCGCGTTGTTCCAGCGCGGAGAGTCGCGAGCGCGCGTCGGCGCGTAACGCGACGCACTCGGCTAGCTCCGGATCGGCCTCCGGCCGCACGACCCCGCCGTCGCCGATCTGCATCGGGGGATCGTCGACCAGCGTCCGCTCGAGATCGCGACGCAGTTCGGCAAAATCCTCGACGCCCGCGAGCAGCGTCGCGATTGGCTCGACCGCGGCGCTGCGCAGCGGGCCGATCATCTCGAGGGTGCGCCGCAGCGAGGCAAGGTCGCGCGGGTTCGCCCGCCGGTACCGGACCTTTTGCGAGATCCGTTCGAGATCGAAGATCCCGCGAAGCATTTCGCGCAGCGAATCCCGCCGCGAGTGCTGCTCGACTAACGCCGCGACGGCATCTTGACGCCCCGCGATAACCGCGGGCTCGATCAGCGGCGCCAAAATCCAGCGAGCCAGCATCCGCGAGCCCATCGAGGTCGCGCAGAGATCGAGCGTTCCCAGCAGGGTCGCGCGCGGGTTCTGGCCCTGCGCGCGGGTGAGTTCGAGGTGCTTGCGCGTCGCCTGATCCAGGACGAGAAACTCTTGTCGCCGGTAGAGATCCGGTTCGCCGTGGCCGCGGCCGCCGTTACTGACGCCCGTGCGCTTGACGAACCCCGCGAGCGCGTCGAGCGCGCGATGGATCGCCGCAGATTCCTCGAGCGAAAAGCCGTCGAAGTTCGGGCGCTCGCGCGCTTCGACGAGTCCGATCGCCGGGGTTGCCAAGCGCGCACCGGCACTCTCAACCGCCGCGGCAATCGCACCGCGCAGCTCGCCCGGAACGTCGGCGAGGATCTCCGCGGGGGCGATCCGCGCCAACTCCGCGAGCAGTTCTTCGTAGGCATTCTCGCCGGCAATCGCGGTCGCAGCCGAATAGCTCGTCGAAATGTCGGCGTAAGCGATCGCAAACGTTTCGCCCGCGATCGCGACGGCCGCAAGGTAGTTGTTTTGCTTGCCGTCGAGCAGCTGCTCTTCGATCAGCGTTCCGGGCGTGACCAAGCGGACCACGTCGCGTCGAACGAGCCGATTGGGCTGGGGCGCTTCCAGCTGCTCGGCCAGCGCCACGATAAAGCGCTGCGCGACGAGCTTTGCAAGGTAGCCGCTCAGCGCGTGGTGGGGAACGCCGGCCATGGCCACGCGCTGGCCGCCGCCGGCCTCTTTGCTCGTGAGCGCGATCTGCAGCGCGCGCGCGATCGTCTCTGCGTCGTCGCCGTACGCTTCGTAAAAATCCCCGACGCGCGACAACAGCACGGCCTCCGGATGCCTGGCCTTCATTCCGAAGTACTGCTCGAGCATCGGCGAGTACTTGATCAGCGCGAGCGGCCTTTCGCATTCAAGGCGTGCGCGATCGTACGGACGTACGTTCCCTTGGGATGTCCCGTGCCGCCGGGCGGCGCTTGGGGATTATCGCGATCGAGATCCCAGATCATGATCCCGCGATAGCCCAGAGTCGTCGTCGCGCGCGCGTAGCCCGAAGCATCTTTGGGCGTGATGACTGCACCGTCGTCCGCCTCGCCGATCATCAAGCCCAGCACGACCTTGCTCGCCGGGAACGTTCCGCCGCCGGATTGCCGGATCGAAGCAAACTGCGCGAGAACGTCGAGCCGGCAATCATCGGGCGAGCCCTCATCATAGCTGCAGTTCGGATCCTCCGGCGGCTTCCAGCCGTACTGATCGTAGGCCATGACGTTGACGTAGTCGATCGCCGAGCCTGCCTGCTCGATCACGGGAATGTCCTCACCCTGGTGGCCGCTTCCGGGTTGAGCGTCGGCTCCGTCTATAAAGGCGTCAAACGAAACGATCGCGTTGGGAAACGCCTTGCGCACCGCAAGGATCACGTCGGCGAGTTGCTGGGGTCCGTTGGTTGGAATAACCTCGTCATCGAAGTCGAAACCGTCGTAGAGTTTACGGTTCGCCTTGACGTACTTCTGCAGGTTCGCGGCAAACTGCCCTGCGTCGGTGATGGCAAAGGGTGAGGTCGAACCGCCGAACGAGAGCAGCAGCTTTCCGCCGTGGGCGTGGATACGCCGAGCCCCCGGACGCAGCGGATACGTATTCTGTGGCGGCGAGATCGCGTTGCTATCCGCGATGCTGAAGGCGACGTCGACCGACGTAACCGAGCCCGGCACGCTTTGCAAGCGATAGAACGCGTCGTCGTGGTCGGTGTCCGACCACGATTCCCAAAATCCGACGAACTCGGGCGGTACGGCGCGCGCAGGTCGCACCGCCGGTGCGGCGTTGTTTGCGGGAAGGCTCGGTGCGCCAAACGCGCAGGCACCCAGCGCGAGTGCAGCGATGGGACCGAGGGCGCGTAAGAACGGGGCGTTCACCTGCTACGCCGTTGTCACCAAGTCGATCAACGGACGCGTGACCGGCAGCGCTCGATCGCTCCAGCGCTCCGCGCGTCCGACGATCGTTCCGGCGCACCCCCAGACGTGCGCGCTTTCGACGGCAACGTCGAGCCACGGCGTCCCGTCGTAGGGATAGTCCACGGGTTTGGGGGCGACGATCGTGACGTTGTGCGGCGTCTTGGCGGCCACCTTATCGGTGCCTTTCTTGGAATCGCCGGCGATCAAGGCGCGGACCCTGGTGCCGGTGTGGCGTTCGTGATAGGCGCGTGTGACCTCGTTCTGCGCGTGGAGCAGACGCGTAAAGCGCTCGAGCGCGGTCTCACGCGGCACTTGCGGCCAGTGCGCCGCCGGGGTACCCCGCCGGATCGAGTAGATGAAGGTAAAGGCGTTGGCAAAGATGCCGCGTTGCACGTAAGCGAGGGTCTCGGCGAAATCGGATTCACTCTCACCGGGGAAGCCGACGATGAGATCGGTCGTAATGGCACACTCCGGGATCCGCCGGCGAATGCTCGCGACGATCTGCTCGAAACGATCGAGCGAGTATTTGCGGTTCATCCGCCGCAGCATCGCATCGCTGGCCGACTGCAACGGCAGATGGATCCGCGGATTGAGCTGCGGTATCGCCGCCAAATCGTCGAGGATTTTTTCGGTGAAATCCTTGGGGTGCGGCGAGATAAAACTTAAACGTTCCACCCCGGTGAGTAAAACGAGCCGGCGGCAGAGATCGCCGAAGTCTTCATTGGTGGCCGGATCGTTCCACGCGTTGACCGTCTGCCCGACGAGCACGATCTCGCGGGCGCCCTGCGCGACGCGCGCCTGCGTCTCGGCGATGATGTCCGCCGCCGGCCGGTGGTCGAAACGTCCGCGAACCTGCGGCACGATGCAAAACGTGCAATAGTAGGAGCAGCCCCGCTGGACGGTCACCTGCGCGCGCAAGTGCGTGTACGCTCCCTCGACGCCGTCGGCCGTTCCGCCGAGCGGTGCGAGTAGGGTCCGTTCGTCGCTGAAATCGACGTCGTCGAAGCTCGGCTGCCAGGCCGCCAGCTGATCGCCGAGTTCGCTCAACTCGCGCGTTCCGAAGATGGCGTCGACGTGCGGCGCAAGCCGCTTCATCCGATCGCGATCCTGTTCGGCGAGGCATCCGGTGACGACCAGCCGCAGGCTGGGATCTACGCGCTTGAGCGCGTTGAGATGGTTCATGCGCCCGTACGCCCGGCGTTCCGCGTTGTCGCGGACGGTGCAGGTATTGAGCACGACGACGTTGGCCTCTTCGGCCGCGGTCGCGACGCTGTAGCCGGCGGCGACGGCGCGTTCGGCGATGTGGCGAGAGTCGGCCTCATTCATTTGGCAGCCGAAGGTCTCGATATAGATCCGGGGCACGTGGGTCTCGTTCGCCCTCGGTCAGAAAGGAAACTGCCGTGCTTGCCCCAGCTACCGTTGCAATCGTCGGCCGCCCGAACGTCGGCAAGAGCGCGCTCTTCAATCGGTTGATCGGCCGTCGCTTGGCCATCGTCGAGGATACGCCAGGCGTAACGCGCGATCGCCTCTACGCGCTCTGTGACTGGCGAGGGCGCATCTTCAGTTTGGTCGATACCGCCGGGATCGATCCCGATGCTGACGTCGCGCACGGGGCCGAGTTCGCCGATGCGACTCGCCGCCAGGCCGAGGCCGCCGCCGAAGAGGCCGGCGTCGTCGTGATGGTCGTCGACGCGCAGACCGGCCTTCACCCTCTCGACGAAGATGTCGCGGCCATCCTGCGCCGCAAGCGCCGGCCGATGGTCCTCGTCGCCAACAAAGCCGAATCCGCCAACGCATCGGCTGCCGTGCACGCGGAGTTTTCGCGGCTGGGTTTTGGCGAACCGGTCGCGGTCTCGGCGATTCACGGCGAGGGTACGGGCGACTTGCTGGACCGCATCGTCGAACTGATCCCCGAAGAATCCGCTTCCCCGTCTACCGAGGGCGAACTCGCTCTGGCGGTAATCGGCAGGCCCAACGTCGGAAAAAGCTCGCTGGTCAACGCGCTGCTGGGCGAAGAGCGGACGCTGGTATCGCAATCCCCTGGGACGACGCGCGACGCAATCGATACCCAGTTCTTTTGGCACGATCGCCCGTTCCGTCTCGTCGATACCGCCGGAGTGCACCGCAAGCCGAAGGCGCACGGTTCGATCGAGTACTACGCCGCGCTGCGTTCGCTCAACGCAATCGCGCGCTGCGACATCGCGCTGCTCGTCTTCGATGCGATGGTGGGGATTCAAGCGCAGGAACGTCGCCTGGCCGGCATCGCCATCGAAGAACGCAAAGGCTTGATCGTCGTCGGCAATAAGTGGGATCTCGTGCGGGAGCAGGCCGGCGACTACACCCGCAGCGATCTGACCGGAGCCGTGCACGACGCACTGCCGTTTGCAACCTTCGCGCCGGTGACGTTCCTCTCGGCGAAAACGCAACGGCGGTTGGGTTCGCTAATGCCCGTGGTAGAGAAGATCGCCGAGAACTTGGACCGGCGCATCGTAACGTCGCAGCTCAACGCGATGATCCGCGACGTCGTCCTCGCCCACCCGCCGGCGATCTCCTCAGGCAAAGCGCTGCGCATCTACTACGCATCGCAGCCGGTGACGCACCCGCCGCTCTTCGTCTTTCACTGCAACGACCCCGATCTCGTACAGCCGCACTACAAGCGCTTTCTCGAAAACGCCTTGCGCTCGCACTTCGATTTCGAAGGGGTGCCCCTGACGCTGGAGTTTCGGCCGCGGCGCGAGCGCGAAGATCGCTTCGAATGAGCGATATCGGCCTCTCCGATTCTGTCGCAGGCGCCTTTCTCGCAACTCTGATCGCTTTACCGGTTGTCGCCTTCGTCGTTGCTTTTCTGATCGGGTCGGTTCCGTTTGGATACCTCATCGGAAAAGCGTTCTTCCGGACGGATATCCGAACGCACGGTTCGGGCAACATCGGGGCGATGAACGCCTTGCGCGCTCTCGGCAAAGTGGGCGCCGTCGCCGTGCTGCTTCTCGACGCGCTCAAAGGGTTTCTCCCGACGTTCTTCGCGCTCTGGTTTTTCCGGGGTCATCTGGATTTCGATCCCCTGCCGCCAGGCCAAGAGATCCTCGCGGCGCTCGCGGCGACCGGATCGGTCTTGGGCCACTGCTACTCGCCGTGGCTGCACTGGCGCGGCGGCAAGGGCGTCGCCACCGCGTTCGGCGCGATCTTTGCGCTTTCGTGGCCGGCGGGGATCGTCGCGGTAGCCGGATGGGTCGCCGGCGCGGCGATCACGCGCTATTCGTCGGTCGGTTCGATGCTGGGCAGCCTCCTGGCGCCCTTTGCGTTGTGGGCCTTCACGCGATCCCTCCCCGAGACGGCCTACGGCGTCTTCGCTGCGCTGCTGATCCTGTGGAAGCATCGGGAAAACATCGAACGCCTGCGCACCGGAAAGGAAGGCGCGATTCAACTTTCCAAACGATAGCCCCTCATGATCTCCTCAAACGATCTTCGCAACGGCGTCACGATCAGCGTAGACGGCCAGCTCTGGACCGTCATCGAGTTCCTGCACGTGAAGCCGGGCAAGGGCTCCGCTTTCGTTCGCACCCGCTTGAAGAACGTCAAGACGGGAACGACCCTGGAACGGACCTTCCGCGCGGGCGAAAAGCTCGAGCGCGCCGTAGTCGACAACCGGCAGATGCAGATGCTCTACAACGACGGCGACGGCTATCACTTCATGGATCAGGAGAGTTTCGAAAACGTCACGCTTCAGCGAGATCTCATCGGCGACCCGGCCGATTTTCTCAAAGACGGCATGGCGGTCGACATGCAGTTTCACGACGGAACCCCGATCGGCGTCGATCTTCCGGCGCACGTTGAGTTAAGGATCGTCGAAACGGATCCAGGTTTCAAGGGCGACACGGCGCAAAATGCGACCAAACCAGCGAAGCTGGAGACCGGCGCGACCGTTAACGTTCCGCTCTTCGTCGAATCCGGCGATCTCATCCGCATCGACACCCGCGACCGTCGCTACATCGGCCGCTCCAGTTAACGGCCCAGCCGTCTGACGTTTGCCTTAGAACTTTTTGCGGCGGCCTTCGTCGCCAGTACCTTCGGCTCGATGGTCGGGCTGGGTGGCGGCTTCGTGCTCGTTCCGATCCTCCGTCTCACGCTGGGATTCTCGCCGGCCGACGCTGCCGGCACCTCACTCGTGCTGATCGTCGCCAACAGCGCAAGCGGCGCATTCACGTACTTGCTGCAGCGGCGCGTCCACCTCAAAATCGGCTGGCTGATCGCGGCAGGCGGACTACCCGGCAGCATCCTCGGAGCGATTGCGTCGGTCCACATTTCCCCTCGCCTCTTCGATACGATTCTCGCGATCTTGCTCGTCGGCGTCGCGATCGATATGTTCTGGAACGCGGAACGACGGATTGCGGGGCGGCCCGAGCATCACCGCGTCTCGGCAATCAAAGGCATGTCGTACCGCGCAGCCATCGGATTGGGTTTCGTCGTCGGAATTTTTTCCAGCCTTTTCGGTTTGGGCGGGGGCATCGTTCTCGTGCCGACCTTTCTCTACTTCTCCGAACTGCCCGCGCACGCGATCAGCGCGACCTCACACTTTGCGATTTTGCTGACCTCACCCGTCGGGCTGATCGCTCATATCGTCCAGCACGACATCGTCGGACGCGACGTCGTCCCGCTCGTTGCGGGCGGCCTGCTGGGCGGACCCGTCGGCGCGCGCCTATCGCTGCGCTTGAAATCGCCGCAGCTCCTGATCGTCGTTGGGGTGGCGCTGGTCACCGCCGCGGTAACGCTGGTCTGGCGGCAACTCTAACCGGAGCTAGCGCGGTGAGGTCATCTCCTTGGGAACGACGATGCGATCGTACTCGGCTTCGGAGACGTGCCCCAGCGATAACGCAGCCTTCTTGAGCGTCGTCTTCTCGTGGTGCGCCTTCTTGGCGATCTCCGCGGCTTTATCGTAACCGATCTGCGGCGAGAGCGCGGTTACGACCATGAGCGACTCGTCGAGATACTTCTTGATCTGTTCCTCGTTTGCGGCCAGACCCTCGACCGCGTGCTCGCGAAACATCGTGCACGCATCGCGCAGCAGCGTCGTCGAGTGCAGAAAGTTGTAGATCATGACCGGGTTGAAGACGTTGAGTTCGAAGTTCCCCTGTGAGGCGCCGAAACTCACCGCGAGATCGTTTCCGAAGACCTGAACGCAGACCATCGTCATCGCCTCGGATTGCGTGGGGTTCACTTTGCCCGGCATGATGGAGCTTCCCGGCTCGTTCTCGGGAAGAATCAACTCGCCGATGCCGGCTCGCGGCCCCGAGGAGAGCCAGCGGATGTCGTTGGCGATCTTCATCAGCGCCGCCGCCAGCATCTTTAGCGCGCCCGACGCAAAGACGAAGTCGTCGTGCGACGCAAGCGCCGTGAACTTATTGGGGTGCGAGCGAAACGGCAGCCCGGTTAGTTCGGCAAGCTTGGCGGCAACGCGCTCGCCGAACTCGGGATGCGCGTTGAGGCCGGTGCCGACGGCCGTACCGCCGATCGCGAGATCGTAGAGCGGGTTCAATGCCTCCTTGCAGGCCGCGATCGCGCGATCGAGCTGCGTGACGTATCCGGAAAACTCCTGGCCGAGGGTGACCGGCGTCGCATCTTGCAAATGCGTGCGGCCAACTTTGACGATATGCGCCCACTCGCGCGCCTTGACGTCGAGCGCATCGCGCAGGGCCTTCACAGCCGGCAGCATCTGCGACATTGCCTGCGCGCCCGCGACGTGCATCGCCGTCGGAAACGTGTCGTTCGACGACTGCGACATGTTGACGTGATCGTTAGGATGCACCGGCTTTTTCGAGCCCATCTCGCCGCCGGCAAGCTCGATCGCGCGATTCGAGATAACCTCGTTGACGTTCATGTTCGTCTGGGTTCCCGAACCGGTCTGCCAGACGCGTAGAGGAAAGTGAACGTCGAGTTTTCCGGCGACAACCTCATCGGCGGCCGCAACGATCAGCCGCGTCCGCTCCTCGTCGAGCTTACCGAGCTGCTGGTTGACCAGCGCCGCCGACTTTTTCAACAGCGCCATCGCCCGTACGACTTCCCGCGGCATGACGTCGCGCGGCCAGGCAGCCTCACCGATGTCGAAATGCACGAGCGAGCGTGCCGATTGCGCGCCGTAGTACTTGTCGGCGGGAACGGCGATCGTTCCCATGGAGTCGCTTTCGTTGCGGGTAGCCTGTCCGTTTGCGATTTTTGTCGTCATAGCGTCGAGCACTTTCGGCGTCAGTCGCGGCCTTTCCGCGCGGCTTTGCGCAGTTCGAGCGTCGTTCCGGTCGCCTTCATCTCGACGATTTCGTAGATCGTCAACGGATAGCGCGGATCGAAGCGACGTTTGTTGCAGCGTCCGCAACTCGACGGCTTGCTCGGGCGGTTGCGCCGCAGCGTTTCGAGGCCGCACGCCTCGCACCGCAGGAGGTAGCGCTTGGCGGATTCTCGCAGCGGACGAACGTTACCGAGATCGTGATAGATCGAGGATAAGCCGCACTCGCGCAGTTTGCGTTTGAAGCGCGCTCCGTGGCCCGTCTCCTTGAACTTTGCGAAGCACCACGCGTGCACCATCTCGTGCAGCAGCGTCTCTTCCAGCGCCTCGGGGCTGCTGCGAAAGTGCTTGGGCGAAAGCTCGATCAGTAGAGGCGGCGCGGTGTAGCTGATGCGACCGGCCGAGTTGGAGAAGCGTTCGTTGTAGCGAATCCGGCAGTCGGGTACTTCGCCGTTGAAGTGCCGATAGTTCAGGCGCGCGAACGTAAGCTGGAGGTCGGCCTCTGACGGGAGCACGCAAGAGTTTTTCGCGATGCGTCCAACCGACTCTTCGTGCAGCAGCGCAACGCGTCCGGAGGGCTTCCGCCTCGGATTTACCTGCCGATCGTCGTCGGGTTCGCGGTTGTCTTTCTCTGCCTGATGGCCTATCTCGTCGCCGATGGATTTGGGGTCTCCGGATCGGTCTTCGGCAAAGCAGTCAAATCGCCAAGCAGCGGACAGATGCAGTCGCAGGGCTCCCAGAACGCCGTCGAAGGCGGACCGCCGGCCCCCGTCGTCGCGCAGCTGCGTACGCTGCGAGCGCGCATCGCCGCCCATCCCGACGACGACGTCGCGCTCACGCAGCTGGCCGACATGTACCTCGCGTCGAATCACTTCGAACAGGCGATTCCGCTCTACCAACGAGCCCTTCGAGCGAATCCGCATAACGTCGCGGCGCAGACGGGCCTCGCGCAAGCGCGGGATGCGTTGCGCCAGTGAAGATCTATATCTCGTGCGACATGGAGGGCACCGCGGGCATTTCCTCGTGGCAGCAGTGCGATCCAAACGACACGCACGAGTATCCCGTCTACCGCCGTTACATGACGCGCGAGGTGCGGGCGGCCATCGAGGGTGCCCGCGACGCCGGGGCGCGGACGGTACTCGTCAACGACTCGCACTGGTCCATGCGCAACCTGCTGCTCGACGAGCTTCCCGGCGATGATGACCTGCGGGTCGTTTCCGGCGCGCCCAAACCGTGGAGCATGATGGAGGGCATCGAGCGGGGAGCCACAGCGGTTTTCTTTACCGGTTATCACGCCAAGGCGGGCGACGCCGCCACGCTCGCGCACACGACGTCGACCAGCGTCTACTCGGTGAGCGTCAACGGGACGCGCTGCAGCGAGGCACTGATGAATGCGGCGCTGGCGGGCAGCTACGGAGTTCCCGTGGTGCTGATCACCGGAGATCGCACGATCGTCGAGGAGACGCTGGCGGTGATGCCGTGGGCGGTCGGCGTCGTCGTCAAAGACGCGATCGGCTACTTTGCGGTCAACACGCTGACGCCGGAGGCGGCGCGCGCGGCGATTCGCGCGGGCGCGAGCGAGGCGATCGGCCGGATCGATCGCGCGCAGCCCTTTACGTTCGCAGCGCCCTTCGAACTGACGATCGAGACGCTCGAGGTCGCGCACGCCGACTTCATCGAGTTACTCCCCGGCTTCGAGCGCATCGGCGGGCGCGCCGTGCGCTTTACGAGCAACGATTACCCGACGCTTGCGCGCGCGTTTCTCGCGGCCACGCGCATCGCGGCCGCCGCCGACCTGCCGGCATGACCGCTTCGGCGCCGGGAAGCGGGCGCAGACTCTACATTTCGAGCGATATGGAGGGCGTCGCGGGGGTATCCTCGTGGCAGCAAGTCGACGCGCGTACGCCCCACCCCGAATACGAGATCTACCGACGCCTCTATACGGCCGAAGTGAGCGCCGCGATCGCCGGGGCTCGCGCGGGCGGGGCGGGCGACGTCCTCGTCAACGACTCGCACGGCCCGATGCGCAACTTGCTGCTCGACGAGCTGCCGCCCGACGTGCGCGTGATCTTCGGCAATCGCAAGCCATTTTCGATGGTGCAGGACGCCGGCGGCGGTTTCGATGGTGCGTTCTTCATCGGGTACCACGGGGGTGCCGGCGATGCCGACGCGGTCCTCTGCCACACCTACACGCCGTCGGTGATCTACGAAGTCCACCTCAACGGCGTGCGCTGCAGCGAAGCGACGATCAATGCCGGGCTGCTCGGCTATTACGGCGTGCCGGTCCTTCTCGTCACCGGCGACCGCACGACCGTCGACGGGGTTCGCGCGCAGATGCCGTGGGTACGGGGCGTGGTTGTCAAAGAATCTATTGGGAACTTCGCCGCCGATTCGATGATGCCGGCGGCGGCGCGGCGCGCGATCGCCGCCGAGGCCGAGTCGGCGATACGTGAGCGCGGCGCAGCGCAGCCTTTCCGCTTCGAGCCGCCGCTCGTTCTCGACGTCACGCTCGTAACCGCGGCGCAAGCGCATTTAGTCGCGACGATTCCAGGATTCGAACGAACGGGCTCGCGCCATGTCCGCTTCGCACACGATGATTATCCCGTCGTCTTCAAAGCCTTCGTGGCCAGTTGGCGCCTGGGCTCGCAAGCCTAAGCCGTTACCAGGCGTACGGCACGTGGTTCCCAAAGAATGACGCATGAAGTCTTTCACGCTGACCGCCGCGGCATTTGTCGTCTCCGCTGCCTGTTTTTGCGCACCGCTGTCCGGTGCCGCGTCCGATTCTAGCGATGCACTGGCGACGGTCACGAAAGCCATTGCGGCGTTCAACCACGGCGACCTCAAAGGCTTCGCCGCACTCTGCACGTCGCCGGCCACCGTTATCGACGACTTTCCGCCGCACTCGTGGTCGGGCACGAATGCCTGTAACGACTGGGCTGCCGCACTTTTGGCCGCGAACAAAGCCAGCGATATCAGCAACGCAACGGTCGTCCTGGGCACGCCGTGGCACGATAGCATCAGCGGCGATCGCGCCTACGTCGTCGTTCCGGCGTCTCTGCGCTACAACATGAAGGGCAAGCCGGTCAAAGAATCGGGTTCGGTCTTTACGGTCGTCCTGGCAAAAACCGCGAAGGGCTGGCTGATGTCCGCCTGGTCCTGGGCTCAGCATTAACGAATCGTCGCCGCCATTTAGCATCGTACTTGATGCACATCTCGTCGAAGGCCGCGAGCATTGCTACGTCGCCCCGATCCCTTCGGCAACCGGATCGAGCTGATTAAGGCTTAGATAGCGCCGCCTGCGCCCGGCTTAGCGAGACGAACCGGGACACGTTTGCGGACGACGCGTCGAAACCGGCGAGCGTTGCGCCGACGACGAAGTTGCCGTCAAGCACCCCGAGTCCGACGTGCGTCACGCCCTTCATCGTAACGGTACCGCCGAAGGTCCGCGCGCCGAGATTCGGCACTTTGAGCGGTTTGAATCCCGGAACCTTGCTCTTCTTCAGTGCAAGCTCGAAGGCGGAGGCGGCGCCTGCCGCATCGCCGTAGCGGTCGACGGTGAGCGTCACTCGTTTCGATCCGCCGTCATTCTCGTAGAAGACGCTGCGCGTCGCCGCCGGGCTCCCCTGGGCGGTCGCGTCCGCGCCGGTCTCGGCCATCCGCGTCACCGCCGGAAAGATCGACCGGACGGCGCCGAGGTCTAGTACCGAACTCATCGGAAGCAACGTCGAATCGGTCGGTGGAAGCGAGGATGCTCCGCAAGGAGCGCAGATCGCGCACAAAATCGCGATCGCGACGATCGATACGCTTTTCATCCCAACGTTGCTTCTCCGGCTCTCTTGCCGTATCCGTGTATCGCCGGCGCGCCAATTAAGCCGGCTCGGGCACGGGGCGATCGAACATCAAGCGTCCCCTTCGACAGGCTCACCCTTCGACAGGCTCACCCTTCGACAGGCTCAGGGTGACATACGCGCGGCCCGTCGACCCTTCGACAGGCTCAGGGTGACACGCGCGCGGCCCTTCGACCCTTCGACCCTTCGACAGGCTCAGGGTGACACGGGGTGACACGGGGTTGACACGCGGCGTTACGACGCTTTCGCAGGGGTGCCGAGCGCGATCGCGATATCCACGACATCGGCTTCGCTCAACGACAGTCTCCGCATAGCCGCGTCGTAGAGTTCGATCGTCTCCTCGCTCTTGCTCGACGCAGCGCGCTCCTCGCGCAAGCGCTTGACCTCGTCGGTGACGCGATGCGCGAGTTCGGAGCTCGATTCGACGCCGGCGCTCGCCAGCCGGTCCGCATTACGCCGGAGGGTATCCTCAACGAGCGCGGCGCCGGTGTGTTTACCGAAAACCCACTCAATTCGCCCGCCCACCAGTTCCTTGGGAACGGCCTCGTACATGCGGTGATCGATGAGCATCGCTTGCGTGTGAATGCCCGACTCGTGCGCGAACACTTTCGCGCCGACGATCGGCTCGTGCTGCTGTAAGGGGACGCCGCTCATGCGCTCCATGAAGCGCGCCAGTTCGCGGAGCTTGTTGTATTTGAAACCCGGCAACTCGATGCCGTACAGCACCCGCAGGGCGACCACGAACTCGTGCAGCTTGACGTTGCCGGCGCGCTCGCCGTAGCCGTTGGCAGTTACCGACACGACCTTGAAGCCGCTCGAAACCGCCGCGATCGCGTTGATCGTGCCGAGGCCGTAATCGTTGTGCAGGTGCGCCACGATCGGTAGGCCCGGCGGCAAGCCCGCTACGATACGCGAGCAGTACCAGCGCGTCGCCTCGGGGGTCAGCGTGCCGACGGTGTCGGGCCACGCCGGGCGCGTTCCGCCGGCGGCGAGTCCGGCGTTGAAGTATTCGATGAAGTACTCGACGTCGCCGCGGCTCCCGTCCTCGGCGCCGAACTCGACACGTTCGACACCGCACTCTCGCGCGTGCGCGATCGCATCGCACTGCAGGCGAATGTTCGCTTCGCGGTAGAACGACAGCGGCAGCTCCTGCCAATTCGCTTCGTCGCGCCCTTCGTAACGGAGCAGCGTCTTGCCAATTTTGTACTTTAAGTGAAGATCGCTGCCGCTCGTAAAGATGAAGAACGTCACTTCACGCGGCTCGACGCCGGCGTCCCGCAGCGTCTTGACGGTGACGTCAATGTCGTTGCGGTTGCTGCGGCACATGACGACGATCTCGACGTCTCCGAGCTCGCCGCGCCGCTTCGCCTCCATTACGAGCTGTAGCGTTCGCCGGTCGCCGGCCGAAGCTGCGGGAAAGCCGACGCTCATGACGTGCACGCCGATGCTCGCCAGCTCTTTTGCAATTTCGAGTTTCTGAGGCGGCGTGTAACACACGCCGGGCATCTGCTCGCCGTCGCGCAGCGTTTCATCGTAGATGCGAATCTCGCTTGCGGCGGGGAATGCGACCTCGCGCGTAAACTCCTTTGGATCGCGAATCAGGTGCTCGATCGGCTCGTGCAGCATCTATTGGCGGTTCTACGAGCGGCGGGGTATCTCTTCGCGCCGTCCGGAGCGTTCGCGTTCGCCGAAACGCAGCTCCGCGGTATCGCGGGGAAAGAGCAGTTCGAGCGTCCAGTCGAAGGCGACGCGCAGCTTACGATCGAGCCCCGGCAGCCGCAAGAGGTAGTACGTCCGCCAAAAGAACCATGCGAGAAATCCGGTGATCACGACGTCGCCCGGAAGCTGCGCGACCGCCTTACGCCCGCCCAGTGCCGCCATCATCCCCAGCGACCGGTAGCTAAAGGGCTTCGTCGCTTCCCCGCGCAGCGCGGCGACGATGTTGTCGGCGAGCCAGGGACCTTCTCGAATTGCGTGCTGCGCCGTCATCGGAAAGAGGCCTCCGTGCCCGTCGGGTATTGCCGCGCAATCGCCGAGCGCCCAAACCGAGGCGGCCGATACGACGCGCATCTCTCTGGTCGTTTCTACCGCTCCGCGCCGGGTCGCTGGCAAGGAAGTCTTCGCGATCGATGGCGACGGCTTGACGCCGGCGCTCCATACGATCGTCTCGCTTTCGATGTGCCGCCCGCTTTGCAGCGTCAGCCCGTGCGCGCCGGCCGCCGCGACGCCGTCGCCAAGGATCACCTCGATGCCGCGGCGCTGCAAAATGCGCTGCGAGTACTCGCCCATCTTGGGTGGTAATCCCGCCAGCAACACCGGGCCGGCCTCGACGAGGATCATCTTCACTTCGGCGAAGCTCAGCCGCTTGTAGAAACGCAGCACGCTGCGAAAGAGTTCGTTCACTTCCCCGGCCGTTTCGACACCGGTAAATCCGCCCCCGACCACGACCATCGTCAGCAGCCGCGCGCGCTGCGAGCGATCGTCAATCGTATCGGCAAGCTCGAGCAGCATCACTAGATGGTTGCGCAGCGCGTCGGCGTCTTCGAGGGTCTTGAGCGACCACGTATTTTCGGCAACGCCCGGCAAGCCGAAGGTCGAGGTCGACGACCCGAGCGCGAGTACGAGCTGGTCGTAATGCTGCACGTGGGGCTCGCCGGTAAGCACGTGATGGTAGGTCACCGTTTGCCGATCCACGTCGAACTCGTCGACGTCGGCGAGAACGAACTGCGTTCGATTCAGCTGCGCGCGGATCGGGGTAACCACGTGGCGTACCTCGAGCTCGCCCGAGGTAACTTCCGGCACCATCGGCGTGAAGAGCGAGTAGTTCTCGCGGCTGATCAGGACGATCTCGGCCTCGCCCGGGCGCAAACGGCGCTCGAGGCGCCGCGCCACGGCGACTCCCGCGAAGCCTCCGCCGACGATCACGATGGTCGCCACGTGGCGCGGTTGAAGAACGCCCGGTGGAATACCTGCCCCCGCCCTCCCCGTCCGGGCCGCCCGAAGAACCGCAAAAGCCCGTGCGCAAAGCCAATCAAGGCGGCCTCGGCGCGCTCGCCGCCGCGCTGCTCGCATTTATCCTGAAGTTTAAGTTCCTGCTTTTCTTTGGCGCGAAGTTCTTTGCAATAAGCTGGACGTTTTTGCTGTCGCTCTGGATCTACGTCGTCATCTTCGGTTGGAAGTTCGCGATCGTCATCATGCTGCTGCTGCTCGCGCACGAGCTGGGTCACTACTTTGCTTTTCGTGCCTATGGATTACCGGCGCGGCTGCCCTCGTTCGTTCCCCTGCTCGGCGCCTTTACCGCCGGAGCTCCGCCCGAGGATCTGGAGCACGACGCCTACATCGCGCTGGCCGGCCCGCTGACCGGCCTTGGCCTCGCAGCCGCGTGTTACGCGATCGGAACTGCGACGCAAGATCGCTTTTGGTACGCGTGCGCCGATCTCTCTGCGTTTTTAAACCTCTTCAACATGATTCCGACTCCGCCGTTCGATGGCGGTCGAGTCATCGGCGCTCTCTGGCCACCGCTGTGGATCGTCGGCTTTGCAATCTTCATCGCGCTTGCCGTCCTCTGGCACATCCCGCTGCTGTTCATCGTCATCATCGGTGTGCTCGGCCTGCCGGCCATGATCGCCGCGTGGCGGGGACACGTCGACCCGCGGGCCGCGCGCATGACATTCGCCGCGCGCGGTCGCGTCAGCGTGTGGTATCTCGCCACGCTGTTGGGCTTGCTGGTCGTTATGGGGCAAGCGCACGCGATCGCGACGCCCGGCTCTGCGGGGACGATTTGGTAGCGCTGCGATTTCTCGCGCTCGCCTACGCTGCGATCGCGATCGCGCTGTTCGCGGCCCGTCCCGCCGCAACGCCCGGACCCGTCGCACGCGACTTTGAAGCATACTGGTCCGCCGGCGTTACGGCCAACGCCGGAGCGGACGCCTATTCTCGGCGCATCTGGAAGGCGGAAAGCAGCGTCCCAGGCGTCGACCGCCGCCGGGACGAGTTGCTTCCCTTCATCGGCCCCCCGCCGGCGCTGTTGGCGTGGCGTCAGTTTGCACGCATGCCGTACGCGGTTGCAGCCGTACTCTGGTGTGCGCTGCTCGCCGTCGCGCTGGTCGCGCTTATCGTTAGTGCGTTGCGAGGATGCGGGCAGCGCGTTGCACCGGCCTCATTTCTCGCGGCGGCGGCGCTGGCGATCGCGTGCGGGCCGATCACCAGCGACCTCGCGCTCGGGCAAGTCGCGTTGCTCTCCTTCGCTGCGGCAACGCTCTTCGTCGTCGTGGTCGATCGTTCGCTCCTAGCCGCTGCGGCGGCGGCCGTCGTCGCCGTCGCGCAGCCCAACGTCGCGCTCGGTCTCGCCTCGCAACTGGGGCGAACTCGGGCAACTCTCGCGATGATTGCCGGATTGGCCGTCGCGTACGGCTTGGGAGCCCTCGCCTTGGGTTTGGACTGGCCCCGCCGTTACGCGATCGCGGCCGTCGCGCACGGCGCGGCGGAGCGCTTCGCGGCAATTCAGATAACGCCGGCGGCCGTCGCGTACGGGTTCGGCTTGCCGGCCAACGCCGCGTGGGCGCTCGGTATCGCGGCCGCGATCGCCGCCGTTGCAGCCGGCGTCGCGCTGGTTGCTCGCGTACGCGATTCGTTTGCGCGCTTTGCCGGCTGCTCCGCGCTCGTGCCCTTTGCAGCCGCCTTCGTGCACGAGCACGACCTCCTCGTCGCGTACGCAGCCGCCCTTTGGTGCGCGCTGCAAACGCGCGGAGCGAAACGCATCATCGCGTTTGTTGGAACGCTTCTGGTCTGCATCGACTGGCTCGGTCTAGCACAGCGACCTTCGGGAATCGTGCAGACCGCGTTGCTCGCCTTAGCCGCGGCCGCGGCATTTGCAGCACTCGCTCCGGCCGGCGAGTCGCGGGCTACGCGCGCCATTCTGCCGATTGCCGCGCTCTTCGCCGTCGCGGCGTGGATCGCCGCGCTTCATCCGGCGCCAGTCTGGCCCGATGGCCTCGGCCTCTATCACGCCCCGCCGCACGCAAGCGCCGCCGCGGTCTGGCTCGCCGAACAGCGCGCGAACGGTTTGCTCGCGGTCGCTCCGGCGTGGGCCTTCCTGCGGACGCTGCCGTTGGCGGGCTGCGCGCTCTTGGCCTACGCTATATATCGATGTTCATGACGTTGTCGAACGGCGTGATCGCGTTGGGATGGAAGTTCTTTAGGTCGCTGTTGTAAGCGAAGATATCCTCGCGCAGCGACAGCACGATCGTGGGAATGTCTTTGACGAGCTCCTGCTCGACGGTCAGCACGTCGCCGTTTCGCTGCGTCTGATCGAAGTGCGTGAAGAGCGCGTCCATCGCGCCCTGCGCTCGCTGATTGCACCAGTGGAGGTTGTTCTGTCCGTTGGGCGGGATCGAACGGCATGAATAGAGCGGCGACATGTCGCCGATCGCGTCGTTGAGCCACGCGAAGATGATCACGTCCCACTTATTCGAGTAGACGATTCCCCCCGACTGGAGCGGTGCGAACATCAGCGCCGGCGGGTAGTGTCGCACGGTGATGTCCACCCCTATCTGCTTCCACGTAGAACGAATCAGTTCGATCTCATCGTCTGAATCCGGAGTGCCCGCGGTCGTCGCGAAATCGAGCGCCAGCTTCGCACCCTTCTTTTGGCGAATGCCGTCAGAACCGCGTACCCACCCGTCCTTGTCGAGCAGCGCGTTGGCCTTGGCGATATCGAATGGAACCGGTGGAATCGAAGCAACGTAGTAGGGCGCAGTCTTCGGGGTGGTCACCTCTTGGAGGATGCCCACGCCGCGTCCGATCTTGTCGATGAGCGTCTTGCGGTCGATCGCCATGCGCAGCGCCTCGCGCACGATCGGGTCTCCCACCGTCGCGCGAGTCGTATTGAAATCGAGGTGATTGAAGAAGTAGCTGGGCTGGCGCTGGACGGAGACTCCTTGTACCTCCTGCACCCGGGAGAGGTACGCGCCCGGAACGAGATCCCACATGTCGATCTCCTTGGACTCGAGCTGCGCGAGCACGGTGTTACGATCGGGAACGATCTTGTAGACGATCTCTTTGAGCTTGGGCTGGCCGCGCCAGTAGAGGGGATTGGGAACGAGGACGATCTGCTGCGCGCGGTCCCAGCGCTGGTACTTGAAGGGGCCGATGCCGATCGGCAGAGAGTTGTAAGCGACGTGATTGATGTTCGGATACTGCGCGAGCAAATGCTTGGGCAAGATGTCGGGATTCGCGCCCGCGGTCGAAAAGAACGTCTCGACGAACGGCGAGTACGGCTTTTTCATGTGGTAGACGACGGTGTACTTGTCGGGCTCGTCGGTCTTCACGATCTGATCCCACCCGAGCCGGCCGACTTCGTTGTTGGCCGGGTTGAGCACGACCTTGGTCGAGAACACGACGTCGTCGGCATTAAACGGCGCTCCGTCGGACCACTTCACGCCTTTGCGAATGTGATAGGTAACGGTCAATCCGTCTTTGCTCACGCCGCCGTTGGCCTGCGTCGGAATCTCGGTTGCCAGTTCCGGATAGGGCCGGTTGTGCTCGTCCCACTTGATGAGGTACGCCTGCGTCATGGACGACAAATACCCGATCGAGGTGAACTGTCCGAGATGCGGGTTGAGCGTGTTGACGTCTCCGGCATCGGCGAAGCGCCAGACGTGCGGTTGCGTCCACGAGTTGGCGCGTCCACCGATCGCGCCGCCGCTCGTCTTCGTGCACGCGCACGTCCCCGCCAGGACGCCGGCCAGGGCCGCCACGTAAAGAAACCGGAGATTCATGTTGGCTGAGCTCCTCTTAGCAAGTACCTAGATCGAGTAGTTCCAGGGATCCCAAAACGCCGAGATGACGGGAGAAGGTTGGAAACCTTTGAGGTCTTTATTGTACACGTACGGAAGGCGGTTGAAGTACAGGATGATCGTGGGAACGTCGCGCGTTAACTGCTGCTGCACGATAATGTAGTCGCGTTTGCGCCGCGCTTGATCGATCGTCTTGAGCGCGTCGTTCATCGCTGCCGTCGCCTGCGCGTTGTTCCAAAGCATCCCGTTCTGACCCTTGGGCGCGAGGTTATCGCCCGAGTAGATTGCGCTATCGTCGGGATCGGCGGCGCCAAGCCAGCCGAAGAGGGCTACGTCGTAGTGTCCGCCTTGGATAATTCCGTTGGTTGAGTTGTCGAAAAACTGGCTGCTCGGATAGTTCTTGATGTCGGCTTGGATGCCGACGTCGCGCCACTGTCGTTGGAGCACCGTCTCGGTCGCTTTCCCGCTCGACGATTCGGTCTGCGTGCTCAGCGTAAACTCGAGCCGCTGGCCGTCCTTCACGCGGATGCCGTCCGGACCGGCCTTCCATCCGTCGGCATCGAGCAGCGCCTTTGCCTTGGCCGGATCGAACGGATAGTGGGTCACGTCGGTCGTGGTCGCCCACGAATAGTGCGGCTGCTGATCGGTATCCGCGGGGATTCCCGAACCGTGCTGCACCTTGTTGATGATCTCGCTGCGATCGGTCGCATCGGCGATCGCCCTACGCACTTGAACGTCGGAAACGATCGGATGGGAAAGGTTGAAGTCCACGTGCGACCACGAAAAGGCGTCGACGCGCTCGGCCACTAGGCCGTTGCGCGGATCGGCCGCCAGCGCCGCATACTCCGGCCACTTTAATCCCGTTCCCAGCGCCAGCAGATCGAGCTCGTGCGTCTGCAGCTGCGTGACCGCGGTGTTCTCGTCGGGCAGGATCTTATAGATGACTTTCTTGAGTTTCGGAGCGCCGAGATAGAAGTCGGGATTTGCCGTCAACTCGACGTCCTGCCCGCGATGCCAGGCAACGACCTTGAAGGGACCGCTCCCGATCGGCAAAGCGTTGTAGGGAGCGGTATTAAACGATCCCTTGTCGTCGTTGTATTTCGCAAGGATGTGCGCGGGAAGGATCGGCATGTTGCCGTTGACGCTCCACAGCTGCTGCAAGAAGGGAGCGTAGAGTTTCTTCATATGAACGACTGCGACCAGCGGATCGCTGCAGTCGACGCTGCCGATGTCCTTGAAGCCGTCGGTCGTCACCACGTTGTTGTGGGTGTTCATGACGACCTGCCAGCTGAACTTGAGATCGCTGCAGGTAAGGGCGACGCCGTCTTGCCACTTGATGTTGGGGCGAAGCTTGTACTTGAGCGTAAGCCCATCTTTGCTGACGTCGCCGTTTGCAATCGTCGGTATCTCGCGCAGTGCATCGGGCACTGGATGGGCGTTCTGATCGTAGCGGATCGTCCACGAGTAGATGAACATTGAAAGATCGAGGGTCGGCGAACCTGAGTTGAGCGCGGGATTGAGGTTCTTAGGGTCGGCGAACTCGGTCCACCGCAACACCCCCGGCTGAGTCCAGCCATTGCTGACGGCGCCCCCGGCCCCACCGGAGACTTTACTACACGCGGCGAGTCCCCCGGCGGCTAGCGCTCCGAGCATGCAAACGGCCCTGAAGTTCATGCTGACGCCTTTTCTTCATCCGGTCCGGTTTGCATCGTTTCGGGGTCGATCCCGCGGAGATTGCAAAACTCGCGATAGGCGCTGGGCGCGATCTCCGACGGTTTGATCTCGCTGCGGCCCCCCCAAAAAACGTTGGTGTACGAGAACGGGATGCCGGCCTCGCGCAGGTGCTCGTCGATGGCTGCCTTGTGCGCCAGAACGACCGGTTTCTCCATGCCGTGCGCGACGGCCATGACGTTGACGTCGTGAAACTCAGGGCCTCCCTCGCGCCAGTACGCGTGGGTAATGACGTAGTGACGCCCGACCTCGCATCCCGCGCGTTCTTCCATGCCGCGGGGAACGGCCCAGTGAAAGAGCGCGTTGTACCGGGTCGCGCGTTCGTTTCCGGCCGTCGCCTTGACGTGTTCGAGGAACGTCGAAAATCGGCCGACGACGCCCCGGGCCTGAAGTTCGCGCGCAATCTCCAAAAACGTCTCCAGGTCGACGCCGGCTTCGCGAGCGCGGGCGCTCCACAGATCGCGCACCAACTCGTCGGCGCGAAACTCCCGCTTGAGCGCGATCAGCACTCGCCACTGGATCTCTGAGAGCTCGACGATCGCGGTATCGATCGGCTTTGCCGGTTCGCCGGCGCGTGCGCCCGGTTCGAGTCCGCGCCGCCGGACGTGTCCGACGCCCAACGCGAACAACATCTTTGCCGGCATGAGCTTGACGCGCCGCGCGCCGATCTGTTGGCACAGCCACTCCGCGTGCTTTGCCAGCGAATAGCCTTGCGGAACTTTGAGCGTGGTCCACAACCGATAGGCGCTGCCGGCAGAGACCGCATCGGTCGTACGGATGACGACGTGTCCCGAAAACGGGTCTTCTCGAAAGAGATAGTCAAAGGCCGCGTCCAGCTCCGCCGGCGCGACCTCCCAGGCACAGAGCGCGCCGCGCGCGAGGCTGGTCGCGAGCATCGTCTGACGCACGCGCCGGATCGTGCCGGCCTCGAGCATCGCGCGGATTCGCTCGATCGCCGTAGCGACGGGGATTTGGCTGCGGGAAGCGATCTCGCCGAACGGATCGGCCTGAAAACCGGCAAGGCGATCCTCCGATACCGCGAGGATCGCCGAGTTCACCGGGTCGGAGATGGTTGCTGGAATATCTCTATAGCTGGACGTCGCTCATGCCCATCGCGTACAAGTAGTTCTCTTCGGCCGTATAGACGCCGTAGAGCGCGGTAATGTAACCCGATTGCGCCGTCGTCAGGTTCGCTTCGGCCGTGACGACGTTGAGGATCGTCGTCGCGCCGACGCGATACTGCGCTTGCGTCGCATCGAGCGAGACCTGCGCGGAGGTCAGCTCCGAACGCGCTTGCACGAGCGAAGCGCGCGACGAGATCAGCGTCGCGAGCGCGGATCGAACGTTCGATTCGACCGAGAGTCTCGTCGAGTTGAGATTCGCGATCGCCTGATCGAGCTGCGACGCTGCGACCGCGACGTTGTAGTTCGTCTGCCCCTGGTCGTAGATCGGCACGTTGAGCTGCAAGCCGATCGTTTGATCGTTGGTCCAACTTCCCTGGCCCGGGCAGAGCGAAGCGGACTGCTTTCCGTTCAAGCCCGGTTCGCTAAAGCAGTTGATGAACTGTCTGGTAACGCCGTCGCTGGCAGCGGCGGAAAGAATCGGAAACCGCGCGAGCTTCGCGTAGCGCAGATTCTCTTGAGCCGAAGAGACGTTGTACGCAGCCGAGATGAAGTCGGGACGCATGATCAGCGCGCGCTTTAGGGAGACGGCGTAGGATGGATTCGGTGCCGCCGGCTGGGCGGAGAGCTGCTTGGGTACGACCATCGCATCGGCGTCGAGACCCAGCGTGGTAGCAAACGTCGCTTGCGCGCCGATGGCGGTGCCTTGAGCGGTGACGAGATTGCCCTTGGCCTGCGCGGTTTGAAACTGTGCTGCCGCGATGTCCGAACGGGCGGCTGCGCCGTTACGAATTTGCGCGGCGACCGATGCTTCGTTGACTTCGAACTCGCGAACGAGCTGTGCGTCGGCCGTCACCGTTGCGTTATCTTCGAGCACCGTGTAGTAGGAGTTTGCGACGTTGAGTTCGAGGGTCTGAAGGTCGCGCAGCAGGGTCGCGCGCCCGGCGATATCGGCCTCTTTCGCCGAGCGGATCGCCGCGATGGTGCGGCCGCCGTCAAAGATGAGCTGCGTGATCGTTATGCTCGCCGCTTCGTTGGTAACCGTCGCGCGCGAAACCGGCGCGGGGGATGCGAGTCCGAAAACGGCGTCCGGGTTCGGACCGGTGCTGGGCCCGATGCTCGGTATCGTCGTCGGTTGCGCGGCACTTCCCGAACTCGTCGTGCCGCGGCTGTACTGCCTGCCCATCGTCGCGGTCCCGCTGACGCCCGGGAAGAGGGCTTGCTTTTCGGAGGTGTACTTCGCGTGAATGGCCACCCACTGCGCGTTCTCGTTTGCGAATGCGGGCGAGAGTGCGACCGAGATGCGGACGGCATCGGTGAGCGTGATCACTTGGGGCACGCCCTTCTTGGGCGTCAGCCGCTCGACGTCGGGCGCAGGCGTTCCGTAGGCCGGATAGGGGATTGGCGAACCACTGATCGTGGGCTCCGGAAGCGGCGACGGCATGACGACGCCCGGAACGCCTTCGATCTGTCCCGAGTTCGGGACGTTCTGCGCGAGGGCGACGCCTGTCACAAGGCTGCCTAGCCCGAGTGCGGTGACGAGCACTCGCGCGCGAAACCTACGCTGCTTCACGCTCAGTGCACCGCGCCTGGATTTGCGTTGGCGGGCGCGGCGCCGTTGGCGACGGCGACGGCGCTGCCGTCTTTGAGTGCGTCGGGCCGCGTCGTGATCACCATCGTGCCCTGTTGAATTTGCGGTGAGATCACCTGCGAAAGGGTGTCGGTCTCGACCCCGACCCGAACGGGGACGGCCTGCGCCTTACCGTTGGAAACGATGTACACGACGCTGCCGCCGGCCGGCGTCTGGGCGACGGCGCCGCGCGGAACCACGATCGCGTTGGCCGCTTTTTGTTTCGTCACCCGGACCGTCACGAGCATGCCGCCTCGCAGAGCGTAGCCGGGATTCTGCAGTTCGAGCCGGGCGAGGTAGGAGAGCGTGCCGGAGGTCGGGACCGCGTTGACGGTTTCGATCGGCCCCGTAAAGCGCCGCCCCGGAAGCGATGAAGACGTAAAGGTCACGGTATTCCCCGAGTGGACGTACGAAAGATATTCGTCCGGAACGTTGACGTTGATCCAGACGCGGTCGATCCGGGCGACCTGCAGCACCGGCTGCGACGGCGAGGCATAGGCGCCGGGGTCGAGGAGCCGGTTCGCGACCACCGCGTCGTAGGGTGAATAAAGGTAGGTCTGGGAAAGCTGCGTGCTCAGAACGTGCGCCTGCGCCGAAGCGGCCTGCGCCGACGCCTGCTGCGCCTTGACGTTTTGATAGCTGACCGCGTTATTTCGAAGTCCGACGACGGCGTTGTCGTAGGTCTGTTGCGCCTGGACGTAGTTTGCCTGAGACTGCTGGAGCTGCGTCTCCGAGACGTAGCCTTGTTTGTAGAGTTGTTTGTTTTGATTGTAGACGAGCTGGGCGTTCTGCAGGGATGCCTTCGCGGTTTGAACGGCCGCAGAGTTGGTCTGCGTCTGAACCGGGTAGCCGACGACGGCACCTTGCGCCGAAGCCGACGCCTGCGATGCTTGGGCTTGAGCCTGCGACAGCTGCGCCTGCAGCGTCGACGGATCGATCGTGGCCAGCAACTGGCCCTTGCGGACCATGTCGCCGATGTTCACGTTGATCTTCGTAATAGTACCGCTCTGCTGGAAAGCCAGGGTCGACTGATTGAGCGGAGCGATCTGCCCATCGAGCGTTATATAGGTACCTATGTTCTGCCGCGCTGCTGGTGAGGCGTCTACTGAAAGCGGTGGAGCCTCCATGGCTGGCTTCTTCCCGCACGCCGAAAGCGCAACCGTTGCCGCCAGCGCGACAAAAATCGTTCGGAGCATTTGTATCCTCATCGGGTCCTTCATGGTCTGATATACGGCGCCCGGTGCCTTTTGATTCAACGGGCGAGGTAACCTATCGTGTAACCTCGGCATGAAGTAATAGGCTGCAAGGCGTATCTCCCCCAAGCAATGAGCGCGAAACTCGACATCGGCCGCTCGTACAGCCTACAGAGCCGCGTCGAGGAATGGATGACGGCCGAGAAGGCCGGTAACAAGGGCGTCGACGTACTTTCCACGTCGATGCTGGTCCAGCTTGTCGAAAGCGCCGCCATCCACTGCATCGAGCCGCTCCTGACTCCCGGCCAGATCACCCTTGGGACGCACATCGATCTAGAGCATCGCAAACCGGTTCCGGTGGGGTTCATCATCCGGATCGAGGTCGAGGTTGTGATGCTCGACGGCCCCCGCGTCAGCTTCGCCGTCCAGGTCTTCGACGAGCAGGAAGCCGTGGCCGAAGGAAGCCACGAACGGTACGTCATCGAAAAGGCCAAGTTCCTCGCAAAACTGCGGGAAAAGCTCGCCTGAAGGGTCTAAAACCTGATGGTAATCGTCCTCCCAGTGCAGGGGAGCCAATCGGCCGTCCCCGAAGTTGACCGGAACGTGCCTTAGCCCGCCTCCCCGGCGGACCAAGGTTCAGTTCTCACAACAGCTAGGAGGACACATTGAAGCGACTGAGCACTGGGGTCCTGGCCGCGCTTATGGTAGCCGGCCTTGGACTCAACGCGGTCGCCGCCCAGTCTAACGCATCGCATGGCAACATTGGAACCAACGCGATCGCGCAAGACCAGGCAGCGAACCCTGCTCCGCCGGCGAACTTTGGTTCGCCGCCGTCGGGTCAGTACCCGATTCTCTACAATGACCATCACGTCTACACCAAACCCGACGTACTCAAGCAGGGCCGCGTCCTCGCGGCACTCGTAAGAGGCGGAACGCTTTTGATCCCATTGCGCTCGATGTTCGAGCAAATGGGCGCAACCGTTTCGTACGACGCGGGCACGAAGACGGCGACGGTCAGTAAACCCGGTGCCGAGGTCAAAGTGACCGTCGGTAAGCCGGAAGTCGTCATCAACGGCGAATCGCGTCCGCTGGACGTTCCGCCGATGATTTATCAAGGCGCCGTTCTCGTACCGGTGCGCGTTATCTCAGAAGGCATGGGCGCCTACGTGCTGTGGGTCCCGGATCGCCGGCTCGTCGTCGTACGGTATATACCTGCGACCCCGCCGCCGTCACCGGCTCCGCCGCCGCCGCCACCCCCGCCGCCGCCGCCGCCGTCGCCCACGCCCCGTCCCTACTACGACTTCTATGTTGCGGGCGACTACATCATCTCGCCGACCGTTTACAACGAGTTCGTTAACGGTGGGCACAGCGACAACAACAGCGGTGGGTTCTCGTATCGCCTCCACGGCGCCATCGAGATCCCCGTCTCGAATTTGCCGTTCATGGTCGCCGTAGACTACCGTCAGTACAACTGGCAGCACCCCTGCGGCGGAACCGGCGACCCGGGATGTTACGTGACCACCATCGGCGGTCTCGGCCAGTCGGCCGTGCCGTCGTTCAAGGGTCAAGACTACTCGTTCGATACGCGTCTGGGTATCCGTATCCTCAAGCCGCGTATCTACCTCGCCGCCGCGTATTTGTGGCGTGGAAATAACTACGGCTATCCGCGTGAGTCGAACATCGGCGTCGGGCTCGAGAAACTGCCCGATCTGGATCGCGTATTCTCGTTCTACGGTAGCGCGTACTACTTCTTCAACGCAAACGGCAACTATACGAGCACGCCGCTGGCTTGTGGCAACCCCACCGGCAACTCGTGCACGTACCAAGTCGGATACAACGTCCTCAAGTACGACATCGGCGTCTCCTACACGTTCCCCGGCTTCCCGATCTTCTTAGAAGCGGGCTTCCTGGGAGATCGTGGATGGAATCTCAATGCCGCGCCTGTGGGCTTCTCGGAGAGTGGCCCGTACGCAGGTATCGGTCTGAAGATCTAACTTCAGTCGGATAAAAAAGACAGAGAGCCTCCGCTACATCGGCGGGGGCTCTCTTCTTTTTATCCGTTGCTCCGTTTGGTTCCGAGAGTAGCGGGGTTACTGGCTCCAGGTTCGTTGGTGAAAGCGGTACGGTTTCGGTGAAGCCGAGGGGGTTGGGTAGGCCGACATCGAGGGGTATTCGCTGGCCACGGGCGACGGCTGGACGCAGGGCGGCACGATCAATGCGACCGCGGGATGCCCCGGCGCGGGCGATGGCGTCGGCGTCGCGACCGGCGCGTTGTCGGGATGCACGCCCAGGGGAAGCGGCGTCGGACAGATTTGCGCAAGCGCGAACCAGTGCTCGGTGAAGCCGCCCGAAGCAATCTGCGCCTTCATCGTTTTTCCGAAGTAGGTACCCGGATACTTTTGCGCGAGCAGCTGCATGAACTGCCACGCCATCTCTTGCTCCTGCTGGGTATAGACTTTGCGCAGTACCAGGACCGCGAGAAAGTACGAACGCGCGAGTTCCGGATCGCTAGGATACTTGGCCGCCCACCTGCGAAGCGCTTCGGTCGCAAAATCCAGCTTCGCGATCAGACGTGTGTCGGTCGTGTAGTCTCCGGCGCTGATCGCGCCGTCTTTGTACGTGTTGTCGATGCCGAGATAGCTCATCTTCATGCGTCCGAAATACTCGTCGCCGGGCGCCGAGGAGGTGAATTGTTCGCATTGAAGATGCTGCCACTTACTTTTCGTTACGCCGCAAGGATCGTTTGTCGCCGGCTTTTTCGCGGCTGCGGCGGTGGTGGTTGCAGCGGGTTTTGGTGACGGTGTGCTCGCGGCGGCTGTCAAACCCGCGCCTTCTGTTGTTAGCAACGCAATCGAGCTGGTGGCAGCGACGGCAATGGACAACGCTGACAGCTTGAGTTTCATCGGCTGTAATTTTTCTCGCGTACGGTGCCCACGGCCTCCCGCAACGTGTAAATGAGGGGCACGTCGAACGCCGTCGCGAACGTCGCGGCATGAGTCGCTCGCTCGACGTCGCTGCGGTGCAGCTGCAAGCACGCGACCGCGACGCGTTTTCCGGCGCGTTTGCGGGCATCCTCGCAACGGTTGCCCGCGCCGCGCGCGACGCGGATTTGCTCGTGCTTCCCGAAGGAACGATACCGGGCTACGTCCTCGGTCACCAGCCGCTCGATGAACGCTCGATCGCCGCCGCGCTCGCCGAGCTCGCGAGCGTCGCGCGTGAAAACGCAACCGTCATCGTGGTGGGTGCCGCGGTTGCCGACGGCGGCGTTCTCCGAAATGGTGCGGTCGTCATTGATGCCGATGGTTCCCTTGCCGGTCGCGCAGACAAGCTCTTTCTGTGGCACTTCGACCGCCGCTGGTTCGCGTGTGGCGAGCGGCTCGCGCCCGTCCGCACGAGCGCCGGCTCGCTCGGGGTACTCGTCTGCGCCGACGGACGGCTGCCGACCATCTCCCGCGAACTGGTCGACCGCGGCGCCGATCTTCTCGTGATGCCCACCGCTTGGGTCACGAGCGGGCGCGACCCAGACGCTCTTGAGAACGTGCAGGCCGATCTGCTCGCCCGCGTGCGCGCCTACGAAAATCGCGTGCCCTTCGTTGCCGCCAATAAGTGCGGCAGCGAACTCGGCATGGTCGCCTATTGCGGGAAGAGCCAAATCGTCGACGCGCGTGGCGAGATCGTGGCGATCGCGAGCGAACGCAGCCCCGAGACGCTGCATGCGTCGCTGACGCTCGACGGCGAACGCGCCGTACGCGCCGCGCCCGTGCTTCCCGCCCCCGCGCCCGCCGGCGAAAGGCCGCCGCTGCGGATCGCCATCGCCGGCAGTGCACTTCCGGCCGGGATCGACGCCCGTCTCGAGCTGCTCGACGACGCGTACGCGCTCGCCCCCGACGATACGTCGCGGCTCGAAAAGCTGAAGCGCGAGCTTCCCGCCGCCGCCGTCGACGACCAACGCGCTCTCGATCCCGGGGGGCTCGTCGCGTATCGCCGCGCCGGCTACGGGCTCATCGTTTGGAGCAGCGATCTCGGTGAGCCGTGGCTCGCGCGGCTCGCGCGCGCCCGCGCGCTCGAGCTAAGGCTGTACGTCGTCGCGTTCGATCGGCGCTCTGGGCGTGCGTTTGCCGTCGATCCCGACGGCGCGATCGTCGCGGGTACGTTCGGTGACTTCCACCTTGCGAGCTTTACGTTCGACCCGCGCAAGACTCGTGAAACCAGCGTCGCGCCGGGCACCGACGTCGCCGAAGGCTTGGAACGGATCGCCGCTCTTACCGGAACGCAGGCGTGAGGAGACTCCGGAGAACGCCCTTTCTCTGGACCCGCGTGAACTCGCTGGCAGCCGCGATCATCGCCGTGCTTGCGGCGCTGGGAACGCTTTTTGCGCACCATCGCTCGGTCGCGGCGCTCTCCGAAGAGAACAAGGCGATCATCGCGCAAGGCCGCGCGGTCGACTCCTACAACGCATACGAGGCCAAAGAGATTCGCTTCACGATCTATCAGGCGCTCATAGCGGGCGGCGTGGTACGCGACGGCAGCGCGCTCGTGCGCATCAAGCGCGTGGCCGACGACGAGCGCCGCTCGTCTCCGGCGATGCTCGCCGAGAGCGAAGCGCTCGACCAGCAGGTCAAGGACTCCGAAGCGCACGGCGAGACGCTGATGCGGTCGTACGAGACGTTGCAGCTCGCGACGACCTTCTTCGAGATCGCGATCGTCTTCGTCTCGATCGCGACGCTGGCGCAGGTTCGGTACTTTCTGCCCACGGGCCTCGTCCTGAGCGGCATCGGTTTGATTTTCTTGGCGACCGGTCTTTTGCAGGCTCGCTGACTCAGGTGAACGCGTCGCGAACCCTGCGCAAGATCGCCGTAATCGTCGTCACCGCACTCATACTTGCCGGGGCAAAGCCGGTCAATCCGCAGCCGCGGCTGGCCGCGGCGCTGTTCTCAACCGCGCGTTGGCCCTACCTTCCCGGCAGCGTTCTGCCTCTGCGAATCGACGGGATAACGGTCCCCTATCACGTCGCGATCCTCGGAGCCGGACGGCTGGTGCAAAACGCGAACGCCTACGCGATTCCGTCGACGGCTGCCGTCGGATCGGCGCTGCTCATCGCCGGCAACGCTCACGCGCTCGGAGCCGCGAATCTGCAGATCGCAGCCGCCCCGCATGCGCGCCGACCGCTGCTGTTCGTCGCCTCGTACGACGACGGCGTCATCGTGCACGACCCGGCAAACTTTTCGGTACTCGGCGTGCTGGCGACCGGCGGCGTCCCCAGCGACGTCGCCGTCGACCGCTCCGGCAGGGTCGCTGCCACCGATACGCAGGGATCGCAGTTAACCGTCGTGACCTTGACGCCGTGGAACGTCGAACAAGTCGACGGAGTCGTGGCCGGTGACGACGTCGCGTTCGATCGGACGTCTCGGGCAATCTTCGTTACGAATCGCGATTACAACGGCGGGGGCGCGCTCACGCGCGTCACTCCCTCCGGTGACGTCCAGCGCGTCGCGACGGGCGATACGGCCGAGGGAATCGCCGTCGACGAGCGGCGCGGGATCGTCTACGTCGCCAATGCCAACGACGGCACGATCGCGTTTGTCGACGCTCGCACGCTGCGCGTGTTGCGCCGCGTTCCGGCGGTACCGCGCGTCTTTTCGCTCGCGCTCGCACCCGGCGGCGATCGCCTCTACGCGATCTCCAATCAATCCGCCGACTCACCTTTCGCCAAACCCGGCTCGGCGATCGCGATCGCATTAGCTCCGGCACCGCGCGTGGTCGCGCGCAGCGCGGCACTCGCCTTTCCGATCGGCGTCGCGCTCGACGCGCGCGACGGCCTCCTCTTCGTCAGCGACGAAGAGCGCCATGAAGTAAACGTGCTCGACGCACAGACGCTGCGCGCCCGCCACGCCTCGCTCCAAACCTGTGCGATTCCGTGGAAGCTGACCTTCGACGCAGAAAGCAACCGGCTCTACGTGCCCTGTGCGGGCGACAATAAGATCGACGTCTTCGATGCGCGCACGCTGCGGCGCGCCGCGCACGCTCCGTTTGCCACAGGCAGTTATCCGCTGGCCGTCGCAGTCTGGCATCCGTGAACCGCGTCGCGACAATTGCCGCGCTTTTACCAGCTCTTCTCGCACCCGCTGCTCCGTTTCCGCGAATCGTCGCACAGGCACCCACGATTGAGAGCGTCGCGCCCGGCGTCGACTACGGCGACTATCAGCTGATTACCGAAGGCGGTCCGCTCTCGATTCACGTCGTCGCCGTGGCACCGCACCGGAGCGACGTTCGCCTGGAGAACGTCTTATCGGGAGACGCCCTCGTCTCTCGCGGTGAGACGATCGGCTCGATGGCGAAGCGCACCGGCGCGATCGCGGGCATCAACGGCGACTTCTTCGATATCGGCAACACGAACCGTCCGGTGAACATGGTCGTCCGAGGCGGCGTGCTGCTGCAGTTGCCGTTTAAACGCTCGGTGCTCGCCATCACGCGCGACGGAGTGCCGCACATCGCGGAGTTCAGCTTCACGGGCCAGATGGAGATCGCCCAACGAACGATGCCGCTCGACGGCATCGATCAGATGCCGCAGGGTGGGGCCGGCCTTTCGCTGCTAACCCCGTTTTACGGTCGCGTCGCGCCGCACGACAACGTCACGCTGGAGTCGCTCGTGCCCCTCGGCGGCACCCCCCCGCTCACGCGCTATCGCGTCTCGGGAATCGCCGATAATTTGAGCCCACAGCCTCCGGGTTACTACGTCGCGATCGGATTGAACGACTACAACTCCGTCGGCGTGCCCGACGCCGGCTCGGTTATCGAGGTCGACGGCGATCTCTCGCCGTTCGGCTTGTCGTCGCTCGCCACCGCAATCGGCGGCGGCGCGATGATTCTCCACGGGGGCGCCTGGTACGACGACCCCGACGCACCGTATCGCGAAGAGAACGCCCGCCGCGTTCCCGTTTCGGGGGCGGCGATTGCACCCGACGGGCGGCTCTTTCTGATCGAGGTCGACGGCCGCCAGGCCGAGCTGAGCGTCGGACTCAAACGCCCGGAGTTTGCCGAGTTGATGCGCGCGCTCGGCGCAACCGAAGGGCTCCTGTTCGACGGAGGCGGTTCTTCGACGATGGTGGTTCGGCGGCTGGGCGATCCCGGCGCGGACGTCGTGAACTCGCCGTCGGACGGCAAAGAACGCCCGGTCGCCGACGGCTTCTTCGTCTACAGCACGGCGCCCGTGGGACCGGCGGTGCGCCTCGTCGCGCGGCCCGGTGTCGTTCGCGCCGTTGCGGGGGCGAGCGTTTCGCTGCGGGTCGCGGCGGTGGACGCGGCCGACAACGTCGCCGGCAGCGGCGGTGCCGTGCAGGTCGGCGTGGCGCCTGCGTCGCTGGGGACCTATCGCGACGGCACGTTCGTTGCCGCGCATTCGGGAATCGGGCGGCTCGAACTCCGCAGCGCGAAGCTGCGCGGTGAAGTACCGGTCGAGGTCGAAGCGCGTCCGGCGCGCTCGCGGATTACGCCCTCACGACCGAACGTCGACGAGCGCGGAGAAATTGTGCTCGCAGCGCAGGCGTTCGACGCGCGCGGGTACGCTCTCCAGCTGCCTTCGCTTCTCCATTGGAGCGCCACCGGCGGTTCGATCGACGGACGCGGCAGCTACCGCGCCGGAACCAGCGACGCTACCGTCAGCGTGCGGATCGGGGAGGCGCTGGCGACGACCCGCGTGACCGTCGGTTCGCACGGCGTCGCGCTGCCATTTGCCCAAAACGCACGCTTCGTCACCGCACCGCGCGGCGGCAGCGGTGCAGTCACTCAAAACGCCGGCTGCGCGACCTGTCTCCAACTTCGATTTTCGTTTGCCAACGGCGAACGCGCCGCTTACGCGAAGGCCGGTCTCGCACTGCCGAGCGATACCCTCGGCGTCGAGTTCGATCTCTCCGACGACGGAAGCGCCGCCCGCGTGCGCCTCGCGATACGCAACGAAATCAACGAGGACGTGCTGCTCGATGCAACCCGCTTAGGCACCCCCGGCTGGCGCCACGTCGTCGTCCGGTTCCCGCCCGGCACGCAAGCCGATCGCCTCGTTTCGATCTACGTGCTGCCCCTCAAAGGCGTGACGCTATCGGACGGGAGCATCGTGTTGCGAAACGTTCGCGCGATCGTAGCAGGCCACTAGTCCGCCGAAGACCAGCAGTACCCCCAGCACGACGGCGACGAGGCTGGGGGTCGCCACGACCTCGACTTGCGGGTAGCTCACGATCTCGCCGCGCAGGCGCAGGTTAGCCGCACGCACGTCGCGGCCGTCGGCGCTCATCGCGATGGCGTGGGGCAAGGGGCGGTCGTTTTCGTCGTCGACCGCAAAAAGCACGGCACCCGCGGCAATGCTGGGATCGTGGAGAAACGCCGCTGCGTGCTGCGAGTTGAAGAGTACCGCTTTCACGACTCGCCCTGCCGACGGAACGTTGAACGAATCGAACGGCACGTCGATCCCGGCGATCGTTTGGTGCTGCTGCATCAACAATACCGGCGAGAGAAAGACCGCCCCCTGCGGCTGCGTTACCGTCAGCCGGTTTCCCCGCAGATCGCGAGCCTCCACGGAGACGACGCTGCGCGGCAGCGTCCGCAGGACGAAGCTGCCGGCGTTCCAGCGGCGAGCGCCGATCGCGGCCGGCGCGTGGAGCGACCGCTCCAAGGTGACGCGCGTCGCATCACCGTTGATTAGCGGAAAAAAAAACGTTCCGAGCGCCTCGACGCGGACGCGTTGTCCCGGCGCCCCAATCACGTTCCGATTATCCGGCGCGAAGAGGCCGTTGGCGACGCCGGCCAGCCCGAGCGCGAGCGTTCCGGCCGCGACCGCCACGGCGGCAAACCGCACGCGCGCCAGTTTGGCTCGAGCAAATACACCGCGCGCGGAGACGACCGCAACGATGAGGACCGCGGCCAGCCCGACGTTGTACCACCCGCGATGATACGCCGGCTCGCCGGGCCGAATCAGCTCGATGCAAACCGCGATGCAGGCGAGAAGCGCGGCCGCGACGAGACGCGTCAAGTCGAGCGCGTCGCCGCAGCGATCGCGGCACGCATCTGATCGAACGTGAGCGGGCCGTCGAAGCCGCGCACGACGACGCCGCGCCGATCGACGATCACGGTCGTCGGCAGGCCGAGCGCGGTATACGTTCTTCCATACTGTTCCGCGGAGTCGAGCCAGATCGGAAAGCGAATTCCCAGCGAACCGGCGAAGGCCCGAGCGCGTTGCGGCGACTCGCCTTCGTTGATTCCGACGACGGCGACGCCGCGAGACCCGTAGGAATCGGCGAGCTTTTGCAAGTCGGGCATCTCGGCACGGCACGGCGGGCACCACGAAGCCCAAAGATTCATCACGACGATCGAGCCTCGATACTGCTTGAGCGAAACGCTGCGGCCGAGATCGTCGCGCAATACGAAAACGGGCGCCGGGCGCCCGGCGGCGCTGCTCGGTCCGCTCACGGCGGCCGGCTGGGAAAGAAAGTACGGCGTCGCGATAGCAGCCGCCACGGCGAGCACGACGACAGCGCCGAGCCAGGGAAGATAACGCTGCACTACACGGGCCCCTTCCGGATTGCGAAGCGAGGAGCCCTGCTTTCACGCTCGAAACGCCGACGCGTGCCTGCTACAATTCTCGACGGACGCGCGCTGGCGGCCGAGCTTCGGCTGGAGCTCGACGAACGAACCCGCGCGTTGCGCGAACGCGGCGTGGCGCCGAAGCTCGCGATCGTCTTCGTCGGAGAAAACGAGTCGAGCCTCGCGTACGTCCGCAACCTCGCGCGCACCGGCGAACGCGCGAGAATCTCCGTCGACGTGCGCCATCTCGCCGAAAGCGCAACGACACGCCAAGTACGCGAAACGCTCGAAGAGCTTCGCGACGATCCGGCGACGCACGGAGTCATGCTCCAGCAGCCGTTACCGCCGCACCTCGCGATCCGCGAAATCGCCGACGCAATTCCGGCGCATAAAGACGTCGACGGCACCAATCCGACGAATCAAGGGCACTTGGCCTTCGGCAGCGGGACGGAATACGTGCCGGCGACGCCGGCCGCGGTCATGCTGCTGCTCGAACGCAGTCCGCATTGGCCGCTGCGCGGACGGCGCGCGGTAATGATCGGCCGTTCGATCGTGGTCGGCGCGCCGGTAGCGATGCTGATGCTGGCCCAGGACGCGACGGTTACCGTCCTGCACAAAGAGTCGAGTTCGCTGCAGCCATACGTCGGGCTCGCCGAGGTCCTCGTGATCGCTGCGGGCGTTCCAGGGCTGATCCGCGGGAAAGACTTGATGGCGGGCGCGACCGTCATTGACGTCGGAACGACGCTGGTCGACGGCGTGCTTCGCGGCGACGTCGACTTCGAAAGTGCCGTCGAGGTCGCCGGAGCGATAACGCCGGTACCCGGCGGTGTCGGACCGGTGACGAACGTTGCGCTGCTTCGCAACGTGGTCAAGGCAGCCGAATACGCCGCCGTAGACCGCTAGGGAACCTCGTTGCGAGCGCCAAAGCGCCTGTGGTGAAGCCGACGCCGCACGAACTCGATGCGATGCACGCTCAGCCGCATCCACTGCTGCTGGAGCTCGAGCAGCACGCGCGCAAAGATGATGTGGCGGTCGTGTCGCGGCAGACGGGCCGCCTTCTCTCAACCCTCGTCACGGCGATGCAGGCGAGCCGGATCCTCGAGATCGGAACCGCCTACGGATACGCGACGCTCTGGATGGCCCTCGCGCAGCCGCGCATGGGCAAGATTTGGACCATGGATTCGAGCGCCGCGCGCACCGACGTCGCTCGCTCGTACTTCCTGCGCGCGGGCGAAGACGACTACATCGAGGTCTTCAATACGCCCCCGCTCGAGCTGCTGGAAAACTTTCCCCATCGCAACCTCGACATCGCCTTCATCTCGGCGCACGAATCCAGTTACGAGCGCTATCTCGAACTGGTTATTCCGACACTCAAGCTTTCGGGGCTCGTCATTTTTGCGCACGCCGCCTGCGCGCAGCGTGAGTTCGCGCAGACGTTCCTCGCGAGAGCCGATCTCGACTCGGTAATCCTAGCGGTCGGCGACGACGCGCTCGCGATCGGCGCGCGGCGGCGATGAACGACTCGACGTCTTTCAAACACGCGATGCGCCACGTGCCGACCGGCGTGACGGTCGTGACCAGCCTCAAAGACGGGGAACCGCGGGGCATTACCGTCAACGCATTCGCCAGCGTCTCCCTCGAACCGCCCTCGCTCTCGATCTGCGTCAACCGCGAGGCACGCAGCTATCTCTTTATCTCGACGTCGCGCATCTTCTGCGTCAACGTCCTGGCCGGAGACCAGCGCGATCTTGCCGAGCGTTTTTCGGGGAAAGTACGCGAGCGGCAGTTTGCCGGCGTCGACTACGCGGTTGACGCGACCGGGGCTCCGGTCATCGCCGGCTGCATCGCCCACTTCGACTGTGAGGTCGCTCACGAGTTTCACTTCGGCTCGCACTCGATCCTGATCGGCCACGTCCTTTCTGCCCACGCCCGTCCCGGATCGCCGCTCGGCTACTTCAACGGCGGTTTCCACGACTTTCACATTCAGGTGGATTGACGGTAGCGCCGATGCTGCATCGCGAGACGTTTCCAGTCGGACCGCTGGCCTGCAACTGCACGATCCTCGCCGGCGATTCCGGAGACGCGATCGTCGTCGACGGAGGCGACGGTGTAGATGAGGTCGCGGCGCGCCTGCGCGAGCGTAACTGGAAAGCCAAAATGCTCGTCCACACACACGCGCACATCGATCACATCGGCGATCTCGGGCGGCTGCGGGAAGTCACCGGCGGACGCGGGCTGCTGCACCCCGCCGACGTCCCACTCTACCGGGCGCTCTCGCTACAGGCCGGCTGGCTCGGACTCATGCACGCGCCGGAGATCGTCCCGCTCGACGGCGATCTGCTCGACGGCGATACGTTCGATCTCGGCAACGCGCGCGTCGAGGTGCTCCACACTCCGGGGCACACGCCGGGGAGCGTTTCGTTCGCGGTGCACGATGCCGTCGAGACGCTTTTGCTGACGGGCGACACCCTCTTTGCCGGATCGATCGGCCGCTGGGATCTCGGCGGCACGTCAATGGAAGATATCGTCGCCTCGATTCAGCGTAAGCTGATGGAATTTCCCGACGCGACGGAGGTAATTCCCGGGCACGGGCCTTTTACGACGATCGGCACCGAACGGCAAACCAATCCCTACCTGCGTGCCTGAACTCAAGCGCCGCCTGTTCGTCGGTATTGCCCTCGACCAAGTCTCGCGAACCAAGTGTTGTGCGGTCGCCGGCGCGCTGCGGGCGACGGGTTTTGCGGCGCGCTACGAGGGCGGCGATAAACTGCACGTAACGCTGGCGTTTCTGGGCAACGTTGCGGCGTCGCACTACGATTCCATCGGCGAGTCGCTCGCGCAAAGCGCTCGGGGATGCGCGCCGTTGACGCTGCAGCTCGATAAGATCGGCGCCTTCCCGAACGAACGCCGCCCGCGCGTCGTTTATATCGGTTCGCGCGCGCAAGGCCCAGCGTATCGCGCCCTGGCATCCGGAGTTCGAAGCGCGTACGCTCGGCTCGGCTTCAGTTTCAAAGAAGATCCGGTCGCCCACGTAACGATCGCGCGTGCGAAGGAAGCGTCGCGACCGCTTCCACTACTCGAGGTTACCCCGATTGCGCTCGCAGTGACGGCGATCTCGCTCTTCGAATCGATCTTCGATCCCAAAGCGAAGACCTCGCGCTACGAGATACTCGAGCGCGCGCCGGTCGGAGGTACTAGCGAAGCTTGATGAGCAGCTTGCCCTCGCCGCTTCCGTTCGGAACGGCGGAGGCGACCGGCGGTGCCGCCGGAGCCGTTGCGGCACGCGGCATCGAAGCAAAATCGGGCACGCTGCCGGCGCCGACCTTCGCGCGGTAATCGTCGAGTGCAACGTGAAGCGCCTCGAGCGCGCGCTCGGGATAGTCCTTCTTCTTCTCCGGATAGCCATCGAGCTGCGCTTCTACTTCGGCCGTGGCGATCGCGGCCGCCTCGTCGATCGTTTTACCCTTGGCGAGCTCTACGACCAGGCTGCACGTCGCGGTTCCAAACCCGCATCCGGTAGTGAAATAGGAGATGTCCTCGATGACGGCGCCCGGTCCAACCTTCAAAAAGAAGTTGTACATGTCGCCACAGGAATCGCTGAAGTACTCTCCGCTCGCCGTCGGGTTCTCCATCGTGCGAAAGCCGCTGCGCTCTTCGACCAGCCGCTGAAACTTCGGGAAATCCATGCTTTCAATAACTCCTAAGATACCGGCGTAGTTGCCCGATCGGGACGCATTTCGAAACGGCACTCTTTTCCGCCCTGCGCGAGCGACTCGGTCTGCTCGTGCCGGCCGCCGATCGTTTCATCAATGACGTGGTGAATGACTTCGCAGACTTCCGGGTGTTCTTTGGCGGCATTGGAATACGGGCACGAATGTTCGTGCAGCACGAAGCCGCCATCGATAAGGCTGTACTCGGCAACGACGCCGCTCTTACGCAGCATGTCGGTCAGTTGGGCAACGCGTTCTTCCGGCTGTTCGGCGGTAACGCTCAGGCGGGCGCGCGCCACCGCACGCTCGGAGAGTCCGTTGAAAATCTGCTTGACCGCCGGGGGCCCAAACTGATCGCGGACCTCACGCAGCACCGCCGAGAGCATCTTGTCGTAGGCCTGCGGGAAGAGGCGGTCGGCCTCGGGTGTCAGCGAAAACTCGTACGTCGGCTTGGTGGGTCCGCGGCGAACCGAGGTCTCGGCTACGAGCCCGTCCCGTTCCAGGACCATCAGCTGTTGGCGGACGGCGTTGGGCGAGAGCCCGAACACGTTGGCCAAATCGGCGGCCGAAGCCGAACCTCGTCGCCGCAGCTCGCTGACGATCTTTCCTCGGGTGGTCTGGAAGAAGCGGTCCTGATGCATCTTTGGCGCTATCCTAGCACGAAAGGTCGCAGATAGTAAAGTTTTTCCTTGACTTTCTACGAGAGCCTCGGCTACGATGAATTCCTATGTCCGACCATGGCCTTCGCATCACCAATTTACGCTCCACCATCGCCGGTAACGAGATCCTCAAAGGCATCGATCTCACGATCGAGGCGGGGCGCGTCCACGCGCTAATGGGGCCAAACGGCAGCGGCAAATCGACGCTCGCCTTCTCGCTCACGGGCCACCCGCAATACGAGGTCTCCGGCAGCGTCGAACTCGACGGTGAAGAGATCCTCGGGCTGGCAGCCGACAAGCGTGCGCGCGCCGGGCTCTTCCTTTCATTTCAGTATCCCAGCGCGATCCCGGGTGTCAAAGTGGCCAACTTTCTCCACGCCGCGCGGCAAGCAGAACGCCCCGGCGATCTTCCGCCCGCGAAGTTTCGCGCGCTCCTCTTAGAAAAGATGGAGCAGCTCGGCATCGACCCGTCCTTTATGGGGCGCTATCTGAACGACGGCTTCTCCGGCGGCGAGAAGAAGCGTCTGGAGATGCTGCAGCTCGCGGTCTTGGCGCCGAAGTACGCGATTCTCGATGAGACGGACTCGGGGTTGGACATCGATGCGCTCAAAGACGTCGGCACGTCGATCGCGGCCCTGCGCGCGAGTGACGAAGGCCGCGCCGCCGGTTTCTTGATCATCACGCACTATCCGCGCATACTGCAGTACGTCGTTCCCGACGTCGTCCACGTCATGATTGACGGGCGCATCGTGAAGACCGGCGACGCAGATCTCGCCCATCGCATCGAACGTGAAGGATACGACAAGCTGCGCGAGGAGGCGGAGGCTCTTGCCTAACGCCGCCATCGAGACGGCAGAGGTTTCACAGCTCTTCGATCGCCTGGCGACGCTCCCCAACACCCCGCTGACGCACGAGCAGCGGCGCGCCGCCGTCGAGCGCTTTTTGGCCGTACGCAGCGGACGCGAACGAGCCGGCCGATTCTGGCGCATCGACTTCGAAACGCTGCTTCCCGATATTGCTCGCCTCGATCTCAACCCCGCGATGGTGACCGTCGACAATCCCAACCCCAACGTCGTCGTCTACGATCTCGCCACCGCCGCTCGCGAATGTCCGCAGCTGCTCGCTCGTGCGTTCGGGGCGACGGCGGTCCATTCGACGAAGTTTGGCGCACTAACGGCGGCCTTCGCGCACGCCGGCTGCTTTATCCACGTTCCCGCCGATCGCGCGTGCGACCACCCCGTCACGGTCCGCTATGCCGCCGGCGACGCAACGATCTTTCCGTCGACCGTGGTGCTCGTCGAACGGGGCGCGCGCGTAACGATCGTCGAGCGCATCCAAGCCGATTCCGGCGCCTTCGTCTGCGGAGCGACCGAGGTCGTCACTGAAGACCACGCCCAGGTCCACTTTGCGGCGCTGCAGCAGGCTGCGGGCGCACGCGTCATCTGGAATCGCACCGCGCGGCCCGGGAAAGACGCGGCGATGACGTGGGCCGATGCCGAACTCGGCGCCGATCTCGCCGCCGGCGACCTGACGGTCTCCATCGAAGAGTCCGGCATCGCCGCGGAGATCGCGGCGATCTTCTTCCCGCGTGGCTCGCAACACGTCGACGTTGTCAGCACCGTCGACCATCGCGCCGGCGATGCGACCTCCGAGACCCTCGTAAAATCGGCGGCTCGCGAGCGGGGACAGGCACGCTTTCTCGGCAACATCCGCATCGCTCCTCACGCCCAAGGCAGCGACGCGCGTCTCCGCGACGACGCGCTGCTGCTGTCGCCGGCCGCACACATCGACTCGGTTCCCGCACTCGAGATCGGCGCGAACGACGTGAAGGCTTATCACGGCGCGACCGTCGGCGCGATGGACTCAGAACAGATCTTCTACATGGAGAGCCGCGGCATCGAACGCTCGGCCGCCGAACGGATGATCGCGCTCGGATTTTTCGAACCGGCGATCGAACGATTTCCCACCGCCTCGCTGCGCGAGGAACTGCGCGAAGCGTTGGCAGCGAAGCTCTCGTGACGCAAACGCTCCACGCCGGCACGAAGGTCGAGCGAATCATCGCCGACTTCCCGATTCTCGCGCACCCGACGTCGCGCGGAAAACGCCTCGTCTACCTCGATTCGGCCGCGACCTCGCAGAAACCCAAGGTCGTCATCCAGGCGCTCGTGGACTACTACGAGCGCTACAACGCGAACATCCACCGCGGGGTCTACGAGCTGGCCGAACGCGCCACCGAAGCCTACGAAGAGGCTCGCGTCAAAGTCGCGCGCTTCGTCGGGGCCTCCACCCCGGAGATCGTGTGGGTGCGCAACACGACCGAAGCGATCAACTTGGTCAGTTATTCCTGGGCGACGCAAAACGTCGGAAAGGGCGACGCCATCCTGCTCAGCGAGCTCGAGCACCACTCCGATCTGGTGCCCTGGCAGCTGCTCGCGCAGCGAAACGGCGCGCAACTGCGCTTCATTCCCGTCGACGAACGCGGCATTCACGTGCTCGACGATCTCGACCGCCTTCTGGACGGCTGCAAGCTCGTCGCCGTCTCCCACGTGAGCAACACCCTCGGCACGATCGCTCCGTTGGAGCAGATCGTACCGCGCGCGCATGCTGCGGGGGCGCTGGTTCTCGTCGACGGCGCGCAAGCCGCGCCGCACCTCCCGCTCGACGTCAAAGCGCTCGACGTCGACTTCTATGCCTTCAGCGGCCACAAGATGCTCGCGCCGACGGGCATCGGCGCGCTCTATGCCAAGCGCGAACTGCTCGAGGCGATGCCGCCGTTTCTAAGCGGCGGCGACATGATTCGCAAGGTCGAGTACGCGAACACTTCGTTCGCCGCCCCGCCGCGCAAGTTCGAGGCAGGCACGAGCAACATCGGCGATGCCATTGCCTTCGGCGTCGCCGTCGACTACTTGAACGAGGTGACGATGGAGTGGGTTCGCGCCCACGAGCAGAGCCTCACGACCTATGCCCTCGCGCGCTTGAGCGAATACGAGCCGCGCGGCTTGGTCGTCTACGGTCCGCGCGATCCGCAGCTCATCTCGGGCGCGATCTCGTTTAACTTCGGCGACATTCACGCCCACGATCTGGCGTCGATCCTCGATACCGAAGGCGTGTGCATCCGTGCCGGCCATCACTGCACGATGCCGCTGATGGAAAAAATGGGTTGGAGCGCGACGGCTCGCGCCTCTTTCTACTTGTACAACACCGAAGCAGACGTCGACGTGCTCTGCGAAGGAATCGAAAAGGCCGCGCGCCTCTTCAATTTGTAACGCCTTGGACGACTTCTACCGCGACTACATTCTCGACCACTATCGCAGCCCGCGCAACTTCGGTAACCTCGAGCACCCCGACGTCGAAGCTGAGGATCTCAATCCGCTCTGCGGCGATCAAATCAAGATGGAGCTGAAAGTCGACGACGGCATCGTCCGCGACATCCGCTTCTCCGGAAAGGGATGCGCGATCAGCCAAGCCTCCGCGTCGATGCTCACCGAGCAAATCAAAGGCATGAAGCTCGCCGACGTTGCGAAGCTGTCGAAGGAAGCCGTCCTAGAAAACGTCGGCATCGGTATCAGTCCGACGCGCATGAAGTGTGCGATGCTCGGCCTTCGCGTGCTCAAGAGCGCGGCGATCGGCCACATTGCCGACTGGCCCGACGAAGTCCCTTAGCCGCTTACTGCGGCCGGATCCAGTAGTGTTCGGTGATTTGTAAGCCGCCGGGGCCCGGTGCAACCGTGAACGTTTCGAAGTATTCTCCACCGCTGGTCTTGACGTCGGCCGTCACTTTGTACGCGCCGCCGGATGGTTCGGAACGGACCGATTCAACCGATGCGCTTTCGTTCATGAACGACTCACTGGGCGCGCCCTGCGCCAAATACGACCCCGCGGTCGAGCGGTCGCCCCGAGCGAGTGCCCCGAGATACGAGCGCACCACCGACGTCGCGCGGTCCTCGTTCGTCGACGCGGGATGCGTCGCTGCGGGTAACGCGGGGTGAGTCGCTGCGGGTAACGCGGGATGCGTCACCTCGGGTAACGCGGGATGCGTCGCCGCAGCGCGTGCCATCGGCGTTGCGCTCGGACGAATCTTCGGCGTCACCGCCGGTGCCGCACTCGGTTGGGCCGCGGTCGCACGTTCGGGTGCCGCGCTCGTCCGCTTCGGTGCTGGCGTCTTCGCCGGCGTGGTGCCGGCTGCCGGCGTCGGAGTCTTCGCCGGCGTCTGGGCCGGTGCCGCCGACGGGGTCGGCGAGGGCGTGGCGCTGCTCGCCGGCGACGGTGTGCGAGTTGGTGCAGGCGTCGGCGCGTGAGCCGGCGCGGTCGTCGGCCGGAGCGTCGGAGATATCGTCGGCTGCGATGTAGGCAGAGCGGGTGTGGGCGTAGCGGCCGCTACGACCTCCGGCGGTCGCTGCGATTTTTGCTTCGTGCCGCCAAAGAAATGCGCGAGGACGCCCCCGAGTAACAGACCGGCAAGAACGACGACGATGACCAACGGAAAGAGCGGGAGCCCTCCACGCGGTTCATCGTCCCCTCGACGGCGACGCGGAGGTTCGTGCATCTAGAGGGCCGATCCGGGCATTGGCTTGCCTCGCTTAGGTTGCGGCCAGCCGCGCCGCTAACGCGTCGCGAAGTGAGGCAGGCAACGCGTTAATTAACTCGGGCCGCTGCTCGACGAATAACGCGGTGGCCTCCTTGAGGACGTCAGGGTTGGAGCGCGCGTACGCGAGCAGGGCGTGCGCCGCGCCGTTCTCACGCCGCTCGATCCCCTCCAGCGTCGTTCCGGCGCCCTCGGCGGCATCCTCGGAGGACTCTCCGCGCTCGCGAAATGCGCTAAAGACCGATTCGATCAACGCCTGATACGCGTCGCGCGGCATTGACGAAAGGTCGCGCGCATATAACGCGGCGAGATCCGACTCGTCCATCTTTGCGAGAAGCTTCTCTATTGCGCCGACGAGCATGTCGGCCGGCACGTTCCCGAAGGACATCGGCCGATTCATTTATCCCCAACAGCAGGCAGCTCCTCGATGCGGAAGAAATTGCGTCCCCATGATCCGCGTGAAGGTACCGCTCGATCTTCATGCCGTCGCCCTCGGCGGTTCGGGTGCCTTTGCGCTTGCCACGCCGGTACGCGTTCGCGATCTGCTGAGCTTCGCGGTCCGGGAAGCGATCGGAACGCGGGCGCCGCGCGACAAGTTTTCGCGCAGCATCGGACGGACGCTCGCGGGTCTTGCTTCGGGAGATTTCTCGATTGACGTCAACGGCCGCAGTTACACCGATGCCGACGCCGTCGTCGTCTGCGAAGGCACGGCCGATATCCGCTTCTTCCTGAGCCAGCGGCGAAGAATCGCGCACCGCGCGCACCGCGCGTAGCCGCGGGTAACGGGTAACCGCCCGACCTCCCCTTGCGGCCGGTGGTACTGTAAGAAGAACAAGCATTTTCTCGGCAGAAACGGAGTTCCCAATCAAACTCGGCCTCTTGCTCGTTACCGCGCTCCTGGCGGTGGCTCCATCGTCTTTTGCAGATTTTCAGTACGATCTCCAAGGTCAGGATCTCTACCAGGTCCAAGCCGCGTCGACGAGCTCCCGGGTTTCGTACGATGGCAGCGAGCTACTGTCGGTACGCAAGACGGGAAAAATGCTCCGTTTCGAGGCTCGCGCCCGCTACGTTCGCGATAGCCCCGACGGACGCACCGACGGCAACGCAAAGTTTGTCGCGGACATGACGCCCGGCGGCGCGTTTGAAAACCGGGTCGACGATGATCCCGATTTCCTAACGATCCTCAATCAGCCGTTCGCCGTGCAGCTCGACGGCGCAACCCTGCGCGACCTAGAAGAGCTGCACGGCCCCGTGCCGTTCGCAGCGAACTCTCCGCTCGGCGGCAGCTCGGTTCTGCGCGGTTTCTTGCGACCGGGCATCGGCGGTCCGATCGCCGGGCACCCCACCGTCGCCGTTCGTTTTCAAGCAAACGGACCGATGAGCGGCGGCTTACCGGGACACGGCGGGGCGATTACGGGCACGATGCGCATGGACGGAACGGCCTATTATTCGCTGGAAAGCGCGATGCTGCTCGCGCTGCACGCGACGCTGACGATCGACGCGCATTTGCACGATCGCAAGCCCGCCGTCTACGTGCCGGTGCGAATCACGTACGTGCGTTCGTTGCGCGCCGCCGGTTTGCCGGTCGTCAAAACGCCCCGATAAGCTCGACCTGCAGCGGGTGCCGGAAGGGCTGCTCGCGCAGCTCGGTCAGCGGCGTGAACGCCAGATGATTTTGGTGGCAGTCGATCAGCATCTCGATACCGCGCTTCACGCAGCCGGTCTCTTCCACGTACTTTGCGAGCTTTTTCTTGAAGTACGCACGCGGATCGTCGAGGACTTTTGCGTAGTACGGATCGTCGGTCAAACCCTGTGAAGCGACTCCCTCTTTGGGTACGAGCCAGACGAAGCACGGATCTTCGCTTTGACGATAACCAATGAGCACGAGCGGGACTGCCCTCGCCGAACCGAGGTGCGGCACAAAGCTGCAGATGGTGTACGCGTCCAACGAGATGTCCGTTGGTTCGATGGCTTGCTGCATCTAAACTACCTTTCGTCCGTGGCGGCGGCACAAACAAAAAACCGCTTCATCTCTGTGCGAGCGAAGCGGTCTTGCTAGCGATGTCGGGCCTCGCGCCCGAGCAAAAGCGGCATCGTCCACTCTTGTCGGAAGGCGGGCGGAATCCCCCCGCCCGTGCGCTCGTCCAAGCGACCGGTTTTGAGGAGTTTTCCGGGCGCATGTGAAACCACCGGGGCTAGCAGTGGTGTCGGGGCAAAAGTAATGAGCGCGCTCGCACCACTCCTTGCAGGAGTATACGTGCCATCAGCGATTCCGCCGACCCGGACGTCGGCCGTGCAGCCGGCGGGCGATTCGGCTCCCAGCGTTGCGAGTTTCGAACGGATCGTCGACGACTATCAGCGCCGCCTCTACGGCTTCGCGCTGCGAATGACGGGCAACCGGGAAGACGCCGAAGAGATCGTTCAGGATGCGTTCGTCCGCGCCTTTCGTGCGCTGGGCAAGATGTCGCCGGAGCAGCGGGCCGATCTGCGGCTTCAGCCGTGGCTGTATACGATTACGCTCAACGTGACCCGCAACCGGCTGCGGAGCAAGCGCCCGTCCAACGTCGCCCTCGACGCGTTGGCCGATCCTGACGCGCTCCTGCGCGAATCGAACGAAGGGCCGCCTCAACCCGAAGCCATCGTCGAACAAAACACCGAAATCGCCCTCGTCGAAGGCGCGCTTCTGCAGCTGCCGATGCACTTACGCGCCGCCGCCACCCTACGCTTTATCGAAGGGCGCAGTCACCCCGAAATCGCCGAGATCCTCAATCAGCCGATCGGAACCGTCAAGTCGCACGTTCACCGCGCCGTGCGGATTTTGCGGCGGATTCTCGGACCGCAGATCGGCCGATTCACCCCCGAAGGAGTTCCAGTACATGCGTTGTCGTGATGTCGATGCACTATGGGACGAGTTGCGCGGCGATTGCCAAGCCTCGTTAAAAGAGACGGTCCATACTCATCTGAGCGCTTGCCCGTCGTGCCAAGCCGTCTACGAACAATACGCGGGGGTAGCGTTCTGTCTCTCTTGCCTGCCGCAGCCCGAGCCGTCGTGCGATCTCGCCAAGAAGGTAATCACACATATCGCGACCCTCAAGGGTAGGATTTCGGCCCCCGTCATCTTGACGGTCGTGGCGACGCCGCTGGGGAGGTTGTACGTCGGCTTCAAGGCCGAGCGCATAGCTTACGTGAGCCTCGACACCGGCGACCCGGACGAGGAGGTTGCTGCCCGAGCCGAGCGGCGTCTGCGCAGAAGCGTCGTCTCCGGCGACGCGCCTGGCTGGCTCGTCCGAGCGATCGAGCGCTTTTTCAGCACTTGGCAGATTGACGACACGATCGTGGATTTGAGCGACCTTACTCCCTTCGAACAGGACGCGCTGCGTGCCGCCGCGAGCATACCGCCTGGGGAAGTCCGATCGTACGCTTGGGTCGCGATGCAGATCGGACGGCCGCGAGCCGCGCGTGCCGTCGGACGCGTCATGGCGCGCAATCCGATGCCGCTGCTCTTTCCGTGCCATCGCGTCGTCGACTCGTCGGGCGATCTGCACGACTATTATTACGGACTCGAAATGAAAGCCCGATTGCTGCAGATGGAGGGCTACCGCGGCTAGACGCCAACCTTAACGAAGGTGGCGATTCGCGTCCTATTTTTCGTCAAGCCGCGGCTCATTTCGAGCCGCGCTGTTTTGATCTGATGGCCGACCCGAGGGTCTCCGCCATGCCCGACGTGCACGGTCACGCCAAGGGCGAGCACCGGCCGTTCACCGAGGAGCGCCCGATCGCATATTCTGCGCGGATGCTCTTCCTGTGGTTCTATCACGCTTGCCGGCGTATGTCTCCGCGCTTTCTGATGGTGGCCGATCACGCCAACTACCTCACCTTCGAGGATCCGGGGGCGGTGGCGACGGTCCGCCGTGCGCTCAAGCTGGCAGAGGCGGGCGATCTGCTTGGTGCGGCCGAGACGGCCGGCGTGGATATCTCCCACGCGACGCTGGTTTCCGAAGGGCTGCGGCGCGGCATGCGCTTCGCGATCGGCGCGGAGATCGACAACGATCCGCGAGCCCGTCCCGACGCCCAAAACATCGTCGAGGCGCTTCGCCCGGATGGCATCATCCGTTCGGTGCACTTCGTCCCGATCCACCACCCGGAGAAGGGCGCGGATTGGCCGTGGCCTTTCGACAGCCCCGAGTTTATCGCGCTTCACGACCTCATTCCGGCCGAGCAGCTTTGGGAGCTCTACACCGCGCGGCTCTTCGAAGACATCGAAAAGCTGCCGACTCACATCGTCGGGCACTTCTACGTTCCGGCGGTCTACGGTCGTTGGCCGGCTCAGAAGCTGCTCGAACACTACGAAGACCGGCTGCTCGACCTCTGCCATGCCCGCGGGCTTGCCATCGAGGTAAACACCCGTTTCCTCTACCGCGACCATCCCGAGGACCGCAAACAGAAATTCCTCGAAGCCAACGCGCGGCTCGTCCGAAAAGCTAAAGCGCGCGGCGTCGGCATCGCGGTCGGTTCCGACGCGCATAGCCCGAAAGATCAGGGCAATGCGTTCGAGGTGATCCTTGCAGTGCTCAACGACGCGCACGTCAACGAGCTGGTCTTTCCGGTCGCCGGACGCCTCGCTCGTGTCGCACTGCGCGCAACGCAGGAACACCTTGAGGCGCAGGCGCAGGCGCTCCGTCAGCCGGCCGCACCGGGGAGCAGCATCAGCGGGTACAGCCGCGCCGAGCTCGGCTTGCCTGAGGAGAGTGAGAGCGTCGCCGCATCGCGCAGCGGGCGCGAGGGCGGTCCGAAGAAGCGCTCCGCTCCGCCGACGACGAGCACTTCGCGCCGTACGATCGATTCGACGTCGTCCGCTGCGAAAGCAAAGGCTGCCCGTCTGGCCAAGCCGGCAGCAACGCCCAAGAAAAAGGCGGTGAAGCAAGTCGCGCCGGCGACAGAACCCCCCGAAGCGCGCAAGAAGCCATCCGCGAAGCCGCCGGAGAGCAGCACGAAGAAACCGGCTCCTCCCGCTGCCAGGGCGAAGAAGGCACCGCTGCCGGAAAGCGATGTCCCCAAGACCGCGACGACGACCGGCAAGACCGCCGCACCGAGCAAGAAGGCCGTTGCACCGGGCAAAAAGGCCCTCGCACCGATCAAAAAGGCCGTTGCGACCAGCAAGAAGGCCGCAGCCCCGATCAAGAAGGCCGCAGCCCCGATCAAGAAGGCCGCAGCGCCAATCAAGAAGGCCGCAGCCCCCACCAAGAAGGCCGCCGTGCCCAGCAAGAAAGCAGCGACGGCGATCAAGAAGGCCGTTCACAAGAAAACCGCCGCGAAAAAATCCGTGCCGCGGCACCCGGCTAAGGCAAAGCGGCCCACCGCACCCTTCAAGAAGACCGCACAAAAGAAAAAGTCTGCGGCAAAGCGCCGCTAGCAGCCAATCGATAGGGGACAAGCAGTGGCCGATATTGCGCGCCTACGAAATATCGCATTCGTCGGGCCTCACCACACAGGTAAGACCACGCTGGTCGAAGCGATTCTGGCCCACACCGGTGCGATCGGGCGGCGCGGATCGATTTCCGACGGCACGACCGTCACCGACCACGAGCCCGAAGACGCCGCGCACCTCCAATCGACGACGGTCGGTTTCGCTCACGCTACCGACGACGGCATCGATATCACCATCGTGGACACGCCCGGCTTCGTCGACTTCTTCGAGGAGACGAAGCAGGCGTTGGTAGGCGTCGATGCGGCGATCGTCGTCATTGAGGCCGACCCCGGCCGCGTCGTGCAGACGCAAGCCGTCCTCAATTACATCGAGTCGGTGCGCATGCCGCACGTTTTCGTCATCAACAAGATGGATCGTCCCGGAGCGGACTTCGCTCAGACGCTGGCCGCGCTGCAGAGCGCGTACGGACGGCACGTCGTCGCCGAACAGCTTCCTCTTGGGAACGCCGAGCATTTCCGCGGCTACGTCGACCTCGCCGAGATGAAAGCCTATACCCTCGATGGGGCCGAGCAGCCCATTCCCTCCGAGGTGAAGGAACGCGCGCAGCAGATGCACGTCGAGCTGCTCGAGGCGATGGCCGACTTCGACGATCACCTGATGGAAGAACTCTTGGAAGGCGTCGAACCGCCGCTGGAAGAGATCGAACGCGATCTGTGCAGCGAATGTTCGCACGACCAGGTGGTTCCGGTGCTGGTGGCGGCCGGCGCCTCGGGCGCGGGCATCGCCGCGCTCGTGCGAGCGATCGAGAAGTGGCTGCCGTCGCCGGCCGATGCCGCGCAGGTCGACGCGGAGGGCCGCCCGATCGAAGCCAACGCCGCGGGACCGGTCATCGCGCGGATCATCAAGACGTCGATCCATCCGCAGAGCGGCAAAATCTCGATCGCCCGGATCCTCTCCGGAACGCTCAAAAGCGACGCGACCCTGGCGAACGTGAGCAAACAAGACGATAAGGTCCGGCTCGGCGGCCTGTATCGCTTGCAGGGCAAGAAACAGGAACCGATCTCTGAAGCCGGCCCCGGCACGATCGTCGCGCTCGCGCGCCTGGACTCGGTCTCAACCGGCGATACCCTCACGTCGAGCGGCCACAAAGTGCTGCTGCCGCGCGCTCCCGTCGCCGCACCCGTCTTCGCGGTCGCGATCAAGCCGAAGGAACGTATAGATGAAGCGAAGATCTCGCAGATGCTCGCTCGGATCGTCGACGAAGATCCCGCGTTGCGTCTCGATCGCGCCGACGTCACCCACGAGCTTCTTCTGCTGGGAAGCGGCGAGCAGCACGTCTCGATTGCCGTGGAGCGCCTCGCGCGCAAGTACAAGGTCGAAGTCGAAACCGCCGCTCCGACGATTCCGTATCTCGAGACGATCACCGGTGGAACCGAAATCCATTCGCGCTACAAACACCAGACCGGCGGCCACGGCCAGTTCGGCGACGTCTGGCTTCGCTTCGAACCGCGGGAACGCGGCACGGGGATCACGTTCGATGAAAAGATCGTCGGCGGAGTCGTGCCGCGCCAGTTCATTCCCGCCGTCGAAAAGGGCGTGCGGGAGGCCCTCGTTCACGGACCGGCGGGCTATCCGGTCACCGATCTGCATGTGACGCTCTTCGACGGGCAGTATCACGATGTGGACTCCAGCGAGCAGTCGTTCAAAACGGCGGCGGGCATGGGCGTGCGCGAGGCGCTTCCCAAGTGCAATCCCGTCGTGCTCGAACCGATCGCTGCAGTGCACGTGATCGTTCCTACGTCGCACACGTCTACGGTTATCCAGCAGCTCACGGGCAAACGAGGACAGATTCTCGGCATGAATCCGGCGGAGGATCGCCCCGGCTTCGACACCGTCGAGGCGTTCGTGCCCGCCGTCGAACTCTCGCGGTATATCACCGAACTTCGCACGGCGACGCAGGGGCTCGGCACGTATTCGTGGCGTCACGAACGTTACGATCCGATTCCCGGAAATCGCGCCGCGCCGAAAGCGGCCGTCTGATCTTGCGATTGCCGGCGAAGGTCGCGATCGGAGCCGGCCTGCTGGCTCTCGGGTTAGCCGCCTGCACCAAGACCGGTGCGAGCGGCGGTCGCCACACGTGGACGCAGCCAGGGGTTCTGCGCGTCTCGGTCCAGACCGAGATGAAGAACCTCAACCCGCTATTGGGTTCCAACACCACCGACGGCTTCGTGGATCGGCTGATGTTCGAGCCGTTGCTCACCGCCGATCCGAAGGGCAACCCGCAACCGATGCTCGCAAGTGAGGTGCCAACGCCCGAAAACAAGGGTGTCAGCGCCGACGGCCTCACCGTGACCTATCATCTCCGGCACGACGTAAAATGGAGCGACGGCGTCGCACTAACCTCGGCCGACGTCAAATGGTCCTGGCAGGCGCTGATGAACGATAGTAACAACGTCGTGTCACGGCACGGCTACGATTTCGTCGACTCGATCGAGACGCCGGATCCCTATACGGTCGTCGTCCATCTCAAAGAGCGGTTCTCGCCGTTTGTCAACACGTTCTTTGCCGAGAGCGATTCACCGTATACGATCGCGCCGGCCCACGTTTTGGCGAAGTATCCCAACATCAATCAAGTTCCGTTCAACTCCAACCCGTCGGTCAGCGACGGGCCGTTTAAGTTCGTGCAGTGGGCGCATAGCGACCACGTCACGCTCGTCCGCAACGACGGCTTCTTTCTTGGCAGACCCGGGCTCGGCAAGGTCGTGATCAAGATCGTTCCCGACGAAGATACGGCGGTCAATTTGCTGCAGACCCACGAGATCGATTACATTTTTCAAGCCTCGATGCAGACCTATCCCGTGGTGCGCACGCTTCCCGACGTCAGGCTCGTCTGGGTGAACGTCAACGGGTACGAAGGCATTCAGCTCAACTGCTCGCACGAATTCCTCAAAGACCCTCGGGTACGCCAGGCGCTTTCGTACGCGATCGACCGTCGCTTCGTCGTTCACGCGCTGACCTTCGACACGCAAACCGCGGCCTCGGAGGACATCCCGAACTGGATGTGGGCCTTCAATCCGAACGTTCCGGTGGTCGACCGCGCGCCGCAGAAGGCGCGCGCCCTGCTGGCCGCAGCGGGTTGGAAGCCTGGTCCCGACGGTATCGTGCGCAAGAATGGGCAGCGGCTCTCTCTCGTGATGGTCACCAACAACTCGAACGTGACGCGCCGCCGGGAGGCGCTGCTGATTCAACGGTTTCTCAGTGCAATTGGAGTCGACGTCTCGATCAAGTCGTACCCCGGCGACGTGCTCTTCGCTCCAGCCGGAATGGGGGGGATTCTTCAGCTCGGGAACTACGATATCTCTCTTGCGGGATGGTACGCGGGCACCGATCCCGACGATAGCTCGCAGTTCGCCTGCCGCAACTTCCCGCCCGGAGGCTACAACTACTCGCGGTACTGCAGCCGCGAGATGGAAGCGTTGCAGCGCATCGCGCTGACGCACTACGATCGGCCGACGCGCAAGGCAGCTTACTTTCGTATCCAGGCGCTTTTGTCGCGCGACAACCCGGAGCTTTTCGACTACTATTACAAGCAGATGGAGCCGATCAGCGTCGATTTCAAAGGCTTCGATCCCAACCCGGTCGTCGAGTCCTGGAACGCATGGCAGTGGAGCATCTAGGCTTACAAGATCTCGCCTGGCTTCGAAAAGTGATCGTCGAACGCGCGCTGACTCGCGGCCAGTACGTCCTCGCAGGCGGCGTGCGCAGCGACTATTACATAGATAAGTTCCGGCTCTTCTCCGATCCCCACGTCCTGCGGCGCATTGCCCGGATGTTCACGCCGGTGATCGCCGAGGCCAATCCGGATCTGGTAGCGGGAACGGAGCTCGGCGGCGTCGTCATCGCGACCGCCGTCTCGGCACTCTCCGGCGTCCCGATGATCGCCGTGCGAAAGAAGCCCAAAGCCTACGGCGCGTTTCCGAACGAGTACGTCGAAGGTCCGTATCACGCGGGGCAGCGGGTGCTCTTACTCGAGGATGTCATCACCAGTGGTTCGGAGTTGCTTGCGGCCGCCGCTCGCCTGCAAGAGCTCGGCCTGACCGTTACTCCGTACGCCGTCGTCAGCCGGGGACTCGCGCCCGTCCGCGCGCTCATCGGCTTCTCACTGCCGCGAACCGCGCCGAAAACCGAGAACTAAAGCAGTTCGCTGCCGTCGGTTGCGAGCGTTACGCTGCCGGAGAAAGACCGGCGCGCCGCCGCGATCAGTTCATCTGCATCCCACGAGTCGGCGTAGTGGGTGAGCGCGAGGTGATTCACGCCCGCGCGCGCCGCCATCTCGCCGGCCTCCGAAGCCGACGAATGGCCGCGATCGCCGTTTTCCGATCCCAATCCCAGCGCGGCTTCACAGAGAAAGAAGGGGCTGGTACGCGCAAGTTCGACGACGCCGTCGCAGGGCGCGGTGTCGCTCGAGTAGACGATGCTCTCGCCCTCGCAGGCCACGCGGACCGCGTAGCCCTCGATATAGTGCCGCGTTCGCGCGAACTGCAGCTCGATCGCGTCAACACGGCACGTCCGTTCCGGGTCGTACTCGCGTATCGAGAAGACCCGATCGAAGAAGTCCGCTTCGGCATTGGGCGAGACGGCGTGCCGTAACGCTTCGAGCGCGGCTGCACCGTTGGGCGGCAGCAACAGCGGCATTTTCCCGTATCGCGGACCGCCCCCGTACTTTAATCCTTGGCGAAGCGCCGCGAGGTCGAAGAAATGATCCGCGTGCATGTGCGAGATCAGGACGCCGTCGAGCGCGTTGAAATCGAAGTGCTCGCGCAGTTTCCCCAGCGCTCCGCTGCCGATGTCCACCAACAGCGCCGTGCCTCCGGCGCGAACGAGATAGGAGCTGCACGCGCCGCCAGGCCGCGGCAGCGCCGGACTCGAGCCGGCGACGAAGAGACGCAACGCCCCACTCACGGCAGCGAGGCCAGCACGTCCTCCGCGTGTTCGTCGACGCTGACCTTCGGCCAGCTCTTGACGATCGTTCCGTCTCCGTCGATCAGAAACGTCGCTCGGCCGACGCCCAGGCTCGTCTTGCCGTCGCGAACTCGCTCGACGATGACCCCGAAGGCGTCGCACAGCTTCGATTCCGTGTCCGCCAGCAGCGGGAACGGAATCGAGTACTTTTGTTTGAAGCGCTGGTGCGACTCGACTGAGTCGCGACTCACGCCGACGACCCGCGCGTTCTTTCGCTCGAACTGTTTGTAGATATCCCGAAACTGCGAGGCCTCGCTCGTGCATCCGGGGGTGTCGTCCTTAGGGTAAAAGTACAGGACCAGCGGGCCGCCGAGCAGATCCGTGGTCGTTACCGAAGCGCCCCGATCGTCGAGCAGCGTGACGTCGGGAAGCCGGTCGCCTTCACCAAGCAAGATTTCGCCCTTTCTCGAAGTGTGTTCTTATCGTGACCGCTCATCCGTTGGCGCAAGCCCTTGTCGAATACCTGCGGGAGACTCCGGGCGCCCGCGTGCTCGAGTTTGCCTCCGGCCGCGGGCGCAACACGGAGGCGTTGCGCGCAGCCGGCCTAATCGCCGTCGCGATCGACGACCCCACCGCAGCCTCACCGTTTCCGTTCGCGGGAATCGAGGGCTCCTTCGCGGGCGCCCTCTCGACGCACGGGCTCCTGCACGGGAGCCGCGAGACGGTCTCGAGCAACCTCCACGCGATCGTGGGACTGCTAGAACCCGGCGCGTGGCTCTGTGCAACCTTCGGCTCGGTCCGCGACGCTCGCTTCGGCATCGGCTCGCGCGTCGACGCTTTCAGCTACGCGCCGGAGGATGGCGACGAGCGGGGGGTGGCGCACGCATTCTTCGACCGGGTCGATCTGCGCGCGGCTCTGGAGCGCGGTTTTGAAATTCGTTCGATGCACGAGGGCGATGCCGGCGGCACCGCCGGGCAGTGGGCGCATCCGGAGCGTCCGCTTTCGGACGCGATCCACTGGTTCGTTACGGCTACGGCAAAATGAACGCGCAAACGAACGCGACGATCAACGCCACGGCGACGAAGCCCGCCGCGGTCGTGTGGCTGTACGGCTTGCGCACGTGATGGTGCGGATTGGTCCGAACCGCGACCGCGTGGCGGTGCAGCGGAATATAGATTGCAACGATCGCCGCGATGACGATAAGCGGCGGAACGATCAAACGAAGCGGGTGGTGCACGCCTACTTATGAGCCGCGGGCGGCGATCAAATCCTGCATGGGGCTCGACGCGCTCGCGTAGAGCCGCTTTGGCATTCGTCCCGCCAGGAACGCCTCGCGCCCCGCGATGACGGCGTGCTTCATCGCCGCCGCCATGCGGATCGGATCCCCCGCTGCCGCAATGCCCGTGTTCATCAGGAGCGCGTCGACCCCGAGCTCCATCGCCAGCGCCGCATCGGAGGCCGTGCCGACTCCGGCGTCGACGATGACGGGTACCCGTGCGCGTTCTTTGATGATGCGAATCGAATACGGATTACAGAGGCCTAAGCCGCTGCCAATCGGCGCGGCGAGCGGCATCACCGCCGCGCAGCCAAGCTCTTCGAGCTGCTTGCACGCGATCGGATCGTCGCCGATGTAGGGCAGAACCGTAAAGCCGTCGTTGACGAGCCGTTCGGCCGCCGCGAGCGTTTCCCGCGAATCGGGGTGCAGCGTCTGAGCGTCGCCGATGACCTCGAGTTTGATCAGGTCGGTCTGCAGCAGCTCGCGTGCGAGCTGCGCGGTGAGCACGGCGTCCTTGGCGGAATAGCAGCCCGCCGTGTTCGGTAGAATCGCATAGCGCTCGCGGTCGATGTAGTCGAGCATCGTGCGGCCCTGACGATCGTCGAGATTGATGCGCCGGATTGCGACGGTCACCATGTGCGCGCCGCTGGCTTCGTGCGCTGCCTGCATCACCTCCATCGAGGGATACTTTCCGGTGCCGACGATCAAGCGCGAACGCAGTTCGAGCGGACCGATGCGAAGTGCGTCCCGCATCACCCGCCCGCGACCGCCGTGATGATTTCGAGCCGGTCGCCTTCGCGCAGCAGGTCCGTGTCGAACCGCGAGCGTGGCACGACCTGATCGTTGCACGCGACGGCGATGCCGGCCCGCGGCGAACCTAAAAGATCGAGCAGGGCGCCGACGGTTGCCTCGGCGGGAAGCTCCTGGAGTACTCCGTTGACCGTTGCCTTCACGCGTACGTCGTTCGCGCCGCGCGCGATTCTTCCGCGTCGGCGCGCGCGATCGAGAAAGGACGCAGCGCTTGCGGATCCGCGCCTTCGATCGCGTCGGCAACCAGACGCGCAGTGACTGGGGCGAGCAAAATGCCGTTACGATAGTGCCCGGCAGCCAGGAAGAAGCCGGCGAGCGAGGTTGCTCCGAGATAGGGAAGCCCGTCGGGGGTTCCCGGCCGAAGCCCCGCCCAGCTTTCGGTCACGGAAAAGTCCGCGAGCGCGGGCGCTGCCGTCAGTGCCGCGCGCAGTAGATCGTACGTCCCTTGCGCGGTCGGACGCTCGTCGAACCCGGCCGCTTCCACCGTCGCCCCAACGAGCAAACGTCCGTCGTCCCGCGGGACGAAATAACAGCGCGGCGCCCACGTTGCCCGGTGCGCGAAATCCCTCGGAACGCCCAGCGCCAGCATCTGTCCCTTGATCGGCGCAACCGGCGGCCGGCACGAGACCGGCGGCCCCTCGAGCTGCGCCGCCCACGCGCCGCAGGCGTTGACAACGCGCTCGGCCGGGACGAAGCCGAGGTCGGTAGCGACGCCGAGCACTCGGCGCGCGTCGCACTCGACGCGCAGCGACGCGGTCTTCGTAATGCGCACCCCGAGCGCTTCGCAGGCACTGGCAAGGGCGCGGCCGAGCCGCCGATTATCCACCGAGCCTTCATCGCGAACCAGCAGACCGCCGAGCACGTTACCGTTGAGCCACGGCTCGGCCGCGAGCACCTCCGAACGCGCGAGCAGCGCACTCGCGACCCCACGCTCGGCGAGCGCGCGAGCGCGCTTTCGTAACTCGTCGAGCGTCGCTTCGTCGCCGGCAACGTGCAGGACGCCGCCGGAGCGCAGCTTCGCGTCGACGCCGCCGGCTTCGCAGACGCGCTCGACAAAGGATGCGTACTCGTTCAGCGAGGCAACGCAAAGGTCGAGCAGTGCCGATTCGTGCAGCACCTCGGTGTACGGCGCGAGCAGGCCAGCACCGGCCCACGAGGCCCCACGCGCCGGCTCCGCGCGGTCGTAGACGCGCACCGCCGCGCCTCGCTGCGCGAGCTCGAACGCAAGCGACAAGCCGATGAGCCCGGCACCCGCGACGACGACATCGCCGCCTCCAGCCTTCACGCTACATTCCCGTGTAGACGGGGCCCTCGCCGCCCTCGGGCGGTACCCAGGTGATGATCTGGTACGGGTCGGCGATGTCGCACGTCTTACAGTGCACGCAGTTGGTAAAGTTTATCTGCAACCGCCCCTCGAAAGCACCGTCGTTCTTTTCGAAAAGCGGTTCGTACACCGCGGCGGGGCAGAAGTGGCGGCAAGGGTTGCCGTATTCGGCAGTACAGCGATCGCGGCAGATGTTCGTGTCAGAGACGCGCAGATGGCACGGCTGATTCTCCTCGTGCATCGCACCGCTCTTATAGACGTCGGTCAGTTTGTCGAAGGTCAGCACGTTGTCGATTTTGGCGCGCGGCGTCTCCTTGGGCTGCCAGCCCGCCTTTTCCATTCGCTCGTAACCGGGTCCGCCGCCAAGCTTCTCGATGAATCCGAACCCCGCGCCGCCGGTGATCGTCGCGAGACCCGCGTTGAGCAGCCCGGCGAACATGCCGTTGTGAAATCCCTGATGGAAGTTTCGCGCCGTGCGAAGCTCCGCGTACGCCCACGACGACTCGAAGCGCCGCTCGAACGAAGACAGCGTCGCCCGATCGAACTGCCCGGCCTGCATCGCTTCCCAAACCGTTTCCGCCGCGAGCATTCCGGATTTCATGCCGAGATGAATCCCTTTGAGGCGCATGCCGTTGAGGAAGCCGGCTGAATCGCCGACGAGCAGCAGCCCATCGGCGTACGCGCGCGGCATCGCGAACAGGCCCCCCTCGGGAATCGCCTTGGCGCCGTACCGGATCATCGTGCCGCCTTCGAGCATCTTGGCGACAACCGGATGCAGTTTGAGGCGTTGCAGTTCGTTGTGCGGATCGGTTGTTGGATTCTTGTAGTCGAGGCCGGTCACCATGCCGATGTCCAGGATGTTGTCGCGCATGCCGTAGATGAATCCGCCCCCGAAGGTCTCCGATGGCAGCGGATATCCCAGCGTGTGAACGACCGAGCCCGCCGGGAAGCGATCGTCGGGTAGTTGCCAGAGCTCTTTGACGCCGGCGGCGTAGACTTGCGGCTCGCGCCCCGCAGACAGATCCAAACGCGCAACCGCCTGTTTTGCAAGCGTGCCGCGCGGGCCCTCGCCGAGTACGACGATCTTCGCGAGAATGTCGGCACCGGGCTCGTAGTTCGATTTCGGTACGCCGTTGTGATCGAGTCCCTTGTCGCCGGTGCGCACGCCGATGACGCGATCGCCGTCCCAGAGCAACTCTTGTCCCGGAAACGCCGGAAAGACCTGCGCGCCCGCTTCTTCGGCGCGCTCCGCCAGCCACACGCACAGCTTTTGCAGCGACGTTACGTATTTTCCGTGGTTGTTGAGCGGCGGCGGCGTAAACGGCGCCTTGATCTTACCGTTAGTGGTAAGAAGCCACAGTTCGTCGCGGTTTACCGGCGCCTCCACCGGCGCGCTTTCGCCCCACTGCGGCAGCAGTTCGTCGAGCGCGCGCGGATCCATGACCGCGCCGGAGATACCGTGATTGCCGACCTCCGCAGCCTTTTCGATAACGAGGATCTCGAGCGCGCGGCCCGCCTCTCGCGCGAGCTGTCCGAGCCGAATCGCACCCGCCAAACTCGCCGGGCCGGCGCCGACGAAGAGGACGTCTACTTCAAGCTGGTCGCGTTGGGGCATACGGCTACTTACGCGAGATAGTAGGGGCCGACCCTCCGGCTCGCGCAAAGGTCGGCACAATGAGCCAAACGCTCCGTCGCAGCTTTGCCAGCGATAACAACGCGCCGATCGCTCCGGAGATCCTCCAGGCGATTCTCGAAGCGAACTCGGGCGACGCCCCCGCATACGGCGAGGACGAGTGGACCGCGCGAGCGCGCGCATCGTTCCGCGAGCAGTTCGGCAGCAGCGTCGACGTCTATTTCGCTTTCAACGGAACCGGTGCCAACGTCGCGGCGCTCAGTTCGCTGCTGCGCCCGTGGGAAGCGGTGCTCGCTCCCGTAACGGCGCACTTGCAGAGCGACGAATGCGGCGCGCTCGAGCGTTTCGCCGGTTCCAAGGTCATCGCCATCGCAACCTCAGACGGAAAGCTGCATCCCGCCGACCTCGAGCCCTACCTGCACGCGCGAGGCGTCGTTCACTTCGCCCAGCCCCGCGTGCTCTCGATCTCCCAATCACCGGAGTTCGGCGGCCTCTACGAAATAGACGAGCTGACCGAACTCTGCCGTTTCGCCCACGACCGCGGGCTGATCGTTCACCTCGACGGCGCTCGCCTCGCCAACGCCGCCGCTGCGCTGGGCACCGATTTGCGCACGACCAGCGCCGGCACCGGAGTCGACGTCCTCACCTTCGGCGGGACGAAGACCGGCCTGATGGCCGGAGAAGCGATTTGCTTCTTCAAACCCGAACTGCACGCCGGCGCGGCCGCATTCGTGCAAAAACAATCGATGCAGCTCGCTTCGAAAATGCGCTATATCGCCGCGCAGTTCGTCGCGCTGCTCGAAGGCGACCGCTGGCGAACCTATGCCGGAAATGCCAACGCGATGACGGCCCTTCTTCACGAGCGACTCAAAGCGGTCGAAGGCCTGCGCATCACGCGGGAGGTCCGCTGCAACGCAATCTTTGCGACGCTCCCTCGCGCCGCGATCGAACGCATCGGGCGCGAATACGCGTTTTACATCTTCGACGAATCGCTGCCGGAGGTTCGCTGGATGACGCACTGGGCCACGACCGCAAAAGACGTCGAGGAGTTTGCCGCCTGCGTCAGGACCGCGCTGGCGTAGTTACGCCGTCCAGTCGAGCATCGCGGTCCACTCAGGTTTGGGGAAGCGCTCTTTGCTTTTGATCGCTTCGACGTACTTGCGTTTACCGGCGCGATTGCCCTTACCCAGCATCAGACCGCCGACGAGCCGGTCTTCCCAGAAAAACAACGCACGGTACCACTTCTTCTCCGTATCGATCTTACGCGCGATCTCCAGATCTGGGCGCAGATCGGTGCCCAAGCCGAACTGCGTGATCGTCTGCCCTTTGAAGAGGAGCGAAGAGTACTCGGGAACGTCGTGATATTTTTCGCTGCCGCCCATCATGTTGAGGGCGACCACCTTACCGTGCGCCCCGGCGTTGTTCCACGTACCCATCCGGTAGCGCATTTCGAGGATGGGGTCGTAAAAATCGGCGACGTCGCCCGCGGCGTAGACGTGTCGCACGTTGGTTTCGAGATGATCGTCGCAGAGAATGCCGTTCTTGCTCGTCTCGATTCCCGAGCCGTCGCAGATCTCGGTATTCATCGTCAACCCGAAGCCGTACCCGTAACACTGCGCCTCGATCTCGACGCCCTTGCTGGTGCGCACCTTGGTGATCGCGCCGTTCGAGCGCACGAACTCGTCGACTTCCTCGCCGTAGTGCATGTAGACGCCTTCGGCGTTCGCCGCTTCGTGCAGCAAAGCGCCGGCCTCTTCGTCGATGACCCGGTGCAGGCCGCGGGGACCGCGCATCAGCCAATGCGTCTCCAGCCCGCGTGAGGCAAACGCCTCGGCCAGTTCGTACGCGATGAACGAGCCGCCGATCGCGACGCCCGCTTTACTCTGGTCGATCTGCTCGGAGATGGCACGCGTGTCGTCGAGATATTGAAACGCAAACAGGTTCGAGGCACCTTCGGAGCCGGGCTTTCCGCTTGGATTGGGGCGGCCGCCGGTCGCGATCAACAAGGCGTCGTACGGATATGACTTACCGCCGGCCGTGACGATTTGCTCCTGCGTGACGATGCGGTCGACGCGCGTCTGCAGGTGCAGGTCGATGCGATGCTCCTCGTGCCACGCCAGGTTGCGGATCATCACCTTCGCTTCGGGAATCTGCCTGCGCAGCATCGGCGGCAGCGAGATGCGGTTGTAGAGCGTGTACGGCTCGTCCCCGAACAGCACGATTTCACAGGAGGGATCGTGCTTGCGGAGCTGTTCGGCCGCCGTCGTTCCGGCAAACCCGTTACCGATGATCGCGTACTTGCGAACGTCTGAACTCGCCACCAGGCGCAGCTTCGCCGTCGGCAGAACTCGTCTTGCCGATGGACGCGCGGCTGGAACAAGTCCTCAATGCCTTCGCGGCGGCGCACGGCCAGTACACGCTGGCGCGCCTGGAGTTCGCGCTCCATCATTGCGCCAAGCCGGCGCCGCCCGTCGTCAGCGGTTTGTGCGACTCCTGCGGGACGGACGTGCGAACGCTTCTGCCCGAGATCGAGATGCAGTTGGAGACGGCGCTCGCCTTCGCCGGCCGTCACGAACGCGGACGCCGGCGGCGCCGGCGTCCGGATCCGCAGCTTCGGCTCTACGCGCAGTCGTTACGCGAGCTGGACCGTTCCGCGCGTGCGCTGCGCTGGTTGCTCACGATCACCGAAAGTCACTACGACCTCTAGCGCCCGCTCAGCGCTAAGCCGGCCATCATCGCGAAACCGACGTCGAGCACGCGCTCGTCGATATCGAAGTGGGCGCTGTGCTGCGGGTGCGAGCCCTTTTCCGGCCCGCGGGCGCCGATCAAGAAGTACGCGCCGGGCCGCAGGTTCTGCATGAAGGACATGTCCTCCGACCACATGACGATCTCGTGCGGGTCGACGACGTTCTCGGCGCCCACCGCCTCCCGCGCAACGGCGCGAACGAGGTCGTTTGCTGCTGGGTCGTTGACCGTCGGCGGATAGTTGTACCGGTAATCGAAGCGGTACTCGAGCCGCAGCGCATCGCAGAGCCCGGCGGTCACGCGCTCGATGCGCGTGGGGAGCTCGTTGCGGACGGCGTCGTCGAACGCGCGCACGCTTCCCTGCAGCGTCGCTCGTTCCGGGATAACGTTGTAGGTGGTACCGGAGTGAATCGATCCGACGGTAACGACGACCGGCTCGCTGGCCGCGTGCTCGCGGCTCACGACCGTTTGAAAGAGCGTCACGAGCTGTGCAGCGGCCACGATCGGGTCGACGGCATGCTGCGGCATCGCACCGTGGCCGCCTTTGCCGATGAGCTCGATGTCGAACTGATCCGACGAGGCAAAGAACGGTCCGTCGCGGATGCCGACCTTACCAACGTCCAGCCCGCTGTAGACGTGCAGTGCGAACGTCCGGTCGACGTGCGGGTTCTCGAGCGCTCCGTCGTCGATCATGAGCTTGTTGCCGCAGTGGCCTTCCTCGCCCGGCTGAAAGCAAAAGACGATCGTTCCGGCGATCTCTGCGGTTCGCGACCGTAGCGCACGCGCCGCGGCCAGCAGAATCGCCATGTGCGCGTCGTGCCCGCACGCGTGCATCGTCCCGGCGTTGAGCGAGCGGTACGCTTCGTCGTTCTGCTCTTCGACCGGGAGCGCGTCCATATCCGCGCGCAAGAGCGTCACCGGCCCCGGCTTCTCGCCGCGGAGCGTCGCCAGGATGCCCGTCTTTCCGACGCCCGTGCGAATCTCGCCGTAACCGGCATCGCGCAGTTCGCGCTCGATGAACGCCGCGGTCTCGAACTCTTCGAGCGAGCGCTCGGGGTGCGCGTGAAAATGGCGACGATATCGCACCAACTCAGAAGTCATGGTCGAACCTCGTGCATGGCCTTGGGCTTCGGCATCACGGAAAGTATTTCAGCTCTACGTCGATCGTGCTCACGACCGGCGTGCACAGAAACTGAGCGGGTGAAAACTGGTGAACGTGCATTGCTCCGAGCATGTAGTCGTCGAGGCCCGCGACGCCGCTGGAGGTCACGAGCTCCTCACGCGCGCTATACCCGTTCGAATCGATGTACGAACGCGCCTCGACCGTCAAAGGCCGGTCGCCGAAACGCCCGACCGGACTCTCGAAGTCGCCGTGCAGGCGCGCTCGAATATACGTCTTCCCGCACGTGAGCGGAGGCAGCGCCTGCAGGTGCGAGGCCGGGATCGCGCGCGTCCCCTCGGGCGCGTCGACCCTCTCCGAACCGACGGGCAGAACGTAGGACGGGCAGTTGACCGGCTTCGCCCCGTCGATCGCGTAGGAGTCGACGAAGTACCACGCGATGCCGGCATCGGCGGGCACCTTCACGACGACGCCCTCGGACTCGCGATCGTTGGGCGCTCCCTCCAACCGCGCTGCAGTAAGGTAAGCGTCGTAAGCATCGGTCCTTCCGACCAGCGTGACGTGCGCATCGACGCTCGCTCCGCTTACGGCAAAGAGCGCGACGCCGTAACCGCTGCCGTCGCTTGTCGGAGCGACCTGCGCCAGCACGCCGCAAAACGGATTCTGATGCTTCCAAATCGCCGCCGGAGGGTCGGCGCCGCGGGCCGGCAGCGCCAATGCAAACAAGGCGGCCGCAGAGAATCCCGCACGCAGGAGCATCGTTTTCTCTTGCCCGGCGCCCGCCAGGCTCCTTCGCAGGATTTGCGCGCGGCAGCGAGCGACTACGCCTTCGTGAGTCAAGCCAAACCCTCGGCTGCGGAACTGGAACGCCACGGACTGAGCGACGATCAGCTTTCGGCGATGCTCCGCACGATGCTGACGCAGCGCACGCTGGAAAATCGAGGCTTCCAGCTCAACCGCCAGGGAAAGATCCCGTTTGCATCGGCCAGCGAAGGACACGAAGCCGTGCAGGCGGGCGCGGCGATGGCCTTCGAGCGCGGCAAAGACATTTTGGTCCCCTACTATCGCGATCTCGGGCTTGCGCTAGGCGTCGGCGTGACGCCCTACGAGGTCCTCCTCTCGCTCTTCGCCCGCGCCGCCGATCACTCTGCCGGGCGCCAGTTTCCGCACCACTACGCGAGCCGCCGGCTGGGCGTGCATTCGATCAGTTCGGTAATTGCCGCGCAGCTGCCGCACGCCGTCGGCGCCGCCTATACCATCGGGTATCGCGGTGAGAGCGGACGAGCCGTCCTCACGACCTTCGGAGACGGGGCGACCAGCGAGGGTGAGTGGCACGAGTCGCTCAACTTTGCCGCGGTTCACCGGCTCCCGATCGTCTTTCTTTGCGAAAACAACGAGTGGGCGATCTCGACGCCCCTGGCCAAGCAGATGGGGCAGCCCGACGTGTATCGCCGCGCACTTGGCTACGGGATGCCGGGCATTGCGGTGGACGGAATGGACCCGATCGCCTGCTACGCCGCCGTTCGCGAAGCCTTGACTCGCGCCCGAACCGGCGGCGGCCCGACGCTGGTCGAGGGCAAGTGTTACCGCTTCCTCGCTCATACGACCGACGACGACGATCGCACCTACCGGTCGCGTGACGAGGTCGAAGAGCGCCGGAAGCGCGACCCCGTCCCCTGCTTCGAACGCTTGCTGATCGAGCAGGGCATCCTCAACGCGCAAGGGGCGGAAGCGTTGAAGCGTTCCGTCCTCGAAGAAGCCAACGACGCCACGGACCGAGCTGAAGCGATGGCCTATCCGGCCGCAGCCGACCTCTACGAACGGGTCTACGCGCAGAGTTGGCATCCGTGGACGACTTAAACAGAGGTTCTATGGCTACGACGGATTTACGAACGGGCAGTCTCGAGCGTCACGGTTTGAGCGATCGACAGTTGCGCGACATCTTTCGCAACATGCTGTTGCAGCGTCAGCTCGACAATCGTGGTTTTCAACTCAACCGTCAAGGAAAGGTGCCGTTCGCCCTGGGCAGCGAGGGGCACGAAGCGCTCCAGGCCGGCGCGGCGATGGCCTTCAATCGCGGCTCGGATATCCTCGCGCCGTACTACCGCGATCTCGGCCTTTGTCTTGGGATCGGCCTCTCGCCCTACGAGATCATGCTCTCGATCTTCGCGCGCGCCGAAGATCACAACGGCGGCCGTCAGTTTCCGAACCACTACTCCTCGAAACAAGCCGGCTTGATGTCGTTTTCTTCAATTCTCGCCGCGCACTTGCCGCACGCCGTCGGTGCGGCCTACGCAATGAAGTATCGCAACGAGAGCGGGCGCGCGGTGTTGGCGACCTGCGGCGACGGAACGACGAGCGAAGGCGAGTGGCACGAGTCCATGAACTTCGCAGCCGTCCACAAGCTGCCGTTCGTGATGCTCGTGGAGAACAACGAGTGGGCGATCTCGACGCCGCTGGAAAAGCAGATGGCCCAGCCAGAAATTTGGAAGCGGGCGCAAGGGTACGGCATTCCCGGACGGCGCTTCAACGGCTTCGATCCGATCGAAACGTACGCCGCGGTCAAAGAAGCGATGGATCGCGCACGCGCCGGCGGCGGCCCGACGCTGATCGAAGGCACCTGTTACCGCTACCTCGCGCACTCGACCGACGACAACGACATGACCTATCGCACGCGCGAGGCGGTCACCGAACGTCGCAAGCAGGATCCGGTGCCGGCGTTCGAAGCCCTGCTGCTCGAGCAGGGCGTCGTAACGCGGCAAGACGTCGCGGCGATGCGCAAAGACGTTTTACGCGAGACCAACGAGGCGACCGATTCGGCCGAGGCGCTTCCGTATCCGAAGCCCGAAGATCTCTATACGCACGTCTACGAAGGAGCGTGGCAACCGTGGCAGTCGTAAGCAGCACGAGCTCGACGGTGATGAACAACGTCGAAGCGGTCCGCGCGACGCTCTACGAAGCGATGAAAAACGACGATCGCACCGTCATCCTCGGCGAGGATGTCGGCGCGCGCGGCAACGTCTTTTTGATTACCAAGGATTTCATGGGCGAGTTCGGTGAGTCGCGGGTCATCGACACGCCGATCGCCGAGGCCTCGATCGTCGGCATCGCCGTCGGAATGGCGATGGAGGGGCTGCGGCCGATCGCCGAAATTCAGTTCGCCGACTTCATCTATCCCTCGTTCAACCAGATCGTTGGCGAGGCCGCCAAGATTCGCTACCGCTCCAACGGCGAGTACACGTGCCCGCTCGTAATTCGCACGCCGTACGGCGGCGGCGTTCGCGGCGCGCTCTCGCACTCGGTCTGCATCGAAGCGCTCTTCTACCACGTTCCGGGCTTGAAGATCGTCGTGCCGTCATTCCCCGACGACGTCAAGGGGCTGCTCAACTCGGCAATCGACGATCCCGATCCGGTCCTCTTCTTAGAGCACAAGAAGACGTACCGCCTGATCAAAGGTGAGGTACCCGACGGCCACTACACGATACCGCTGGGCAAGGCGAGGATGCGCAAGGAGGGCACGCAACTGACGGTCGTTTCGTACGGCCTCTACGTGCACTGGGCGATCGAGGCGGCGGAAACGCTCGAAAAAGAAGGGCTCTCGGTCGAGGTGATCGATCTGCGCTCAATTCGTCCGATGGATAAAACGGCGATCCTGGAAAGCGTGCGCAAGACGCGCAAGCTTCTGATCGTTCACGAAGACAACAAGTTCGGCGGTGTCGGGGCCGAGATCAGCGCGATGGTCGCCGAGGAGGCGCTCTTCGATCTCGACGCACCGATCCGCCGGCTCGCGGCGCCCGACGTCCCGGCGATGGGCTACGCCTTACCGCTCGAGGAAGAGTACATGTCGTCGCCGGCCGAGATGGCCGAGGCGATGCGGGAAATGGTGAAGTTCTAATGGCCACGACGATCACGATGCCGCAGCTCGGTGAGACCGTTACGGAAGGCACCGTCGCGCAGTGGCTCAAGAGCGTCGGCGACGCCGTCGACAAGTACGAAGACTTCGTCGAAGTGTCGACCGATAAGGTCAATGCCGGCGTCCCCTCTCCGGTGACCGGAACGATTCGCGAGTTGCTCGTCAAGGAAGGCGAAACGGTCGCCACGGGCACGCCAATCGCCGTCATCGAAGAGGTTGGCGCCGCATCTCAGAGCGCGCCCGCTGCGCCGTCCGCATCCGCTTCCGGAACGTCACCGTCCACGCCGTCCGCGCAGTCCACGCCATCCGCGCCGGCTCAGGCCGCAACGGAGCGCCCGCAACCGGGACCCTCTTCAAATGGTTCGGCCGCGACGGCGGCTGCAAGCAGCGCCGAAGCCGAGAGCGCGCTGCGAGGCGCATCCCCCGCGGTTCGCCGTCTTGCGCGCGAGCATCACCTCGACATTCGCGCCATTAAAGGGAGCGGAACGAACGGACGCGTGACCGCCGGCGACGTGCTCGCAGCGGCGCGCACCGATGCGCCTGCTGCTCCGGCGACGGCAACCTCTGCGGCCTCCGCTGCGGCGGCGGCCGGAGCGCCCGATGCTTCGCGCACGTCGACCTACGCCCAACCGATTCCCGGCACGACCGTGACGCTCACGCAGGCGCGCCGCATCATCGCCGAACGCATGGTCGAAAGCCGGCACACCGCTCCGCACGCCTGGTCCATGGTCGAGATCGACGTCACCGACGTGTGGAAGTGGCGAGCTCGCGAAAAAGACCGCTTCGAGCGCGAGACCGGCGTCAAGCTGACGCTGTTGCCCTTCTTCATTCGTGCGGTCGTCGAGTCGCTGGGAGCGTTTCCGCTGATGAACGCGCGTTTCGTGCCGGCAAACGGCGCCACGCCGGCGAGCATTTACGTTAACGGCGAAGTCAATATCGGGATCGCGATCGGCCTTCCGACCAACCTCGTGGTTCCGGTGATCAAAAACGCCGGCAACCTTTCGATCAAGGGCCTCGCGGTTGCGGCCGGAGAGCTGATCGAGAAAGCTCGCAAAGGAAAGCTCGGGGTCGACGATCTCGCCGGCGGCACGTTCACCGTAAACAACAACGGCGCGAACGGATCGTGGGCATCGGCGCCGATCATCAACGGAGGCCAGGCCGGCATCGTCACGATGGAGACGATCGTCAAGAAGCTTGCCGTGCGCGACGACGACTCGATCGCGATCCGCTCGATGATGAACTCGTGCCTCTCGCTCGATCATCGCGTCGTCGACGGCTACGTCGCCAGCGGTTTCCTCGCCGATCTCAAGCGCCGGCTCGAGCGGATGGGACCGCAGGGAGAGCTGTAACCTAACTGCAGATCCGCAAGCAGTTCCGATTCGAATCCGCACACGTTCTCCCGTTCCACCCCGGAAAGTGCTCGCGGATGCACGGACATTCGTACCGTCTCGAAGTCGCCATTTTTGGCCCGGTGCAAACCGCCGGGCCCGCGCGCGGCATGGTCGAGGATTTCGACGTCATGGAACGCATCGTCAACCAACGCGTGGTCGACCGGCTCGACCATCAGAGCCTCAACGACTTCGTGGATAACCCGACGGTCGAGAACCTCCTAACGTACATCTGGCAGCAACTCGCCGGCGAGCTGCCGACTCTGGACGAGCTCGTCCTGTGGGAAACGAGCACCGCCTGCGGCGTCTTGCGCAGAAGCGATCTCTGAACGTTAGCATGCTCCAACTGGCGGAGATCTTCTACTCGGTGCAGGGCGAGGGGACGTGGACCGGGACGCCGGCAGTCTTCGTGCGTCTCGCCGGATGCAACCTCGCCTGCGATTTCTGCGACACCGACTACGCAACGAAGTTTTTCGCTAGCGTCGACGAGCTGGTCGCACTCGTGCGCGAGGCCGGCGGCGACTGCCCGATGGTCGTGCTCACCGGCGGCGAACCACTCGCTCAGGCCCAGACGCTCCCATTGATTGAGGCTTTGCAGCGCGACGGCCGGCGCGTGCACGTGGAATCCAACGGCACGATCTTTACCAGCCTTTCGCCGGACGTGTGGCTCTGCGTCTCGCCAAAGGAACGCGTCGATCCGCGGATGGCGCAGCGCGCGAACGAAGTAAAGCTCATCGTCGACCGGCGCGTGCCCGAGGAGCACCTGGGGCTCTTCACCGGCAAACCTCTGATTCTGCTGCAGCCCGAGGGAAACAAACCCGCAAACGTCGCCCTCGCGCTCGATTACGCGAAGGCCCATCCGCAACGGTTTCGCCTCTCGCTGCAGACCCACAAGTTCATCGGCGTTCCGTGATTCTGCTGTGCTGCGCCGTTGACGCCGAGCTGGCATTCTGGCGCCCGCGCGACGGCGTCGAACTGCTCGTCACCGGCGTCGGCCCGGTCGAAGCCGCGAGCGCCGTCGCCGCGGCGCTCGCTTCGAAGCCTTACCGCCTGGTCGTCAATGCCGGCATCGCGGGCGCTTTCGATGGTGCCGCCGCAGTCGGCGACGGGGTCGTCGTTTCCGATGAATGCATGGAACTGCGCCTCGAGAGCGGCGAGTCGTTTTCGCTGCCGCGCGGCGAGCGTACGGTCGAGCAGGTGCGTTCCGACGAGCGGCTCGTCGAACGCATGCGCGCCGCCGGATATTCGTCGCTGCGCGGAGTTACCGTGTCCCGAGTAACTTCGAGCGAAGCGACGGCACGGCGGCTCGTCGAGACGCTCGAGGCCCAAGTCGAATCCATGGAGGGTTTCGCGGCGTTGCGGGCCGCGCAGCGCGCCGGCGTGCCGGCAATCGAAGTCCGCGGCATCTCGAATCGCTGCGGCGCGCGCGAGGCGAGCGGTTGGAACTTTACCGCCGGCATCGCCGGGTTACAGAACGTTACCGGAGCACTATTCGAGATATGTACACCTTAGCGTATTCACCTTGCCCGAACGATACCTACATCTTCGGCGCGCTGACCAACGGTCTGCTGCCCGATGCCCCCGCGGTGCGCGCCCACCTTGGCGATATCGAAGAACTCAATACCGCCGCGACGCGCGGCGAGTACGAGCTTACGAAAGTAAGCTATGGCGCGATCCCCTTCCTCATGGATCGCTATCGCATTCTTTCGGCCGGCGGAGCGCTCGGACGCGGAGTTGGTCCGCTGCTGGTCGCGCGCCCGGACGCCTCGCCGGCTCTCTTTGCAGAGTTCGCGCACAAGCGGATCGCCATACCCGGCGAACGGACCACGGCCTTCATGCTGCTGCAGCTCGCGCTCGGACGCAAACCGAAAACCGTGCACGTGCGCTTCGACCGCATCGTCGACGCCGTCGTCAACGGCGAGGTCGACGCCGGCCTGATCATTCACGAGTCGCGCTTCACCTATCGCGATGCCGGTTTGATCGCGATCGCCGATCTCGGCGAATGGTGGGAAAATATGACGCTGTTGCCCGTTCCCCTCGGCGCCATCTTAGTTCGCAACGACGTCGATCCGGAGCGCGTTCGCTCGCTCGACGAGGCGATCCGCGCGAGCCTGAACTTCGCGCGTGCCAACGAGGAGGCCGTGATGCCTTACGTTCGCGAGCACGCGATCGAGATGAACGACGAGGTGATGCGCTCGCACATCGGCCTCTACGTCAACGAGTTTAGCGACGATCTCGGCGAGACGGGGCGCAATGCGGTTCGTGCCCTGTTCATGCGCGCGCACGAGGCCGGCGTACTCCACCGCTCCGTGGAACCGGCCTTTGCAACGTAAGCAGTTTCTGGCGTCTGCGGCGGGGTTCGGAATCGCCGCCTCGGCCCCCGCGCTTGCCGAATCGCTTCCGCCGGCACGGATCGAGCTGGGCAACGAGGTCTTCCTACGCCGCGCCTGGCGCGAGCTCAACGGTCGCTCCATCGGCCTGATCACCAATCAAAGCGGAGTGACCTCGCGGCTGGAATCGATCGTCGACGCGACGCTGCGCCAAGGGAAGGTGCGCGTGAAGGCGATCTACGCTCCCGAGCACGGGTTTCGCGGCGATCGCAACGCGGGCGCCTCGGTCGCCTCGTACGTCGATCCGCAGACGCATCTTCCGGTCTACAGTCTCTACGGCGCATCCAAACACCCAAGCTCCCAGATGCTCGACGGCGTCGACGTCATGTGCTTCGATATTCAAGACGTCGGCTCGCGCGCGTACACGTATATTTCGACGATGGCCTACGCCATGCAGGCGGCCAAACAGTTCGACAAAGAGTTTTGGGTGTTCGATCGTCCCAATCCGATTGGCGGCGCCGTCGAAGGGCCGATCTTGGAACCGGCGTACGAGTCGTTCATCGGCCTCTATCCGATCGCCATGCGCCACGGGATGACGATCGGCGAACTCGCCGCGCTGTTCAACGATCGTTTTGGCATCGGTGCGAAGCTTCACGTCGTTCGCATGACGGGCTGGCGGCACTCGATGATCTGGCCGGATACCGGGCTGCAATGGGTCGCAACGTCTCCCAATATTCCCGATTGGCAGACCACCTTCGTCTATCCCGGCACCGGACTGCTCGACAGCGCTGGGATCAACAATGGCAGCGGCTACACCAAACCGTTCTTCCTCGCGGGGGCACTAGCGCTCGACGGTACGCGGCTCGCCGCGCGCTTGAACGCCCGGAATCTTCCCGGCGTCTGGTTTCGCCCGGCGGCGTGGACCCCGTACGTCGGATTTTGGAAGGGCCGCGAGCTCACCGGCGTCGAGCTGATGGTCTTCGATCCGCGCCGCTTTGTCGCGGTGCGCTCCGCGGTCGAGATCCTCGTCGCGATCCGCGACCTGTCTCCGCGGTCGATCGACGTTGCGAGCGTCGCCGGACTCGACCGCGATTGGGGAACCGATTCGATTCGCCAAGACCTGCTCGCCGGCAAAGGCGCGAGCGAGATCCTCGAGCAGTGGGCTCCCTCCGTCGCGAGTTTTGCATCGCTGCGGAAGAGATACCTACTCTACTAGCGGCCTAGCGACTCTGCCGAGCGGGCGCCGCGAGCGACTCTGCCGCGACCAGCGCCGCAGCCATGGCCAGCTTGTGGTCGGCATTCCACGGTGGTCCGACGGCTCGGCGCATGCCGGTAAAATACACGTCGAAATCCTTGACGTTCAACGCGCGCCCGGCCGCCCCAAAAACGCTCTTCGAGTCGTACCAGTAAACGGGCCAACCTCGCGCTGCGGCTGCCGAAGCGATCGCGGTTCGGTACATCACCCAATCGGCAACGTTGCGCGCACGATAGTCGCTGATTCGCTCGGCGATCGTTGCCGGAAGCGACGGCAGCGCGCGAAGCGCGATACCGAGGATCGGGCGTACCGCCGCGGCCAGTTCATCGAGCGCGCGAACCGAATGACGCTCCGCCGAAACGCGCACCCGCTCGACGAGCTCGACCGCCTCGGCCGGCGGCAGCAGCTGGCCTTCATGATGGTGCGGTAGCGCCGGTAAGTCGTCGTCCACGATTTCAATGCGGCGGCGATCTAACAGCGTGCCGTCGGGCGTAACCGTGACGAAGACGGCCCAACCACCGTGATCCGATACGCCGACGATGCCGCCGCTCCCTGAAAAACGCGGGCCCCCGCCGGTTAAGGCGGGGGTCTGCGTTGTCGATGACCGTTTCGTACCAGTCCCAGTACCCTTCAACGTTCCTTACGGACCTTGGAGGAGATCGCGATGGAACGCATTCACGTACGTGATCCACGTCCACATGATGTTAGATTATGCTGTCATAGCGACACCCCCGTTGTCAAGGTCCAACGGACGCATCGCGCCATCCATTCCGGCAGCGGAATGGCTAAGGCAAAGTCTTTCGCGCTGCTCTTACGGTCTGGGCATATCCAAGAGGTCATTCACGGGCGCACACCTACAACGGCAATCCCCTCAAGAGATATGCGCTCGAACATTTGAACGCCAGTTTCCGTAAAGCGTCCCGGTACCAATTGGGGCAGCAGTTTACCAAGAAATAGTGATCTCGCCATTTCCAACAGGCGCAGCGCCGCGATGGCTCTTCACATCTGTTGCACTTGGTTCGGCGTATGACGAACCGCCGCCACCGCCGCCACCGCCACCTATACCGCTTGACGCGAGCGATCCAGCACCGCCGCCACCACCGCCATAGTATCCGCCGCCGCCGCCGCCGCCGCCGTCACCGCCATCTTCGTAGGTGCCGTTGCCGCCGCCGTTGCCGCCTACGCCGAACGCTCCGGATTTGCCCGCGGGCCCTTTTATGCGGTGCGTAAGATGACCGCCCTTCCCACCGGCACCGCCGGCGCCTTGGGTCCCACCGCCTCCGCCACCGCCGTCCCATTTGTCATGCCCGGAGCGACCCGCTCCACCGTTCTTGCCGCCGCCGGCTCCGCCATTATTTTGGGGATCATAAATCCCCGGAGAACCGGCGCCACCGCCCCCACCAGCGACGATCACGCGGTCACTCAGCTTGTCGCCATTCTCTCTGATATCCGAAGCACCGCCGCCGGCGCCCCCTCCCGTATTGCTTCCCGACGGATTACCAACGCCTCCGTCTCCACCGCCATTAAAGCCGCCCTTGAGCGGCTTGCCTTTTCCGCCAACAACAATCGCAAGCGTTTCTCCCGGCGTCACTGGGATCGTCGCCATAATGCGACCTCCATTGCCGCCAGACGAACCTGAACGAGCCGAATTTCCGCCGCTGGCTCCCAGGACCGTCACTTTGAGTTCATTGACGCCAGGCGGTACAACGAGACTTTGCTTGCGTCCGGTGTAGTGAAACGTCTTCGTACTTCCGGGCGCGTCCTCAAGTACAGCCGGCACTGCAGTCGGCGCTCGCGACGATCCGCACCCAGCGACCAAGATAACGAAGGAGGCCGATAGAGCAAAGCGGCTACTCACAAAGAATTCCACAGAGTGCAACCTCCTTAGAAGGAGCGGAACCAGCTCTTTTAGAGATTTCGGCGATCCGCGAGCGCGTCCCCCGGCAAATCAAGCGACCCACATGCTGCAGTGAATCTTATCCGCAGGCCCGCGCGGACACGCGCAACTAAATGCAGTTCAAATAAACGTGAACCGGCTAATGTCCTCCCTAACGTTGCGCGTGGCGCATCGCACCTACTCGTGAAGCGACACCCCCGTTGTCAAGGTCCGGCGGGCGCATCGTGGAAGCGTTCGGACATGCTGCGCGAGCGGTTGATCGGCGCGCTGGGAAACGACGCGGTAAAGACCGAGCCCGAAGATCTTTCGGTGTACGCTTTCGATGCGTATACGGCTGGCGGCCGGCCGGCGGCCGTCGTGCTTCCGCGTTCCACCAACGAAGTAAGCGCCGTTATGAAGATTGCGCGCGAGTTCGGGGAGCCGATCGTCGCGCGCGGCGCGGGTACGGGGCTCTGCGGCGGTGCGGTTCCGGCGGCCGGCGGCGTCGTCGTTTCGACGATGCGAATGAACCGTATCTTGGAACTCGATCTGGCGAATCGGCGGGCTCGGGTCGAGCCCGGATTGATGAATCTCGACCTGTCTCGGCGGGTCGCCGCCGAAGGGCTCTTTTACGCGCCGGATCCGTCGTCGCAGCAGATCTCGACGATCGGCGGCAACATCGCCACCAACGCTGGCGGCCCGCACTGCCTCTCGTACGGAACGACGGTCAACCATATACTCGGTCTCGAGGTCGTGGATGAAGCCGGTGAGGTCTTCA
>DATAWH010000015.1:0-17957 GCA_036267315.1 Candidatus Cybelea sp. | reverse complement strand
AGCCAAACGCTGCTGAGATGACCGGTCGCGACGAGACCACCGGCAACCGGGAGAATAATTTCCGCCCCGACCGGAACCCCGATGTTCCCCAGCACTAGGGCAACGAACAGGCCGAGATAGCCGTAGGCATCGATGAACGAGACGATCGCCTGCTGGAAATGTGCCACGGGGCTTCCTTACTCTCGCGCGGAGGCGGTGTTTCGCGCCGCGGCCCGGCGCAGGATCTCCGCCGCCGAACTGCCCCCTTCCATCCGCAGGGCCTCGAAGAGGTCGCTCGGGCGGATCTCACGATCGCCGGCGCACTCCTGGGCGAGCGAGATGATGCGGCGGACCCGGGGCGTGATGAGGATGCCTTCCCACAAACGATCCTCGCCGGTGCCCAGCGCCCGGCGAACCTGCGCGTGCACTTCAGGTACGTCAATTCCGTCGGCATCGAGGGCTTGCAGCGTTCCTGGATCGCGCTCCTCGAGCAAGGCGACCAGCAGGTGCTCGGCGCCGACGTAGTAGTGACTGTGATTCCGGCACTCTTGCTCGGCTACTCGAAGCACGCGCCGGGCCGCTGGGTCAAAGTTTTGGAACAAACAGCACTTTCGGCGAGAGGGAGAACTTCGGGGCGACACGATTTGAACGTGCGACCTCTTCGTCCCGAACGAAGCGCTCTACCAAGCTGAGCCACGCCCCGAAGATTTCTCGGTTTTTCGCAGGGCGTTGCTCCCTTCCTTTCCAAAAAGGCCTCTCGTTGCTCATGAGATACCTTATCGTCGGGTGCGGACGCGTCGGTTCGTCGCTTGCAAAACTTCTCGAGACTGATGGACACGAAGTGATCGTCGTCGACGAAAACGCCGGCGCGTTCAAACGTCTCGGACCCAACTTCAAAGGCCACGTTGTCGTCGGCACAGGAATCGATTTCGACGTCCTCAAGCGGGCCGGCGCCGAAACGGCCGACGGCTTTATCGCCGTCACCAACGGCGACAACCGCAACATCATGGCGGCCCTGATCGCGCAGCGAATGTTCAAGATCAAACGCATCGTCGCGCGCATCTACGATCCGCCGCGCGGCCAAATGTACCGCCAGCTCGGCGTGCAGACCGTCTGCCCCACCACCGTCGGTGCGAAGATGATCCGCGACACGCTCATCGGCGCACCCTGGGAGAATCAGATTTTCGATTTTGGCCGGCTAACATCGCTGGCCGCCGTCGTCGGTGCTGCCGATGCCGGCAAACGGATCGCCGACATCGAGGAAGAGGGACGCATCCGGATCGCTGCCGTCCGCCGCGGTCCCAAAGAAGTCATCGTCGCTTCGGCCCAACTCGTCGTTGAGGAGGGTGACGAACTGAGCGCCGTCGTCGGACCCGATGCCATTGGAGACTTTGCCGCCCGCTTTGCGAGCACGCCCGTTCTCTCGCGAGCCAGCGGCTAGGAGCGGCAGAAATGTTCATTCTCATCGTTGGCGGCGGCAAGGTTGGCTCGTATCTTTCGCGGGCGCTGCTCGATCAAGGGCACGAGGTCGTGGTCGTCGAGAAACAAGAGCGTAAGGCGAAAATGCTCGAACGGCTGATCGATCGCAAGGTCACCGTCGTCGGCGACGGCTGCGATCCGATGGTCCTCGATGCCGCCGGCGTCAATCGCGCCGACGTCGTCGTCGCGGATACCGGCGACGATGAAGACAACCTCGTCGTCGTACTGCTCTCCAAGCGCAAATCCAAGGCGCGCTGCATCGCGCGCGTGAACAACCCCGCCAACAAGCTGATCTTCAGTTCTTTGGACCAGGACGATCCGGTGATCGTCATCTCTTCGACCGAGCTGATCCTCGACGTGCTCAACGAACACGTCAACGCCACGAAATATCGCTCGATGCTCGAAACCATGCACCTCTTTGGCAAAGGCGACATGCAGCTGGTGAAGGTCGCAATTCCGGAGCAATCGCCGATCGACGGCAAGCACCTCTCCGAGATCGGATTTCCGCACAACTCGGTCGTCGTCGCTATCGACCGCCCCGAACAAGACCTCGAAATTCCAACCGGCGATACGACGCTGCACGCCGGCGACGCCGTGATCGTCATCGTCAAAAACGGTGCGATCGAACGCATCCGCTCGATCATCGGCGGCTAACCCCCGTCGCGCGTGTCACGCCCGTGTCACCCTGAGCCTGTCGAAGGGCGCGCTTAGATGTAGCCCTTTTTAAGCGCGACGACCGCAGCCTGAGTGCGGTCTGAAGCGGAAAGCTTCTCGAGGATGTCGCGGATATGCCCCTTGACCGTGCCGAGTCCCAAGTGCAGGCTTTCGGCAATCTCGGCGTTTGCGCGTCCGTCGGCGATGCAGCCCAAGATCTCGGTCTCGCGTAACGTCAGCGGCGACGGGCGCGGGCTAGCCGGCGTGCCGCCGGCGAAGCGCGATAGGACGACGTGCGCGATTTGGGGATCGAAGTATGCGCCGCCTTCTCCGGCAATGCGCACGGCGTCGACGATACGGCCGGTATCGGAGCTCTTCAAGCAATACGCATCGGCGCCGGCGCCGAGCGCCGCCAGCACTTCGTCCTCGATATCGAGCATGGTAACGATGACGACGTGCGTTTCGGGCAACTCGGTGCGCACGCGTTTGGTCAGCGTGACGCCGTCGACCGCAGGTAGGCCGATATCGATCACCGCGACGTCGGGGCGCTCGCGCGCGATCGCCTCCCACCCCGCGGCCCCATCGGCCGCCTCGGCGACGACCTCAAACGTCGTTTCGAGCGCGGTACGCAGACCGGCGCGCGTCAGCGCGTGGTCTTCAACGATCGCGACGCGAAGCCGGCGGCTACTCTCCATCACTCCTCGATTGCCGGCAGCGTCATCGTGAAGGTGCTGCCCGCAGGCGAGCGCGGCGCGTACTGCGCGCTGCCGCCGTGTTTCTCGGCGATTCGGCGCACGATGTAGAGGCCCAACCCGCTTCCGGCGCCGGGGTGGCCACCGGCAAAGCGCTGGAAAAGCCCGGCGCGACGTTCCGGGGCGACGCCATAACCATCGTCGTCGACGGCGATCGCTATCGTGGTACCGATTCGATGAATCCCGACGATGATGTGGCCTCCCCGCGGGGTAGCGTCGATTGCATTGGCGACCAGGTTCGCGATCGCGCGCCGAATTTCGTGCGGATCGCCGCGAGTCGAAAGCGGCCGCTGCCCAATCTCGGTTCTGATCGCTACGCCCTTGACGTCGGCGACCGGCTGCAGTTCTTCGACGATCCGCAATGCCAACTCGTCGCAGGCGACGCGCTCGTTGAGCGATGACGCTTCGCCGGCTTCGTACCGCGCGACCAGGAGCAGCGTCTCGACGATTCGCCGCTGGTCGTCGTTGGCCGCGAGCGCCGTTCGAACGATGGATTGGTACCGATCCGGCAGGACGCCGTAGGCGCCGTTGAGGGCCTGACTCATCGTAACGTGGGCCGCGGTCAACGGCGTGCGCAGATCGTGTGCGAGCGCGGAGACGATATCGCGGATCACGTCACCGCGATCCGCAAGCTCGTTCTTCTGCCGAACGTTCTCTTCGCTTTGCTCGCCGAGCTGAGTGAACAGGGCCGCCTGCCCCAGCGCCATCCCGGCCTGCTGGGCGAACGCGCGTACCACCGGCGCTGCGTCTTCGCCGAACTGCGTGCCGGCGATGCACTCGATGAGGACGTACTCGACCGAACCGCTCGCGCGGATGGCGGTGGCGAGTGCCTGTTCGGCGCCGAGTGCGTCGAGGGTCAAACGCCCGAGGGCATCGTCCTTGGTAATGACGAGGACGTCGTCGACCTCGGCGGCGTGGGCGGCTAACGATGCGACCTCGGTTGTGAGCGGACGCCGCTCGACGGAGATGTCCCGTTCGCCTGAGGTATACGAAAGGGTCAGCGGCGTACCGAACGACGTCTCGCGCACGATCAGCGTCGCTTTGGTCGCGCCGAGAAGAGCGACGGATTGGCGCGTCACGGCCCGCTGCACGAGTTCGAGATTGAGCGTCTCGCGAACGCTTCCGATCGCCTGACGCAACGCCTTTTCGATCTCGACCTGCCGCATACGCCCCGCCGAAAGCCCGGCTTCGCGCCCGAACTCTTGAGTTTTGATGCTCAGATAACCGACCAGGACGAAGGAAGCGGCGAGCAACAAGCGATCGCCGATGGCGACCGCGCTCCAGTTATGACCGGCGATGATTCCGTCGTAGTATCCGGCAACGGCGTTGGCAATTTCGGAGGCGACGACCAGCCGCGTCGTCAGCCTGCTCTGAAGGGTCAGGCTGCTAAGCGCGATCGGCGCGTTGAAAAGTATCGCGACGATGAACATCTGCGGCGTCAGCAGATCGACGATCCACGCGATGAGGAGCAAGCCGTAGCAGAGCAGGGCCACTGCGGCACGTTTTCGGGCCAATCGGCGGGGCCGCCTTGGCGCAACGCGAAGGGCTGGGCCGATGGATCGCACCGCACGCGCGGAAGAACTGTTGCGCGAGCTCGGCGGCCGCGCTCGCCTCGTCGTGTACGTCGCAAGTGCGCCCGGCGCGGGAAAGACGCGCCGTCTTTTGGAGGACGCCCGCCGTCTTGACGCCGACGGAAAGCGCGTCTTGGTGGGTTGGGTCGAAACGAAGGGGCGCCCCGATCTGGAGCGCATTGCCGCAGGATTACCTCGCGTTGCGCCTCGTCACGTTCGAATCGGCGATCGCGCCTTCGAAGAGTTCGATTTCGACGCAGCCGTTCGCGCCAAGCCCGACGTCGTCGTCCTCGACGAACTCGCCCACGACAACCTGGGGAACGGCGCGCACGCGAAGCGCTGGCAAGACGCACTCGCGCTGCGCGAACTCGGCATCGGCGTCATCGCCGCCTTTAACATCGCGCATTTAGAGACCGTCGCGCCAACCGCCGAAGCGCTCCTCGGCTATCCGGTGCGCGAGATCGTGCCGTTCTCATTCTTGCAGGCCGCCGACGAGGTAGTGGCGCTCGACGTCTCGCCGGCGCTGCTCCAAAGTCGCGTGCGCGCAGGCAAGATCGTCAACGAACAAGACGTCGACCGGGCGCTCAACGGCGCGTTCAAAGAGCAGAACCTGCACATGCTGCGCGAGTTGCTCTTGCGCACGGTCGATAGCCTAACGCTGCCGGCGTTCAAAGCGGGGCGCACCTCGATGGCCGCCGCCTTCATCTATCCCGGCGTCGACGCCGCGCCCTACCTCAAGCGCACGGCGGCAATCGCCAACGCGCTCGACCTCGGCTTCGAAGTCGTTCCCATGCCGGGTGCCGGCGGAGCGGAGCTCGAGCGCGTGACGCGCGAGGTCGGTGGCGAGGTGCTGCACCAGGGCGTGGATCCAGCCGCTTCTTCCGCCGACGCGCTCCGTGCAGCGCTCGTCGCATTGCCCCAGGGCCGCGTCGCGACGAAGCTTGCCGGAACGCCGCTTTCCTACGACCTCTTCATTGCCGGCGTCGGGCAGACGTACATCGGCGAGAATCCCGCGCGCTCCCCGTACTCGCAAACGGCCGGCGATCGCCTTCGCGTCGGCTACGGCAAGCTGACGATCTACATCGGCGCCGCTGCCGGCGCCGGGAAGACCTACGCGATGCTCGATCGCGCTCATCAGCTCAAAGCCGATGGGGTCGACGCGATCGTTGGTTTTGTCGAAACGCACGGGCGCGCGGAGACTGCCGCCCTCCTCGACGGACTGGAGATCGTTGCGCCGCAGACGAGCGTCGAGAACGGCATCACGTATAAGGAGTTCGACCGCGCGGCGGTTATCGCGCGCAAGCCGCAGGTCGCGTTGATCGACGAGTTGGCTCACACCAACGCACCCGGCTCGGAAGCTCCCAAACGCTTCTACGACGTACTCGCGGTGCTGCGCGCCGGTATTGACGTCATAACGACGCTCAACATCCAGCATCTGGAAGGTCTGGGCGATACGGTTCTTCGCCTCACCGGAACCGTCGTCCGGGAGACGCTCCCCGACAGCATTCTCTCGCTCGCCGACGAGGTGATCCTCATTGACGTGACCCCGGAAACACTCCGCCAGCGTCTTCGTGCGGGGAAGATTTATCCGCCGGATCGCTGTGAAGCGGCGCTCGCGAACTTCTTCCGAACCGAAAATCTTTTTGCGTTGCGCGAGCTTGCGTTGCGCGAAGCACTGCGAGCGCGCCATCGCCGGCGCGTCGCGTCGCCCTTCGACCGTTTGCTGCTCGCGATCGGTTCGCGCGAGGTCGATTTGCCGATGATCGCTCGCGCGGGCCGGATCGCGGCCCGGCTCGCCGTCGAGTTCACGATCGCACACGTCACCGCTCCGCGCCAGCGCGTCGATTCCAGCGTCGTCGAGACGCTCCGCGCCGAGGCCCGGAAGACCAACGTCGAATGGATCGACGACGTGGCCGAGGACGTTCCAAAACGAGTCATTGAAATCGCGCGTTCGGTCCCCCAAACCACGGTTGCTCTCGCCGGTACGCAGCGTCAGCCGCGCTGGCTCGCACGGCCCTCCTTTGCGCGCCGGCTGCTCGACGCCGGCGCCTACGAACTCCTGGTTTTGCTTCGTCCGACCAACAGCGCCTCGAGCGCACCGGAGTAGGGCCGCTGCCGCGGTGGCAGCCGCGCCGGCTCAGTCCGGTTTCGTGCCGTCGAGCGCGAGATTGAGTTCGAGTACGTTGACCCGAGGCTCGCCCAAAAACCCAAAGGTTCGGCCCTTGATATGCTGCGCGACGATCGCATTGACGGATGAAACGCTGACGGCGCGCGCTTTTGCGACGCGAGGAGCCTCCCAATACGCCGCTTCCGGACTAATATCGGGGTCGATTCCGCTGCCGCTGGAGGTCACGAGATCGATTGGCGGGGCGCCGCTCGCGCCCGGGTTCTCTCGTTCGAGCGCGGCGATGGTGGCTTTGGTTTCGTCGATGAGTTTCTTGGAGGTCGGACCGAGATTCGTGCCGCCGGTCGCGGTTGGATCGTATCCCTTCCCCGCCGCCGACGGGCGTCCGTGAAAGTACTGCGGCTTCGTCCAGAGTTGTCCGATGAATGCAACTCCCACGACCTTGCCGTTGACTGAGACGAGCGAACCGTTTGCTTGGCGCGGAAAAAGCAACTGTGCGAGCATCGTCATCGCGAGGGGATAGAGGAAGCCGAACAGCACGACCGAGACGATCGTTACCCGAAGGGCAGTGACGAGCTCTTTAATCATCTGTAAGTCCGCCTACGTGAGATGCAGCGCCGTGAGAATCAGATCGATTGCCTTGATTCCGATGAACGGAACGATGACGCCGCCGACGCCATAGAGCAGCACGTTCTCGAGCAGCACCCGGTTTGCGCCCTTGGGCCGGTAGCGAACCCCGCGCAGCGCCAGCGGTATCAGCGCGATGATGATGAGCGCGTTGAAGATCACCGCAGAAAGGATCGCGCTTTGCGGCGTCGTCAGACGCATGACGTTGAGGATCGTCATTGCCGGATACGCGACGGCAAACATCGCCGGCAGAATCGCGAAGTACTTCGCGACGTCGTTGGCAATCGAAAAGGTCGTCAGCGCGCCGCGAGTCATCAGGAGTTGCTTACCAATCTCGACGATCTCGATCAGCTTGGTCGGATCCGAGTCGAGATCCACCATGTTCGCCGCCTCTTTTGCCGCCTGCGTGCCGGAGTTCATCGCGACGCCGACGTCGGACTGTGCCAGTGCCGGTGCGTCGTTCGTACCGTCGCCGGTCATCGCGACGAGCCGCCCGGATTGCTGCTCGCGTTTGATGAGGTCCATCTTCGTCTCGGGCGTCGCCTCGGCGAGAAAATCGTCGACCCCGGCCTCCTTGGCGATCGTCGCGGCCGTCAGCGGGTTGTCGCCCGTGATCATCACCGTACGAATTCCCATCGCCCGCAAGCGGGCGAAACGTTCGGTCATGTTCGGCTTGAGGATGTCTTTGAGGTAGATGACGCCGACGATCGAGGTGTTGCGCGCGAGCAGCAAGGGCGTGCCTCCGCTGCGCGCGATCTGCTCGATCTGCGGAAGCAGTTCGGTCGTAGACGACCCGCCCGAATCGGCAATCCAGGTCAGCACCGAATCGGGTGCGCCTTTGCGGATCTTCACGCCGTCGGAAAGATCGAGTCCGCTCATCCTCGTGTACGCACTGAACGGAACGAACGTCGAGCCCGCGGGAGCGTCGCCGTTTGCCGAACCCCCCTGTTGTGCCAGCGCGACGATCGAGCGGCCCTCCGGCGTACCGTCGGAGAGCGAGGAAAGGTAGGCGATCCGTGCCGCCTCCTTCGCGTCGATGCCGGGCGCGGGAACGATCTGCACGGCCTGGCGATTTCCCAGCGTAATCGTTCCCGTCTTGTCGAGCAGCAGCGTATCCACGTCGCCGGCAGCCTCGACGGCGCGACCGCTCATCGCCAGGACGTTACGCTGCATCACTCGGTCCATTCCGGCTATCCCGATCGCCGAGAGCAAGCCTCCGATCGTCGTTGGAATCAGACACACCAGCAGCGCGACGAGCACCGTGACGCTCTGATGCAGACCGGCGTACACCGAGAACGGCGCCAGCGTCGCGACCGCGATAAGGAAGATGAAGGTTAGCCCGGCAAGCAGGATCGAGAGCGCGATTTCGTTGGGCGTCTTCTGCCGCTGCGCGCCTTCGACCAGCCCGATCATGCGATCGAGGAAGCTTTCGCCGGGATTGGCGGTAACGCGAACGACGATTCGATCGGAGAGAACGCGCGTGCCGCCGGTCACCGCACTACGGTCGCCGCCCGATTCTCGAATCACGGGTGCCGACTCGCCGGTTATCGCCGATTCGTCGACCGTCGCCGCGCCTTCCAGCACGTCGCCGTCGGCGGGAACGACTTCGCCGGCCTCGACGGCATAACGGTCGCCTTTCCGCAGTTCGGTGCTCGCGACTCGTTCTTCGCCTCCACCGTCCTTCAATCGCCGAGCGTACGTATCGGATTTGGTGCGGCGTAAGCTCTCGGCCTGGGCCTTACCGCGGCCCTCGGCAACGGCTTCTGCGAAGTTTGCAAAGAGCACGGTGAACCACAGCCACGCCCCGATCGCGAAATCGAACCCCACGTTCGCACCGCGCCCAACCAAGTCGCGCACGAAAAAAATCGTCGTCGCCGCCGCCCCAACCTCGACGACGAACATCACCGGATTGCGCGCCTGCCAGCGCGGATCGAGTTTCCTTAACGAATCGACGACCGCCCGAGTAAGGATCGCTCGATCGAAGAGCGACAGGGCTTGGGGACGCCGTTCCAACCGACGCCGGCTCAGCATTAGTACGTCTTCCCTTGCTGCACGAGGAGGTGCTCGACGACCGGACCGAGCGAATCGGCCGGAAGAAAGGTCAGCGCGCCGACGATCACGATCACTCCGATGAGCAGCGCGACGAAGACCCCGGAATGGGTGGTGAACGTGCCGCTGCCTTCGGGTATCGCTTTCTTGCCGGCGAACGCACCCGCTAGTGCGAGCGCCGGTATCGCGACGGCGAACCGTCCAAAGAGCATGTTGACGCCGGTGAGCAGATTGTAGAAGAGATTCGATCCGAGGCCGGCAAACGCCGAGCCGTTATTTGCATTGGTCGACGTGAACGCGTAGAGGATCTCCGAGAAGCCGTGCGGCCCGGCGTTATTGAGCGTTGCGAGGCCCGCCGGCAGCACCGCCGCGATCGCGGTGGGCACCAGGCTGAACACCGGGGTCACGAGCGCGGCGAGTATTGCGAACTGCACCTCGCGCCGCTCGACCTTCTTTCCCAGATACTCGGGAGTACGCCCGACCATCAAGCCGGCGATGAAGACCGTCAGCACGACGAAGACGATCATTCCGTACAAACCGCTGCCGACGCCGCCGAAGACAACCTCGCCGATCTGCATATTGACCAGCGGAATGAGGCCGCCGAGCGGCATGAACGAATCATGCATGGCGTTGACGGCACCGCACGACGTGTCGGTGGTGACCGTAGCGAACAGCGCCGATGCGGCCGTTCCGAAACGGCACTCCTTCCCTTCCATGTTGCCGCCGCTGACGCCGAGCTGATGGACGATTGGGTTACCCGCTGCCTCCGCCCAATACGCGATACCGAATCCGACGAAAAACAGGATCGCCATCGCAGTGAAGATCGCCCAGCCCTGGCGAGCGTCTTTGACCATCTTGCCGTACGCGTACGTTAGCCCCGCGCCCAGTGCGAAGATCAGCCACATCTCCACGAGGTTGGTAAGCGGCGTGGGATTTTCGTTTGGCGACGCGGAGTTCGCGTTGACGAAGCCGCCGCCGTTGGTACCCAGCTCCTTGATAACTTCTTGCGACGCCATCGGTCCGCCGGTAATCGGCTGCGCAAAGCCTTCGATCGAAGTCGCCGTCGCGTAGGCGTGAAAGTTCTGCGGTAGACCCTGCGAAACAAGGAACAGTCCGGCCACGACCGCGATCGGCAGAAGTACGTACAGCGAAGCGCGCGTGAGATCGACCCAGAAATTCCCCAGCGTCCGCACCGAGGTCCGCGCGAGCCCGCGAACGACGGCCACCGCGATCGCGATGCCGGCCGCCGCCGAGGCGAAGTTATGCCACGCCAGTCCCGCCATCTGCGAGAGATAGCTCATCGCTTGCTCGCCGGAGTAGAACTGCCAGTTCGTATTGGTCGTGAAACTGACGGCGGTATTCCAGGCGAGGTCGGGGGCCATGTTGTCAATGTGCTGGGGGTTGAACGGCAGCCATCTCTGCGTCCGAAGCAACGCGTAGAGATAGACGAGCCCCAGCAGCGAGAACGCCAGCAACGACAACGCGTAGACGTACCACGTCATCTCCGCGTCTTCGCGAATCCCGCAGACGCGGTAGATCAGGCGCTCGATCGGGGCAAAGAAAGACGAAAGCCAGACGCGTTCGCCGGCAAACACGCGCGCCATGTACGAGCCCAGCGGCTTCGTCACCGCCAGAACGATGAGAAAGAACACGATGGCCGAGAGCCAGCCGATGCCGGTCAAAACTTCTCCGGTCGCAGCATCGCGAAGACCAGATAGGCCAGCGCGGCGATCGTCAGGACCAAGCCGAGTACGTCATCGAACGGCATCGAGCGGCTTAAACCTTTTCGCAACCGATGACATAGAGGTCGAGCAAGACGAAGCACACGATCGAAAGCGCGACAATCCCCAGCTCGAGTAGCATGAATCTACGATATCGGGCGAACGCCGCTCGCGCCATCCGCCGAACGGATGATCCGAACGGATGGTTTGCCGCGCCGGGCTTCACCTTGTATACTTGCCGCTATGCTCTCCGCACGACTCGTTGCTGCCGCGACCTTTCTCTGCTCGGCCGCCACGATGACGGGCACCGCGCTCGGCCAGCTCGCGCCGTCGAGTGCACCGTCGCCGGCTCCCTCAGCGACGCCAAGTGCGCCGAGCGACCCTTGCGGGTCTCTGCTCTCGATCATCAACCGGCCAACCGTAACGACCGGCGTCTGCACGGTTCGCACGGGTCACGTTGCTGAGGAGAACGGTTACACGAACACGACGACCGCGGGTCCCGGCGGCGGGAGCGCTGCCAACTACCCGCAGGCGCTCATCCGCATCGGTACGTCAGACCCGCACTTCGACCTCGAGCTCGGACCGCCAAGCGCGGAAACCTCGTCGGTGGGCACCCCGCGGATCGCCGGCTCCAGCGATGTCAACCTCGGCGCGAAATACGAACTGGGCTTCAACTCGAAGGCCGATTGGGGAATCAACGGGGTGGTAACGTTCCCAACGGGGACCCCCGCCTTTTCTGCCGGAAACGCCCAGTTCACCGGCAACTTCAACGGCGCGTACGCGCTCAACTCGGAGTTCGCGGTCGCGGGCACCCTCAGCTTCAATGCGTTTAGCGCACTCAATGCCGGGGCCGTCCCGCAATCCTATTTTTGCTTCCTGCCCAGCCTCGAACTCAGCGCCGCGCTCCCCGGCGGCCCCTCGCAACTATCGGCCGAATACGCGTACTTTTCGTCGGCCGGGCCGAATTTAAGCGGGAAGAGCCTTATCGACTTCGTCTACCAGCGGGACTTCGGCAGCCACGTCCAGTTCGACGTCGAGTACGGCTTCTCGCCGACGGTCATCAATGGCCAGACGTCGCATTACGTAGGAGCGGGTCTCTCTTTCATGAACTAAAAATCGGTCTGGAGGAATGTGAATGAACGCCGCAGTCCCGCAGGTTAACATCGGAAACACCGGTTTTATGCTTCTCTGCGCGAGCCTCGTCATGCTGATGACGCCGGGGCTCGCGTTTTTCTATGGTGGCCTCGTTCAGCGTAAGAACGTTCTGACGATCATGATGCAGAGCTTCATGTCGCTGGGCTGGACGACCGTTCTTTGGTTTGCCTTCGGATACTCCGAAAGCTTCGGCCCCGATTGGCACGGCATCATCGGCAACCCGGCGACGTACGCGATGCTGCGCGGCGTCACCCTGCATACGATGTTCACCGGTAACGACGCCGGAATACCGCTGGTCGTCCACATCGCCTATCAAATGATGTTCGCGATCATCACGCCCGCGCTGATCACCGGCGCGTTCGCGAACCGGGTGACCTTCAAGGCCTATTTTTGGTTTTTGACGGGCTGGCTGATCTTCGTCTACTTCCCCTTCGTGCACATGCTCTGGAGCCCGGACGGCATCTTGGCGAAGTGGGGCTGCCTCGATTTCGCCGGTGGCATCGTCGTTCACGCCTCAGCCGGCTTTGCGGCACTCGCCTCGGTGCTCTACGTCGGCCGCCGCAGCATCATAGATAACCGGCCGCACAACGTGCCGCTGATCGCGCTCGGCACGGGGCTGCTCTGGTTCGGGTGGTACGGCTTTAACGCGGGCTCGGAGCTGCGCGTCGATTCCGTCACTGCAACCGCCTTCCTCAACACCGATGTCGCCGCGTCGTTTGCCGCGATCGCGTGGCTGCTCGTCGAGTGGGCTCGCGGGCGCCAGCCGAAGTTCATCGGCTTGCTGACCGGTGCCGTCGCCGGTTTGGCGACGATCACGCCGGCCGCCGGTTACGTCTCTCCGGCGATCGCGGTGATCATCGGCATCGCCGCCGGAATCGTCTGTTACTTCGCGGTTACGCTCAAGAACCAACTCGGCTGGGACGACGCCCTGGACGTTTGGGGCGTGCACGGCGTCGGCGGTTTCTTGGGAATCTGTCTTCTGGGCGTCTTTGCCTCGACGCTCTGGAACCCCAACGGCGCCGACGGTCTCCTGCGTGGAAATCCATCCTTCTTCTTCAAGCAGGTCACCGCCGCCGTCGTTTGTAGCGCGTGGGCCTTCTGCTTTACCTACGCGATGCTCTGGCTGATCAATCTCGTAACCCGCGTGAAAGTCGACGAAACCGCTGAGGAGCGCGGGCTCGACGTCGAGCTTCACGGCGAGGAGGCCTATCCGCTCGGGGTTTGACGCAGCGACGCGCGCCGGACGACCGGGTCGAGCGCGAGACTGCTCACGACCAGCGTGGCCAGCACCACGGCAAACGTCGCGTCGACGATCGCTTCGCGCAATGGAATCGTCGCGGGCAGCGCGAGCGCCAGTGCGAGGGAGAGCGCACCGCGCATGCCCGCTACGCGAACGACGCCCCTCCACGCTCGCCGCCCGGCACCAGGACAGAGCAGGCTGGCGACCGCGAAGCGCGAGATTGCGACGCCGGCTAGAGCGGCGATAGTAAACGCAGGCACCGCGGTGAGGCGGCTAAGCTCCAGCGCGGCTCCCGCCAAAAAGAAGACGGCGACGTTGGCAAGGAGCGCGACGACATCCCAAAAGCGCTCGACCTCTCGCGCGATCGTCAAGGTAATCGACGCGCGCTCGTAATACCGCAAGGCGATCCCGTAGGCGATCGTCGCAAAGATCCCCGAGAGATGCAGATAGTCGGCCGCAAAGTAAATTCCGTAGGCGCAGGTCAGCGTCGCCGCGATTTGCAGCGCGGGCACTCCTGCGGCCCGCTGCAAGGCGCCGGCGACGACGAACGCAAGTGCGATCCCGAGTGCGACGCCGCCGATCGATGCGGCAATCGTTTGGAGCGTGACCAGAGCGATCGCACCGGCGCTCGCGGCGCCAAGAGCGATCCCGGTCAACACCGCGCGATACAGCACGACGGCTACGGCATCGTTGAAGAGCGATTCGCATTCGACGATCGTCGCCAAGGTGCGCGGCACCGGCAGCCGGCGAAAGACGGCAACCACCGCGACCGGGTCGGTCGCGCTCAGGATCGCGCCGGTCAGCAATGCTGCTCCGAGCGGCACGCGCACGAGCGAAAGCGCACCGGCGACGATCGCGGCCGTAAGGAGCACCCCAGGCCCCGCGAGGGTAGCGATCGGAATCCACTGCCGGCGCATCGCCCGGAAGTTCAGGTTCCACGCAGCTTCGAAGAGCAGCGCCGGCAAAAAAACGTAGAGCGTCGCGTGGCCGAAGGCATACTCCAGCCGGCCGGGCTGAATCAGTCCGTACACGACACCGAGAGCGACCACCGCCAGAATCTGCCAGAGCTTCAAAAAAAGCCGGCTTCGGCTACCTCCTCAATGCTTTTGGAGCGGTCGCACCCGCGGAGATTTGCCCGATTGTCAAATGCACGGAGGTCCTTCCAGGCCCACCTCCCACGATCATCGTGCAAAAGGCAACCTTCGTTGACGGCCATAGCGGCTGCTCTTTAGGTTACGAGACCGGCCTTCATGCATCGCTCGCTCGGACCCAATCGCCACAACGGAGGGCTAGTCGTGGAAGCATTCGCTCGTGCTCACACACCGGTGTCGCGCAAAGGAGTCTCAGCTCAAGGCGATGATGCCGGATAATGCGCGACACCGTTGGGCTCAAAGAGGCCTTTGCTAATTCGGCGATTCAACGGCGTAAGCGAGCCCGGAGCAAACTCGACGATATTTGATTCGTTGCTAACGTAAAGCTTGCCGTTTCTATCAAACGCTAACCCTTCGGGACGCCTCATCGCCCGCGTAATCATCTGGTACGGATCGCTCGAACCCGCCCGGTATTCCGTGACGTTATCTTGATAGACATTTGCCACGTAGAGGGTTCCGTTCGAATCGAAGGCAAGAGCGCAAGGAGAAGTAACGCCGTTTGTAATCGTTCTCGAGGGAGATTTACTTTTGGGGGCATACACCTCAATGTTTTGTTGCGAAGCGAGAGGCCCATTCCCAACATAGAGATTGCCAGAACTGTCGAACACGATTCCGACCGGCTCCAAGAGGCCTTCCCTGATCACAGTATGGGGTTTATTTTCCCCGTAAAGATACTCGCTGACATTAGAACCGAAGGCATTGGCAACCCACAGGTTCCCTTTGGCATCGATCGTGCAGTAGGCGGGTCCGGTAATCCCGTCGGTGATAATTCTCGAAGGTTTCGTCTTCCCCAGCGGATACACCGAGACCCAGCCTCCACTCGCCGGCTCGTTAGTTATGTATAGCGTGCCTGCGGTGTCCACACATGCGCCGAATGGATTGGAGAGGCCATCGGTAATTGTCGCCAGTGGTTTGGGGTCTTTGCCGCTTGCCCGATACACCAATACACTCGTGTTTCCAAGGCTGGTTACGAAGAGGAGCGGAGCTGTGGCCTTGTATCCCTGGTGATTCAATCGCGCTTTGGCTACCGCAACGGTCGTCGAGTTGCGCAGCTGCTGGAGCGGCATCGCCCCCGGCACAACCAGTGGCGCAGCGGGGGCGCTGCAGCCGGCCAAGAGCGCCGCGGCGACGGCTAGGCCTGGCGCCGCACTTCGAAATATCGAACTGAGCATTCTGTTTTGCCTCCTGTATGCCTCAACGATGGGCGCCTGGGAAATGTTCAGTCCTGGCGCGCTGCGTTCCCGGAACGGCGAACGGAATCGCTAAGTGAAGCAGACACCCAACTTTTCGTTCGAGGATGTATTTGCGCGAGGCCTGCGTCTACCATTCCATCGGACGCCTGGGGGCAAATCACAATTAGTGCACCTCGCACAGCGCGGATGCGCTGGGAACTACACCAGCGGGGGCGAAGGTTTCTCGCCGTTAGACCCGTTCGTATTTCGGAGGCATCGCTATGGCCTACTTGGTTCGCGTAGCCCCGGCCGTCGGTGCGGCGCTCTTGAGCGCCTGCGGCGGCTCGCGTCCCCCGACAGGCGCGCGGCTCGCAGTGCAGCCGACAAACGGAATTTCTGGGCATGGGCTCGATGATCACGGCTGCAACGTGCCCTCGAGAGTTTCGAATCGAACAGGCGTGCCGGCAATGAAAGGCTCCTTGAGAATAGACCGCCGACAAATTAATAATCGCAGACCAGCGATCTATAACGCGACGCGACTTACGACGGCCGCGCAAGGACTCGGCCCAGGTTGGAGACATTCCGTCACACGGGAGAATACATGTGAGAAATCCCAGGCCCCCTAGTCATGCTTTAATAATTTGCGCCATGGTCGCTTCAATGACTGCCTGCAGTACTTCCGGCATTCCATCTTCCGCAAGCGACTCGACGATCGTCCGACCATTAAGCGCAAGTCACCAAACGTTTGAGTACACTGGCGCTGAGCAGAGCTTTACAGTGCCTTCGGGCGTCACGAAAGTCACAGTAACCGCCGACGGGGCAAGCGGCCCTACCGGCCAGAGTTATACAGGTGGCAACGGAGGCTTTGTGAAGGCCGTAATCTCGGTTAAACCTGGCGAGCAACTCGCGGTATTCGTGGGCGGAATTGGCGGCACCAGTGAGAGCGGCGCTACAGGCGGCGAAGGCGGCTTCAACGGCGGCGGGTCAGGCGGAGACGCTGCTCCGAGCGAAGGCGTTGGGGGCGATGGCGGCGGCGGAGCCTCAGATGTTCGCCTCGGGGGTGATAAGCTGCTGGACCGTGTCATCGTCGCTGGCGGCGGAGGGGGAGGCGGCGTTTCGGAAGGCTACGGAGCCGAGCCGGGGGGAGCTGGAGGCGGCAATCGGGGCGCCCAAGGCGGCAGCGGCTATCATTGCTCGGCCAATGGGATAGGCGGCGAGGGCGGTTCACAACGTCGGGGAGGCAAGGGCGGCGATGGCGGCCGGCGTTGCGGCTTTAAGCGATCTAAAGGCCACGGACTGAATGGAGCCTTAGGCTCGGGTGGGCCGGGCGGCGGCAATACCGTTGGCGGTGCCGGCGGCGGCGGTGGTGGCGGCGGCTACTACGGCGGGGGCGGGGGCGGAAGCGGCGGGTGGGGCACGAGCGGCTTTGGGACTGGCGGCGGCGGCGGAGGCGGCTCATCTTTTGTGGAGCGCGGAGCTACCGGCGTCAAAAACGAACAGGGCGCTGCGCCCGCAGGTAACGGGCTGATCGTAATTTCTTGGTAAGTGGATTTTGCAATAAGTTCCAACCTCGAAAAGAGCCAACGGTTGCTGACGACCTGGACGGACTAGTTCGACTCCGCCGGTGATTTTATGAAACCATGAAGGGACTTTTCGCGCCGTCTTTAGCTTGAGACGAAACCGCGCACGGCTGCGAGTCCTGAAATCTCCGGAGGGGCAATCCTGAGCACCGTCATGAATCTCTATTGTCGGTGCAGTAGCGGTTCCGTGGCGCTGTTGCCATTATGGCTCTAAGTAACATTTTGCAATTTCGGATTGGCGTAAGTCCAACTATGGTTTAGACTCGTTCGGTTGCCGGGCCCGCGCTCCATCCGGCCAAGGCGACCGATAGCGGCGTCTCCTGTCCGATTCCGGCTGCACTCCGCGCTCGGCTATCGTTCGCCGAGGGAGTTCGCCGAGGCATTCAAAACTACCCAACACTCACAATTATCAGCTGCCTTAAGAGCGCCCTCAGGTCACGGCCGCGCGTTTTCAGGGATGGATGTGGGACCGTTTCTCCCCAAACCGCCGATGGCGCCTCATACGTGCGTCGGCGGTTTTTACTTCTCCATGTCCAACGCGAAAACAGTTCCTTCGTCGTGGGATCCCCCTGCTGATGTGGTGCCGTACAGCACGCCCTTTACCTCGACCAAACCAGCGAGAGGCTTTGCGCCATCTCTTCCGTAGCCAAAACTATGGAGCAAGGTCTCTTTGCCTCCGAGACTCATCCGAAAAATTGTCCC
>DATAWH010000014.1:0-181154 GCA_036267315.1 Candidatus Cybelea sp. | reverse complement strand
CGTGATTTCCGAGAGCATGGGCGCCTACGTGCAGTGGGTTCCCGATCGCCGTTTAGTGGTCGTGCGCTACGTCGAGCCGACGGCACCGCCGACGGAGGCACCGCCGCCGCCGGTTCCCGAAGAGACGGTCGCGCCGCCGCCTCCGCCGTCGCCGACGCCCAATCCGCTCAAGATCGGCGGCTACTTCCGTTCGTACTACTTCACGCGTCAAAATGCGTCCAATAATCCCGGCACTCAGTTCGACTTTTCGCCGGGTGCCAAGTACAACTCCAACGCGGTCAATCAGGCGAGTTGGAGCAGCGCGATCGCGCCACATATTGACTACGCCTTTCCCAACAGCGGCTGGGACGTCGGCGGCTCGTACCTCTATGCCAATCCGATCGACGGTCCGTGCGTGGTTCCCGCCAACCACGCCAAGGGCGCGGTCTGCGTTTCGCAGACGCCGCCCAACACCAATCCCGACGACACGCTGCCGGCCTTCACGCTGAGCACCTTTTACGAAGCCTACCTCAAATACCACGCGTACGGCTGGGACGGCGCGATGGGCAACATTCTCTTTACCTCGCCCTGGGCCAACCCGGCCGACACGCGTTTGAAGCCGCAAGCGTTCGAGGGCGGCTACCTCAACTACGCGGCGCCCTCGGGGTGGAGCATTGGCGGGGCAGATATGCTCGCGTTCGAAGGACGCACGAGCTCGGCGTTCAGCCGCGAGACGCTGCTGACCAGCTATCCCGCCGGTTCGAGCGGCTTGCCGTCGAACACCATCGTCCCCGGCGGCAACGGCATCGAGACCAACGGCTTCGCGTATGGGAGAGTTGGGTACTCCAACCCGACGGGAACGGGCGTCGCCGTCAACGGGTACTTTTATAACGTTTCCGACCTCGTCAACATGTGGTGGGGCGACGGAAAGTACACTTTCCCCGGCAAAGCAGCGCCGTACGTCGCGGTGCAAGGGGGCACCGAGAGCAACTCGGGAGAGTCGTACCTCGGCAAGGTCGATAGCCAAGTGTTCGGCGCGCAACTCGGCGCCAACATTGTCAAGAACTTTCTGTTGACGGTCGGCTACGATTCGATTCCGTGGCATAACGACTCGGTATATTTACCGAAAAACGTGACCTGCAACAACTCGAACTATCAAATCTCGGCCAAGGCGAACTTCGCCTATTTCCTTCCGCTCAATACCGCGCAGTGCCTCACGAACACCAGCACCGGCTTGACGCAAATCTACTACGGCGGCTGGGCCGGACCGTATACCGACAATACGACAAGCGACCCGCTGTACACCACGAATTTCCTTCAAGGGCAGCCCGATCGCCGCGCCGGCGGCAACTCGTGGCAGGCGACGCTGACCTACACTTCCACCAATCAGAAGTGGATCGTCCAAGCCGCTGACGCCTGGTACGATTACGGCAACGCGCTCGGACCGGAGAATACGAAGATCTGGTGGTTCGACGGCCGCTACCACTTCAGTCACGTCGGAAAGGGTGCGTATCGCGGACTGATGCTGCGCTATCGTTACGGCGAACGCTACCTTTCAAATACGTACTGCGGCGCTGCCGCCACGAACTGCCAAGCCGGTTCGGCGATCGGGTCGACTGAGTTCGGCGGCCTGCCGATCTTCAAGTACAGCCGCGCGATGCTCGAGTACGACTTCTAAAGCTAAAAGGAACCGATGACTGTGAGATATACCCCGTTAGTTAGGGGGCTGACCGCCGCAACGCTGGTCGCGTTATTCGGCGGTGTCCAGGCCGGCGTCGCCGCTCCGCCCGCCCCGGCGACGATCCTCAACGTTTCCTACGATCCGACGCGCGAGTTGTACGACGATTACAACGTCGTCTTCTCCAAGTACTGGAAGAAAAAGAGCGGTCAAGACGTCACGGTCGAGCAGTCCAACGGCGGTTCGGGGAAACAGGCCCGCGCAGTGATCGACGGCCTGCAGGCCGATGTCGTCACGCTCGGTCTCGCCTACGATATTGACGCGATTGCCGATAAGGCGAAGCTGCTGCCCGAAAACTGGCAGACCCGCTTGCCCAACAAGAGCACGCCCTATACGTCGACGATCGTGTTCCTCGTACGTCAGGGCAATCCGAAGCACATCCGCGACTGGGACGACCTGACGAAGCCCGGCATCGCGGTAATCACCCCGAACCCAAAAACGTCCGGCGGCGCGCGCTGGAACTTCCTGGCGGCCTGGGCGTACGCGCAGTCTCGTCGCGGCGGCAACGCGGACGCGGCAAAAGACTTCGTTGCCAAGCTCTACAAGAACGTTCCGGTGCTCGACTCGGGTGCGCGCGGTTCGACGACGACGTTCGTCGAGCGCGGCATCGGTGACGTCGAGATCGCCTGGGAGAACGACGCCCTGCTGGCGTTCAACAAGCTCGGAAAAGGGCGGTTTCAAATCGTGCGCCCGTCGCTGAGCATCCTTGCGGAGCCGCCGGTCGCGCTCGTCGACGCGAACGTCGTCAAAAAGGGAACGCGCGCGGTCGCGCAGGCGTATCTCGACTTCCTATACTCTCCCACGGGGCAGGAAATTATCGCGAAGCACTACTTCCGGCCGCGCCTTGCTTCGGTCGCGAAACGTTACGCCTATCAGTTTCCCGCAATGAAGCTCGTCGACATCGATCGCTTCGGCGGCTGGCGAAAGGCTCAGCAAGAGTTCTTCGCCGACGGAGGCGTCTTCGACCAAATCTACTCGCCGGGTCAATAGCGTGAACGGCAAGAGCATCATTCCCGGCTTCGGCCTCACCCTGGGTTTCACGCTGTGCTATCTCTCGCTGATCGTGCTGTTGCCGCTCGCGGCGACGTTCGTCGAAACGTCGAAGATCGGCTGGCCTACGTTCTGGCACATCGTGACGGCCCCGCGTGCGCTTGCAGCGTACGGTCTGAGCTTCGGAGCCTCCCTGATTGGGGCAGCGATCAACTTCGTGCTCGGCACGCTCGTCGCGTGGGTGCTCGTGCGTTATCAGTTCCCCCTCAAACGCCTACTCGATTCGCTGGTAGATCTGCCGTTTGCACTGCCGACCGCCGTGGCGGGAATCGCTCTCACGACGATCTACGCGCCCAACGGGCTGTTAGGGCGTCCGCTCGCGGAGCTCGGCATTCACGTCGCGTTCACGCGCCTGGGCATCGTTGTCGCGCTGACATTCATCGGATTGCCGTTCGTCGTTCGCACGGTACAGCCGGTTCTCGAGGATCTCGACCGGGAACTCGAGGAGGCGGCGGCGAGCCTGGGCGCTCGCCGCTGGCAAACTTTTACCCGCGTCGTTTATCCGGCGATCGCGCCCGCGGCGATCACCGGCTTTGCCTTAGCGTTCGCGCGCGGCGTGGGCGAGTACGGTTCGGTAATTTTCATCGCGGGCAACATGCCGATGCGCACCGAGATCGCGCCGCTCCTCATCGTCACCAAACTCGAAGAGTACGATTACTCCGGAGCGACCGCGATTGCAACGGTCATGCTCATCGTCTCGTTCGTCATGCTGCTGGGCATCAACGGCTTGCAGCGCTGGAACGGGAGGCGTTCCGAGATGGACCTTTCGGAGGAGCCGGCGCTGCGCCCGGCGCTGGGTCACAATGGTTAGCGCGCTGCCAGCGACTACTCCGGCCGCAGTCTCAGAATCGCCGCTTGTCAAGCGGCTGCTCGTCGGCATCTGCATCGCGTTCTTAGGCATCTTTCTGCTCGTGCCGCTGGGATGCGTCTTCGCCGTTGCGCTCGGTCACGGCATCGGCGCCTATCTTGCGAGCTTTCGCGGCCCCGATACCCTGGCGTCTATTCGGCTGACGCTGTTGGCATCTGCGATTGCCGTGCCGTGCAATCTCGTCTTCGGAGTCGCCGCCGCGTGGGCGATCGGGAAGTTCGAGTTCTTCGGAAAAGGACTGCTGATTTCGCTCGTCGATCTGCCGTTTTCGATCTCGCCGGTCGTGGCCGGACTAACGTACGTGCTGCTGTTCGGCAGTCACGGATGGTTCGGGGGATGGCTGAGCGCCCACAACGTGCAGATTATCTTCGCCGTTCCGGGTATCGTGCTCGCGACGATCTTCGTGACGTTTCCGTTCGTCGCGCGCGAGTTGCTGCCGATGATGACGGCGCAGGGAAACGATGAAGAAGAAGCGGCCTTGACGCTGGGCGCCAACGGGTGGCAAACGTTCCTGAAGGTTACGCTGCCCAACGTGAAGTGGGCGCTGCTCTACGGCGTTATTCTTTGCAACGCGCGCGCGATGGGCGAGTTCGGGGCCGTTTCGGTCGTCTCCGGACACATCCGCGGCCTGACCAATACCATGCCGCTGCAGATCGAAGTGCTCTACAACGACTATCTCTTCGTGCCGGCGTTTGCCGTCGCGTCGCTTCTGGCGCTGCTGGCGCTGGCGACATTGGTCGTTAAGAGCGCGGTCGAGTGGCGCAGCGCCGTTTTAGAAAGGGGAGCCTCATGAGCATCGCGGTTCGCAACGTGGTTAAAAAGTTTGGAACCTTTACCGCACTCGACAACGTGAGCCTGGACATCCCCGACGGGCGCCTCGTCGCGCTGCTCGGCCCGTCAGGTTCGGGAAAGACGACGCTCCTGCGCATCATCGCCGGCCTCGAAAATGCCGATGGCGGCGAGGTAAGCTTCGACGGGCGCGACGTGAGCCGGCGGTCGGCACGCGAACGCCGCGTCGGTTTCGTCTTTCAGCACTATGCATTGTTTCGCCACATGACGGTATTCGAGAACGTCGCCTTCGGATTGCGCGTTCGCTCGCGTGAGGTTCGCCCAACGAAGGATGCGATCCGTGCAAGGGTATTCGAACTGCTCGACCTGATCCAGTTGCGAAATCAAGCGGGACGTTTGCCTTCACAGCTGTCGGGCGGCCAGCGCCAGCGCGTCGCACTGGCGCGAGCGCTCGCGGTCGAGCCCAGCGTTCTGCTTTTGGACGAGCCGTTCGGAGCGCTCGATGCGAAGGTCCGCCAGGAGTTGCGCCGCTGGCTGCGCCAGCTGCACGACGAAGTCGGAGTGACCAGCGTTTTCGTCACCCACGACCAAGAAGAGGCGCTCGAAGTCGCCGACGCCGTCGCCGTAATGAACGGCGGACGCATCGAACAGGTGGGAACGCCCGAGGAGGTCTATCGGCGCCCGGTGAGTTCGTTCGTTTACAACTTCTTGGGAAACGTCAACCTCTTTCACGGGCGTATCGATGCCGGAACCACGCGGATCGACCGGGAAGCGACTGGCCACTTGGTCTTCGTACGCCCGCACGACCTCGAGATCGCGCGGCGGCCGGCTAGCTCGAGTTCCCTGCACGTGACGATCGAGCACATCAATGCCGCAGGTCCCGTCGTAAAGGTCGAAGCCACCACCGAGTGGGGCGCGCTGGTGCGCGTGGAGTTGCCACAGCAGCGTTTTGCAGACCTGGCCCTGACCAAAGGCGAGAAGATCTTCATTACGCCGCGCGATCTCGCGGTCTTCGCCGACGGCCGGCGCGTGAGCTAGGAAGAGCGTTCCGCGCCGCGCGCGGGGGTTCGCGCGTCAGCGCGTACAATACAGCGCCGGCATGGCTTCGACGATGGAGGCGCTCGTCAAACCGGGCCCGGGGCCCGGTTTTCGCTTGACGAAAGTTCCGATTCCGCAGATCGGCCCGACCGACGTGTTGATCCGGGTCGAAAAGGCCGGTCTCTGCGGCACCGATCACCACATTTACTCGTGGGATTCATGGGCGCAGAACCGCGTTAAACCGCCGATCGTCGTCGGGCACGAGTTCATGGGCACGGTCGCCGCGGTCGGCGACGCCGTTCATTCGGTTCGCGTGGGCGAGCGCGTCTCGGCCGAAGGTCACATCGCCGATCTAACCTGTCTCCTCTGCCGCACCGGAAACGCGCACATCTGCGAGCGCGTCGAGATCATCGGCGTCGATCGCGACGGCGCTTTCGCCGAATACATCGCGATCCCCGAATACAACGTTTGGCGCCTCGATCCGTCCATACCAGACGAGGTAGCCGCGATCTTCGATCCGCTCGGGAACGCGGTCCACACGGTCATGGCGGCGGGCGTCAGCGTTCGCAGCGTCGCGATCACGGGCGTCGGCTCGATCGGTCTCATGGCGATTCCGGTGGCGCGTGCGGCCGGCGCGACCTTCGTCTTCGCGATCGACGTCAATCCGGCCAAGCTCGAGCTCGCAAGGACCCTGGGTGCAGACGCAACCTTCGACGCGAGGCAACCGGACTTGGTGGATGAGATCAAGCTGCGCACGCGCGGAGACGGCGTCGACGTGCTTTTGGAGATGTCCGGAAGCGGTGCCGCCATCGATCTGGGACTGCAGCTGGTCCGAAACGGCGGTCGCGCGGCCCTTCTGGGAATACCGGCCGACAGCGTCAACCTGAACCTTGCCGAGCGGATCATTTTCAAGGGGCTGACCGTTCTGGGGATCAACGGCCGGCGCATGTTCGAAACGTGGTACCAGACGGAGGCGCTCGTGCGCAGCGGTCGCGTCGATCCGCGCGCGATCATTACCCACGTTCTGCCGTATACGGAGTTCGATCGCGCTTTCGATCTGATGAGCAAAGGCGAAGCGGCAAAAATCGTCTTGGACTTCAAAGGAGCACACGCGACATCATGAATCGGGCTTTCGAAGAGAAGCTGCAGACGGACCTCGACGCGCTCAAGAAGGCGGGTACCTACAAGCGTCTCCGCCATCTGACGACGCCGATGGCGCCTGAAGTGCACATGGAAGAGGCCGGCGACGTCATCGTGCTCTCCAGCAATAACTATCTCGGCCTCGCCGATCTGCCGGAGGTCGTCGAGGCCGGCAAGCGCGGCCTCGAAAGATACGGCGCAGGGACCGCGTCGGTTCGCTTTATCTGCGGTACCTTTGACATCCATCGTACCTTGGAAGAACGAATCGCCGAATTCTTGGGGACCGAGGCTTCGCTCTCGTACGTGGCCTGCTGGAACGCCAACACGGGGCTCTTCGCGACGATCTGCGATGCGGGGGCGGCGATCGTCTCCGACGAGCTCAACCACGCGTCGATCATCGACGGCGTGCGGCTTGCCTCCAAGGCTCGCCGCGAACGGTACAAGCACAGCAACATGGCGGAGCTCGAAGAGAAGCTCAAAGCGGTCCAGGGATGCTTCCCGATCGTCATCGTGACCGATGGCGTCTTTTCGATGGAAGGCGACTTGGCGAAGCTCCCGGAGATCGTCGAGCTCGGAAAAAAGTACGGCGCCATCACTGTCGTCGACGATTCCCACGGTACCGGCGTGATGGGGAAGACGGGCCGCGGAACGATCGAGCACTACGAGCTGACCGGACAGGTCGACATCATAACCGGCACGCTCGGCAAGGCGCTCGGCGGCGCGGCAGGCGGCTTCGTTGCGGGCAGCAACGCGCTGATCGACACGCTCATCCAGCGCTCGCGTCCCCAGCTTTTCTCTAATGCGCTTCCGGCAACGGTGGCGTGCAGCTCGCTCGCGGCGATCGAGTATCTCGAAGCGCATCCGGAACTGGTCGGCGCCCTGCGCGAGAAGACGCAATATTTCCGAGACGGGCTCAAGCGAATCGGCTATAAGCCCTTGGAGAGCGAAAGCGCGATCGTGCCGATCATCGTCGGTGAGACGGCTTTTGCGATAGCCCTGAGCGATCGACTGCTCAAAAGCGGCGTTTTCGTTACCGGATTTGGCTTCCCGGTCGTGCCCGAGGGTACCGCCCGCATCCGCGTGCAGATCAGCGCCGCATTGACCACGGAAGAGATGGACCGCGCGCTGGCCGCTTTTGAAAAGGTTGGAAAGGCGACCGGACTGCTCGCTTGAGCTACCGCAAGCTCTTTTGCGTGCGGCCCGGAACGCGCGTAAAGTTATCGGAGATCCAGTCGGGTTTTACCGGCAAGCACGAGAGCCGGCATTCGGCGCGCGCGCAGGTGAAGCGCGACGACAAACGCCTCTGCGACCTTCAATATCTGTTGTACGCAAACCATCAGCGCTCGGTACTCGTCGTTTTGCAGGGAATGGACGCGTCGGGCAAAGACGGTACCGTTCGCCACGTCTTCGACGGCCTTAACCCCGAGAGCGCGCGCGCGTATTCGTTCAAGGAGCCGTCGCGCGAAGAGCTCGACCACGATTTTCTCTGGCGCGTTCACCAGCGCGTGCCGGGAAAAGGCGAGTTCGTCATCTTCAACCGTTCGCAGTACGAAGACGTGCTGGTCGTCCGAGTCCATCAACTGGTGCCTAAATCGGTCTGGTCGAAGCGCTACGAAACGATCAACGAGTTCGAGCGGAACCTGTCGCTGGCCGGGACGACGATCCTCAAGTTCTTTCTGCACATCTCCGAAAAAGAACAGCTTCGCCGCTTCAAGAAGCGCCTCGACGATCCCACGCGACAATGGAAGATCAGCGACGCCGACTACAGCGAGCGCGAACTCTTCAAGGACTACACGAAAGCCTACGAGGAGGTGCTCGAAAAAACGAGCACGTCGTACGCACCCTGGTTCGTCATCCCGGCCAAACACAAATGGTTTCGCAATTTGGCCGTCTCGAAGATCGTCGTCGAAACGCTGGAATCGTTTGGAATGAAGTTTCCGCCTCCGAGCGTCGACCTCGATCGGATACGGGCCGAGTTCCATTCAGCGCAGGACGCGGAGAAGAACTAAGGGGGCGACTCCAACCGAGCCAAAACCGTTTGGGCCGCAGCGGCATACCGGAGACATGAAGCACCTGATTCTCATGCTCTCCGTACTCCTGCCCACATCTGCGGTCGCCTCGCAGTCGCCGGCCGTCAAGATCCAAGACGACAGCTTCGTCCCCGCGACGCTCACCGTGTCGGCGGGCCAAAGCGTCACCTTTACCAACGACGACGACGACGCCCATACGGTCACCGCGACCGACAGCAGCTTCGACTCGAAGGGGCTCGACACGAGCGGAAGCTGGCATCACACTTTTGCAACGCCGGGCGTCTACAAGTATTTTTGCGAGCTGCATCCATTCATGAGGGGGACGATCGTCGTCAAGGCGGGTGCCCAGTGAAGCGCGCGTCGTTCTTAGAACACGTCGCGTGGACCGGGGCAGGCATCGCGTACACGCTGAGTGCAGCCGGGCTCGCGTCGGGGCGCGCCGTAGCCGGCGCCAACGGCTCCGTCGAGTTCGTGCAAATCAGCGATAGCCACATCGGGTTCCATCAAGCCGCGAATCCCGACGTCTCCGCAACGTTGAAAGCAGCGGTAGACGCGATCAACGCGATGCCGTCCGCGCCCTCATTCGTCGTGCACACCGGCGATATCACGCACCTCTCGACGCCGCAGCAGTTCGACGACGCCCGCGCGATACTCTCAACGCTAAAGGCGCCGTTGATCGCGCTGCCCGGAGAGCACGACGTCATCGGCAACGACTTCGCGACGTATCTTTCGAACTTCAAGATTCCTAATTCGACATCCGGAGGGTGGGCATCGTGGAACGCAAACGGCGTCCACTACATCGTGCTGCTCAACGTCTTCAACTTCGAAAAGATGGGGCTGATGGGCGCCGATCAACTCGGCTGGCTCGCCACCGACCTTTCCTCAGTTGCGAAAACCACGCCGGTCGTCGTCTTTACGCACGTTCCGCTCTACGCTCTCTTCCCGCAGTGGGGCTGGACGACCGAGGACGGTTCGAAGGCTTTGGCTTTGCTGCAGCCCTTCGAGCACGTGACCGTTCTCAACGGGCACATCCACCAGATCGTCACGCACCAAGAGGGAAATATCCGCTTTGCGAGCGCCGATGCCACCGCATACCCGCAGCCAAAACCCGGGAGCGCGCCGAAGCCCGGACCGGTGACCCTTCCTCACGACGACCTGCTGCGCGCGATCGGCTACCGGACCGTTCAGATCGATGGCGGTAACTTCCGCTACGAGGATCGTCCGCTCGGTTAACGTGCGCGACGAGCAGATGGAACGTGCGTTCGAACACGGGGACGCCGCCGCGTACGAAGCCGCCTACGATCGCTTCGCCGGGCGCATGTACGCGACGGCGGCTCGGCTATTGGCCGACGGCGAATCGGCTCGCGAATGCGTGCAGGACGTCTTTGCGCACGTTTGGCATCGCGCGACGGCTTACTCGGCCGCGCGCGGCAGCTTGGAGGCCTTTCTCGTGACCTGCGTCCGTAATCGCGCGCTCATGCAGCTGCGCAGCAGCGCACGCCTGCGCGAGTCGCTCAAGCGTCTCGATCCGCCCGGCGAGTACACGCTCGAAGACGATCCGATCGAGCGCGAGCGCATCGGCAGGGCGCTGGCCGCTCTGACGAAGGATCAAGCCGACGTCGTGCAACTGGCGTACTATCGCGGTTTGACGCTCGCCGAAGTGGCGACGCAACTCGCGATTCCGCTCGGCACGGTCAAAACGCGCCTAAGCGCGGCGCTGCGCGCGCTCCGCCGTTCGCTCGTTCCGGAGGCAGCCGGTGGAGGCTAACGTGCACGTCGGAGAGGCGGCCGAACTTTACGCGCTCGGCGCGCTCGACGAACGCGAGCACGCCGAGGTCGAGGCCCACATCGCTCGCTGCAGCGCGTGCCTGCGCCGCGTTGGAGAGGCGGAGGAGACGCTTCTCGCGCTCGAGCGCGGCACCAAGGCCGCCGCCACTGCGCGCACGCGCGGTAGCGTTCTGCCGATCGAGCGCCCCCGCCGCGCTTTCGCCTGGTGGATACCCGCGGCGATCGCGGCGGCGTTGCTCGTCGGATGGCTGCTTCCGCGTCCCGCGCAGACGCCCAACGCGCCCGTGCTGGCGATGATCGACAGCCACTTTTCGCACGCGCAGTTTAGCGGGAACGGACCCGCGGCGAAGGTCGTCTACGCACGCGATCGGACGTGGTACTACGTTCTCGTCTCGGGGAACGGCCGATTCGACGTCTTCGGCGTCGGTGCGGGCAACTCGAAGCGGCTCGGAAGCACGAGCGGACGCGGCGCGACGAGCGAACTCTTCGTACGGACGAAAGCGCACTTCGATCGCATCGAACTGCGCGACGGCGGCGCGCTCGTCGAGAGCGCTTCGATTCGCTAGCGCACGGCGCGCGTGCGCCTTACGGCGGGCAGTTGGCGGTCTGCCACTCCGCGAATTTTGCGCACATCGCTTCGGTCCAGCGTCCTTCGCCGGCTCCCGGAGGCGGCATCGTTCCGTTGGAGACGGTCCGGTAGATCGCTCCCGCGTGTTCGCGAACGCTCTCGCAGCTCGATAAGTCGATGCCGAAGCCCTTCATGTGGTCGACGTCCATATCGGTGAACAGCGGGCGAATGTCGCTCGCGAAACTTATCGTAGTGCCGTCACTCATCTGTGCTCTCTCCGGGCCTAAGTTGGTTGCGGGGGGTGGATTTGAACCACCGACCTTCGGGTTATGAGCCCGACGAGCTACCGGACTGCTCCACCCCGCGATGCGACCGATTGAAATACGACGAGCCCGGTTTTGCCCCTGCCGGCGCCGAAGAGCGGCTCCATGAGCGCCGGCTCGCTAGCAGAGCGCATTCCGAAAGTTCACCTGCACTGCCATCTCGAAGGATCGCTGCGCGCTGCGACGTTCGTCGAACTGGCAGGGAAGCACGGGGTGCCGCTGCGGTATCGTCCGGCCGGCGCGGAGAACGCCCTCGAACAGCCGGCGGTCGACCCCGTCCGCCCCTACCGGTTCGGGAGCCATCGGGAGTTTTTGTACCTCTTTGCCGCCGTCAGCCGGTCGCTGAAGGACCCACAAGATTATGCGCGCCTCGCACGGGAGTTCGTCGAAGACGCTTTGCGGCAAGGCGTCATTTACGGGGAGCTCTTCGTCTCGCCGCCGGTTTGGACGTTCTTTCATCCAGAACTCGATGTCCGTGCGACCGTCGAAGCGATAGTGTACGAACTGCGGGCGGCGCGCCCGCGCGCAAGGTTCCGGCTACTGCCGGATCTTACTCGAAACTTCGGCGCCGAGAGCGCGATGGCGACGGCCCGCGCCGCCGCAGCGATGCGCGATCTCGACGTGATCGGCGTTTCGCTCGGCGGCGACGAACAGCGGTTTCCCGGGCGCTTGTTTGCCGATGCCTTCGCGTATGCTCGCGCGCAGGGTCTGCACACCGTCGCCCACGCCGGCGAGTCCGACGGCCCGGAGAGCGTGCGCGACGCGCTCGAAATACTCGGCGCGCAACGCATCGGGCACGGGATTCGAGCGCTCGAAGATCGCGCGGTCGTCGAGATGCTGGCAGACCGGCGCTTTGCGCTGGAAATTTGCCCTTCGTCGAACCGGTTGACGGGCGTCGAACTCGCCGGCCATCCGCGGCCCTTCGTGGATTTCGAGCGTGAAGGCTGCCTGGTGACGATCGACGCCGACGATCCGGCGATCTTCGAAACCACGATTACGAGGGAATACGAAATCGTCGAACGCGCCGCCGGGCCGGCTGCCCTGGAGCGCTACGTCCGCAACGCCGTCGAAGCGTCGTTCGCCTCGCCGCCCGAGAAAGCGGCGATGCGCGTCGAGATCGAAGCGGCCGTTGCGGAACTTCGCGAGCAGTCGAGAAGTTAAGGAAAGCATGCCAGGTCATTCCCATTCGCACTTCGCCGAGTCGTTCGAAATGTACATGAAGGCGATCTATCGCTTGGAGCGCGAGGGTCCCGGCGTCACGACCTCGGCGCTGGCAAGCGAGCTCGGCGTCGCCCCCGCTTCCGTCTCCGGAATGCTCAAGAAGCTCGTGAACGACGGTTTCGTCGAGCACGAGGTCCGCGGCGACATCAAGCTGTCGCGCAAGGGACTCGAAGTTGCCGTAGGCGTCGTTCGGCGTAACCGTCTGGCCGAGCGGCTGCTGACCGACGTGCTAAAGATGCCCTGGGACGAAGTCTACGCCGAGGCGTGCATTCTCGAGCACGCGATCACCGACCGCGTCGAAGAGCGGCTGGTGAAGGTGCTCGGAGATCCGCGCACCTGCCCGCACGGCCACCCGATCCCGCCCAAAGATTTGACCGAGCCGATTCGCTCGGGCGTCCCGCTCGCGCAGGTCGATCCCGGGAAGCGTGCCATCGTCTCGGGCGTCACCGAGCAGATGCCCGAAATACTGCGCTATCTCGATCAGGTCGGCTTGCGGCCCGGCGCAAAGCTCAAGGTGATCGAAAAAGCGCCGCTCGGCGGTCCGCTGACGATCGAAGTGGGCGGAAGCCGTCACGCGATCTCGTTGGAGTTGGCGCGAACGGTTATGATCGAGTGATCACTCGCGTCCTCATCGGCCTCAACGTCGCGGGTTTTCTCTGGGAGCTCTATGCCGGCGGTCCCGGTGTCTTAAACGGGTTCGCGACTCCGCGCAGCCAGAGCGTTCTGCTCGAGGGCGCGCTGATTCCGGCGGCGGTTTTGCAGGACGGCCAATGGTGGCGCATCGTCACCGGCGCGTTTCTGCACGAAGGCTTGCTGCACATCGGCGTTAACATGCTGTCGCTCTGGTCGGTAGGACGCTTCATCGAGTTTGCGCTCGGGCCGTGGCGAACGTTGCTCGTCTACGCCGTCTCGCTGGTCGCCTCGGGGCTGGGCGTCATCTACCTCAGCGCTCCAAACGTGCCGACGCTCGGCGCCAGCGGCGCGATCTTTGGTCTCTTCGGCGCGCTCTTTGCCGTTGGGTTCAAACTCGGCAAACCGGGAATGGAACTCGTGCGCGCCAACGTCGGCATCCTCGTCATCAATCTCATCATCACCTTTACCATTCCGGCGATATCCTGGCCGGCACACGTTGCCGGTCTGCTGGCCGGTTTCATCGCGACGTTTGCGATCTACGTGCCCCCGCGGCGCGTCGCACCCGTCGTCGTCGATCGTTCGACCGGACGCGCGATCGAGGCTGAGTACGAATCCCCCAACGAACCGCATCCCGCACCGTGAGCGAGCCCCTCGAGCAGATCTTCGGATCTGACGGGCCGATCGCGCAGAGGCTGCCCGGTTACGAACCACGCCCCGGACAGCTGCAGATGGCCCAGCTGGTCGAGCGCGGGATTTTGGAGAACATCCATACGATTGTCGAAGCCGGAACCGGCGTCGGTAAATCGCTCGCGTATCTCGTGCCCGCCGTGCGGAGCGGCAAGAAGGTCGTGCTCTCGACCGGCACGATCGCGCTGCAAGAGCAGCTCGTCTACAAAGATATCCCGCTGGTTGAGGCGGCGCTCGGGCGCCCCATTCGCGTAACGCTGCTCAAAGGGCGCTCGCACTACCTCTGCCGCGAGAAGTTCGAACGCCTCCGCGCGGACCGTTTGCTCGCGCAGTCTCCGTCCATGCAGCGGGTATGGGATTGGGGAACGCGCACCCGTACCGGAGATCGCGCCGAGCTGTCGTTTCTACCCCCCGCCCAAGAATGGGAACAGCTCGACGCCGACGCCGACGAGTGTATCGGCGAGTACTGCCCGCACTTTCGCGACTGTTTCTACTTCAACAAGCGCGATGAGGCAAAATACGCCGACGTCGTCGTCGTCAACCACGCGCTCTTCTTTCTCGATTTAGCCGGCGGCGGCGGGCTGCTTCCGCCCTACGACGTTGCCGTTCTCGACGAAGCGCACCAGTGCGAGCGCTGGGCGACCGACGCCGTAACCGCGGTGCTCTCCGGCAGAAGCATCGGGCGCATGTTGCGCAAGATGCGCCGCACCTACGAGCTTCCTCACGCCTTTGAGGGCGAAATCGAAGCCGCGATCGCGCGTCTGGAAGCGTCGCTCGCGCGCGTGCCCGGCGACCGCTATCCCCTGGCCGCCAACGAAGACGCAACCGGCCCGCTGCGGCGGCTGCGCGAGATTCTCTACGATCTCGAGAACTGGCTCTTCGCGAACTGGAAGGACGCGCGCAAGCACAAAGGTTCCGGGGAGCCCGGTGAGGCCGAGCGGCGGCGCGACTTGATGCTCCGCTCGGTCGTCGCGCACGAGGCGGCGATCGATCGAATCGAGAGCGGCTCTGCCGAGACGATCGCCTGGGCCGAGCGCAGCGACGCCGACGGGCGTTACTCGGTGCACTGCGCACCCCACGAGGTCGCGGATTTCTTGCGCAACACGCTCTTCGCCCGGACGCCCAGCACGATCCTCACGAGCGCGACCCTCTCGACGAACGGTTCGTTCGAATTCGTAAAGCGTCAGCTGGGCGTCGACGACGCGCAGGAACTGATCGCTCCCTCACCCTTTGACTACGCTCGCCAGGCGAGGCTCTTCATCGCGCCCGCGGCGTACAACCCGAAATCGTCGGAGTTTGCTCGGCGGGCGGCGCCGCTGGTCGAGGAGTGCCTCGACCGCAGCCGCGGCCGCGCCTTCGTGCTCTTCACGTCGTACGCGCGGCTTCGCGAAGTCTACGCGCTGTTGCGCGAGCGGCTCGCATATCCGGTTCGCCTGCAGGGACAGTTACCCCGTTCGCACCTGATCGAGTGGTTCCGGCGAACGCCGGGCGCCGTGCTGTTCGGCACCGGCACGTTTTGGGAGGGCATCGACGTCGCCGGCGACGCGCTATCGTGCGTCATCATCGATCGTCTGCCGTTTCCTTCACCGAGCGATCCGCTCGTCATGGCGCGCGTGCGCGCGCTGGAGGCGCGCGGGCTCGACGGCTTCGAGCATTACATGGTGCCGGCGGCGACGGTACGCCTCAAACAAGGCTTCGGGCGACTCATCCGCAGCGGCAGCGACCGCGGCCTGATGGCGCTGCTCGACGGCCGCGCTTCCTCCACGCGCTACGGCGCTACGATTCTTTCAGCCCTGCCGCCGGCGTCGCGCATCGAAGACCTCGCCGATCTTGCGCCGTTCTTCGCCGCGGAGTAACCGCGCGGCAGCGATCTAGTAGTGCAGTGAGGCTTGCGCGACGACCTGACCGTCGTCCACGAGCGCGAGCCGATCCATCCGGTGGCTTTTTGGCAAAAAGAGCATGGCGACGTTGCCGTGCGGAACGGCTTGACCGAGCATCGTCTGCTGCCCGTCGTGCATCCACGCGACGCCCAGCGAGCGCGAGACGTCCTTGACGACGACGACGTACCACTGGCCGCTCGATCCGTAAGCCACCGACGCGCTCGACCCTTCGGGCATCGCCGGCATCGGACGAAATGCAGCGACGCGGTGGGTGGAGGTCGCGAGGCGATCCATCGCCGCACTCTGCACGCCCATCGCGTCGTGCATGCGCCGGTTCTCCCCCAAGAAATACGCCGACGGTAGAACGCCGATGATAAATGCCGCCGCGAGCGCGAGCCACGGAGCATATGCCGGACGCGCGACGACGCCCGAGGCTCGGCGACTCGCAGCCGGTTGCTCGGAGAGCATGCGGTCGATGCGCGAGCGCAGCGCCGCCGGGGCTGCGAACTGAGGCTCGTGCTCGGCCGCGGCGTCGACCTCGGCCTCGGCGGCGCCGATCGCCTGCGCGCACGAAAGGCACGCTGCGACGTGGGCGCGCACCGCCTCCGCCTCGCGTTCGTCCAACGACCCGAGTGCATAGAGCGCGGCGCGATCGTCGACGTGTCCGTTCATGACGCTCCGCTCCCGGATGCATCGGCGCGCAAGGCCGCGGCAAGTTTGCGCAGGCCCAGACTGATACGGCTCTTGATCGTTCCCAGCGGCTGCTGCAGTTCGGCGGCGATCTCGGTGTGCGTTTTCCCATCGTAGAACGCCATCGCGAGCGGGGTTCGCTGGTCGCCGGGAAGCCGCGCGACGGCATGGCGCAGGCGGTCGCGTTCGATCGGATCGCCGGCATCGAGCTCTGCCGGCTCCTGCGCAAAGGAGGCGAGACGTCCGCTCAGCCGCGCGCGGTTGGCCGCACGACGACGCCGGGAGATCGCTTCATTGCGCACGCAGACGACGAGAAAACTCCGCAACGAGCCGCGCTTCTCCGAGTACGCTGCCGGCGAACGCCACAGCTTCGCGATCGCGTCGTGGACGCTATCCTGCGCCTCATCGCGATTTCCTAAAACGTTGTATGCCGCGGAATAGAGCAGCGAGGCGTACTGCCGGTACGCTTGCGCGAACGCCGAGCGTTCGTGGGCCGCGAACGCTACCGCCAAGGCTTCCTCATTCTCCAATGGAACGCTCGATTCGGCCGTACCGGATGGCTTTTGTGCCCCTAATCCTCTTGTGTGACCTCGGTCTTCGCGCGCTCCGCGAGCTCGGCGACGATCGTGGAATCGGCCAGCGTCGTCGTATCGCCGAGCGTGCGCCCCTCGGCGATATCGCGGAGGAGGCGACGCATGATCTTGCCGCTGCGCGTCTTGGGCAGCTCCTGCGTGAACGTCACGTACTTGGGCCGCGTGAACTTGCCGAGTTTCGTACCGACGTGATCTCGCAGCTCGTCGGCAAGTTCGGCCGAACCGGGCTCGGCGCCCTTGAGGGAAACGAACGCGTAGACGGCCTGGCCCGTCATCTCGTCGAGCTTGCCGCAAACGGCGGCTTCGGCAACTTTGGGATGGTCGACGAGCGCGCTCTCGACCTCCGTCGTCGAGATGCGATGGCCGCTGACGTTCATCACGTCGTCGATCCGGCCCATGAACCAGAAGTTACCCTCGGCGTCGCGCCGCGCGCCGTCGCCGGCAAAGTAGAGGTGCCCAAACTTCTTCCAGTACGTTGCAACGTAACGCTCGTCGTCGCCCCAGATGCCCCGCAGCATTCCGGGCCACGGCCGCGTCAGCACGGCGTAACCACCGCCGCCGGGCGGCACCGGCTCGCCGCGATCGTTGACGATGTCCGCTGCGATGCCCGGAAGCGGATGCGTCGCGCTTCCCGGGAGCAGGGTCGTCACGCCGGGCAACGGCGAGATCATGATGCCGCCGGTCTCCGTCTGCCACCACGTGTCGACGACCGGCGTCTGGTTGCGTCCGATCCATTCCCGGTACCACATCCAGGCCTCGGGATTGATCGGTTCGCCAACGGTTCCGAGCACGCGCAGCGAGCTGAGATCGTGCCGCGCCGGATATTCGGTGCCCCACTTCATGAACGTGCGAATCGCCGTCGGCGCGGTGTACAAAATCGTCACCCGGTAACGCTCGACGATCTCCCAGAAGCGATCCTTATCGGGAAAATCCGGCGTGCCTTCGTAGAGGACGCCGGTGGCGCCGTTGGCCAGCGGACCGTACACGATGTAGGAATGTCCGGTGACCCAGCCGATGTCGGCGGTGCACCAGTAAATATCGCTCTCTTCTTTGAGATCGAAAACCAGCTTGTGCGTCATCGTGACGTGCGTGAGATAACCGCCGGTCGTGTGCTTGATGCCCTTGGGCTTGGCCGTCGTGCCGCTCGTGTACAGCAGAAAAAGGAGATCTTCTGCGTTCATCGGCTCGGGGCGGCACTCTGCCGGTTGTCCGGCGACGAGTTCGTCCCACCACACGTCGCGGCCCTCGTGCATGAAGACGTCGTCGCCGGTACGCCGGGCGACGATGCAGCGTTCGATGGACGGCGTGCGCTCCATCGCGACGTCGCAGTTGCGCTTGAGCGGAACCTTGTTGCCCCGCCGCCAGCCGTAGTCGGCCGTAATAAGCGCGACGCAGCTCGCGTCGTTGACGCGGTCGACGATCGACTCCGGCGAAAAACCGCCGAAAATTACCGAGTGCGCCGCTCCGATGCGCGCGCAGGCGAGCAGAGCAACCGGAAGCTCGGGAATCATCGGCATGTAGATCGCGATGCGGTCGCCCTTCTCGATGCCCAACGATCGCAGGCCGTTGGCGAAACGGCCGACCTCTTCGAGCAGCTGCGCGTAGGTGATCGTGCGGCGGTCGCCCGGTTCTCCTTCGAAGTAGAATGCGACTCGGTCGCCGCGCCCGGCGCGCACGTGCCGGTCGAGACAGTTCACCGATACGTTGAGCTCTCCGTCGCCGAACCACTTTGCGAACGGCTCGTTCCACTCGAGCGTCTTGGTAAAAGGGGTGCTCCATTCGAGTTTGCGCGCCCACTCTGCCCAGAAGGCGAGGTAGTCCCGCTCCGCTTGCTCGTAAAGCCCGGCGTTTGCATTGGCGTTTTCGGCAAAATCCGCCGCCGGTGGAAAGCGACGGCTCTCCTCAAAGAGCGCCTCGATGGCATGGCTCATGCGGCGACTTACGAGGGCCGAACGGTCATGCCTGCCGAATCTCTGCCGAAGAAAACCATGCTTGCCGCACTCGTGCTTGCGGCGCTGCTCGCGCCGGGGCAAACGGGGCTCGCAACGATCGAATACGATGCGACCCCGCCAAACTTTGCGATTCCATCGAAACACGGAACGCATTATCTTTCCGACCTGCGCGGTCGCGTGGTCGTCGTCGATTTTTGGGCCAGCTGGTGCGACGTCTGCACGAAAGAGCTGCACGATTTCGTTCGCGCGAAAAAAGTGTATGGCGGCCGCGTCGACGTCGTGACGATCTCGAGTGAAGACCCGGGCGTCGCGGCGAGCTACCTGCAAACGTGGGAGATCCACTTGCCGCTGGTCGAGGATCTGCAGGGCGCAATCTCGCGCCTGTACTCCGTCTCCAAGATCCCGGTCACCCTCGTGCTCGACCCCGCCGGGGCCGTATCGTACGTCTCCGTCGGAGGGCTTAACTGGGAGGAGCTCACGACGGCAATCGAGCGCGCGCAAGCTTCGGCTCCGGCTAGCACTCGGGCCTCCGGAGTGCTACAGTAGGGGGCGTGACAGAAACCGGTGGCCTCGACAAACGGAAGGCCTATATCCTAGCGACGGTCGTTTATGAGTATATAGCGACCGCCGAGCCCGTTGGGTCCCAGGCTCTTACCCAGAAGTACAATTTGGGGATTAGTTCGGCAACGGTCCGCAACGAGATGGCGGAGCTCGAGGCAGAGGGCTACCTGACCCAGCCGCATACCTCGGCCGGGCGGATACCCTCCGATGCCGGCTATCGTACGTACGTCGATCAGCTAATGCAGCCCGAGGAGCTAAATCAGAGCGAGCGCCGCCGCATCCGCGACGAGCTTTCCGACGCGACTCGAGAGCTCGATGAGATCATCGAGCACACGACGCGCCTGCTCGGACGCCTTTCGAACAATCTCGCCTTCGTCACGAAGCCGCAGCAAGAAGCGCCTACCTTTAAGCACGTTCAGCTGATCTGGCTCTCGCCGCACACCGGCGTTGCCATCGTCGTGAGCTCGCTGGGAGTTGCTACCCAGAGCCTCTTCGAACTTGGCGCCGAGGTGCAGCCCGACGATCTCACCCGGTTTTCCAACGCGCTGAATGCGCGCCTGACGAACCGTTCGATGCGCGATGTCACCGAAGCCGAGATCACCCGTGCCGCCGGCCACGCTCGCGTTTCCGAGGATCTGCGCGTCGCGGTTGTCAATGCGTGCCTCTCCGCCCGCGCGAGCGATCAGCCGACGATTGCCGCCGCCGGCGCGCAGAACTTGCTCGATCAGCCGGAGTTTCAGGATCTGCGCAAGCTGCGCTCGATTCTACGCATCGTCGAGGAACAGAAGACCCTGTACCAACTCGTCGCCGACGTGATCACGACCGATGCCGCAAGCGTCAAAATCGGCCACGAGCTCGGCAGCGAGGAACTCGCGGACCTTTCGATCGTTACCGTTCCGTATCGTTTCGGCGCGCACGCGCTCGGCATGCTCTCGATCCTCGGGCCGCGGCGAATGCCGTACGCGCGTCTGCTCGCGCTCGCCTCGGGAACGGCCGAGACGCTGAGCCACCGCCTTTCGGACGTCGACCGCATCGCATAGCATGCCCGCGACGGACTACTACGAGATCCTCGGCGTCGCTCGCAGCGCCTCGGGGGATGAGATTAAGCGAGCCTATCGCAGCCTCGCGCGTCAGCACCATCCCGACGTTGCCGAGGACAAGACGAAGGCCGAGCATCACTTCAAGGAGATCAATCAAGCCTACGAAGTGCTCTCCGATCCCAACAAGCGCGCGCAGTACGACCGCTTTGGCTCGGTTGGCAATGGCGCTTCGGCGCCCGGCGATTTCTTCGGCAACGGCGGCTTCGGCGATATCTTCGACATGTTTTTCAGCGGCATGCGGGGGCCGCAGCCGCGCCGCACCGGCCCAGAGCGAGGCCAAGACCTCCGCTACGACCTAGAAATTTCGCTCGAAGAAGCGTTCGCCGGCACCACCAAGGAGATCGTCTTCGAACGGCTCGGAGCCTGCGAAAGCTGCAAGGGAACCGGGGCAAAGCCCGGCACGATCATCGCGCCGTGCGATCGCTGCCGCGGCACCGGCACGATGCGCAGTGCGCGGCAAACGCCGCTCGGTCAAATTATCACGCAATCGGCGTGCACGAGTTGCCACGGGGAAGGCCACGTCGTCACGCAGCCGTGCGAACTCTGCAGCGGCCAGGGCAAGCACGAGCAGGAGACGCGCCTCACGGTAAATATCCCTGCCGGCGTCGATGACGGGTCGCGCATTCGTATTGGAGGCAACGGCGAAGGCGGCAGCCACGGCGGTCCACCCGGCGACCTCTACGTCTACCTGCAGATCGAGCGGCACAGTCTTTTTCGCCGAGAAGGCCGCGACACGTTCGTCGACTTCCCGGTCAGCTTTCCGTCGGCCGCGCTGGGTGCGACGATCGACGTACCCTCGCTGCACGGCGACGTTGAAGTAACGCTGCCGCCGGGCACTCAGACGGGCTCGCGCTTGCGCCTGCGCGGTCACGGGATGCCCAGCGTTCGCGGATCGCAGCACGGCGATCACTACGTGACCGTTCACATCCTCGTTCCGACGAAGATGAACCGCCGCCAGCGCGAGGCGCTCGAGGAGTACGCGCAGGCCGGCGGCGACGCAGTCGACGACCGGAGCTTCTTCGAACGCGTGAAGGACGCGTTTCGCCCAGAGTGAGCGCGGCGCGCCGCTTCTTCGTCGAAGGCGCGAAAGAGACTGGAAACGTCGTCGATATCGCGGGATCCGACGCGCACAAGATCGAGCACGTGTTGCGTTTGAAGGCGGGCGATGGAATCGTCGTAATCGATTCGAGCGCTCGTACCTTTAGCGCAGAAATTCTCGAAACCGGCCGCATCGTTCGTGTCCGCATCGGCGACGAAGCGCCCGTTGAGAGATCTGGCGCGCTGCTGCAGATCGACGTTGCGCAAGCCGTGCCGAAGGGCCAGCGCATGGAGTTCGTCATCGAGAAGGGCACGGAGCTCGGCGTCGAGGTTTTCTTGCCGTTTGTCAGCGAGCGCAGCGTCAGCCGCGAAGTCGGGGCCGAAAAGCTTTCGCGCTGGCGGCGGATCGCGCGTACCGCCGCGCAGCAGTGCGGCCGCAAAACGGTCGCGCAGGTCGCCGATCCGTTCGATTTCGATGCGTTGCTCGCGCGGTTTTCCGAGTACGACGCGGTGCTCTTCGCCTGGGAACTTGCCGCCGCGGCGCCGCTTCACGGCCGGCTGCGTGAAGCGGTTCCGGCCGCCGGGCGCGTTTTAGTCGTGGTCGGGCCGGAGGGCGGCTTCACCCACGCCGAAGCCGACCTTGCCGCCGGGCGAGGGGCGGCGATGCTCTGGCTCGGGCCGCGCGTGCTCCGTACCGATACCGCAGCGCTCGTAATGCTGGCGGTGATTGGGTCCCTGGCGTCGTAGAGACTGCGATTGCGCATGCCAATGCCCTTTTCGATCGTCATTCCTACCTATAACGAGGCCGGCGGCATCGAGAAGCTGCTGCGCGCGCTCGCCGAGACGTTTGCCGAAAATGGGCTCGACGGTGAAGTGATCGTCGTCGACGACAATTCGCCCGACGGCACCGGAACCATCGTCGAGCGCCTCTCCAAAGATCTTCCGGTGCGCTGCCTGCATCGGGCGGGCAAACTCGGCCTTTCCAGCGCCGTGATCGAGGGCTGGGGGACGGCGCGTAAAGAGTCGGTTGCCCTGGGCGCAATGGATGCCGACTTCAGCCACGACGTCAAGGCGATCCCGAAGATGGCCGCCGCGCTGGCCTCGGGCGAGTACGGATTGGCGGTGGGCAGCCGCTACGTCGCCGGCGGTGGAATCGAAAACTGGCCGGCGCGCCGGATCATCACCTCGCGCGTCGCGTGTTGGCTCGCGCGACCGCTGACGAGCGTGAAGGACGTCACCAGCGGTTTCTTCCTCGTTCGCCGCGAGGCGCTCGACGGCGTAGCGCTCGATCCGATCGGTTTCAAGATCGGGCTCGAAGTCATCGCGAAGGCGCACTACGGCAAGGCGGTGGAGGTTCCATACGTCTTTACCGACCGCGTCGCCGGTCAGTCAAAACTCAACGAGCGCGAGATCTTCAATTACATTCGGCAGCTGCGCAGGCTCTACGCCGCGTGGCTCCTTCCCCGAGCCGCGAAGGGGAGCCGTACCAATGCCAAGGCCTGACTGGCTTCCCACGCGCCGCAAAGAACCCGAAGCGGCCGAGGCGGCGTTGTGGAACAAATGCCAAAAGTGCGGCGAGGTGCTCTACCGGCGCGACCTCGCCGCAAATTTGTTCGTCTGCACCCGGTGCGGCTATCACTTCCGCATGCACGCCTACGATCGCATCGCGTCTCTCGTCGACAACGGCGACTTTACCGAGATCGGCGGCGACGTGCTGCCCCAAGATCCCCTGGGATGGACCGATAAACGCACCTATCCCGCGAAACTCGGCGCCGACCGCGAACGCAGCGGCATCTCCGAATCGGTCGTCTGCGGCGTCGCTTCGATCGGCGGCCATAACGTAGCTCTCGCGATCATGGACTTTCACTTTCGCGGCGGGACGATGGGCCAGGTCACCGGCGAGCGGATCACATTGCTGCTCGAAGAGGCAGCGCGCCGGCGCGTTCCCTGCATCATCTTTTCCGCGTCGGGTGGGGCGCGCATGGAAGAGGGCATGCTGGCGCTGATGCAGATGGCCAAAACGACCGCCGCCGTTTCGCGCTTCATGGATGCGGGCAACTTTTTCGTGGTGGTCTTGACCGATCCGACCAGCGGCGGGGTCTCAGCCTCGTTCGCCTTCCAAGCCGACGTCATCGTGGCCGAGTCGAAGGCAATGATCGGCTTTGCCGGGCGGCGCGTCATCGAGCAGACGATCCGGCAGCGCCTCCCGGATCAGTTCCAGACCGCCGAGTTTCTCCTCGAGAAGGGCGCGATCGACATGGTCGTCGACCGCCGCAATCTCAAAGAGACCCTGGTGCGGCTCTTGGAGTACGCCGCGCATGAGTAACAATCTGATCGTCGAGCGGGAGAAAAATCTGCTCCAGTTGGAGCGCCGCATCTCCGAACTGCGCGAAGCCTCGGCGGCGCAGCCGCTCGACATGTCCAACGAGATCGCAGCCCTCGAACAGAAATACCAGCAGATCCTGCGCGAGCTTTTCGGGACGCTCTCGCCGTGGGAAAAGGTGCACATGGCGCGCCATCCCAGCCGCCCGACGTCGCTCGACTACATCTCGCACTTCGATCGCTTCGACGAGCTGCACGGCGACCGCCACTTTCGCGACGACCCTTCGATCGTCGGCGGCTTTGCGCTGCTGCGGGGACGCCCGGTGATGTTGATGGGCCAGCAACGCGGACGCGACACCAAGGAGAATTTACAGCGGAACTTCGGCATGCCCTCACCGGAGGGATATCGCAAAGCGACGCGCTTGGCCAAGCTTGCGGGCCGTCTGAAGCTGCCGATCGTGACGTTCGTGGATACGAAAGGCGCCGACCCCGGCATCAGTTCGGAGGAGCACGCGCAATCGGAGGCGATCGCCGTCTGCCTGCGAGCCTTTTCGACGGCGCCGGTGCCGATCGTCACCACCGTGGTTGGCGAAGGGGGCTCCGGTGGTGCGCTCGCCTTGGCGATCGCCGATCGCGTCATGATGCTGGAGAACAGCACGTACTCGGTAGCGTCCCCCGAAGGATGCGCGGCAATTCTTTGGTCCGATGCAGGCAAAGCGGAAGAAGCGGCAGCGCGGTTGAAGTTAACCGCCCATGACTTGCAGCGCTTCGGTATCGTGGATGAAATACTCCCCGAGCCGCTGGGCGGAGCGCATCGAAATGCGCGCGACGTCGTCGCGCGAACGCTCGACGCAGTAGATGCGGCCCTGCAGCGCTTGTGCGCCTTGTCTCCAGAGGTGCTTCTGGAGCAGCGCTACGGAAAGTATCGACGACTCGGTGAATGGCAGGCAGAAAGCTTAAGGCCCGTACCAACGGGGCGCTAACGCGCGCTCGTCCCGCGCTCGTCGCCGCAGGTCGCACTTTGACCGCGGCGGTTATCCTACTGGTCGCTTCCCTGATCGTCGTGCAGTTCGTCCGAGCGATCGGGCAGAACGTTACGGCCGCGCGCCAGCTCTCTTCGTTGCAAGCCGATATCGCGACGCTGGAGCACAAACGCGACGATCAGCAGCGCGAGTTGCGCCGGCTGCGTGACCCCGAGGGCGCGGTGCCGGAGATTCACGACCGCTTGCGCCTCGTTAGGCCAAACGAGGCTATGGTCTTTATCTCACCGGCGCCCGCGGCCAGCGCGGCTCCGTGAACGATACCGCGAACGGCATCGTAATCAATCTCAACGCTTACGGCGCACTGGTGCGCCTCGACGGAGGCGATCTCGCCAGCGCGAGTGCCGCGGACGTGCAGTCGCACCACGAGCAGTATCAGCGCTCGCTGGTGCGGCGCAAGCGCTTGGCGTTCGAGGTCCGGCGGGATGGCCGCCGCCGGGCGGTCTCACTTGCGCCGCAGATGCACGACGACGAGCTCGAAGAACAGATCGCGTCTTACCTCAAGAGCACCCAGGAGTGGGAACCGGCGGATACGATGCCTGCGGCCGAACGGCATTTCTTGCGCAAGAAGCGCCGAGCGGCGCTCTTTGCGGCCCGCCAAGAATCCTAGAGCGCCGGCGGACTTCGTGTGAGTAAACGGTACGCGGTCATCTCAATCGGCACGAACTCGACGCGGCTGCTGCTCGCCGACGTCGAGCCGGAGCGTCCGCGCATCGAGGTCGTGCGGTCGACTGGCACGCGCATCGGAGAAGGCTTAGGCGAGCGCGGTCACCTCGGCGACGAACCGATGGCGCGTACGCTCGAAGCGATCGCTCAGTTCCAACGCGCGATCCGCGGGCACTACGTCCGGCTCTTCGCGGTTTCGACCAGCGCACTGCGGCGAGCCGACAACGGCGAAGCCTTCGGGCAGCGCGTTGGTGAGATGCTGGGCGTCCCGCTGCGGATTCTTTCGGGCGAAGAAGAAGCGCTCGCCTCGTATCGTGGAGCGTTGACGGCCTTTGGAGAGCTTCACGGCGAGCGCGTGGGCGTCGTCGATTGCGGTGGCGGCAGCACCGAATACGCGGTCGGCACGACGACGGAACCCGAAGCGGTAATCTCGTGCGAAATCGGCGCCGTGCGCCTGACGGAGGCCGTACCGGAACTACGCGGTGCGGACGGACCGGTCGGTAATGAGGCGGTCGAACGCGCTCGCGGCCTAGCAAAAGAGGCGCTGCAGCCGATTGCCGAGCCGGCGCCAGCCGAAAAGCTCGCCCTCGTTGGAGGCAGTGCGACAACCGTGGCTGCGATCGTCCGCGGGAAGCGTACGATGCTTCAGGCGTTTCCGCTCGAACGCGCTGCGCTGCAGCGCGTGCTCGAGAAACTGGTGCAGATGCCGCTGGACGAACGCAAAAAGGTCGAGGGGATGAAGCCGCAGCGCGCCGACATTTTGCCGGCCGGCATCATCGTGCTGCAGACCGCAATGGATCTCGTCAAGTGCGATAAAGTGGTCGCGACGACAGCCGATCTGCTCCTGGGCATTCTCTTGCAAGAATGGGATGCAGGACAACGCAACGCCGCCCCCGCAGCACCGAAAGCCCGAAGAGGATTCCGCCGATGAACGACCCGCAGATTCACGAACATATCGAAAGCTTAATCGCCGAAGAGCACCGTCTGCACGAGCACGGCGAGGACGGTCATCTCACCGAAGCCGATCGTGCGCGGCTCGAAGATATCTCCGTTCGGCTCGATCAGTATTGGGATCTCTTACGCCAGCGGCGCGCCCGCCGGCACGCGGGTCAAGATCCTGACGTAGCAGATATGCGCAGCGGCGAAGTCGTCGAACACTACCGCCAGTAAGCTGCTCCGCCGTGGGATGGTGGTGGAATAGGCAGACACTACGGACTTAAAATCCGTTGCTCGAAAGAGCGTCCGGGTTCGACCCCCGGCCATCCCACGTGTCACCCTGAGCCTGTCGAAGGGCCGTGTCACCCTGAGCTTGTCCGAAGGGCGCGTGTCACCCTGAGCTTGTCGAAGGGGGCGTGGTACCATGAGCTTGTCGAAGGGCGCGTGTCACCCTGAGCTTGTCGAAGGGCGCGTGTCACCCTGAGCTTGTCGAAGGGCGCGTGGTACCCTGAGCTTGTTGCCCCCGGCATTGATGTTCGTGCCATCAGACTAAGGGTGCGAATGCTTTTTTGCGACACTGCAAAAAGATCGCGGTGTGAAGCCGGCGCGGCATCGCCTAGGGAAGGGCAACCGTTTCGTTGAGCCTTCGGTTTTCGCGACTTGTAGCACGCATCTAATAGGTTGTATCAATCTCTCGCATCACCGCGGCGTTTCGTTGCAATCTATCAGGCCGCAGAGTAAGCCGATCAGTGATTGTGGCGACAACAGGGTGATGACGAGTGCGCCTTACAATACATCGATCAACCCAGTGCGGAATCGGGAACATCCGCTGCAGCCGACGAGCGCGCCCCGGCTCTTGCGCTCTTTGTTTCAGAGCAAAGGTTTGAACGCCAAGCTACTTTGACGGGCCAGCTTCAGAGGAGACAGCATATGCGCAAAGCGATAACCTGGAAGGACCTCATGCACGACGCGGTCGCACACCTTCCAAGGGATTTCTCGCTTACAGACGTCCTCAAGCTGCGTGAGCGCTTCGAGCGAGAGTTTCCAAATAACAGGTTCGTCGACGCTAAGATCCGCCAGTCGCTACAGGTGCTTCGCGATCAAGGCATGCTCCGATTTGTGAGCCCTGGACGCTACCAGCGGCTCGACGTGGCGCCGGCGTTCAGTCCGTTGATCGACATGACGCTGACAAGTCGATTCGTCAGCGCCGCGCAAGCAACGCGGGTCGCTCTGGAGACTTGGGCGTCATTTAACCTCTATTGCCTGAACTGCGAGCGCGATGAACTCGACCAACTGCCCGACAACACGCCGGTCGCCGATTTCCAATGCCTTGAGTGCCGAAGCCGGTACCAACTCAAAGGAAAGAACGGCCGTCTTGGCAGGCGAATTCCAGGCGCGGCGTATCGGCCCACGATCGAGGCGATACGCAAAGGCGAAATGCCGGAGTATGTGCTCGTTGAGTTCGATCCCCGATTTGCGACGGTCGTTTTCGTCGATGCGTTTCCCGGACGCCTTATCAGCGAAGAGCGTGTCGAGCCACGAAAACCGCTTTCTGAGAGGGCGAGGCGTGCCGGCTGGCAAGGATGCAACATCGTAGTCGATGGTCTCGAACGCGTGCGGATCGTCGCGCCGGCCGGAGTCGCCAGAGCGAATGTACGCGAACAGTGGCGCCTTCTCTGAGGCCGCTACCTTCGGCGCCATGCGCGGTCACCCTGAGCCCGTCGAAGGGCGTGTCGTCCTGAGCTTGTAGAAGGGCGAGCGTGTCACCCCGTACCTGTCCAATCGCCCGCGGAGCGGGCGCGATCGGCCGGAAATGCCGGACCGATTCGACTGCCTGCCATTCCGGAAATTATTGCGGCCATTCTTGGGCGCGCGCTGAAGGCTCGTCCGAGCGTGACCCGGGTGTATGGCAACAAAAAAGTGGTCAACTGACCACTTTTTTGATAATATGGCGAGCATGGTCACTATGAAGCTGTTTGGCAGTGCGCCCCGCAGTAAAATCCTAACACTCGTTGCTCTGCTCGGCGAAACGTATCCCAGGGAGCTCGCGCGTCTGAGCAACGCGCCGCTGCCGAGCGTTCAGCGGATGGTAAACGCCCTTGAACGCGAGGGCGTTGTGGTTAGCCGAATCGTTGGAGCTAATCGCGAGGTGCGCCTCAATCCGCGATTTTACGGTGCCGAGGAGCTTCGCTCGCTGCTTTTGAAATACGCAAAGCGCGACTCAGGCCTTGAACAACGAGTTTCGGAATTGCGTCGACGGCCGCGTCGTGCCGGAAAAGCGCTCTAGATGTCGCTGATAACCGAGGGGTTCAACCTTGAGGATGTCTGCTTCGTGGTTTGCACGGCTCTGGCGCGCGCCGGAACCGTCGCCGTCCTCACAGGTGGCAGCGCTGCCACGTATTACGCCCCTCAGGTTTATCAATCTAGAGACGCCGACTTCATCATCACGTTCTCCAGCGACCCGGCTCGCGCCGGCAACGCATTGCGCGAGCTAGGCTATAGCGAGATTGGCGGCACTTATCACCACGACAGAAACATCTTCACGGTTGAGTTTCCGCCCGGCCCGCTAGCGATCGGCAATGATCTCGTCGTCTCGTACGATACGGTCGCGCGTGATGGCGGTTTTCTTTACGTTCTTTCCCGTACGGATTGTGTACGAGATCGCTTGGCCTCTTTCTATTTCTTTGGCGACCGCAGCGCGCTGGGCGCCGCGGTAGCAGTTGCGCAAAGCGGTGAAGTGAACCTATCGAGCATTAGAGGCTGGAGCACCAGGGAAGGTGAGTCTGTGCGTTTCGGCGAGTTTCACGAGTCTTTGCATGCCGCGACGGCGAGCCATGATTAAGTCGGCTCGCTGTACGAATAGGCTGCGAAAGGCGTTGCCAGAGGAAAAGCAGGGGAGGCTTCAGTGCCCGTCGTCCTGAGTCAGCGAACCTGGCACGACGATCCAAAGTATCTCGACCGAGAGGGGGTCATTTATCACTACCCTAGGCAGTACCGCGGGCGAATTAATGATTTTGACCGCTTCGTCTATTACCGCCCGGCGACAGGCGCTTCCCCAGAAGAGCGCTCGACCTATATCGGTCATGGCGTACTTGGGACGTCTTACGAAGACTGGGCGCGATCCGGCCATTATTTCATGAACATAGCATGGTACGAGCCTTTCGAGCGGCCTGTCAGCCTGCACGAAGGCGATGTATTCGTCGAGACGGAAAGCGCGGCGTCGCCACAATTTCAGAGCGCCGCGCGGCCAATCCGTGAAACGGCCTACTATCGAATCTTGATGATGGGCGGCGTTTCGGCCGGCCGAGAGTTCGAGCCACCGGTTACGACGGAATCCGTGCTTTCGGCGGGATACTCGCCGTTGCTCGTCGAGATGCCGCGAGACAGCTTTCGCGAGGCTATCAAGATACCAGAAGGCACTGGATACGTGCCGTCGGGCAGCGCTCTACCAAGCGTCTACGAGTCTGCGGCGCTGCAAGAGCGTGCGCGCAAAGATCACAACGCGACGCTCGAGCTGATTCGCTGGCGTGCCGAGCGCTTTGGCGGCCGTTGCTGGTACAACAATAATATAGACCTCTTCGTGCGCTACGGCGACCAGTCACTTTTGGTCGAAGCAAAGAGCCTCAATGACGTACGACAATCCGTAGACCGGATGCGTTACGGCATGGGGCAGCTCTTCGATTATCGCATCCGCTACAGGGCCGAGGTCGCCGGTGCCGAGCCAGTTTTGGCTTTCGGTGCAGCTCCAGACCGCGCCAGCGGATGGATCACTACAGTCTTGCAAGAGAACGGGATCGCGTTCGTCGCTCGAGATCGAGAGCGCCTGGTGCCGCTCAACGATCTTGCCGCTGCGATTGCATTATTTGCGGAGTAAGGAGTTCTAGCGCGGGAAAGCCCTGTTGAAGGTTGGCATCCACTCGCGCGCCCAAGGCTTGCAGCCAATCGCTGTTGCTCCCTGTCGCAATGCTGCTTCCGAAGTGGTTGCAGTGATATCGGGCCCTTTTTAAGAAACAGCACGTGAAATGCGCTGACTTCCCTCTTCAGTAACTCAACAACGCGCGAACGTTTTACGATCGTGGATAAAATCGAAACCGCAATTGCAAAAGCATTATGGGTGCGGCGACGGGCGGGAAGACTTCTCGAGCTGCCGAATCGAACCGACGCGTAAAACGCTCTCAGCCGCGCCGTATTGAAAGGAGCTTCGCCGGTGAAGGAGAGGGAGTCTAAGGCCACGGTGAACCGTCGCGACGCTTTGGTTGGTGCATCGACGCTGGCCGCTGCCGCGTTTGGATTGCCCGGTGTTGCAGAGGCACCGAGGCCTGCACCGTCGGTCGAAGGATATCACGCGCGAAAAGGCCCGCCCGGCAAGGCGCCTTACAACGTCGTCTTCATTATTGTCGATCAGCAAACCCATCAACTTCTGGGTGGTCCCGAATATACGTTACCGGGTACCGGCATAATCGCGCGTAACGGCGTTTCGTTTGTCAACCACTATATCGCGTCGGCACAGTGCTCGCCGTCACGCGCGACGCTTCTGACGGGCCGGCCTCCGCAGTATCACCGCGTCATCGATCAAATGCAGTTCGATTTCGTCCCAACGCTCAATCCGAGCATACCCAACATGGGCTCGGTTTTCAAAGGCCTCGGGTACAAGACCGCCTATTTTGGCAAGTTCGAGATGGACAAGAGCATTCTGAACCCCGAACCGAATGTGAATTATAGCAGCGTTGCCCAAGGGTACGGTTTCGACGTATTTAGTGCGGGCGGCGATATCGGGAGTGCTCCCCTGAGCGGCTTTGAAAACGATTCCTTTATCGCCGGCGAGAGCGTGCGCTGGCTGCGCAAGGCGGCCTTGCAATCGCGTAAGCAGGGTGAGCCGTTCTTTATGGTCGCCGCCTTCGTCAATCCACACGACATCATGTACGGTGACGCCAACGTTCCCGGCGAACCGCCGGTTCAAAAGCCGGTGACGCCGTCTGCAACCCCGCCGCCGCCGCCGAACTCCATCTACGAAAAGAAATGGCCGTTGACGCTGGCGCCGAGCCTTTCAGAATCGCTGAGCGGCCGCGGGATGCCCGAGGCGCTTTCGGAGTATAAAAAAGGTTGGGACGGGTGGTCTGGTACGATTCCCACCGATCGTAAAGACATGTGGACTATCTTTTACAACTATTACTTGAATACGATTCAGGATAACGAGCGAAGCGTCAAGCAGATCGTCGACGTTTTCGACGAAATGGACTTGTGGCGCGACACGGTCGTGATCTTTACAGCCGATCACGGCGAGATGGGCGGCTCGCACGGTGGCCTCAAAGGTAAAGGGCCATTTATCTACGAGCAAAACGCCCACGTGCCGATGTTTATCGCGCATCCGACGGGCGCGACCGGCGCAACGTGCAAAGCTCTCACGAGCCACCTGGATTTGCTGCCAACTTTCGTCGGGCTCACCGGCTTGCCGGAAAAGGAACGCGCGCAGGCGATCAAGGGGTTCCCGGGGCGCGACTTCTCGATCTTGCTGGCGAATCCAAACATGGCAAAGGTACACGAAGTGCGCCAGGGCGTGCTGTACAACTATCTTGGTCTTGGGACGGTTGACGCGGAGTACCTGAAGGCCGTGATGGACTCGCAAATGTTGGAATCTACGCATCAGCCCTCCATCGCAAAAGCGAAACTGACGAATCGTGGACTGGTTTCGTTTGCGTTCGATGGCCGGTACAAGTTCGGCCGATACTATGCGGCCACTGCCTTCAACACACCAGCCACTCTAGAAGAAATTCTCAAAGACAACGACGTGCAGCTCTTTGATTTGCACGCCGACCCTCATGAAATGCATAACTTGGCCCTTGCTCCGGAGCGAAACCGCGAGGCGATTTTGCGCATGAACCGATTGCTCAACGACCTGATCGCGTCCGAAGTCGGTGCCAACGATGGAGCATTTCTCGCACCACTCCTTGAAGGAGGTTCGCTGCCTCCGGGGCCCGCGTAACTCGGGCCCCCCGAGCCGCCGTTAGCGGGGGCAAATGACCCTTTTCACGAAGTCTCTACCCGAGGGCGACTCCGAAGGGGGCTTAGCGATGTATCGACTTCCGAAAAGGCCGAACCGGGTTGCAACGATAGGGATAATCGCCGTCGGCGTTGCCGTTGCGGCTTCCAGCGTCAGCATTGTGCGCGCGGAACTTCCAAGCCCGGCCAAGAGCAAGACCTACAGCTGCGGCAGCGGCACGGCATGTTTAGAGGGTAGTTCCAGCGGCAGCAGCACGTGGGGCGTTTACGGCATCGGTGCAAGCGCCGACGGAGTTCACGGCGTCACCACGTCCACCGACGGGAACTCCGGTACGTCGGGGATCAGCACCGCGACGACCGGCTCGGCCCACGGCGTATACGGTCGTTCTTCAAATGGCCAGGGCGTTTATGGAACGTCATCGAGCGGTAACGGCGTCGAGGGTCATTCGACCGCATCCGATGGCTCGGGCGTTGCCGGCATCCAGCGCGGGACCTCGTCAGGTAGCGGAGACGGCCTCTACGGGGAATCGGCCGATAAGACGAACAATTACGAGGCGATCGAGGCGGCCGCCGACAACTCGAACACGTACATCTTTGAAGGCTTTAATGCTGCGACCAACGGTGTTTGCACGATCGACTTTAACGCATCGCTCGCGTGCACAGGTGGTGTCTCAGCCAAGAACCTCCATACCCGGCATACCAATGCTAAGGGTCAGCGTGTTCTCGCATACGCGGCCGAGTCGGCAACAGCCACGATTGAAGACGTCGGCACCGCGCGAATGGTTGGCGGCGTTGCAAATGTCGCGATCGACCCGGCCTTTGCCTCGGTGATGGATGGCCGGTGGTATTACGTATTTCTTACGCCTCTTGGCGACACGCGGGGCCTCTACGTCAGCGAAAAGACGCGGACTGAATTTCAGGTGCGAGAAGATGAAAATGGCCGTTCGCGGCTAGAGTTCGACTACCGCATCGTCGCGCATCCGATCGACGCAAAGAATGATCGCCTGCCTCCCGCGCCAAGCATGAGAATGCCCCGAGACGTACACGGTTAAGCTGTAGCGGTACGCTTTAGTGGTTTGCAACGCCTCTCTTTGGTCCATACCCTACGGGGTCATCCACCGCTCCCTGACCTGTTGAGCATTTCACTGTGACCTGGAGTCGGCGTCGGAAGGATGTCAGGGCCATGGCGTTCTCGCCGCGATCGTGACGAGATCCCGGCATAAGGTAGCGGCAAACGTCGGGCGCGTGAAGCAAGTTCAGTGGTCTCTCACCTGTCACGGACGGGTCGGTGGCCGCGGGATCGTGAGCGATGGTCGGGAACCGTTGGCCGCAGCAGCCCGACGAGATAACGCCTTTCGGTAGCCTGCGGAATCGGCTGGAATCGCAAAACTTGGGTTAGCCGCGCCAGTCGTGCTGATCGCCGCGGAACAGGCCAGACCTGGGACCTTATCCTCCCATATGCGCTCTTTTCGACTGCAGCGAGCCGGTGTGGCTCATGGCCCGTGCGAAAGTCGCGGGAAAGAGCAACAGTTGGCGAAGATCGACCCTAGAAACGGGGACTTATTCTTTGTTGGGTTAAGGTTCGGAAAGAAGCCTCAGTTATCCGAATTGTTAAACGGTTCGTCTAATTTTGTAAGGCCTGACGCGCATATGTAGTTCTGCAGTACTTCACCGTTGCTAAAGATTGCGTTTTGCGGGAACGGGACGGGCGGGTGGCTCGATCTGCGTGTCGTCCGCCGGCGATGCTAGTTGCCGTTCTAGCGCCGTAAAGAGGTCGATGATTTCCCGGGCCTCGTAAATCTGTTTTCTCTGTCGACCTATGTGAGCCGGCGTAACCACTCCCACATCACTGAGCCGCTTCATCGCATCTATCGTGGCGCGCAGGCTGCGGTCGATCATTGAGTGTGCCGACGCCAGCGTCAGAACCGGCGCACCTGGCAGTATATCGATCAACCTCAATGCGGCAGCATCAGAGCGAACGGGGCCTAGACGTTTGCGCCAGTCGTCTTGGATAGCGCGAATGCGAGCTTCGAATTGCATTGCATCGGTCGCTGCGCGCGCGCAAGCGCTCGCGAAAATCCCTAGCCACCGGTTGATGGCAGCGGTGGCCTTTTCAGAATCCGACGGCCCATCGTACGCGGTTCCGCGCAACCCTGACAGGTAGTCCTGCACGTGCGTAGCAAGCACCAGAGACACCGGCGGGCTCACCCGTTGAATGAAACCACGAGACCGCAAAACCATAGGAATAAGCGCACGTCCGACGCGTCCGTTGCCGTCTGCAAATGGATGAATATTCTCAAATTGCGCGTGCGCAAGCGCTGCTTGGGCGATGGGAGGGAGCGAATCCTCATTGCAAAACGCGCAGAGGTCCACGAGCAAATCCTCAACGATCTCCGGCGGCGGCGGTACGTACACGGCAGCGCACGGATTGTACGAACTTCCGCCAATCCAGTTTTGCCGAATCCGGATGCGGCCACCATGATCGTCGCTTAGCGGAGTGCCCTCGAACAGTCTGCGGTGCGTCTCAAGAAGTACCGATATTGTGATCGGTGAACCCGTGTGCACCGTTTCGAGTGCGTACGTCATCGCTTCGATGTTGCCGAGAACCTCCGAAGCAGTGACGTCGCCACCGTCCTCGCCGCCGGCGCGTGCGGCGTCCGCGCGCAATAAGCGCCGCGCCCCCACGACAAGGCCCTCGATCTTCGATGACGCAACTGACTCCGCCCTAAGCAAGAGGCGGGCAAGCGCCTCCGTGTCGGCCAAAGCAGATGTTCTAGCGTCGAGATCTTTGGTGGCGCGCTCGGCATCGGATATGTCGGCGGCGGTCTTAGAATCAAAGATGAATTCCCGGTCGTGCAGATGATCGGGGAAATAGACCTCATATCGGCAACCTTGACGATCTCTGCGCGACAGGCCAGACGCGGGACCGCTACCTTCCCAGATCCGCTGTTCCAGACGCCCCATAGTTGAAGTTTAGTGGATAACCTTCAATTAAACAAGGGCCGCGTGCTGACTTAATCGTCATGCCAAGGGAGGTGGGACGGCCTGGCTGCAGCGTTTTTCAAAGAAAAGGCTCACGATTAAGCGACTGGCCCCTCAAGGCCCAGGTCGCCGGTGGCGCAAGGCCCCGCGGCAACCTGCAGCGCAAACTATTGTCGCGTGTCAGCGGACGATGAGCGAGTCGCATTGTTACGGCGAGAGCTGCGTGCTCTCGACGCGCGGCGGCTCTCTATCGAGTCCGAGCTTGCGGCGATCGTTGAGGACGGCGCGAAAGCTCGCCCAACAGACACTCCACGCTCTGAGACTCGAAGGCAGTTTGGCGCGCGCGAGAAGATTACGCTCTTTCGCCGCCTCTTCGCGGGTCGTCCCGACGTTTTTGCGTTGCGGTGGGAAAATCGCAAAGACGGCCGATCGGGGTACGCGCCGGCCTGCCACAACGAGTGGATCGCCGGTGTTTGCCGCAAGCCGGCCGTCAAGTGCGGCGAGTGCCCGAATCAAGCGTTTGTTCCACTTGAGGACGAGATCGTCGAGGGGCACTTACGGGGGAAGATTACGTCAAGAGGATCCGCCGAGTACGCGGTCGGGATCTATCCACTGCTGTCCGATAGTCGGTGCTGGTTCTTAGCGGTTGATTTCGATGACGGTAGTTGGGCCGAGGACGCACGTGCATATCTTGATGCGTGTCGCGCGAAGAACGTTCCAGCCGCGCTCGAGCGCTCGCGGTCGGGAAAAGGAGGACACGTCTGGATATTCTTCGCCGAGCCAATCGCCGCGGCCGATGCGCGCCGGCTTGGGGCCGCGCTCATGACGGAAGCGATGGAAACGCGGCCAGAGATCGGATTCAAGTCATACGATCGTTTCTTCCCGAGTCAAGACACTCTGCCGACGGGGGGATTTGGCAATCTCATTGCCCTTCCACTGGCGCGCGGTCCGCGCGAGCTCGGCAATAGCGTTTTCGTCGACGACGATTTCGAGCCGTATTCCGACCAGTGGGGGTTCCTTGCGGGACTCGAGCGGGTCTCGGCATCGCTAGTCTTCTCGTTAGTTCGCGAGGCGCAGCAGGCTGGTCGCGTGCTCGGCGTCCGAATGCCGGTCGAAGATGAAGAAATGCAAGACCCACGGCTGATTACCCCGTTGCGACGCGTAATAACGCGGCTTGTCGCCGGCGCGTTACCAGGGTCGGTTGAGATCGTTCTCGCCGATGGCATATTCGTTGCGCGCAAAGGATTGCCGCCGGGACTGATTGCGCGCCTGACAAGAACGGCCGCATTTGTCAATCCCGAGTTCTACCGCGCCCAAGCGATGCGGCGCTCAACATACGGCAAGCCGCGGATCGTGTCGTGCGCCGATCTCCATCCCGAACATATCGCGCTTCCACGAGGCTGCCTGGAGGACGTCGTCGGCCTACTGCGGGAGCATTCCGTACGTGCCGAGATCGAAGACCGCCGCGACTCGGGGCCCCCGCTTGAGATTCGCTTTCTCGGCAACCTGCACGCCGCACAGGCTCAGGCACTCGACGCTGTCATGGACCACGATTGCGGCGTCTTGGCCGCGGGCACGGCATTCGGAAAGACGGTCGTCGCCGCAGCCGCCATCGCGAAGCGGGGCCGCAGCACGCTCGTGCTCGTGCACCGCAAAGAACTACTCGCGCAGTGGATCGAACGGCTCAAGTCATTTTTGTCGATCGAACCAGCGAACATTGGCACGATCGGCGGCGGCCGCCGCGCCCCACGCGGCAAATTGATGTCGCCTTGCTGCAAAGCTTGGTCCGAAAAGGTGTCGTCTCCGACGAAATTGCCGGATACGGCCATCTGGTTATTGACGAATGCCATCACATTTCGGCATCCAGCTTCGAACTCGTTGCCCGTCGCTCGAAGGCGCGATATGTGCTCGGCCTTTCCGCGACGGTGACCCGCAAAGACGGCCACCATCCAATCGTTTTTATGCAGTGCGGCCCGGTACGATACCGTGCTCAAGGGAATCTTCAAGCGTTACAGCGCGGCGTTGAGCATCGGGTCATCGAACGGCAGACCGCCTTTGCGCTTCCCGAAGAGCTACAGGCGCCGAAAACCCGGATATCGTCGATCTTCGCGAGCCTGGCGCTAGACGAAGCACGCAACACCCTGATCATCGACGACGTGCTAGCGGCGCTTGAAGCCAAGCGCAATCCATTGGTGCTGACGGAGCGCCGAGATCATCTGGACCTTCTCGCAGCGTCTTTCAACGGTGCAGCACGCAATGTCACGGTCCTGTCCGGAGGGATGAGCGCTCGAAACCGGCGCGCCGCCGAAGCATCGTTGCGTGCGCCCGAGGATGAGGAGCGTCTCATCTTAGCAACCGGAAAATACCTGGGCGAAGGCTTCGACGATTCGCGCCTCGACACGCTTTTCATCGTGATGCCGTTTTCATGGAAAGGGACGCTCGCGCAGTACGTGGGCCGTCTCCATCGGAACCATACCGGAAAACGCGATGTGGTCGTGTACGACTACGTCGACGCCGGAGTGCCTGTCTTGGCGCGAATGGCCGCCAACCGGAGGGCCGGCTATCGCGCTTTAGGATATCGCCAGTCAGGTATCGTTGCCGCTGCGAGTGCGCCACCTCCTGACGAAGCTGCACGCACGCTTGGCGACGACCGTCTCCCCTCGCAGGTAGCCGACCGGTATTGGCTTTATGCTGAGTGCCGCGATCGGGACAGCTATGCCGACCATGGCGCACGCGGTGGCAAGTGGCTCGTCTTCGTCAAGGCTGCTGAGCTCGACGAGTGGTGGAGTAAAATCAGAGCCGCAACCGAAGCGGGCCGGCTCGGCGGCGGCGCCAAGGTGTCCACAGCCAAAGAGAATCCAAACGCCAAGGATCCGAAAGCGGGCGTGATCTGTGTCTACACGCATGACGTCGACGATGTAGCAGACTGCCGGCGCGTACGCGAGGCTCTGCGGGAACTTGGCGTGACGTGGAAGATCCCGTATAAGACCGACGCCGATACCGTCGCTGGTCGCTACGCTAAGGACGGGAGTCGTGTAAGTAATTTTTATGAGTGAGAGCGGGCGGCTAGCGGCTTGACTATTGATAACCTGTACCGGATCGTAATCGCGTCTACCGACCCCGAGTGGTACCGGTTTTTACGCGCGCGTCCTGGATTGGACGAGGTGAACTTTTGGCGACCCGGCGTTGCTTCAATGTCGATGGCAAAGGGAACGCCGTGGCTCTTTCTCATCCGCGGGACGAGCGAGATTTGGGGGTGCGGTTTCTTCTCGACTTTCGAATCTATGCCCATCGGCGTGGCATGGGATACGTTTGGTAAAGCCAACGGATTCGACGAGTTTGCGCTTTTTCTGAACAAGATTGCGAGGCTTCGTCGAAAACTTGCGCACGCCGTAGGAAGTATTGGCTGCGCCGTACTCTCTGATGTAGAGTATTTCGACGCGCCGATCGACTACGCGCGCTACGGTCGGATGTACGGCCCGATCGCATCGCTTGACGCACGAACCCATGACGGTGCGGAACTCCGGCAGCAGATCGCGGCTCGCGTGCAGCAAAACGCAAAAGTATCCGCAATCATAAAGGGCGGTACAGGCAAGCCGGTGCTCGTAATACCGCGCCTCGGTCAAGCAACATTTCGCATCGAACTGGAACGGCAGTATCAAGTGCGATGCGCGGTTACGGGCGAGCGCACCAGGCCAGTCCTGGACGCGGCGCACATCAAGCCCTTCAGCCTGGTCAAGGAGCACTCACTTTCGAACGGACTGCTCCTGCGGAGAGACATTCACAAGCTTTTCGACGACGGGTACGTTACCGTCACGCCGGATAGGCGGTTTCTCGTAAGCAAAGCCATCAAGGCCGAATTTAAAAATGGCCGGGACTACTATGCTCTAGACGGAACGGTGATTCGCGAACCGCAGTCGCTCGAAGCACATCCGGCGAAGGAGTATCTCGAGTGGCATGCCTCTGAGCGGTTCAAGGGATAGGCGGGGCTTCGTGTCACATTTTGTTGCGAAAGAGTCGACAATGATCGGGCGGGACGATCGGGGAGGCCGGTAAGGCGTACTAGCCTTATGGCTCTTTTCGCGGCGCGTTTGTGGCCTTTAATGCTCGCGCGCAGGTGTCGGGCGCGTCGCGCGCCGCACGCATCGGAGGCGTGATAAGTCGGCGATAATAGCGGGCTGAGAGACACGGGCTGCCGAGGGAATTTCGCCGCGTCGAGAACTATGGAGTCGCTAGCGTAAACGACTCAAGAGCGTGGTTGTTGCGATCGGCGGTCCAAAACCGCTTGCCGTCGTAGGCGACGCTACGCGGTTTAAACGGAAACGATCGCAGCGTTTCGATCGATGACGGAGCGGCATCGACGCCGAGCCGTTGCAGTTGCCCGGCGCCCCAATCTTCGTCAACAGTCGCTAAATAGAACGCTCCTTCAACGATCGTCATGCCGACCGGACGCCTTTCGAGTTGCACTTCGCGCACGGGCGCGCCGTTTTCATTGAGCTCGATCAGCTTCTTGTCCCACGCCTGCGAGAGATACAGCGTTCCATTTGCATAGGCTAAAAACGATCCGGAGAAATCCGGACAGGGGAAGCACTCGGTGAATCCTAGGTCGGGCGTAAATGAATAAACGTACCGCCAGTCGCGCTCCAAGTCGGGCTCCTCGATCGCGGGAGCGAGGATCAGCCGAAAATTCGAGCCGGTGAAGGTCACACCCAATGCTTCATGGGGCGGAACGAATTCGCGCAGGATCTTCAAAGTCTTCGGCTCGAGCTCATATAGGTGACCGTCGGCCGCGCTCGTTAGCCACATCGACTTGCCGTCCCACGCCAGACCCTGCGGCCCTTGTACGGGTGAAGGGTAGCGAACGACGTCGCTCATGCCATTCCGCTTCCGTGCATTCTACGCTCCTTCATGACTGGGGCTCGCGCCCCTACACGCGTACACCCTTCGACGAGCTCAGGGTGACACACGCGTACGCCCTTCGACGGGCTCACCCTTCGACAGGCTCAGGGTGACACGGGCCGGCGTCGACATATGCGCGCTCGCCGGTCTTGGGATTGTAGCGTACCTCGATAAGTTTCCCCGAGGTTGGATCCACGAACCGTTCGGAGGTCGTTTGCCAGTCCTTGCCGGCGGCGCGGCGCGTGTGGTAATGCTTTTCAAAAATAGTTCCGATTAGAATCAACGCACCAAAGATGCCGACTTCGAGCGCAACGAACCAGGACTGCGCCGCGATGAAGGTGGCGGCGACGATGCAGCTAATTCCGATCGCGACGACGAGCCCGCGCAGCACTACGAAGGCTCGACGACCGCGGCCGTGCCGTACGCCACGATCTCGGTCATCGTCTGGCCGAGTTCGGAGGAGTCGAAGCGCATCATAACGATCGCGTTTGCGCCCATGGTTTGAGCGTTTTGCACCATCCGATCGGTGGCGTGACGGCGCGCCTCCTCGAGCATCTCGGTATATTCGACGATCTCACCGCCGGCCAACGATCGCAGACCGGCCATGATATTGCCCCCCAAGCCCCGGCTGCGCACGACGACGCCGAAGACCTGACCGAGCGTCTGCATGACGCGGAGTCCGGCGATGGATTCGGTCGTTGCAACGATCAACGTACACTCCTTTCGAATGAGGGCGCTTCGATACACCTTGGCACCCGTAATAGACCGCGCCCAAAGCGGGCGAAGGCTTAACTTGCTTCAGGATGCCCGGATGCAAGACCTCGCATCCCAAAGAAAGCGCGGTACAACGAGGTGCGTCGGCGGAATCCGGCGTCAAAGGGAAAGCCCTCCAGGCAAGCGGATTTGCTTGGGAGATGAAGCGGATCGCTGCGCTGCTGTTCCTCGTGCTGCTTGCCGCGGGCTGTACGCGGAATGCCGGCGAGCGCACCGGGGCTCCGCACGTTCTGCGAATCGCCTATGCGGGCGATCCCAGCTCGCTGGTTCCGTTCGTGGCGATCGATCAGGAGATCATCGCGCTCGATACGCTGTTCTGCCAGACGCTCGTCGGGCTCTCGGCCGACAATCGTGAAGTTCCCATTCTCGTAACGCGGATTCCCTCGCGTCGGAACGGCGATATCTCGACAGACGGTACGAGAATCGCCTACCATCTCCGGCCGGACGCCCGCTTCGCCGACGGCGTACCGCTAACGTCGGCCGACGTCGCCTTTACCTATCGCGCCATTTTCGATCCGCACAATCGCGCGACGTCTGTGGAACCGTACCGCCGGATCGTTTCGTTGGCGACGCCCGACGCGCACACGGTCGTCATCCGTCTACGCTCGCCCTGGAACGCCGCGGTCCGCGTGCTCTTCGCTCAAGCCGATTACGTCTACGGCATTCTGCCCAAGCACGCGTTTACCGATACGAGAGTCGTCGGCACGTCCTGGGAAAACGCGCCGTTTGGAAGCGGGCCGTTTCGCGTGAAGGAGTGGCTGCGCGGCGATCGCATCGTGCTGGAGCGCAATCCGTATTATCGCCCGCGTCCCAAGCTCGCCCAGATCGTTCTGCAGATCGTCCCGAACCTCAACTCGAACTTCGTCGCCCTGCAGTCGGGCGCCGTCGACGTCGGTACGCTGACGCCCGACAACGTCGAAGAGGCGGAGCGGACGCGCGGCCTGCGGGTGCTGAAGGTTCCCGAGAACGCGACCGAGTTGCTCTACCTTCAAACGCAGGCGGTGCCGACGAACGACCGCCGGGTGCGGCGCGCGATCGCGGCGTCCCTCGACTATCGCGCACTGGCGGGCGCGTGGCGAAACGCTTACCCGGCAGCGACTTCGTTCTTTCCCCCGCCAATCGTCAGTTGGAAGAGCCGGCCGATCCCGCCCTTCGTCCACGATCCTGCGGCAGCGAACCGCGACTTCGACGCCGCCGGCTGGCGACTCGACCGGGGTCGGCGCTCCAAGGGCGGCGTTCCTCTCGCCGGCCTCATCGGGGTCAACTCCGAGAATCCGATCGGCGTCCGAATCGCCACCCTCGTACAAACGCAGCTCGCGGCGGAGGGCGTGCAGCTCTCGATCAAGTCGAATCCCTCCCGGATCTGGTTCAGCCCCGAGGGCCTGCTTCGGAACGGGAAGGCTTCGATCGTTGGCGAGGTTTGGGTCGGGGGCGGCGATCCGGAAGAGTCGCTGAACTTCCGCTGTACCCAGGCGGTCAAGGGCGACGAGAACCACTCTTTTTACTGCTCCAAGCGCTTCGAGGCGCTCTTCGAGACTCAAACGCGCACCTCGAGCCGGTCTCAGCGCGACCGGGCGTTTAACGCGATCGCCGAGCTGATCCACGAGGACGTCCCGGTGATACCCCTCTTCTATGAGGACCGCTTGATCGGGCTGAGCGCGCGCGTCACCGGCTACCGGCTGAACATGCTCTGGATCCCCGTCAGACCCGAAGATTGGGACGTGCGGTAGAGCCGGCGATAAGCCGTCAACGAATCCCGTACGCTTTGGTACGCCCGGTTCGCTACCATGGCGTCATGACAGTCGTATCGAGCATTACCGCCTCCACGGATCGCCTCCGGGTATTGATCGTCGACGAGGAGCTCCTCTTCGGACGCGCTCTCGCCTACGTTTTGGCCGACGACCCGCATATTAGCGTCGTCGGCGTCGTTCCGGGCCGCCACGCCGTCCTCGCACCCGCCGTAGACGTCGTCGTCATCGACATCGACGCCGACGACGTCGGCGATATCGTCAACAGCTTCAAGAAAGATTCCGCCGCAACGAGAATCTGCGCTCTCTCAGCCCACACGCAGGGCGAACTCATGCAGCACTGCCTGGCCATCGGTGTAGACGCCTACATCGTAAAGGATTCCTCGCTGCAAGAGCTGCGCGCGGCGATCAAAGCGCTCGGCGCCGGTTCGAGCTACGTCGATCCGCGCGTCGCCGCCTCACTGCTTCGCCGGCGCGCACCGTCGGGCGATCGCAACAAGCACGAGCTATCCCCGCGCGAGATTGAAGTCGTCCGACTCCTTGCCAGGGGTCTTTCGAATCGCGAAATCGGCCGCCAGTTGGTGCTCGCCGAAAAAACCATCAAGAACCACGTCAGCAACGTCTTTGCAAAGCTGCACTGCTCGACGCGGTCGCAAGCCGCCGTTTATGCCGTACGGAACGGTCTGGCCAGCGGAAATCCGGTCGCCTGAACCTACTCCAACTGGGACTCCCAGTCTGCGGGAACCCCTCCTTGCGGGCCGGGAGTCGGCTGATCTTTGGGATGCGAGTGCGGGGGCGCTAAATGCGGCCCCGGCATAAACTCCTCGCTCCGGTAGTTGTAGAACCATGCTTCTCCAGGCTCGAAGCTGGCGATGACCGGATGGCCGGTTTGGTCGAAATGCGCCGTCGCGTGCTTGCCCAAGGACTGGTCGCAACAGCCGATGTGTCCGCACTGCGCGCAACGGCGCAAGTGGAACCACCAGCTGTTGGCCGCAAGGCACTCGACGCAGCCCGTCCCAGAGGGCGCAACGCTCGGGTCGATACCGTTCACTTTTTCGCTCACGTGGTCTTGGTTCGATGGCGAGCCGAGATCCGCTTCCGTACGCTTCCGTACGCTCCACGCGCTACCATCGAAACATGAAAGTATTCGCCGGGATCGCGCTTGCCATCGTTTGCATCCTTGCGTTTGCGAAACCGGCGGCCGCCCAGACGGGCGGCTCCGCGCTGCCGGTGCTGCAAGCGCGGTACCGAGTGCTCCAATCGGCGGTCCGCGGCGGCGATCGCAAAAGAATCGCGGCCATCCTCGCGCCGCACTTCGCCGGCGTCGACGTTGCCGGCGAAGCCGACGGCCTCAAAGCGCTCCTGGCCGGACTGGAGTACGACGCAGCCGGCAATGGGCGCATTTCGATGACGATCGCTTCGGTGAAGGAGCGCGGCGGAATCGTCATCGTCAGCCGCCGCCTCGAAATAACGTTGGCAAATCCCGATGCCATCGAGGACGAGCGGGGCGCCGAGTTCGTGGCGTTTTCCATCGATACATGGGTTCGATCCGGGCACACCTGGCTGCTCCAAAAATCGGCGGCCCAGCAGCTCGCTTACTACGTCGACGGCGAGCAGATTGCGAGGGACGTTCCCTCCCTTTGAACTGTGTCTCGAGTAGCGTAGGAGGATCAGATGCGTTATATCGTGCTGGTCGCCGCAATTCTAGTGACGGTGACCGCGTGCTCGAGCCAAGCGTCGAACGATTCTAAGCATCCGGTCTTCGGCGTCCCGGACTACCCGGGAGCCGCCATCGAAGGACAAGGCGTCCTGCTGACCGGGGATTCATTCTCAAAAGTCTACGCGTGGTATCGGCAAAACTTACCGGCGGGTTCGGAGCAGTCGCACACGACGACGCCCGTCGAATCGGCCGTTTTTAGAACCGGCGCGCAGCACTCCGGTGAAAAATCGGTGACGCTGACGATCGAGGGCGATAAGACGATGATCGTCGTCGGCAGCCTCTAGTCGTGGTCAGCCTCTAGTCGTGGTCAGCCTCCAAAGGCTAAGTTTTCGCTACTCTTTCTGAGGTTTTGGCAGATAGCGCAGGTCCTCCGGGCGGAAGCGCTGTTCGATCGATTCGCCATCGGGCTTTTTGTGGCGGACGACGATCGAGCGAGTGTCGACTTCGATTACCTCGCCCTCGATTTTTAGGTTTTCAATAAAAACGCGGTCACCAAAACGCAGCTCAGCCATGGGCTTGGAGTTCAGCCACGACGGGCGAGTGCCCTGGCCGCGTCAGCGCCATCGGTCACGGCAGGCGCCGATGCCGGCGGCGATCCCGGCCGCGATCGTCTTCGAGTTATTTGGTGTCTGCGTTCTCCGCTCGAAGCCGCTGTCGTCCCACGCATACCACCCGATATACGTGGCGCCGAATGCACAGAAGGCGTCGGCCTGCGCGCGCATCTCCGAGCGCGTCAACCCCGGCTGGTAGTAGCGCCGTTCGTACGATCCGCCCCACGCTTGTCCGATACCGTACAGCGGCGTTCGCGCGATCTTCCAGCCGTACTTGGCGAGGCTGTGCTGCATTGCCGGCAGCAACGCTTTCATGCTCCAGTCCAAACGCTTTCCAAGCGACGGACGTCGCCTTCCGAAGGGCGAATAGTTGTACCATCCGACGACGTCGCATCCGGCGTTGGAGTAGTTCGCGGCCGTACCAGGATCCCAATCGACGCGTCCCGGAAGCGCAATGCCGGCTCCGAACCCACAGATCGCCGGCCGCTCGGGCGTCCTCTTTGCGATGAGCGCATGAAGTTTCTGCAGAAGCACGCGCCCGCTGCCGGGATCCCAACCCGGCCAGTCGTCGAGAACCCAGTAGCCGGTAACGTAATTGCGCCGCGCGTCGGCATCGAGTAGCGCGGCGGCGTCGTGCAGCACCACGGCCTCACTGTCGATTTTCGGATTCTCGTCGGTGCGGCAGTAGTAATTATAGGAATAACTGCCCGGAGGCGGTTTGACGGTGTGCGTGCGATGACACTCCCAGTAAAAGAGCAGGCCCGAAATCGCGCCGTCGACGACCTGAATCGAATGCGCGCGCAAGGCGCTCTCGAGCGCGCTGTTTTTGGAGGGCGCGCCGCCGTAGAGGATCGTCGTCGTGATGCCCTCGCGTGCGGCAGCCTCAGCGCGTTTTGGTGTGTCCACGCTGAACCCGACGATCGCGTGAGCTGCAAGATTCGGCTGCGCCGCTCGCGCATTGCTCGTTCCGGCCGAGAGCGGCGCGACGGTCGCCGGTGCGACGCTCGGGCCGGCGGTGCAGCCGGCAACCGCTAGCGCGAGCGCCGCCACCCGGCGCACGGCTATTTCGCCGCGCGAGGCGCCGCGATTGACGCCAGCATATCCGGCGTACCGGCGATGCGTTCGAGGTGCGGGTAGCGTATGCCGTCGTGGTAGTCGAGCGAGAGCGTTTGAAACCAGCCGTTCTGCGAGGTGATGAGCGCGATCGGAGCGACTTGGTTCTGAGCTTTTCGGACGGCGTACTTGAGCACGTCCTCCGAGAACGCTTGACTGTTCACGGCCAGTACGCGCATTCCGGGCGCGAGCCCGGCCCGCCACGCCGCCGATCCCTCACGCACGTCTCTGACGACGCCCATACCGCTCAAATCGGCGCCGTACGAGTACCAGCCATCGATCTGGTGGCTGTCCGCATCTTCGGCGGTGAGGAATTCGTTGGGCCGTGCGCTGTACACGATCTTCCAACCGGCGCGGGCGAGTTCGTCGGTCGGGGGGTGGGTCGTCGGATGGTAGACGTACTTTTCAAAATAGGCGTGCCAATCGTATGGCTCAACCTGCTGCAGAAGGCTTTCCACTTGCTCTCGCGTGTACGTCTTGACGATCGGCCCGGTGAGCGGGGGGGCCGTAAAGAGATGCAGGAAGGTGTCGAGCGAACGCGCGCCATGCGAGCGCTCGCGGATGATCGTATCCACGTCGAGCCAAACGAGCTCGCCTTCGGTGTAGAAGTCGCCTGCGTTGCGGCGAATGGCGCCGTACTCGCCGCGGGCGAAATAAAAGTAGGGCGCGCCGGTGGTCAGGTCGATGAGCGGCGTCGTCGTTCTTCCCGTCTCGTAATCCATCTCCGAATAGACCGTTGCGAGGTATTCGGGGTAGAGCTTCGGTTCCCGGATGCCGGCGCGAAACGAGAGCAGGTCGCCGAGATACTGGTTCATGCCCTCGTACACCCAGAGAAGATCGGTGCGCATGGGAACCTGAAAGTTGGGCGTCGTCAGATCGGCGGGCCGCCGGTACTTACCGTTCCAGCTGTGCGAGAACTCGTGAGTGATGAGGTCGCCGCTGGAGAGCGATTCATCTGGCTCGGTCAAAAAGTCTGCGGCGGCGCGGTCGTCACTCGATTGATGGTGTTCGATGCCCTGAAAGCCGATCTGGTCGCTCAGTGTGAGCAGCGCGTGATAGTCGTTGAAATGGCGCGATCCGTACATGGCAAAGGCTTCGGCGGGCACGCGCTGATAGGCGTGCAGTAGGCTAGAGCTAATATCGAGATCTTGCGGACGATCGGCGAACGCGTCCATCTGCACGAACGCGTCGCCTTGCCGCCACAGATCCCATTTCGCAACGAACCGCCCCATGTCCAGCGGCGAGTCGACGAGCATGTTCAGCGGCGTGACCGCAAAATCGACGCGATTTCCGGCCGGCGCCGCACCGCGCAGCGCGGTTCCGTACTGCCACCCCGGGGGCAGTACGATGGACGGTTTGATGAAGAACTGGTGAGAGTCGACGCCGTCTTGATAAAGGAGGGCGCGATTCCAGTTGAGGATCGCGAGCGAATGGGTCGACATGTAGTCGTCGGGCGCGTTCATCAGGACGTCGAACACCACGTCGATCTCGCGAGCGCCGGCCGGCACGTTGACGTGGAAAGCATAGAGGTCGACCTGGTCCCGTCGCCAATCGAGCGGAACGCCGTTTGCCGATATTCGCAACGCGGCGAGGTCGTTGAGCGGGCCGGTTGGCCCGTGCTCGCCCGGAATCCACTTCGGATAGACCACCGTAAATGGGCCCGGGGCGGCCGGAATCCGCTCGCGCGTTTCCAAAAATCCATCGGAGGCTCGAGAGGCGTCCACAACTACTGTAGCAGGGTTCTGCTCGGTTGCATGCGAGGGGCTGGCGACGAAGCCGGCGGCCAGGGCAGCACTGGGCGCGATCAAAGTGACTGCGAGAATAACGAGTGTGCGTCGGAGCGGCATACGAACTCGGGTTCGCACGGCCGACGAGAGGCCCTTCCTGCGATTTGACAAGCGCGGCGGCAGGTCCACTTGCCGGAGACCACCAAAAGGCTATCGCTTTCTGTAACTTGCTTCCCTTATTCGAACGGAGGTCGCTCTCCACGTGAAGGTCGTGGTGACGGTTAAACTTGTTCCGAATCCAAACGCCGAGAAGCGCATCGATCCGGAAAACAAACGGCTCGTTCGCGCGGGCGTCGAAACCGTCCTCAATCCCTACGACGAGTACGCCCTCGAAGCCGCGCTCCAGCTCAAGGAGCGCGTCGGGGGCGATACGACGGTGACGATTTTCTCTATGGCTCCCGACTCGCTCAAAGAGGGGCTTCGTCGCGCACTAGCGATGGGCGCCGACGATGCCGTCGTTCTTAGCGACCCCGGCCTTGAAGGCAGCGACGTCTGGGCGACGGCGGCGGCAATGGCGGCCGCGCTGCGGACGCTGCCGTTCGATCTGCTGATCGTCGGCGGCTTGACCGATGATAGCAGTACCGGTGCGACGCCCGGTGCACTCGCCGAGCACCTCGGACTGCCGTGCATCACCAACGCGCGCAAGATCGAAATTTCGGACGGCGCGATCGAAGTCGAACGCGAGACCGACACCGGTTATCAGACGGTCCGCGGCCCGCTTCCGGCGCTGCTGACGACCGCGTTGACGTTCGCCGAACCGCGCTACGCTTCGCTCAAGGGCATCATGGGCGCCAAAAAAAAGAACATCGCAACGAAGACGCTGCAGGATCTTTCGCTCGACGTTCCCGTCGGCGCCGCGGGCTCGAAAACGGAGCTGCGCAGCTTCGCACCGCCGCCGGCTCGCGGTAAGGGAAAAACGGTCGAAGCCGCCGATGGACCTGCAGGAGCTCGTGCGATCTTCGATTTTCTCGCCGAGAAGAGGCTCGTCTAGCGTGAAAAACGTCATCGTTTACGCGGAGAACCGGCGCGGTCAAAGCCGGAAGGTTACGTTCGAACTTGCAAGCGAAGCCGGAAAGATCGCCGCCGCTCTGGGGGGCGCCGCGCACGCAGTCGTCCTCGGGCCGGCATCGGCGCGGTTAGCCGATCAACTGACGAACTATCCATTCGAAAGCATCCTTCTCAACGAAGATCCGGAAGTCGAAAGCTTTTTGCTCGACCCGATCGTCGACTATCTGGCTGCTGCCGCCGAACGCCTCGGCCCCTCGCTGATTCTCATTCCGAACACGCTCTCCGGGCGCGACGTAGCGGGGCGTCTGATGGTGCGCCTGCGCGCCGGGATGGTCGCCGACGTCGTCGAGGTGCAGGTCGACGGCGACGCGGTCGTGTGTACGTCTCCTAAACTCGGGGGAGCGCTCGTGACGCGATGCGCGCTGCGGCCGGCCGATTACGGCGTCGTGACGGTCCGCCCCAACGCCTTCGCCGTCGCGACCTCAGGCGGCACGGCGCGAATCGAGCCGCTCGAACGTCTCGCCAAGAGTTACGCCGCCAAGATCGAGAGCGATGTCGAGGAGGGCTCGAGCGAACTGGCCCTCGAGGAGGCGCCGGCCGTCATTGCAGGTGGCCGCGGACTGGGGGGTCCCGAGCCGTTCGATACCTTGCTCAAACCGCTGGCCAACGCGCTGGGCGGAGCCGTGGGCGCTTCCCGTGCGGCAGCCGATGCGGGCTGGGTGCCGTATAATCTTCAAATCGGACAGACTGGAAAAACCGTGACCCCCGCGCTCTACATCGCCGTCGGAATCTCCGGGGCGATTCAGCACAAAGTCGGTATGCGCGCCTCAGGCACGATCGTCGCCATTAATAAGGATGCGGCCGCGCCGATCGGCGAGTTCTCCGATCTCTTGGTCGTCGGCGACGCCTTTCGTATCGTCCCCGAGCTGACAAAACTCATCGAAACCGCTAAAGGACAGCATTCTTGAAACGATACTCTCTAATCGGCTTGATCGTACTCGCCTTCGCCATCGCCATGGCGATAACGGCGCCGTCTGCGCAGGCCAGACGGTCGAGCGCGACGCCGAGCCCCTCGCCGTCGCCCTCCGCGCTGCCGACGGCGAGCCCAGAGCCGCCCTCGGTCGCAATCCCGCGACTGGTGGCCAAGCTCAAAGCCAACCCGACCGATCAGCTCTCGATGACGCAGCTCGCCGCTGAATATCTCCAAGTGAACCGGCCCGATATCACCGTCCAGTACACGCAGCACTTGCTGCAGCTGGGCGACAAGTCGGCGCAGGTCTTTTACTACGACGGCCTCGCGCAAGTGCAGCTCGGAAACGGTGCGGCGGCTACCTACGATCTCGAGCAATCCGCCAATCTCGACCCGACGAACCTGCAGATTCTCGCGGCGCTCGCCGACATCTATCTACGGCAGGGGCGGTCCGCCGATGCCGAGCGCGTGGCAAAGCGCGCGGTGACCTTCAATAAGAACGACCCTGGCGCGCTGATGGCGCTGGGCAGCGTCTATGCCTCCGAGCAGCACTTCGACGACGCTCGAGCGGAGTTCGAAAGTGCGATCCTGCTCAGCCCCAAGGACACGGCGCCGATCTTCCAGATTGCGACGACCTACGCGCAGCAAGACAATATTCCGATGGCGCTGCAAACGGTCGCGCGAGCACTGGCGATCGACCCGCGCAATATTCAAGCATTAGTATTCAAGGCCGACCTCTACGCCCGCCAGCACGACGACGCCCACACCAGTGAGGCCTACGACGATGCGGTCGTCGCCGCGCCGACCGACGATGAGAAGGTCGCGATCCTCATCCGTAAGGCATCCTATTTCGTCTCCGAAAAGAAGGACGCGCAAGGCGTCGCGATCTTCCAACAGATCGTCTCGCAGTTTCCGAAGGTTCCCGCCGGCTTCTCGGCCTTTGGCGACTACTATGCCTCCGTTCGCCAGTATCCGCAGGCGATCGCGCAGTGGCAGGCCGCGCTGGCGATCGACCCCAACAACATCGGGGCGTTGCTCGGCATGGGAGAAATTTCGCTGCTCGGCGGCAAGGTTAACGACAGCATCTCTTATCTGAAGAAGTACACTCAGATCTCGCCCGACGCGCAGGGATTTGCGCTTTTGGGGCAAGCCTACTCTCGCGTTCACGACTATAACGGTGCGCGCGCCGCCTGCGGGAAGAGCTTCGAAATTCAGCGCTCGCCGTCGACGTTGGGATGCGTCGCCGGCGCCGACTACGAGCTGAAGAACTACAAAGAGGCCGCGCAGATCTTCGACGCGATGGATAAGGCGTCGAAGAACTATCTCGACGGCGACCCGCAGATGCTGTTCCTGGCGGCCAAGTCGTACGCCGCCGCCAACCAGTGTTCGAAAGCGACGGCTGCGTACAAACGGCTGATGGCGATACCCGGCCTCAAGAAGGACACCAAGGCGTACAAGCAGGTGCGGCAGGCCGCCTCGGATCCGTGTAAACCGCCTAAGCACTCGGGCTGAAGTTCGTCGTCGATCCCCTCTGCGGGGATCATCTCCGCGAAGCGGTTCACCCGGAGCGTCCCGACCGCGTCGAGGCCGTCGAGGCGCGCTTGCGAGCGGCGGGGGTAATTTCGCAGACTCTGCAGGCGCGCGACGCGACCGATGCGGAGCTCGAACGCGTCCATCCGCGGGGCTACCTCGAGCTCTTGCAGCGCGAAACCGAGGGTCTTGTCGGTGCCCGCTATCTTTCGACCGGCGACACGCTCGTCGACAAAAACTCGCTACGCGCCGCGCGGCGCGCAGCCGGCGGAGCGATCGCCGCGGTCCAGGCAAGCAGCTCGCTGAAGGAGGCGGTTTTTGGGCTCGTCCGTCCGCCCGGTCACCATGCAGAGCCGGCGCGCGGCATGGGCTTCTGCCTCTTCAATAACGTCGTCGTCGCGGCGCGTGCTTTTCAGGCGGAGCGGGGCGAAGCGGCGCGCGTTTTGGTGGCCGATTTCGACTATCACCACGGCAACGGAACGGAGGCCGAGGCGGGAGCGGGACTTTCCTATATCTCGACCCACGCGTTCCCCGCGTACCCCGGCACCGGTTCGCAGAGCTACGCGCTCGAAAACGATCTCATCGTCAACGTGCCGTGTCCGGCGTCGGGGATCTCGACCGAAGCCTTCGTTGCGATCTGGGAGTCCGTGCTGCCGCGAGTCGCGCGCCTCGTTCGACCCGATCTGCTGATCGTCAGCGCAGGGTTCGACTACGTCTCCGGCGACTGCGTCGGCGACCTTGGCGTCGGGGTGGAAGCGGCGTCGCCAATCGCGGCCGTCATCTGCGACGTTGCCCGCGAATACTGCGCCGGCGCCGTCGCGTACGTGTTGGAGGGCGGCTACGGTATCGACGCCCTGACGAACTCGATTGCGGCGATCGCGTCGACGAGTGACGGCGCGCAATCACACCGGAACGCCGCCGACGTGAAATCAATACCTCTCAACATCGTTCGCCCGTTGGACAACTTTTTGAGTTCCCAGGAAAATTTCAGAAAACTTGAGAATTAAGCCGCCTTAAACAGGGGAGCGCCCCTCAACCGATACTTGCTCGGTTACTTGGAGGGCTAAAAGATGCGATCGTTGCGCCTCGTCACCTCTCTGGTTCTCTTCCTCGCCTTTATCGCTCAAGCTCCGTCGGCAATCGCCGGCGTGACCGGCGGTATTACCGGCACCGTCGTGGATAGCGACACGGGAGCGCCGATCGCCGGCGCCCGCGTAACGGCCAGCAGCCCGTCGCAGAGCGCGACGGCAACGACCGACGCCGCCGGACACTTTGGATTTCTAACGCTCGCGCCCGATACGTATACGATCACCGCCGATAAGAGCGCGTATCAATCCGAAAGCGTTCCGGGGCAGGTCGTCTTTGCAGATACGGTTCAGACCGTTCGGGTAAGCCTGCCGAAGGCACTCAAAACAATCGGCCGCGTGACGGCCGCGGCGGCCGGTTCGCTGGTTAAATCCGGCACGACCGCCGACATCTACTCGATCAACGCTTCCACGCAGCACGCGGCCTCAGCGCTTGGCGGAGGAGGTAACCTCAACTCTGCCTATTCGGCAATTTCGACGGTTCCCGGCGCCTACGTCGTTCCCAACCAAAGCGGGTACTACGACACCGTCCACATCCGCGGCGGCGACTTCGACCAAGTCGGTTACGAGTTTGACGGCGTTCCGGTCAATCGTTCGTTCGACAACTATCCGTCGGGCGCGGCTTCGTCACTGGGAAACGCTGAAGTCCAGGTGTATACCGGCGCGAATCCGGCAAACTCCGAAGGACAAGGCCTTGCGGGCTACATCAACCAGGTCATCCGCACGGGCACCTTCCCCGGTTCGGCCGACGCCCAACTCGGCATCGCTACGCCCACGTTCTACCACCGGGCGATGATCGAAGCCGGCGGCGCCCACGCCCGACCGGAACCTGTCGTACTATTTCGGCGTCGCCGGCTACAATCAAGGCTTCCGCTACGTCAACGATCAGAACGGCTCGAACTACGACAGCTGGCTTGGGGCGCCGCTCGCACCGCTGAACACCCCTAACGCCGGCCAATACGCCGAAGGCGGTTACTTTTTGGGGCCGTTCAACTGGATGAACTTCTCGCAAATCGCCTCGCGCGACGTCGTCGCCAACGTTCACATCGGCATCCCGCATAAGAACGACGGGGGCCGCGACGACGTGCAGATCCTTTGGGACAGCTCCTATCTTTCGAACTCGTTCTACAGCTCGAACAATGACATTGCCTCGCCGCAATGTTCGTCGAACCTTACCGGTGCGCAGTGCTGGGGCCAGATCAACCCGATCACGACCCTTGGTCTCGCGCCGAACCTGCACGCGGGCCAGACGCCGCCGTGGGTTGACGGCCTTTCCTGGAATTGCATGACGCAGGTCGGAAAGACGTTCAGCCAATCCGGATTGACGGGCATCGGACCAGGCTGCACCTCGAAGTATTTCTATCCGTTCAGCAGTCAGAATCGTCCGTGGTCGGATTTCGCCACGGGCAGCTCCTACGGGTTCGTCCCCGATAGCGAACGCGACTCTTCGCAGAATCAGCAAGAGATCGTCAAACTTCAGTACACGAAGAACTTCGGCTCGACGGCGTTCTTCCGAATATATGGATACACGTACTACAGCACCTGGGACCTCGTCGGACCGCAGTGCACGTCGTTCTTCTATCTCTGCCCGACTGCACCCGACTATGAGCTCAGCTCCCACACCCGCGGGCTTAGCGCCGAGTTCCAGGATCAGCTCAACGAGCAAAACTTGCTGACGATTCAGGGATCGTACGTCACCGCGAGCACGATTCGCGACAACAACACGCAAATGTTCAACAACTTCCCGGCCTTCGGCGGTCCGAATCGTACGAACGCAGCGGTCGTCGTCAACGCGGCCGATCCGTACGGCGGCTACTGTTATGGCGCCGGCGGCGGACAACCGGTGACCTGCAATCCTGGTGTCGGAGCGGCTCAGGTCGTGACCTGGGACCAGCTCTACGAGCCGAATGCTTCGCCCAGCGGCGGCCCCGCCGGGTTGCCGAACAGTTGCGTCGATCCGCGCGTTCCGGGCAAAACTGCGTGCGCGTACCTCATGGCCGAGAACGGGCAATACGCGACCTACAACAACGTTCAGCCGAAGTTCGGCTCGGCATCGTTAACCGATCAGTTCCGTCCCAACGATAAGATCTTGCTCAACCTCGGCGTTCGTTTGGACAGCTTTACCTTCGATGGTCTCAACGGCGACATCAACGGTAACGGCGGCGTCGCGCGCCAGTTCTGGTACAACGCGTACAACCGCGATACGTGCGTCAGTAACCTTACCGGCGTCCCCGTCGATAAATCTCAGCTCGGAAAGGGTACGCTGACGCCCGCGTCGCCGTGCCCGAGCGGATATCACGCGGCGGCGCTCGTGAACGAGGCGTACCAAAGCTTTACCTTCAACGAGTGGCAGCCGCGCTTCAGCGGCACCTATACGGTCAGCCCGAATACCGTGATCCGCGCCTCCTTCGGGCGCTACACCGAAGCACCGAATACGGCCTACGAAATCTACAACACCCTACAGAACGATCTGCCGTTTTCGCTGCTGGGCCCGAACCTCTCTCCCTACGGGCGCACCTCGCCGGGCCTCCCCGTCGAACCGCCGACCTCGCTGAACTACGATATCTCGCTCGAACAGCACCTCAAGGGCACGGATTGGTCCTTCAAGCTCACGCCGTTCTTGCGCCAGACTCAGGATCAAGTGCAAAACTTCTTCCTGAATCAGCAGACCGGCTTTATCTCCGGCCTCAACGTCGGCAGTCAGCGCAGCGAAGGCGTCGAGTTTCAAATGCAAAAAGGCGACTTCTCGCGCAACGGCCTTTCGGGGCTGCTCTCGTTCGCCTACACCAACTCGTACACGAAATATGGCGTACTTTCGAACGGTACGACGATTATCTCGCCGATCAACGCGACGATTTCGAACTACAACGCCTATACCAAAGCGTGTGCCAAGAACGGCGCCTTCGTGGGTCGTTCCGAGTTCGGAATTCCACTCTGCGGATCGACGAGCTCCGGCGTTGCCGCAGCACCTTGTTATCGAAAAGGAAATCCTGCGCCGTGCGGCTCGCCGAATGCGGTCGTAAATCCTTACTGGAACGCGCCCGGCCAGAACTTTCTCGATCCGACTCAAAACTTTGCACCGTACGATATCTTCCCGGCCGGCATCGGCTCCTCGGCGAACGCCTTCAACTCTCCGTACGTCGGAAGTCTCGTCCTCAACTACCGGCACGATAAGTTCGCGCTGACGCCGTCGCTGCAGTTCCAGGGCGGCGGCAAGTACGGTGCGCCCGAAACGACACCGGGTATCGATCCCGCCGATTCTGGTTGCCGGCCGTTGCTCGGCAGCCACCGCTACGACGCCTCGACGTGCCCCGCCGGGCTCGTCATTCCCGATCAGTTCACCGGCGTCTTCGACGACCTTGGCTCGTTTACTCAGCCCAACGAACTGATGTTCAACTTCCAGGCAGAGTACGACGTCTCGCCGCGGATTACGTTCACGGCAGTCCTGGCGAACATCGTGAACACCTGTTGGGGCGGCACGAGCAAGCAGTGGACGTACACCGATAGCAATATCTGCTCGTACGGCGTCGTCGGCGGCGGTCTGATTCCGCCGGTCGGCAACGCCTTCAATCCGGTTGGAAGCGTTTCAAAGGCCAACGGCAAAAATGCCGCAACGAAAATCCAGCAGTTCTTGCTCTACCCGTACGAACCCAACCTCGGCCCGTACCTGGTCTCCGGCCTGAACAATTCGGTGAAGGCGCCATTCCAGGCCTACTTCATGGCGAACATCAAGCTCTGAGAGCTTAACGAGCTAGGGCGTAACCGTCCCCGCAATGTTGGCGAGCTCGCTCACACCGAGCTCGCCAACGAGCGTGTAATAGAGCTTTCCATCGGTCCAGGTCAGCAGATCGACCGTGCCGTCTTCACCGTACTGCGCGGTATGGCCGTGCAGCGTAAGCGACTGCGGGTGAAGCGGCACCATATTCGGTGCCATCGGCGTGGAGCTTTCAAAGAGCGAAACGGTGCGCACGCCGTCGGAGTAGAGCAGCTGCACCGCGCGCCCTCCGCGCAGGGTCACGAGGTCGCCCGATTGCGGCGCGAAGCCCTCCGGTAGCGCAACCGGCTTGCGAGCGGCAAAGCCGGCGTCGTGAACGAGCCGATCCGGATCGTCCGATACTTCTTGCACCTTCGGACCGTCGACTAAGGCATAACCCTTCGGCAACGCAAAATCGGCGGCGGGGACGGGGCCGTAGTGCACTTGTTCGAGGCGAGTTTCGCTGACCAGGGCACCGTTGGGACCGAACTCTTGTTTGTCGAGCACGACGTTGGTCTCGCGGTCGACGCGCACGAGGATTGTCCCGCGGTTTGTATACTTATTCACCAATAACGCGCTGACGGCCGGGCGCCCGTCGAAACTCGTCGAGCCGACGCGTACCGGGCGATAGTTTGCGCGGATCAGCGCCTCGTTGTCGCCGATCGACCGGCGATCCGCAAGAATCGCCGGGGTTTTCGTTTCGACGATGCGATGGTGACGTTCGTCGATGGAAAACTTGACGTTGCCCTCGGTGATTTCGGAATCGCCGAAGAGCTCCGGCGGCGCGCTGTACAGCTTGCGCGTCATGTCGGGTGCGCGGTGCTCGATTCGATAGACCGACGCTTCCGAGCCGTGACTGCCGATGCGCACCGACTCGACGGTTGCGGTGTAGGAGACTTTCGATGGCGCGGATAGCACGTCTGAAAGCAGCGCAAAGGGCGCCGGCGACGTTTGAGCTTTATCCGCCGCGCCGGCTGGAGCGAATATCGACAGTACGCCGCTTCCGACGGCGAGCGCGACGGCCAAAGCGCCCGCGCTAGTGCGGCTGCGCATCGTCCGTCAGTTCTCCCGGTACGGGTTGATCTTCCGAAAGCGGGGTCGAACCGCTCAGCGCCGCGTGGCTTTCGACGTAGTAGGAGGCATCGATCGTCGACGCGGCCGCCGGGCCGTGCGCGAAGCGGAAGCCAAAGTACATAAAGGCCGCAATGGCGATCGCAACGGGCACCGCGACGGCCGGGCGGAAGGCTGCGCTCAAGCGCTCCCAGAGCGTCGGCGGCTGGTAGCGTACGGCGTCGCGGATCGTCGCTACGACGCCGGACGGAAGCTCGCGTTCCTCTGCCCGGGCGTAGGCCTTGAGCATTTCGGTCAGCGATTGCTCGGAATCGCGAATTTCTGCGCACTCCGCACAGCCGGCCAGATGCGCGTGAATCGCGGCGTCGCGCGACGGCGAGACCTCACCGTGCAGGTAATCGACGATCTCCTCCGGCGTCGGATGAAGCTGATTCATGATGGCGACTTCATATGACGGGTCACGAGCTTGCGGAGTTGCCCGCGGGCGCGGTGTAGACGCGATCGCACGGTGCCGACCGTACATCCCACGATGTCGGCGATCTCTTGGTAGCTATAGTCCTCGATGTCGGCGAGCCATACGATCTGACGCTGCTCCGTACCGAGCTCGTCGAGCGCTTTGGAAAGCGGCTCGCTGAGCTGCGAGTCGACGTACTCTTCGATCGGTGCGACGGCCAACGGCCGGGCACCCGAAAACTCTTGAAGTTTATTATCATCGGGAATCTCCTCTTGATAACGTCCCTTGCGGCGGCGAAGTTCGTCACGGTGCAGATTCGTTACGATCCGATAGATCCAGGAGAGGAACGATGTGCCCGGCTTAAAGCTCTGCCAGGCCTTGTAGACACGGATAAACGCTTCTTGCGTGAGGTCGCGGGCGTCGGCTTCGTTGCACGTGAGCCGATAGGCGAAATTGTACGTCGCCTTTCCATAGCGGTCGATGGCGAGCTCCAAGAAGGCCGCTTGGTCCGGCGCGGGGTCCTTGAGCGGCGAGGCGGCTGCCATGGCCCGCTAGCCTTCTTGCTTCGGTCGAAAGCTCCGCTCAGGTGCGCGAGGGCCAGATGACTCGCGCCACCAACCACATTCCCGCGAACGATACGATCGTCAGAAAGGTGAACAGCGTCAGCTCGAGCAGCGCGATTCCGGCAAACTCGCTGCCGCCGCAGATGGCGACTGCATTGGCAATCAGCGCCAGTCGAAACCTTTCAAACGGGTTGCTCGCGAGTCCGGCGATCGAACGGGCCTGAGCGAGGACCGCATCGGGATCCCAACTCGCAGTCTGGACGACCGATGCAACGCGGCCGTCGGGCGCCACGATAAAGAGCTTGTCGTCGTGGAGAAAGTTATCGGTGCTCAGCCGCATCGAACTGATTCGGAACTCATCGAGCAGCCGCGTCACCGTCGAGCCGGTTCCCGTCAGCAGCGTCCAAATTTCGCCGTGCGCGCCGTAACTCGAAGCGTACGAGCGCAGCACTCGGGGCGAATCGTAGGGCGGATCGAGCGTGATCTCCGCGAGCGCAAAGTCTTTTGGATCGAGATGATTTTGAAGGTACGCGTACTTCCCGCTGATCGCCGGACAGAGCGTCCTATCCGGACAGCGCGTGAAGACGAACGAAAGCAGCAGCGTTTTTCCCGCAAACGCGCGATTGAGTGCGATGCGCCGGCCCTGCGCGTCGATCAGCGTTGCGGCGGGCAGTTTGCTCCCGATCTCTATCGGCACGACGCGTCCGGCATCGGGAAGACCGGGCGCGAAAACTCCAGCCGGCACGGCGTCGTGCAGCGTCGGCGGCTGCGTCGACTCGTCGAGAAACGCGTCGATGCCGGTGCCGGAGCGCAGTCGAATCGGCGGCTCTAGGGCGTAACGCCGGATCTGGGCGGGCTTCGTTTGCGGTATCTCATCGGTGCGCACGATGGCGCTGCCGGCACCGGCGGATTCGAGGACGACGCCGTGAATCGGTACGAGCGCGATCGCAGCGGCGGCGAAGAGCGCAATCATCCGAGTGCCTTTTTCAATGCTGCGACGACGGCGCTTTCGTTGTCTTGATCGTCGAGCACGCCTTGCAGCCGGCCGTCGGGTGCAATCAAGAAAATTGCGGCGGAGTGCGAGACGTCGTAGCCTCCCTTACGAACGGGTAGCTTTGCCGACCATACGTGGTAAGCGTGCTGCGCGGCGGCGAGCTGGCGCGGCGTCCCCGTCAACCCGACGATCTCGAGGCCGGGCTGCGCGAATCGATTCAGGAAGCGATGCAGAACCGCGGGGGTGTCACGCGCCGGATCGACGGTCACGAATGCGATCTCAACGTCGCCTGGGCGGCCAATTGCGACGCCCGCGTGCGCCAGCCTCGCAACGATCGCAGGACAGGTATCTGCGCAGTGGGTGAAGCCGAAGGTTAAGAGGACGGCCTTGCCGCGTTGAGCCGCCAGCTGCCACGCCAGCGATCGATCGCTCTGCAGCGTTAGATTCGGAGCTTGAGAGCCGTTGCTGCAGGCGACCGGAGCAAGCATCGCTGCGAACAAAACCGTAAGCGCGAGCGCGCGGACCATGCGCTCATTATACCTCCTGCGGACAGGGGTTCGCTGCGACTGAGCCCAACGAAGGGAGCCGTGCATGCTGCCGTCTTAGTGCTCCGCCTGCTTACCGGCGGGACGCTGCTCGTTGCCGGAGTCCTCAAGGTGGGTCACGCTGCAGACCTCGCCGCCAGCATCGCCGGCTTTGCGCTGCTGCCTGCGGCAGTCGTAGGCCCGCTTGCGCTCGCGCTGCCGTTTATCGAAATTCTGATGGGTGCCTATCTCGTAGCGGGGCTCTTCACGCGGGCGACCGCGGTGGTGGTCGCCGGACAGTTCGCGCTCTATGCGGGTGCCGTCGCCTCGGCGGTCATACGTCATTTGCCCGCGAACTGTGGGTGCTTCGGCCCGGGCGATGCAGCGGTGGCCGACTGGCCGCACGTCGCGTTTGACGCTCTGCTTGCCGCAGCGGCAATTTTCATCGCCTACGGTGCGCCCGGTTCGCTGGCGATCGATCGAAAGCTCGGCGCGTGACCCGCCGCACGATTCTTTTCGGCACCATCGTCGTGCTCGTCGCAATTGCCGTTGCGGCGGTGCTCGTCTACAGCATGGGATCCCCGCACGGCAAGGTACAGACGGCGTCGCAAGCCCCCGTCGTCGGGAAGGCGACGATCGGCAAGACCGCACCGCAGTTCGAGGTCTCGACGACGGCGGGACTCTTCAACTTGAGCAAGACGCAAAAGCCGGTCTTTCTCGAAGTGTTCGCCACCTGGTGCCCGCACTGCCAGCGGATGACCTCCGTCGTCGACCGATTGTACGCAGCCTATCGCAGCCGCGTCGATTTCGTCGCCGTCTCCGGCAGCGACACGGCCATGGACGGTACTTCCTCGTCCTCGCAGCGGGACGTGCTGGATTGGGTGAAACGCTTCGACGTGAAGTATCCGGTCGGCTACGATCCGATCCTCGACGTCGCCAGCTTGTACCTTCAGGGTGGTTTTCCGACGTTTGCGATCGTCGATCGGACCAAGAAGGTTCGTTACTTGAGCGATGGCGAGATCTCGTACGGCGACCTAGAGAATGCGCTGAAGAAAGTGCTTCGCTAAGCGCGCTCAGTCGTTGGGCGGAAACGCGTAGTTTGGCGGCGGAACCGGGGAGCCGATTTCGAGAACGATCTGCTGGCGGGAGCGAAGGGGGATATCCTTCAGATTGCCGTCGTACTTCTGCCCGTTGACGTAGGCCGTAACGGGACCCTTGAACCCGGCAATGTTGTCGTTCTGCAGCGGCTGGCCCCAAATATCGAACAGCATTCCCAGCGTGTACGGGCCGCCTTGGGGAGGATTGAGGTCCGGGGCTTCCAGATGAATGATGCCGTCGGGTGCGTGCGTGTGAATCCAGTAGAGGCACGGCGACGGGCCGCCGGCCGCAAAGCCGATCAGAGCGGGGACTTGGATCTGTTTGCCGTTATTGAAAATCGCGAGGTGCGTGTGGACGTGGAGGGTCGCGTACTCCATCGAGCCGCAGCCGACGCCGTCGACGATTTGACCGTGGCCGCCGAGCGGTGTGTTCGGAAACTTCGCCTTGAAGAAGGGTGCGCCGATCTTCTCGCCGTCGGAGATCTGGATCGGTTTGGCCGTGGCGCCGGCCGCTGGGGTAGGCGTCGCGTAGGCTTGTGCCACCAGGCGCTTCTGCCACCAATTGTAACCTAAGAAAAAGACGATCAGGGCGACGATCGCGATGCCGACGCCGATATACACCGGGCGCATCGGGTCGCGCGGCGGTGGCGGCGCGGAGCTGCCACGGCCTTGACGGCGGCGTTCGGCACGGCTGGGTTGCGACATGAAATCCCTTCTACGATGGAGCTTTGAGTGGTGCGGCGACCGGCGCGTCAGAGATCTCGAGCGGCCGCTTTTTGACGAGATAATTGGTAACGTAATCCGTTACCGCGTCGGCGAGCGGCGTCGCCGGCCGGTCGTAGCCGGTCGCCCGCAAGCGATCGACGTTCGCGCACGTATAGTACTGATACTTGCCGCGCAGGTGCGGAGGCATCTCGATGAACTCGATCCGCTCGGGCAGCTCGAGCGCGTGAAAGATCGGGCGCACGAGTTCCAGCCACGTGTGCGGCGTTCCCGACCCGATGTTGTACAAGCCGTTCGCGTCGCACGCGGCCAAATGCAGCGTCATGTCGACGACGTCTTTGACGTAGATAAAGTCGCGCTGCTGTTCGCCGTCGCGGTATTCGGCGCGGTGGCTCTTGAAGAGTCGAACGCCGCCGCCGGCTTCGATCTGCTCGTAGGCCTTCTCGACGATGCTGCGCATTTCGCCCTTGTGATCTTCGTTCGGACCGAAGACGTTGAAGTACTTGAGGCCGCAGATCCGCTCGGCCAGCCGCGTGCGCTGCGCGTAGAGGTCAAACAGATGCTTTGAGTATCCGTAGGCATTGAGTGGGCGCAGCGTCTGCAGGTCGGCGTCGTCTGAAAGGATTGCCTCGACTCCGCCGTAGGTCGCAGCCGACGACGCATAAACGAATCTCGCCCGGTTCTCCAGCGCCCAGTGCGCCAAGTTTTTCGTGTATTCGTAATTGTTGCGCAAAAGGTAACCGGCGTCGTTCTCGGTCGTCGACGAGCAGGCGCCTAGGTGAAGAATCGTTCCCAGCTCGCCGAAGGGCTGGCCGCCGGCGATTCGATCGGCAAAATCGTCGGCGTCGAGGTAATCGGCGAATCGCAGCGGCACCAGGTGCTTCCACTTCTCCGAGGAGTCGAGGCGGTCGACGACCAGAATGTCCTCGACGCCGCGACGATTGAGCGCCCAAATCAAGGCGCTCCCAATTAGACCGGCGCCGCCTGTGACGACGATTCTTGATTGCTCCAAATCAAACATCGTGTGCGGCCCTCTATCCCCCGGAATTACGGCCGAGTCCTCCCGGAACTCGCCCGCCGTGCGGCCTTACGGGTGCCCGGTTTGAAGGCCGATGTTGAACGTTCGGGCGGAGGCGAAGTGGTTGCCTTGCGCGTTGATGAGCGTCACGTAGTAGCGGTCGTTGAGGATGTTGCCGATCCCCAGCGTCAAGGTGACGCCGTGACCAAGCGCGATGCCTTTGGCGACGTTGAAGATCGTGTGAGGGGTCAGGCTGCAGTAGCCCGGGGTTGCCGGCGGGCAGAATCCCGACGACAGGCCGCTGCCGTACTCGCCGTCGGCCGAGAACCAGCCGCCGTGCGAATCGTTGCGCAGAATGCCCCCGGTAGCGGTGTAGGACTGGTTGTGGTCGGCGGGCGTGAAGTCGGCCGGGGAGCCGAAGCAGGGCGCCAAAAGCTGCGTTTCGCAGCCTTTATTGAGCGACACCGTGTGCGCTACCGAGACGTAGGCACGTCCGTTGCGCGAGAGCGGCTGCACGTAGTTCAATGCTTCTTGCGACAGCCGCCCTAAAACGTAGTTGATGTCCTGGTGCAGCAGCGCCACCCCGACTTGGGTATCGTCGATGAGGTCGTTGGCATTTTTCTGCCAAACGCGAAAGCCTAGTTCGCCCGAACCGAGCGGAACGTGGCCGCCGAGCTCGAGCTGCGTGTCGCGCTCTGGTTTGAGGTCGAACTCGGCCTGCGTTCGCTGCAGCGGCAGATTCAGCAGCTGCGCCGCCGCCGGCGAAACGTTCTCGAACGAGAACGGCTCGAAGAAGCGGCCGATGTAGGCGTAGACGTTCGCTCGCTTTCCGAAGCTGCGGGTCAGTTTGAAGCGCGGGCTGAAGGCGCCGAACCCTTGCGCGAACTGCGTCGAGCGGATCGTGAAGAAATCGTAGCGCAGCCCATAGCCGGCCTGCCAAAGATCGCTCAGGTGCCAGTCGTCCTGCACGTACGATTGGTACGTGTTGCCGGTATTGGTCGCGTCGTCGACGACCGTCGCCGGCGCGCCGGGAGTCTGCGGCGTGAGAAGCGGTGCGAGGAAGTTGTTCGGTTGCAGAGCGATCTGATAGTCCTTGTCGATTCGCGCCAAGTCGTAGGCGACGCCCGCACGAATCTCGTGCCGTCCGGAACGCGCTGAGTAATCGGCTTGCGCGATGTAGTCGGTTGCGGTCCGGCTGTCGGCGAGCGTGTAGGCGCACGTCGTCGGCGAAAAATTCTGTGGCGCCTTCAGAGCGTCGGCGCAGTCCGTCGCGGTGCCGCCGTTGCCGAACGGCGGCGGCTCGACGTTGAGTGCCTCGCCGTAGATCCAGTCGTTGGCCGGATCGCCGAAATCGGCGATGTGCGAGACTTTTAACGCCGGGCCGAAGGTTATTGCCGCGTTCTCACCGAGCGCATGGCGCAGCTGCAGGCTCAGGAACGTGTCTTCCTGGTTTTCATTATCATCGGTCGTCGCCGGCTCGCCGTACACGACGTCGTTGGGAATCTGAAACGTATCGTAGCTGTGCACGAACGTAAGACTCGTGAAGCTGTTCCCGCCGGCAGGAAGGACGAGGTCGGCGTATTGATTGACGCCGCTTGCATTGTCGTGCGGCGATTGAAAATCGGGCGGGTCGAGCCCGCGCGTGGTCTGCGTCGCGCCCGCCGAAACCGTGTATCCGCCGCCGCCTGCTAGCGGCGCGTGATAGTCGACGGTCGAGTCGAGGGTTGTATACGAGCCCGCCGATGAGTTGCTGTCTACGCCGGCCGGACCGGCGCCGCTCTTGGTCGTGAGGTTGAGTACCGAGCCAAACTTGAGGCCGTACTGTGCCGGATAGGCGCCCTCGATGACGTCGACGTACGCGAGGTCGTTGAGGTCGATCTCGCTGCCGATGTCGCGATTGAGCCCCTGCGGAAGTGCGACGCCGTTGATCTGATAGTTGATGACGCCGTGGTCGCCGTTGATGTGCACCACGCCGTTGGCTCCACGAACGGCACCGGGAAGCTGGATTAACATCTCCGGAAAGCTGTTGTCGAAGGGCAAGCGCGTGAGATCGCTTTGGTTGAGCGTCACGTCGCTTCCGCTGCCGCGAACCGGCACCGAGCGCGCGACGACGACCTGGCCGATCTGGCGCAGTGGTCGCAACGCCAGCGCTACGACGGCGCCGTCGCTGCCGAGATCGATGTGAAGCAGCGCTCGCAGATCGCCGCTTGAGGCCTCGACGTCGTAGCTGCCGAGAGCCAGCGGCGGGAAGCGAAAAATTCCATCACGGCCCGTCCGTACGGTCGCGGTAACGCTGCCCCTAGCCGTGACGGTTACCCCCGGCAGCGGTTGTCCGCTCGCGGTGGCCGTTCCTGAGAGAAACGCCGTCGGAACCGACGCGCGGCAGGGCGAGCTGGCCGCGACGAGGAGTGCGGCGAGCCAGGGTAAGGCGCGAGAACGGTGCGCGAGCAGCGACATCGATCGACTCCTCCAAAGAAAGCAGGATGGGATCCACGGTACGGGCTAGCGCGCTTATTGATATTAGCGTATCATTTGCAAATAGTCAAGGGCGGACGGCGGAAGTAAAAGACCCGGTGTGCCGAGGAAGGATAGGCTGGTGAAAACCAGTGCGCGCAAGACGCGCCAGCGCGAGGCGATCCGCGAGGCGTTCGAAGCGTCGGAACGGCCACTCACGATCGAGGAACTGGTCGAAGCTGCGGGTGGTGTCGGCGTCGCGACGGCCTATCGCGCCGTCGCTGCACTGCTCGAAGAAGAATGGCTCGAGCCCGTCGAGATTCCCGGAGAACCGGCACGATACGAGCGCTCGGGCAAGAAGCACCATCATCACTTTTCCTGCGAACGCTGCGCGCGCGTCTTCGACGTGAGCGGCTGCAGCGAAAACGTGCGCAAACTCGCGCCGCCGCGCTTTCGCGTCAAAGCGCACGCGGTGACGTTATACGGGCTCTGCAGCGCCTGCGCGCGTTAGCGCGAGCGCTGCAGAGCCGAACCGCTGCCTAAAAAGGCGCCGCGAGGCGCAAGAGGAACGTGCGCCCGTTCGAGATCTGCGTCGTGTTAAAACCGTTGGCGACCTTGATAACGTACTGGTGATTCAGAAGGTTGTCGACGATGAGCTGAAGTCCCAGGCCGGTATCCTGGCCCGCTCGACCCGCGGTGAGATTACGCCCGGCGGCGAGGTCAAAGGTCGTGTGAGCGGGTAGGCGCCCCTGCAAGTTGGCGTTCGCGCTTTCGAACGCCACCGGGAACCCGCTGCCGTAGTTGCCCTGCAGCGTCGCGAACCAGCGGCGGTCGTTGCCGAAATGCCAGGTATAGGCCGAACTCGAGACCACCGTTTCGTCGTGGTCTTCCGGGGACAGCTGTGCGACGCACGAGACCCCGGGTGCGTTGGCGTTGGGCGGGAAGAGGAACGTCGAACCCGAGACGCAGGCCGCATACGATCCTGAGTAGGTAAAGGTCAACCACCAGAGGTTGTCGTTGCGCGTACGGTCTTGGAAGCGCAGTTCGGCCCCGGTGTCGATGCCGATGGCGTTATTGAATACCGCGAACAGCGGCGTGTCGAGCAACTGGGTGGTGTCGAGAATATTCACCGACGTCTTGCGAAAGATGTTGAACGACCCCGTGAGCTGAGAGTCGAACTGATGATCGAGGCCGGTCTCGAAGTAGGCGTCTCGCTCGGGCTGAAGGTTGTACGTGGGCAGTCCGCTGCAGCCTTGCAGCACGACGCAGTCCTGGCGCACGTCCTCGAGCAGCGGTGCCGCGTAGAAGCGGCCGTAAAAGATATGCGCGGTATTTTTTCCCCCGTCCCAGACGTTGAGTCCCAGGCGCGGGCTGAACATCCATCCGCTCGCGTACCCGGTCGAGTGATCGTATCGAAGTCCGTAGTTGAACTTGACGTATTTGTTGATGCTCCAACTGTCTTGGCCGTAGATGCCGACCTGCGAACCCGCTTGCGTCTGCTCGGGACCGGCAAAGAGATAGTACGGCTGGGCGTGCGCGCCCGACGTCGCCCCGCAGCCGTCTTCGTAATAACAGCCGAAGGCTTGACCTGCGGCGAGGTTCTCGCGATTGACGTCGACGCCGACCTTCCACGCATGGTTCTGGGTCGCGCGAAAATCGGAGAGGCGTAAACCGACGTACGCCGCGTAGGTGTTCGAGAGTAAACCGACGTTGTGCAGCTGCCCGGAGGGCGAGGAATCGTCGGGTTGCGGGCACTGAGTGCAGGGCGGCGTGTCGGCGTCGAAATCGGGCGTGATGCCCTGTACGTCGTTGGGCAGATCGCCGTCGTAGTTGATTCGGGTCGAACGCCACCACGGAATCGCCTGGAAGATGCCGTTGCCGTCTTTGGAAACGTTCGTCCAGTTGAGGTTCGAGAAGCGATCGTATTCGCGCTGAACGTCGTCGGTCGCGGGCGGGGTCGTGATCGGATCGTAGGGGTTGTTGGGATCGGTGTTGATCGGAATTTGGAAGATCGCCAATTGGTTGGAGTAATCGAAGGCCAGCGTACTGCGGGGCGTTAGCTGGGTGATGAAACGGAAAAACTGGTCGCTTTGCGACGAGTTATCGTGAATTGCATCGAAGGTCGGCGCGTCCAAGCCGCGGGCGTTCGATTGGGTGTTGGCGTCGAGAAAGGCTTCACTCTGACCGAACCGGGCGGACGTACTGAACTCTCCGATCCCCTGCGACTGATTGCCGAAGCCGCCTTCGAGCGTGCCGTAGACGCCCTCTGGTACGTCGCTGGGGCGGTTGGTGATGATGTTGACGACGCCGCCCATGCGATCGCCGCCGTACTCGGCGGGTATTGCGCCGGTGTAGAGTTCCAGCGAATCGATGATCTTCGGATCGACGATCTCGGCAAAGTTCGACGTGGTTGCCAGCGGCAAGGGTGCGCCGTCGATGTTATATGAGACGCCGTGAAAGCCGTTGATCACCGGCTCGTTGTAGGAGAACGGGACGACTCCCGGCAGCGTGGCCAGGGTTTGGTCGAGGCTGTTTTGCACCGGTGAGGTCTGAATCTGCGCCCGGTCGATCTGGTGGACCGACGGCGGATTGCTCGCCGCCCCGGCGTGAGCGGTAACGACGGTCTGCGCGATCTGCTGCAACTGCGAGAGCGGCAAATCGACGGTTGCGACCGCTCCGCCGGCCAGGGTAATGTCGCCGTGCACTTCGGGAATGCCCTTAAGGCTGGCAGTTAGGCGATACCGGCCAAACGGCACCTGCGAAAAGACGTACTCCCCGTCGGAGCCAGTCTGGGTGGTGAACTTCGAACCCTCGCCTTCCAGGACGACGGTCGCGTGCGCGACGGGCTTTCCGTCGAGCGTTACCTTTCCGCGTACCAATCCGGAGACGGCCGCTCCGGCGGGAACCGCGAAACAAAAAATCGCGAAAACGGCGACGAGCGCCGCGATAAATCGGAACATAGGGACTCCTTCGATCGGATGGAGTGTGGCTGTTTTGGAGCTACAGAGGATCGACGCGTGCGCTTAAGCGCAGCAGTCGAATCCGATCGGAGGAGGACGTGCGAAACGGCGGCGCACCCAGAGCACTGGGCGCACCGGAGTGGTTCGAGCGGTGAAGCGCGCACACGGCGGGGTCCGCGGCGCGAAGTTCGTACGGGCGAACGCGACGATCGCGCCGGCCAGCACGCTGAGTGCAATGCGGCTTAAACGTTGAAGCAGCCACGCCGCGGCGGCTAGTGCAATGGGGACCGCCAGCAATGGAATCGGAGCGCGGTGGCCCCGTTCGACCAGCTCCGCCGCCGCGTACCAGGCTGTCGCGCTGGTTACCAGGGCGGTGAACCCAGGAAGCCGTCCGCCCAGCCGCGACGCGAGCACGCTGCCGTTGACGGCAGTTTTGGCGCCGTTCCAGGCCATCAGGCCGAAGAAGATGACTAGGCTCACGCCGTCCGCGAGAGCGAGCTGGATCAGTACATCGTGGTAATCGCCGCCCATCGAGTGCCCGCCGCCGTAGAGCGCGGCGTGGGCAATCAAGGAAGCAAGCAAGCCTAGCGCGAGCGCGCCCGGAACCTTCCGCAGGGCCACGCTGGTCTTTTCTAGGGGCTGGTGCGGGGAGACCTGGGGGCCGCGTCGTAAGGACCCTCCCCCTTGGGATGCGCCGCTTTGGTGGGATAGGAGCAACGAGAGAACCTGAGCGCTATGAGCATGAGAGCACACGTCGAAAACGCCGATACGGTCAGCCTGGTTTGCGCGCTGCTAGTGCGCTTTCCGGAGTTGGCTTCAATTCGCTCCGGCCCAACGGACCGGACGCTGCGGTTGACGTTTGCGGTTCGTCAGCGGTTCGATCGCGCCGCTCAAGTGAGGCTCGCCGAGGCGATCGACGAGCACGTCCGAGGATTTCTCGCGTTGGGTAAAGAGGAGCCGGCCGCGCTGCGCGTCGAGTGCGAGAGCGACCGCAGCCTCACGTTCGTCCACATCACCCGCGATCTGGAGACTTTCTCTAAGGAAGAGCTCGAGTTGCAGGTCGGCTTTCTCTGCGACCATTACGGCGATGCGCTCGTTCGTACTCCTCCGCCCGACGATCACTTCGAGGGCGACCCGGCGGCCGAAGACGAAGCCGCGCTGTACGCCGTCGAGGTGCTTCGCGATCCGGCACAATCGAAGAGTTTGGTTGGCTTTAGAGAAGAGAAGCGGGTCTTGGTCTATTTTTTGAAATCACAGAAGAAAGCGAAGGCTTCGGCTCGCCGGTAACTAGCCCCAGCTTGAACCTCCTGATCATCGGGGACGTCGTCGGCGCTCCGGGGCGGGAGGCCCTCAAGCGTTGCGTCTCGTTGCTTCGAGAGCAACACAACGTTCATGCCTGTATTGCCAACGGCGAAAATGCCGCTGGCGGTTTTGGCTTGACGGCACAGACGGCCGAGGAAATGTTCGAAAGCGGCATCGACTTTATCACCGGGGGGAATCACATATTTGATAAGCGCGATTTCGGCGAATACTTGGAGACCAGTAAGCGCGTGATCCGGCCGGCGAACTATCCGCCGACCGCACCCGGTCGCGGCACCGGCACCTTCGAGGCAAACGGAGTCACCGTCGGCGTCCTCAACTTGATGGGCAGAACGTTCATGCCGCCGGTCGACGATCCGTTTCGCTGCGCCGATGCGCTCGTAGCCGACCTGCGCAAGCGCACGCCGGTCATCGTCGTCGACCTCCACGCCGAGGCGACGTCGGAGAAGGTCGCCATGGGGCGCTACCTGGACGGCCGCGTCTCCTGCATCGTCGGAACGCACACCCACGTGCAGACCGCCGACGAGCACGTGCTGCCGGGCGGCACGGCCTTCATCAGCGATCTCGGGATGACCGGTCCCACCGATGGCGTGATCGGAATGGATGCCGGCCCCGTGCTCGATCGTTTTCTCACCGGCTTTTCCGAGCGTTTCAGCGTACAAAAGAGCGGCATGCGGCAACTGTGCGGTGTCGTCGTTAACCTCGATCCGGCTTCGGGCAAAGCCGAAGGGATCAAGCGCGTCTTTCTGCGGGGCATCGCGTGAGCGGCACCACTGGCGGCAGCGGAGGCGTGACGCTCAAGGTTTCCGCCAAGAGCAATCCAAACTCCGTCGCCGGCGCATTGGCGGCCGTACTGCGCGAACGCGATACCGCCGAAGTGCAAGCCGTGGGCGCGGGCGCGATCAATCAGGCGATCAAGGCCGTCGCCATCGCGCGCAGTTATTTAAAGGGAGCGAAGCTCGATATCGTCTGCACTCCATCCTTCGTCCTGGTGCAGATCGACGAGAACGAACGAACCGCGATCTCGCTGCAAGTCGAACGCCGTAAGCTCGAAGAGAAAGCGCAAGACATTGAAAGTTGACCTCCACTCGCACTCGACGATGAGCGATGGAACCCTCACGCCGCAAGAACTCTCCGATTTCATGGGCGAGCGCGAGGTCGAGCTTTTTTCGATCTCCGATCACGACACGACCGCTGCCTACGGAAACTTCACACCCCCGCCGGGCGCCCGGGTCATCGTCAGCATCGAGATCAACACGACTTGGAAGGAGAACGAGGTCCACGTGCTCGGCTACGGCGTGCCGCTCGGACCTTCACCGATCCACGAACTGCTCGAGTACAACCAAGACCAGCGCCGCGTTCGCGCCGAAACGATGGTCGAGCAGCTGCGCAAAGCCGGCTACGCCATCACCCTCGACGACGTTTTACTCCAGGCGGGCGACGCGCTCTCGATCGGACGCCCGCACGTCGCCAAGGCCCTGGTGCACCTGGGCATCGTGGGCAGCGTCGACGAAGCATTCAAAAAGGCGATCGGCGCCGGATGCCCGGGCTACGTCCCGCAGCTTTACACCACCCCCGAACACGCCATCGAGAAGATCGCCGAAGCTGGCGGGATCCCCGTTCTCGCGCATCCGGGCCGTCTCAAAGATCGCGTGCTCATCGACGAACTCGCCCCGCGCGGTCTGCGCGGACTGGAAGTCTTCTATCCGCTGCATAACTCCGCCGACGTCGCCGATTTCCGGCAGGCGGCGCAGCACTACAATTTAGTGATGACGGCGGGCATGGACTTTCACGATATCCGCTACCACACAAAGGGCGTTGGAATGGACGTCCCCGCCAAAGATCTCGAGCCCTTTCTCGACCTCGTCGCCGCCATCGCGTAGTCCTCGAGCGGCCGCTTAGACGGTTAGGGCTCGGTCGACCTCGGCGCGCACGCGCTCGAGCAGGCGTCTCGCTTCCGCCTCGTGCAGCCGCAACCGCTCCTCCTGACGCGCGACGGTTTCCGCGTCCTTCATATACTTATGGTTGACGCGAACGTTGTACGCACAGCTCGCAATGGCGGCGGCAGCGAACTCGGCGGCGCAGCCGATGTCGCTGATCAGTGCGTTGGTTCGAAACTCGAGAAGCTGCGACGTAATTTCCAGAACCTTGAGGCAGAGGGCGGTGCCGCGCAGCGGCGCCTCGGCGGCGCGCTCTAGCGCGAACTCTAATGCCTCGCGCCGCGCCTGCGTCTCGGCGGGCGTGCTTTTCGGCAGCGCTTGCGCCGAGATCACGCGTGCAAAGGCCCGCTCGTCGTGCTCTCCGGCGGCTCGGAGTTCGGCGCGCAGCTCGTCGCTGCGTGCGACGATCTCCCGGAGCGCCGCAGCCGAATCGGCTGGTTTGGGGTTGTGCAGCGCGATCCGGGCGGTCATCGCGGTCAAGGCTGCCCCGAGAGCCGCGACCAGGGTCGCAGCGCTGCCGCCGCCCGGCGCTGGAGCGTCGGAAGCGAGGCGCTCCAGATACGCGTCGAGCCGTTCCACGCAGCGTGGTTGGCCCGGGCGAGGGAGCGGGCCTGCGTGCCGGCCGCGACGAAACGTTTGCCGACCTTTTTGCTTGGAAGTCAGGAGTCTACTTGTCTCTTTTGGATTCAGCCCCGGCCGGTTCGGTTAGGGACCTCGGACGCGCCGAGGCGGGACGCGCGCGGATCGGATGGGCGGCCTCGTACATGCCGGTACTCAACCAGATCCACGATCGCTTCGAAATAGAGAAACCGCTGGCCGGAATTCGGATCGGCGCTTGTCTGCACGTGACGACCGAAACCGCTAACCTAATGCTGGCGCTGCAGGCCGCCGGCGCGGAGATCGCGCTCTGTGCGAGCAACCCCCTGTCGACTCAGGACGACGTCGCGGCGGCGCTCTGCGAGTACGGCATCGCGACGTATGCGATCAAGGGTGAAGACAACGACACGTACTATTCGCACATCGAATCGGTGATCGCGACCAAACCGCAGATCTCGATGGACGACGGCTGCGATCTCGTGACCTCGATCTATACGAAGCACCGCGAACAGCTCGCCGGGATGATCGGCGGCTGCGAAGAGACGACGACGGGCATCATCCGGCTTCGCGCCATGCAGCGCGACGGCGTTCTACCCTATCCGGTGATCGCCGTGAACAACGCCCTGACCAAGCACATGTTCGACAACCGTTATGGAACCGGACAATCGACGCTCGACGGTATCGTCCGGGCGACCAACGTGCTGCTCGCCGGCCGGACGCTCGTCGTCGTCGGCTACGGCTGGTGCGGCCGGGGTATCGCTTCGCGCGCGGCGGGCATGGGAGCGCACGTGATCGTCACCGAGGTCGACCCTCGCAAGGCCATCGAAGCGGTGATGGACGGCTATCGCGTGATGCCGATGACCGAAGCCGCCAAGCGCGGCGATATCTTCGTCACCGTTACCGGAAACTATCACGTGATCCGTCAAGAGCACTACAAGTTGATGAAGCACGGCGCGATCGTCTGCAACTCGGGCCACTTCAACGACGAGCTCGATCTCGACTCGATCCGCGAGATGGCGATCCGTAAGCTCGAGCCGCGCGAGTTCGTCGAGCAGTACGAGCTTTCCGACGGTCGCATGATCTGCATCCTCGCCGACGGCCGGCTCGTCAACCTGGCTGCGGCCGAAGGGCACCCGGCGTCCGTGATGGATATGTCGTTTTCCAACCAAGCTCTTTCGACGACGTACCTGGTCGAGCATCACAAGGAACTCGAAAAGCGCGTCTACGACGTACCGGTTGAAATCGACGAGCAGGTCGCGCGCCTCAAGCTGGCGTCGATGAACGTCGATATCGATACGCTCACGCCGGAGCAAGTGAAGTACATCGCTTCGTGGAGCGAAGGAACCTAAATGGCGTACAAGCGGCTCTTTACCAGCGAATCGGTGACCGAAGGCCATCCTGACAAGCTTGCCGATCAGATCTCCGATGCGGTCCTCGACGCGCTGCTTAAAGACGACCCGTACTCCCGCGTTGCGGTCGAAACGTTTGCGATCACCGGCCAGATTCACATCGCGGGCGAGGTCACCACGAAGACGTACGTCGACATTCCTCGGCTCGCGCGCGAGGTGGTGCACGATGTCGGGTACACTCGCTCGGCGATCGGCTTCGATGCCGAAACCTGCGGGGTCAGCGTTTCCATCGACGAACAATCGCCCGACATCGCGATGGGCGTGGATCGTTCCCTCGAAGCGCGCTCAGGCGACGACGACGAGTTCGAACGCACGGGTGCCGGCGACCAGGGCATGATGTTCGGCTATGCGTGCCGGGAAACCGACGAGCTGATGCCGCTGCCGATCGTGCTCGCGCACAATCTTACGCGTCACCTTTCGGCCATGCGAAAGAACGGCGACATCCCCTATCTTCGCCCAGACGGCAAATCGCAAGTAACGATCGAATACGATGGCGATCGCCCGGTGCGCGTGGAAGCGGTCGTCGTTTCAACGCAGCACGATCCGGAAATCCCGCTCGAAGAGATTCGCCGCGAGGTGCGCTCGCGTATAATCGATCACGTGATTCCTCCGACGATGTCGGACGAACGAACTCGCATCTACGTGAACCCCACCGGGCGCTTCGTCATCGGCGGGCCCAAGGGCGACGCCGGCCTCACCGGGCGCAAGATCATCGCCGATACCTACGGCGGGATGGCCCGTCACGGCGGCGGCGCGTTCTCCGGAAAGGATCCCACCAAGGTCGACCGCTCGGCGGCCTACGCTGCGCGCTGGGTGGCCAAGAACGTCGTTGCGGCCGGCCTGGCCGATCGATGCGAAGTGCAGGTGGCCTATGCCATCGGCGTCGCGCATCCGGTCAGCGTTTTGGTCGAAACTTTCGGTACGGGAAAGCTGTCCGACGAAAAGATCGCCCAGGCCGTGCTCGACGTCTTCGATCTGCGTCCGGCGGCGATCATTCATCATCTCGATCTTCGGCGCCCGATCTACAAGCAAACGGCAGCGTACGGCCACTTCGGGCGCCCCGATCTGGACCTTCCCTGGGAGCGGGTAGATCGGGCCGACGCGCTGCGCACTGCCACTTCATTTAGCGGAGAACAACTACGTGTACCAAACTTCGCGCATTAATATCGCTGCCGCGGCGGCCGTTTTAGCACTGCTCTGCCTTTCGCTCGCGCCGGCCCACGCGGCGACCTTCACGACTTCGCAGACGCTTAAATCCGGGACGCGGATTGCGTGCGTCCTCGACGAGCACATGGATTCCTCGAAGCTCGCCTACGGCGATAAGTTCAAACTGAAGGTCGTCGATACGTCGTATCCCGCGCTGGTGGGCTCCGAGATCGTCGGCTACATCACCGAGGTGCGCCGGCCGCACGGTGCCGATCGCGCTCGCGTCGGCTTCATGTTGACGTCGATCACGCTTTCGAACGGCAAGAAGAAGAGCATCAGTGCAACGGTCGTTAGCAAACGCGTCGTCCCGATCAATCCGGCGGCCCAGTCGGCCTCGCGTCAGCAGCTCTCGCCGATGAGCGGCGTTCCCTACGGCACCCAAACGCCGGGGCCGATCGCCTGGCAGATGAATATCGGCAGCGGTCCTTCGAACGTCAATACGCAGTCGTCCCCAAACCTCGGCGGCTACGTTTACGCGACGAGTTCCAACGAACCGATCGTCGTCAACGCCGGCACCGCGGTGACCGTACAGCTTACAGCGAGCCTGACCGTTCCGTAGGATTCAGCAGCTGATCCATCGTGCACTGACGCGGCGCCTTATCGGGGCGCCAGCGTAGCAAACGTGCGGCGTGGCGAAAGCGCCGCGCCGTGGTGTGATCGAAGGCGACCTCGACGACGATTTTCGTGCGCACGGGAAACCACTCCGCGTCGGCGCCGCGGCGCCACCGGCTCGGGCCGCCCGGTGCGGCGCCGGTGAAGCCCGGCGGCTCGACGATCGGCTCGAGCAGTTCGGCCGCGCGCTTGCGATCGGCGGCGCCCATCGAACCGACGAATCCCACGTGATGGAGCAGTCCCGCTTCGTCGTAGAGCCCGAGCAGGAGCGAGGCGATTGCGCCCCCGGAACTTTTTCGAAAGCCGCCGACCACGCAGTCTGCTCCATAACTGCGCTTGATCTTAACCGCCGCGTCGCGACTGGCAAAACCATAGGGGACGTCTTTTTTCGCGATGACGCCGTCGAGGCGCGCGAGACTTCCCGCAAGCCACTGCCTCGCCAGCTCCGGGTCTTCGGTGGCGGGCGAGAGCCCGACGCCGGCGCTCTCGGCAAAGTTTTCGTGGATGAAGTCTTCGAGGCGTAGCCGGCGCTTGCGTAACGGCTCTTCGAAGAGCTTGCTGCGCCCACTCAGCAGCAAATCGAAGAGGACGTACGTTGCCGGAGTTTCGGCAGCGAGTTTGCGGATGCGGCTTTCGGCGGGATGGATACGCTGCAGCAGGGCATCGAAGTCTGCGCCATCGCCCGAGGGCACCATCAGCTCGCCGTCGGTGACGAAGCGCGCCTCCTTCGCGGCCAGCAGCGCTTCGACGATTTCGGGAAAGTAGCGGGTCAGCGTCTCGCCGGATTTCGACTGCAGTTCGACATCGTTCTTGTCGCGAAATGCAATGCAGCGGAAGCCATCCCACTTCGGTTCGTAGCTCCACGTCGCGCCTTCGGGAATCTTCGGGACCTGCCGCGTCTCCATCGGCTCGATCGGCGGAGGAAGCAGCAGACCCTCAAACTTCGGCACTGGTGCTCTTTCCGATCAAGCGGCTCAAATCGAAGCGGCCGCGGCTTTCGAGCAGCGGCTTCCAAAGGTCGCCGATTGCTGCGACTCGCTGCGGAACGTTGAAGACCGTGAAATCGGTTAGCTCGCAGCCGTTTTCGATCTCTTCCCAAGTGACGGGCGTCGAAACCATCGCTTCTTCGTTCGGCCGCACGGAATAGATCGAAGCGAGGGTTTTGCCGAAGGCGTTCTGATTGTAGTCGACGAGTACGTGCCCTTTCGGGCGATTCGCGACGCGATAGATCGCGGTAAGAACCTCGGGGTGCGCCTTGGCGATCTGCACGCCGATCGCTTTGGAAACTTCCCAAACCTCGTGCTGGGTGTACTCCTTGCGGATCGCGACGTAAATATGCACGCCGCGGCTCCCGGTCGTCTTGACGAAGGGCGTCATCCCGATCCCAGTCAGCACGTCACGAACGATCAACGCGGCCTCGCGGACGTTGCCGAAATGCGTCTCCGGGGTCGGGTCGAGATCGAAGTGAATGTAGAGCGGATAGTCGACGTCATCGCACAACGAATACCACGGATTGAGATCGATGCAACCCAAGTTAATCAGCCACATCAGCGAAGGGCGATCGTTGATAATTGGGAAGTCGATGACGTTGCCCGAGCGGTGCTCGACCGCGCAGGTCACGATCCACTCCGGCCGGGGATTCGGCGCCCGCTTCATGTAGAAGAAGTCGCCGGTCACGCCGTGGGGGTAGCGTTTCATCACCATCGCCCTGCCGGCGACGTGCGGAATCAGCGCGTCGGCGACGCTGAGGTAGTACCGGAGAAGGTCGCCCTTCGTCAGCCCCAGCTTCGGGAAGTAGACCTTGCGCAGGTTGGTTAGGGCTACGCGGCGCCCATCGACCTCCATCGTTACGTCGTCGACGTCGGCGGGTATCTCGAGGGCGGGACGAGCCCGCTTCGAACGTTCCGGCACGAGTTCCGATATACCCGAAGGAGAGTCCGGCATCCCTCGTTGAACCCCCGACCGCCGGCGCCTTGCCCGGCTTCAACCGTTCCCGGTTAGCTCAGTTGGTAGAGCAGCTGACTGTTAATCAGCGGGTCGTTGGTTCGAGTCCAACACCGGGAGCCATCTCACAAACCCCATTAAAATCGGCACTTCACGGGGTTTCGCCTTATAATGATGCTGGCACGCCGCTTACAGCGAGTTCTGCTCAGCTCGCCTCTGGCGTTAACGCCGCGACGACCATCAATCCCTACTTTGGACCTTCCTTGATCTTCTTTACGAATGGTACACCGGTTACCTTAAGTGTTTTTGGGCTCAATTTTACAGCAGCACAAGGACTGATGTTCCTGCCAAGCTCCTATGACGTTTTTAGTTTCTCCGCGGTTCCAACGCATTTTTATTGGGTGGGAAAGTGAGTGAAAAAGCATGACTGCCAGTTTGCATCGAATACTGTTTGTACTAGCTCTCGGAGGCTGTCTAACCGGTTGTGACGCCTTTCAAAGCACACCAGCCGCCCGAAGCGGTATCGACGGCAGTGGTTTTCGTCCTAGAGCGTCGACGACTAGCGCGGTCAAAAAGGCGAGCTTACTTTACGTTTCCGACGATATCGGGAACGTCTATATCTATTCATATCCTTCGCTTAAGCCATCCGCTACAATAAGCGGTCTTAACGCCGCTACGAATGGCGAGTGTGTGGATAGCGCCGGAAACGTTTTTGTTACCTCTTTCGACGCGGGCGGCGTGGGGACGATTTTTAAGTTTGCCCATGGAGGAACGTCGCCCATCGAAACCTTGGCTGATCCTGGCGCCGCATCTGGCTGCGCTGTCGACCCGAAAACAGGAAACCTGGCCGTAACAAACGTGTTCGACAACGGAAATCCGTACTCTCCGTATAGGGGGAGTGTCGCGATCTATCAAAGCGCGAGTGGAGATCCGAAAATGCACTATACTAGCAATAGTCTGCTCGGCGCCTTCTTCTTTTGCGGGTATGATCCCTCGGGTAACCTTTATCTGTCAGCCGAAAACACGAACAATGGGACCGCATCGCTTTTGGTCAGGCTAACCGGCAACGGTACCAACTTCCAGGTGATCAATCTAGGCAGCGTGTTGTCGGGCGCCTCGTCTGTGCAATGGGATGGAGCGTATATGACCGTGACGTCTGGAGCCAGCGCTCAACATTTTATTCCACTCTCGATTTACCGTTTGAGTATTTCTGGCAGTAATGCAACGATCGTCGGAACGACAACGCTGGCCATACATAAAAATAAATTTGGCGGCCAGTCATGGATCGATTCAAGCTCCGTCTTAGCAGTTACGCGCGGGGTTGGGTTCATCGGTCGCTGGAAATACCCGCGAGGTGATAAGCCAAGCAGGCGCGTGCCAGGCGCCGCGCCGAATTTATTTGGCGTCGCAGTTTCGAATGTCCATTAGGTGAGATCATCTTGGTGTTAATCAGCGGGTCGTTGGTTCGAGTCCAACGCCGGGAGCCACCTCACAAGACCGACAACCACGATAATCTCTGGAAGTTGTGGTATGCCCTTTACTTTAGAATCTTGAAGTACTGAGCCGTTGCCGTCCATGTGCCGTTGTTGAAACGCAAGATCGCCGTCGCATCGGGCTTAGTTGGACAACAGAGGGGTGCGCTTGAGTTGTAGAATGGGCCGCTCAGCTTCAACGCGTCTCCACGCGCTTCATGAATTATGGATGCCGAAAGATCGCACGAATTCTGCACGGAGAGGGTCGTCATCACCGTCTGCATAGCCGCACCGAAGTAAAAGACATCGACGCGCGCCATTCCGCAGTCACCGCCGCCTTCGTGCGACTGTACGACGAGCTGCTGCGATCCCGGGCCCATGAACTCCCCGGTTCCGACGATCTTTGCATCCTGGACGGGGAACCACATCGAGGCGCCATCCGCCTTCGCGACCTTCTCGAACGGAACGCGAGCGTTCGGCGAACGGTATTTCAGATGGTAAGTCGTCCCGTCGCCTGCGTAGAACGAGAGAAACCACTGATAGAACGAGATCCCGTTACCGGAGCCGACGAGTTTCTTGCTAAGCACCGCGCGCCAGGGCGTGTGCTTTCCTTCACCGGCCAGGTAGACCGACCGGCTCTGAACGATCGTTCCCGGAAATTGCGGTGAAAACGTATAACTGATCGGCTCGGCCGCGCGCGCCGACGCACAAAGAGCGGCAAGACAAAGAACTGCTAGGTTCCAACGAATGATCATAACGTAACCTCGGCTATCGGGAGTCTTTTTAGTTGTTTTCGGCGGCGTCCGATCGGCCTCCCCGCGCGACCGAATCGCAAGGCCATGCATCGCTCTTCGCGGCCACTGCTGGCCCGCAGCAAACCACCTTTGCAGTCCCGACGATCCCGATCGTCCTCCAATCCATCGCGATGTTTATCGTGACCGCGAGCACGCTCCGTAACGTCACGGAGAAGTCTACTTCTAAGCAGCGGGAGCAACGTCCCGAAGGAATGCTTTGAGGAGCACGAACGCGTTCCCAACTGCTGCGTGTGCCAAGCGAAACAAGCGTAGCGTCGGCCACGTTAGTATGTTTGTGCTATTTGAATTTGCGGCGTAAATCCGTAGAGTGGAGCGATGAAGGATGACTTCTCGGCCGCATGCCACATCATTCAGACGGCAATAAGAACCGGGAAGGTCAGGCCATCGGACACGAACCGTTTCGGCTTCAATCTCAAGGCCGTTGCAAAAGAAACGGTGTTGTTGCTCGGGATGTTTCTAGGTAAGGAGTAGCGCGGAACACCCAGGAAGCCTCGTCGCCAGAATTTGGCGTACCAAGCAGCGGGGCTTCCTGCGCCTTTCGGTTAGGGCGGCGTCAACGCCGAGAGGATTGCGTTTAGGGCGGCGACGGTTTGGCTAGCCGCTTCGTCCACGTCTGCTTGCCGTCCGGTTCCGATCGCTGCCGCGACCTTCGGAAAGGCAACGCTCGCGTAGCCATTCGCGGAATACGCGAGGAGGTCGAGTTGCTGCGCGACCTGCAGCGTCTTGCGATCGTCTCGTTGGGAGGCCGATGCGTCGTAGGCTTGCGCGGCCGGCCCGAATCGGGCGACCGCCGCAGCGAGGTCCGTTGGCAGCGTGAGGTGCTTTGCCGACGCCGAGGTCGCTAGCGTCTGTAAGCCAGCATCGAGCGATTTAGAGTAAGGTGCAAAGCGAAAAGGAATCGTGTCGGCGTCGGCCAGACGCAGAGCGATGAGCCCGACGGTTTGCGCGATCGTTCGGTGGTGCACGAATCCCGGATCGGCAAAGAGCGACGCGAAGCGGAAGTCGTCGTACGTTGAGTGGTACGTGCCGAACGCACCTCCATAGCCGAGATTAATGATCGGCGTGCCGAGTGCGTAGATGAACGATTCGTAGTCCGAACCACCCGATGGATCGTCGACCGGCGGGTGCGTAATTTTCAGAACGTCGGCAACCGCCGGAAGCATGACCGGCACGAGCGCGCCTGCGACTTCGGAACGAAAGTGCGGACCGGCCGCCGATTCGTCGACGTTGATGTAAGCGACGCATCCGCGCTGCAGCTCGTCGCGATGCATGCGAACGTAGTCGGCGGAGCCGAGCTCTCCGATCTCCTCGCCATCCCAGCCGGCGATCCGGATGCTGCGCTTTGGCTTCCAGCCGGAGCGCTCGAGGGCGCCCAGGCCGCGCGCCAGCTCCACGAGCGTCGCGATCCCCGAGCCGTCGTCGGTGACGCCGTACACCCACGCGTCGCGATGACCGCCCAAAACGATCGACTGCGCCGGGTTGCTGCCGGTGACTTCACCGATCGTGTTCCAGAGCGTGGTTGACCCCGCGTTCATCTGCACGCTCAAATGCACGAGAGCGCGTGCGCCGCGTTCGTTGGCAATCAATCGCTGCGCCGTCGGAAGCGTTACGGGCAACGTCGGAATACGCAACGGCACGTTGTCGTCGCCCATCACATCGCCGCGCTGGACGGCGCCCGGCGGCCGGTTCGGGCCGTTGGGATATTGGCGTCCCGGCCGCTCGTCCTGAGGTGAGTTGTAGAAGACGACGCCGGCAGCACCATTTGTTTGCGCCCGCGCGGCGAGGTTTCCACGATACTCGGCGCCGTAACGCACGAGAACGATTGCGCCGCGGACCGTTACGCCGGCGGCCGCCAGGCGCGCGTAGTCTGCATCGAGGCCGCGCCCGACTTCCACCAGCGGCGCGCGGATATCGCCGTTCCCGCTACCGGCGTTAAAGGGGAGGCCGACCCCCGGCCGCGATCCGTCCGGATCGGCGGCAATTTTACCGTCGTGAAGATCGAACGTCACCGTGGGCGAGGTAAGCAGCTGCAGTTCGAGGTGGCGCGGCGTGTAGACCGTCGCGGTGAACGATTCGATCCACGCGCGCAAACCGAAATGCTGCATCGTATCGCGCATCCAGACCGCCAGACGATAATCGCCCGGCGTACCTGGATAGTGGTACCGTTGGTTAATTATCTGCGAACTCGCGCGTGCGCCTGCCGCGCTTGGAATCGGGAGAAACGTCGTCTCGGGCCGCGATGACGCACCTTGCGCCATGGCCACGGCCAGCGTCGCGAACGCGGCGAGTACCCCGGCGGCGCGGCGTACGAAAACCCCATAAAGCATCAGCCCATCTTACCTCCACCGCGGGCATTGCGTCGCAGATGGCGCGTGCCCTGCCCGCGATCGCCGGCCGGGCTACGTAGGCTGCGGCCTATCGCACGGAGAGCGTCGTGCGATACCAGCGCTCGAGGTCGTTGTGGAACTGCGCCAGCGCGACGGGGTTGAGATAGATCATGTGTCCGGCCGGATAGAACCCGTACGAGATGTGTCCCTGCAGCGGCGCTTCAAGTCCGAGGTGGCCAAGCGTGTAGATCGTCGCCAGCCACGGCGTCACCGAGTCGTAGTAACCGTTTGCGGAAAAGACGCGCAGGTTGGGATTGTAGGTCAGCGCTTCTTGCAGATCGGGCGCCGTATTGAGCGGGAGTTCGTAACGGTGCTTGAAGTCCCACGGGCCGCTCTGCTGGATCGTCGCATAGGCTCCTGTGAGGTAGAGCAGCGGCGTTTCGTATTTGAGCTCGTCGTGAAAATAGGCGTTCTGCGTCGCGACGTACGCTGACTCGATCGCGGCGTTGGTGGCCTCGAGGTTGGGCCCGGGCGACTCACGGTCGACCGTGTAGAGCCAGTAGCGGCCATCGTAGGCACCCTGCGTCTTCCCTTGGTTGCGGCGAAACTCGGCCAAGAAGCGCGAGCCGTCGATGCGCAGATTCGTATTGCGAATGTACGATTCGGAGATGCCGGTATAGTGGTGAAGCAGCGCGACGATGCGATCGTACTCGCTCGGAGCAAGCGATGCGCCCTGCGCGAGTGCATTTCGATACTCGCCCATCGCAAACGTACGCACCTCGTTTGCGTACGCCGGCAGGCTCGCCGGCGCGCCCGGCACCGCCTTGAAGTACCACGCCGTAGCGGCTTCCGTCGGCAGCGCGAAGATGTACTGCCAGTCGTCGGTGCTGGCACCGCCGTAGGTATCTGAAGACGCTAGCCCATAGTTGATGATCGACGACTGCAAGACGACGCCGTTGATGCCGATGCCTTGGTTCTGAAGATAGTCCACGAGCATCGCCGAGCGCGGGGTGCCGTAGGACTCGCCGAAGAGAAACTTGGGTGAGTTCCAGCGATTGAAACGTTTGAGATAGCGCTCGATGAACTGCGCAAAGGCCTTGACGTCGTTGTCGCTGCCGAAGATCGTTTTGGCATCGGCTCCGGGTAAAATACGCCCGTATCCGCTCGCAGCCATATCGACGAAGACCAAGTCGCTGGTATCGAGCAGCGAGTACTGGTTGGTAACGAGCTTGTAGGGAGCCGGCGGCGTCATCGCCGCATTGCCCACCACGACGCGCACCGGGCCGAACGACCCCATGCGCAGCCAGATCGTGGCGCTTCCGGGTCCGCCGTTGTAGAAGAACGTCACCGGACGCGTGCGCGGATCGGCCTTATCGAGCGTGTAGGCCGTATAGAACATCGTGGCGGTCTGCTTTTCGTTCGCATCGCGCAGCGCGATCACACCCGCCCGCGCGGTATATGGATAGTGCGTGCCGTGCAAGGTGATCGAGTGAGAAGTCACCGCGTCGGGGACGATCGGTGGGCCAACGCCGCCTTTTGCCGATGCAGCCGCGGAGAGCACGCCGATGGCGCCGGCGAATGCGGCGGTCAGAACTACCGAGGACTTCATGCCCATCATCTATCGCCCCGCGAGCATGGCGGCGTACCAGCGTTCGAGGTCATCGTGCATCTGGGTGAGTGCCTGCGGCTGTAAGTAAATCATATGCCCCGATTGGTAAAAGCCGTACGTGATATTCTTTTGCAGCGATGGGATCACGTTCAAGTGACCCAGCATATAAGTCGTTTCGAAGTACGGCGTTGCAAAGTCGTAGTATCCGTTGGCCGAAAATACTTTGAGGTCGGGGTTGAACGACATCGCTTCACCGAGGTCGACCGAGACGTCGGGCGTCGAAATATTCCGGTGTTTGAAATCCCACCCGCCGGAGCTTTGGATCTCATCGTAGTCGCTGGTCTTGTAGAGCAACGGCGTCCGATATGCCAGCGCGCTGCGGAGATAGGAGTTGACCGTCATCGTAAACGCCGAGCCGATGGCCGCATCGGCAGGATCCCAGTCGGGTTGATCCTCCACACGGTCGAGCGACGGCGTCGAGAAGCGCGAATCGAGCCGCCCCACGTTGACGCCCTGACCGCGCAGCAGTTCGCTCTCGAGCCGATTGTATGGAATGCGCAGGTCGGAGTTGCGAATATACTGCTCGGAGAGGCCCAAATAACGGTGCAGCTTGGTGACGACGTCGGCGTACTCGCCGGGGGGACAGAGAGCACCTTTGGATAACGCGTCGGCGTATTCGCCCAACGCGAAACGCTCCACGCCTGGGAGCAGCGCACCTAAATCGGCGGGAGCGTCGGGGAGCGTCTTGTGATACCAAGCCGTCGCAGCCTCGGTCGGCAGATAGAGGATGTAGCCCCAATCGTCGCCGCCGATCTCGCCGTTATCGAGTCCGAAGTTGAGAATCGTCGATTGCAGGACGACGCCGTTAATGCCCATGTTGTCGTTCTGCTGTAAGTAGTCGACGAGCGCGGCGGAGCGCGTGGTGCCGTAGCTTTCTCCGAAGAGCACCTTCGGCGAGTTCCAACGGTTGAACGCCGCGACGTAACGCTCGATGAATTGCGCGAAAGCTTTCACATCTTGGTCGAGGCCGAAAAAGTCCTTTGGTTTGCCGGAGATCCGGCCGAAGCCGGTTCCAGGCATATCGATGAAGACCAGGTCGGTGCGATCCAACAGGCTCGCGTGGTTATCGACGAGATGATACGGTGGCGGTCCGGTGAGCGTTCCGTCGGCCGTCGCAACGCGTACCGGGCCGAACGAACCCATGTGCAGCCACATCGAGCTGCTTCCCGGACCTCCGTTATAGAGGAACGTCACCGGGCGTCGACTGGGATCGGCGCCGTCAAGTGTGTAGGCCACATAAAAGATCGAAGCTTCAGGCTTTTCGTCGGAATCGAGCAAGGTAATCGTTCCGGCTCGCGCCGTATACGCTAGGGTCGTTCCGCCGAGCGCAAGCGTGTGGTGCGTGACCGCATCGACGCTCTCGGAGGACGGGATAGCCGGGCCGGTCGCCGGGGCGCCTTTCGGAGGTCCCGACGCAGCGAGCCCCAATGCGCAAAATTCAGATCCAAAGAAAAGTGTAAGAAGAACTACGAACAGCCGCCTCAATGCGTTCCCCTTTCTGCCCTTGGATTTGTGACGACGCGTTGTTCACACCCTTCCGGGAGAAGCGAGCCGCGCTAATCAAAGATAATCAAACCTTTTACTTCTCTACTGCGGTCGTTCCCAACGGCAAGTCGAAGCTGCCGGTAAAGACCGCAACCGGCGAACCGCCGGCGGGGTATTTGAAGACCTCGCCGTCGTTTGTCCCAGCGTCGGCACAATAGATCAAGCCTTTTACGATCCAGGTCTGCGCGCAGTCGACGGAACCGGTGAGTGCCACCGTATGCTTCAACGTTGCCGTCGTTCCGCTGATCGTGTACTGGTAGAGCGCGTTGGCCGACTGATCGAAGACCGTTACGTACTTGCCGTCCCACTGGACCGATCCTGGGAATCCCAGGGTGTTTGGCGTCGCGATCGTTTCGAAGGTGCTGCCGCCTTTGGGGAGCTCGACCAAGCCGGCTCGCTCGCGGTCGTCAAGGCCGGTGGCAAAGAGATTTCCCTGTTTGTCGTATCCGTCGAAGAACTCTGCGGTCAACGGCGTGCTAAAGGGGGTTCCCGCGCCGCTTGCGCCTTTGTAAATTATGATTTCGCCGCTTCCCGATCCGTTCAAAATTCCTACGGCAAGGTCGCCGCTGGTGTCGATCGCGCAACTGGACGGCATTCCCTCGGAATCAGAGAGTGTCTTAATAAGTGTTTTGGGCACCTTGTATTCGTTGATCTCCGTGTCGCCGGCGACGATCCAGAAAAGCTTTTTTCCGTAGCCGTACAAAACGTTCGTGCAGGCTTGGCCGCCGACGTCGTTGATCTTACCAATCTGATCGGCGCCTTTTGGATAGTCGAAGATGCTTGCATAGGTGCCGTAATCGTTGTCGATGTACTCGAAATGTTTTGCTTTCTGCACTGCGTCGGGGAGAAGCGTCGCGAAAGTGGGCAGTGCGCTCGGCGCGCGGGCCGCCGTCACCAGCCGTCCGTTCACCTCGAGTATCTTGCCCACGTACGTGCTGGAAAGTGGCGAGGTTGCCGGAGCGCCCGCCGGGCCACCGCTGCACGCCGAGAATACGGCAGCTCCAAGCAGAGCGGCGGAGTATTTCAAGAGATAGTTTCCGTTCACGAATGTTCCCTCTCCGAGTAGATGCCTGAAAGAGTCATGGGTTAATTCTTTGCTGCGGTGGTACCGAGCGGGACGTCGAAATCTCCCGAGAATACCGCCGCGGGTGAGCCGCCGGCGGGGTAGTTGAAGACCTCGGCGCCGTTGGTCCCCGCGTCGGCGCAATAGATGAGGCCCTTTACGATCCACGTCTGCGCGCAGTCAGACGAACCCGCAAGCCTCACCGTATGTTTCAAAAGCGCTTTAGTTCCCTTGACCGTGTACTCGTACAGTGCGTTGGCGTGCTGATCGAAGACGGTTAAGGACCGGCCGTCCCACTGCACCGAGCCGGGAAAGCCGATGCCGTTAGACGTTGCGATTATTTGAAACTTGCTGGTACCTTTGAGTAATCCGACCAGCGCAACTCGGCCGCTGTGAGTAAAGCCGTCGGCAAAGAGATTTCCGGCCGCATCGTATCCGTCAAAATACTCCGCCGACAACGGAGTTTTCATCGCGGTACCCTTCCCGTGCGCGCCCGCGTAAACGACGACATCGCCGGTGCCCGGCCCGTTCAATATCCCGACCGCAAGGTCGCCGCTTAAATTCATGGCGCAGCTCGACGGCATACCGACAGAATCCGAGAGCGATTTGAGTGGTTTCTTCGGCGCGGCGTACTCGTTGATCTCTTTATCGCTCTCGACGATCCAAAAGGTCTTCCTTCCGTAACCGTAGAGAACGTTGGTGCACGCCTGACCGCCTACGCCGTTGATTCCTCCGATCTGTGCGGTGCTTTTTGGATAGTCGAAGATGCTCGCGTAGCTACCGTAGATATTATCGATGTACTCGAAGTCTTTGCCTATTCTTGCTCGGGCGCGAACGAGCGTCGCAAAGGTGGGCATCGCGCTCGGCGCGCGTTCCGCCGTTACGAGCCTTCCGTTGATTTGGAGCATCTTGCCGACGTAACCGCTATCGATCGCCGCAGACGCCGGTCCGAGAGGCGATCCGCCGGTGCATGCCGAGAGCGTCGCGACCGCAACCAGAACGCCGGCAAATCTTCCTAGGCTTGCTCGATTCACGAGATTGCTGCTCTCCTCTCCGAGGCAAGTGCGATCGCCGAGCGCTTTCTTCATCGGCGAGAAAAAGTGAAAAGAGCCGTTTGGCTTCATCGACTCGGAGCCGAGTGCCTCTCGGAATGCGGTTCGTCCCGGTGCGGTTTGCGATCGGGAGGCGACGCGACTTGGCGGGGCTACGTGTGCGAAGTATCGCGGATAGCGAGGTAGTCGGTACGCAGATTTCCGTTCGGATCGCATTGGATAGAACCCAGCCACGTATAAGAACGAAAAGCCGACGGCTGCCAGTCCATCCGGCGCGTGGTTCCATTGCAACGCCGTCCGATCTAAAACGAGGCCTCATGGGGCCTAGGCGAAAGGCTTATCGACGCGCGACGATGTGACGCGACCCAAGGACGCATTCAAGCGATTCACCCGCGAGGCGTGCGTTCGAAATAGCCTGCCTCAAACGGCGCGCAAGATCGACCCGTCCGGTATTCGACAGCCTAGCGACGTTGTACATAGCCAGGAGCATCGATTCTGCCTGTTCCCCGGGGCCATCGAATCGAACTCGTACATCGCTGACCTCAATTGAACTCCACTCGTCGTCGCTGAAGAGTTCCTTGAGCGACTCCACCGAGTAGGTAGAGCTGTCTCCAATTCTGAGCGGCGGAAGGTTTTCGGCCGCTTCGATTTCCCGAAGGTCGCGCAGAAAGTCCGCGACCATCGGGCTGGTCCCGGCCGCAGGACCGAGGACGGCCGCGAAAACTCCTCGCGGTCGAAGCACCCTTGCCATCTCGCGAATGACCGCGCGCGCGTCTTCAAAGAGCATGAGCGCCAAGTGGGAAACGACCGCAGCCGCGCTACCGTTTGCCAGCGGTAACGCCACGGCGGGCGCGATAACGAGCGCAACGCGTTCACCGAGCCGACGCTTTCGGGCAAGGTTGAGTTCCTGCTCGGAGAGGTCGACGCCGGTGATCGCGGCGTCGGGCATTCGTCCGGTTAGGAGTTCGATCAAATATCCATCGCCGCATGCAAGATCGACGATATGGTCGGCGTCCGGCAGAGATGCGATATCGTCGACCAACAAGTCGTAGCTGCTTCCGCGTGTTCCCTCGACCCTGCCGTATTTGAAAGTCCGGCTCGTAGCTCCAGCGAACCGCGAATGCCATTCGCGTAGAAACTCGCCCTGATCGAGAGCGGTCCAGTCTCGCGCCGGATCGGGTTGCCCGCGCATCGGAGGCCTTTCCTACCGCTGGTACCAGCGCGTTAGGTCGGACTTTAGTGTCGCGAGGGCCGTTGCGTCGATATAGGCCATGTGCCCGGCCTCGTAGTGCGCGATCGTGAGGTTGCTCCGTAAATCCGGGGGAAGATGAAGGTGCGCGAAGTCGTACTCCTGCTGAAAGTACGGTGTGGAGAAATCGTAGTAGCCCATCGCCGCAAAGACGCGCATGCTGGGGTTCTGCGCCATGGCTTCGGAGAGGTCGACGATCGTGTTGGGAAGTTGCAGTAAGGCGCTCGTACCGCCGAGATCGGTTTGGTGCTTCCAGCTCCACTGCGCGAGAACGTCGATGAGGGGCAGATACTCGAGGTTCGTCTGGTAGTTGAGCTGCGTGCGGATGTAATCGTTGAAGACGGCCTGCACTTGTGGAGTCGTCGCCAGGTCTGAAGTATCCCATACGGGTTCCTCGCGGTTGCCGACCGGGTCATATCCCCAATAGCGTGCATCCATATACCCGACGACCTTTCCTTGGTCGCGCAGCAACTCGCTGCGAAAGCGCCCGGGGGCGATGCGCAAGTTCGCCGAGCGAATAAAGGCAGGCGAAAGCCCAGTGTAGGCACTCAGTTGCGCGACGATTGCCTCACGCCGCTGCGGGGAAAGCGAATCTCCTGCGGCAAGCGCGGTGAGATAATCGCCGAGCGCGAATCGTTCGACCTGCGCGAGAAACGCCGGAAGATCGTTGGGGCGATTGGCAACGCGATGGTAGTACCACGCCGTCGCGGCCTCCGTTGGAAGAAAGAGTACGTACGGCCAGTCGTTGCCGCCGACGTTCGCGTCGTCCCAGAGCAGATCGACGTTGAGCGCCGACGACATCAATACCACGCCGTTGAGATCGATCGCTTGTCCAAAGCCGTTCTCGAGCAGTCGTGCGAGCGCGGCCGATCGCACGGTGCCGTAGCTTTCGCCGAAGAGATACTTGGGCGAGTTCCAGCGCGAGTACTGCGAAAGATAGAGCCGGATGAACTGCGCGAAGGCGGCGGCGTCGGCATCGACGCCGTACGCGTCGGACGCCTTGCCCGCTGGCAACAAACGGCTGAAGCCAGTCCCCGGCGCGTCGACGTACACTTCGTCGGTGACGTCCAGCAGCGAGTACTGGTTGTCCACGACGCGATACGGAGCGGAGATGCTCTCTCCCGGCGGCGCGACGAGCACGCGTACTGGTCCAAACGCGGCCATCCGCTGCCAGACGCTCGAACCGCCGGGGCCGCCGTTGTAGAAGAACGTTACCGGTCGCGCCGCAGGGGCCGCGCCATCCTTGGTGTAGGCGGTGTAGAACATCGAGATGTCCGGCTGGCCCTTCGCGTTCTTCAGCGTAATCGTACCGGCGCGAGCGGCGTAGGGAATGGTGGTGCCGCCGATGGGCAAAACGTGATGGGTGGTGGCCAGCGCGGGGCTCATCGCCGCGAGCAAAGCGATCGGTGCAATCATTCGCGTCGCATTCGCCCTGTAGGGCCGGCTCTCCGTGGTCGTGAAATTGCCGGCGTGCGCAGTTTCGTCAGCGCCCCGATCGTTGCTGCCGGGGAGGGCTTCATCACGCCGGCGACCGGCGGCGAACCGCCGGTGCCGAGCGCTTTTCGGTGGAGCGGACGCACGCTCGAAGTGACCGCGGTGCTACGGTCGTGGCGTTCGACGAAGGCCGACCGCGGCGACGTCTATCTCAAACGGCATTGGTTCGAGTTAGAAACCGCTACCGGCGCGAAGCTTGAAGTCTATTTCGACCGCGAAGCGCGGCGAGGCACGCCGCAATGGTGGCTCTACACGGTCGACGAGTAGGCGCTTACGGCTTTTCGCTTACTATGTGGGCCGTTTTGATGTAGTCGAGCTTGGGAAAGTTCTTTTCGAGATAAGCGTTGCCGTGCGCGGCGATCTGCGTCTGGTCGGGATGCTCGCCATAGCCGGGATAGATCTTGTCTACGGTCGCCATGCCGCTCTGCACTTTACCGATGGGCGCAAACCCCATCGCATCGAGCTTGACGTTGTCGCCAAGGTTGATGAAGAGGTGGGTGGAACGGGTGTTAGGCTGCATTTCACTCGCGAACGTGACGGTGCCGCGCGTGTTCGAACCCTTGACTGGATCGTCGGGAATGTCGGCGCTCCACTTTTTGGTGACGGCGGGATCGGCGGCCGCGCCCCACTGCACGACGAAGCCGGGAACGAAGCGATAGAAGCGAGCGCCGTCGAAATACTTCGCCTTGACAAGCTCGTAAAAGTGCTGCGCGCCGATCGGCGCGAGACTTCGGTCGACGTTGATGACGACCGGGCCGCGCGTCGTGTCGAACGCGACCAGGTACGTGCCGGTCGCCGGCGGCCCCGCGGTGGCGGCTTGTTGTGTGGTGTGATTGCAGGCGACGAGCGCGAGCACGAAGGCCGCGGCGATTGAAAGCTTCATCACCGTCCGCTTTGGCGGAAGGCCTCCCAAACCATGCCCGTAGGTTTTTGAGACTAATTCATGTGCCGTTGCGCCGCCGCTTTCTGCACGCGGCTGCAGCATCTGCGTCTATGGGTGGGCCGACAGCCTGTGTTATGATGGCGCTTCCGGAGGTAGACGCTTGATGAAGACCACTCCAATCGGCCTGTGGGTGCTCGCCGCCGCTATGACCGCGTGCTCGTCGAATGCCTCATACGCCGGCTCTGCGGCGCCCGCGGCAGCAACCCAAGCGGCTCATCGGAGTTCGCAGTCCTGCCGCAAGTCTATCGTTTACGTTTCCTCCGCGCAAAAGGGTACGGTCGAAATCTTCGATCGCGATAACCTTAAAAAAGGCCCGTGCGGTGAGATTACCGGCTTACAAGCGCCGCAGGGCCTCTTCGTCGACTCGAAAGGTAATTTATGGGTCGCGGATTCTGCGACGCAGCGAGTTTACGTCTTTGCGCCGGGGAGTGTTGGCGCCATCAAAACGCTGGTCGATCCCGATGGGTGGCCCGGCGCCGTCACCGTCGACGAGAACTCCAACACCGTTTACGTCACCGAAGTCAAGAACGACTTCGACGCGACTAATCTCGTTCAGGTCTATCAACACGGCAGCACGACGCCGACTTCGGCTCTGGGCGATCCGACCGCGCGCACCGGTGGGTATGCAGCAGTCGATACGAGCGGAAACCTCTACGTGACGTTCATGACGCAGAGCAACACGGCTCAAGTCGACGAGTGGCGCATGGGTAGCGGGGCGCCGAAGAAACTTGGCCTCCAACTCGTCTCGGCGGGCGCGATCGTTACGACGCAAACCGGGGCACTTGCCGTTTGCGATCCCTTTGGCTATCGCTGCGGCCAGTTTGCGCCCGGATCGCGCAAGATGACGCACGTCTTCGGGCACCTCGGCCGCGGCGTTCCACCGGGTATCCCGAACAAACGCGATTTTCTTATGCCGCAGGCACTCGCGCTCTGCGGCTCCGAGAATCGGGCGTATGTCGTTGCCGAGACGCTGAGCGGATGGCGATATCCCGCGCCGCCGCACGGTGCCAATCGCAAGCCATTCGTCGAAGTCCAGGTTCCAGGCCTCGCGGGCAACGGAGTTGCGGTCGGCCCGGCCTCGCCGCCAGGCAAACCCTACTAACCAAACCCGATCGAAACATTATCGGGCGAGGAAACCCCTCGGCGGCCGCGCAAGCACGCGTGATGAAACTCATACGTATTTTTACCGCCGCAGCGCCGGCGATTCTTCTCGCGAGTTGCGCTGGTGCCGGCTCGGCCACGCCGCAGTCAGCGGCACCGGCGCTCAACGTTCACTCCTACCCGCTCGGCGCCTATGGAACGAAATCCGGAAGCGTTTTTCCCGCCGCGAGGCACACCCGCGGCAGCAGTGCGTACGACGCCAAGAACCCATCGAAGCTGGCGTACGTTTGTAACCTCGGTTCGGGCGAGATCGAAGTCTTTCGCCAAAAAGGTACGGATCAGCAGCCGATCGCGACGATCACCAACGGAATCTTAGGTCCCGGAGGCCTTACGACCGATCGCAAAGGCGATCTTTACGTCGCCGACGAGGGACCGATCAATGGGGTCTGGACCGTCCAAGTCTACGCACCCGGTTCGACTGCGCCGAAGAAAAGCCTCACGACCGACCTCTCCTCGCCGACCGACGCCGCAGTCGCCAAAGACGGAACGGTTTACATTGCAAACTTCAACGGCCTAAGCAACGGTTGGGTCTCCGTTTACCCCAAAGGCAACGCAGGGAAAGAGTACCGTCTCTCCGATTTTGGCGGCGGGGCTCCGCTCTCGGTTGCTCTCGATTCGAAGCAGAACTTGTACGTAATGTACGATGTCAACCAGGGTAGCGCGGTCAACGAATACAAGCCTGGCGCAAAGACCGGGACTAATCTCAACCTCGCGTTCGGCAGCGGCGGCGGCATTCAGGTGGATCCGTCCGGCAATATCATCGTGGCGCAACAGTTGAGCCCGTCCGAAATCTTGATCTTTCCTCCGGGACAGACGAAACCGTCAAAGAGCATCGCAATGCCCGGAGGTGGAGAGCCGTTTAACTTCGCCCTCAATCATCAGAGCAAGGCACTCTTCGCGGCCGAATACTTTACCGCCAATCAGGTCGACCGCTTTGCTTACCCGTCCACCAAGTTTAAGTACACGATCGCAAACGGCTTCGATAATCCTTCCGGCGTCGCGGTCTCTCCCACGGAGTTCTAGCCGGAGAGCTAAGCGATCTCGGCTCCTTTCGTCTCGGGGGCCCACAAGATTGCGAGAACGAGCCCGATCGCAGACAGCGCGCCGGCACCAAGTATGACGCTCGTTACGCCAAACCGCGCAACTCCGATCGGAAGCAAAAATGTGCCCGCGAACGCGCCGATGCGGCTGATTCCTGCAGCGAATCCGGCCGCAGAAGCGCGTATCGCGGTTGGGAACACTTCAGCCGGATAGACGAGCTCTAAGACGGTCGCTGCCCCCATACCCAGCGCGTACGCCATGAAGCACAGTACGACCACAAGGGTCGCTGAAAACGGAAGAATCGCAAACGCGATCGTCGCTATCGCAAACCCCGCGATGCAGATGGGTCTGCGGCCCCATCGCTCGATCAGCGGCATCGCGATAAACGCGCCGCAGGCAAACGCTGCGGTGATCGCGATGCTTCCCGCCGGCGACCCGCTGCCGCCCAATCCGAGGGCCGAAAGCACCGACGGAGCGTAGGTGTAGATCGCAAAGAGGGGCACGACCTGCAGGAGCCACATCGTCGAGACAAATGTGAGTTTGCCGCGGAACTCCTCGTGAAAAAGCCGTCCGAAGGAGACGCGTTGCAGTTCGCCCGCGTCGCGCGCGGCCAGCCACATCGGAGATTCCGGTGCGGTCGCGCGTAGGAGCAGTCCGCCAACTGCGAAGATCGCGGGGCTCGCGAGAATCCACTTCCAGCTTTGCGCGCCGGTGTGTAGCAGCGCATAGCCGGATATGTAGGCGACGGCCGCGCCCAGAGACCAGATTCCCTCCATTGCGCTCAGTGCGGCTCCGCGCCAGCGCTGGGGCGTGAACTCGGCGACGATCGCCGACGCGATCGGATAGTCCGCGCCGATCGCAACGCCGAGCAAGAAACGCAGCGCGATCAGTTCCCACGCCGCGGTGACGAAAACTTGCGCAATCGCGACGACGACGAACGCGCAGAGGTCGGCGATCATCAGGATGCGCCGTCCGTGACGATCGGTCAGGTGTCCGAAGAGCGGTGCGCCGACGAGGATCCCGAAAAGGGTTGCGGCACCTACCAGCCCGGTCGTCAGGGCGTCCAGATGAAAATGGGGCGTTAGAGTGATCAGCGCCAAGCCGACGCTGCTCAGTATATAGCCGTCGCAAAAGACGCCGGCGTTGGCGTAGATAAAGACCGTATACGGAAAGCGCGGCTTTTCGATAGCGAGCTTCGCTACGCGCGTTTCCATACCAGGACGTTGGAACTGCCCCAGATCTCCGGGGGCAGCGTGCGGATCGTTAAGGAATCTCCGCTGATCTTAAACTGGCGTTCGAGCGTCGTTCCAATCAGGTTCGTAAAGACGCTCACCTCAACGTGATGAAAGACACGGTCGCCGCGCACCTCATATCGCCCGGCGTATGCAAGAAAGTTTAAGAGCGATTCGCTGCGCTGCGCTTCGGAGGTCGAGGCCCCCGAAGGCGACTTCAACTCGGGGCGGTGTGAACCCGCCAGTACCGCCGCCATGCGCATGTCGGCACTGTAAATGAGGTATCCGATGGGGTCGGATCCAAAACGCGGCTTGCGCGAGCCGTTCCCTTCGTCGACATCGAAGCTCACGAGGCTCCACGCTCCGACGACGCCCTCGCGCACGGCACCGGGCGCCGCCGCCGCTCCAAGCGTCGCAAGGAGCCCAAATGAGGCAGCCAGTTCGAGCACGCCTTTGCGAGAAAACCCTCTTGTTGAATCTTCCACGCGGCCACGTTACGAGCGTCCCATCTGCAAACCTGCTAGGGCGTGCGCTTGCCGAAGTGCCCATTTAACGATACGCTCGGCGAGCGAATGGGAAAGCTATCGGTGATGAAGCAGAAGAGGCGCCGAATCTACGCCGGAACCGCAATCGTGCTTCTCGCGCTGGTAGCGTCGGGGTTCTGGCAGTGGAAAAATCTCGCCCGCGCGATCGTCAATGCCGCGGCCGTCTCGATCGCCAAGGTGCAGGTCTCGTTTGCTGAGATATCTCTGAGTACGAGCCGCGCAGTGCTCGACGACGTCCACATAGGCTCGCTGCACAACGAGCCGATTGCCGATATCAAACGTCTCACCGTAACCTATAACCTGCGCGACCTGCTGCCGGGCGGAAAGCGTCTCTACGGTCTCGATACTCTTAGTCTGGAGTCGCCGCACTTAACGATCGTGCGCCACGCCGACGGAAGTTATAACGTCCCGAGCCCGCAGGTGCCGACGGGAAATCGGGCGCAGCCTGCGCCGATGATTTTGCGGGCGCGGGTGCGCAACGGCTCGATCGAGGTTCGAAACGAGTCCCGTAATGCACCGCCAAATCAGCGGCGGCTCTTCGCCGAAGACATCACGGCCGATGCGAACATTTCTTCGCTGCAGCGCTCGACGTACTCGGTTTCGCTGAACTACGGCGAAGGATCGGGCAAACGCTATCCGGTGCGCGGCAGAGGCGACATCAACTACGCCGCCGGCTACGTCGATCAGCACTGGACAGCTCGGCAACTTCCGATCGCTGCCGCGGTGAACTTTGCCGTCGATTCGCCTTCGCTGCGTGTGGACGACGGATTGCTGCACGGGGTCGAGCTTCGTTACTACGGTCTTCCAGACGCATCGAACAAGCTGCAGACCCACCTGGCCGCCAGCGCGACGCTACGCGGAGGCCGGATCTCGATTCAAGGTGTGGCGGTGCCGGTTGTCGGCCTCAGCGGCGTCTTCGACGACTACGACAACGGCCTCATGACGCAAAGGTTGACCGCAAACCTTGCCGGCACGCCGGCGACCGTCAGCGGCGGGGTCTACGATCTGCAACGGCCCCACCTGCGTCTGGCCGTGAGGGGCGCGGGCGATCTCGCGCGCCTGCGCGTTGCCTTCGCGCAAGCGCGTAACCTGCCGATGCACGGGCCGCTCGTGTTTTCACTCCTCGTGCAGGGCAGCGCCACAAAACCGCTGATCTGGATCGACCTGCGCTCGCCTTCGATTACCTATGCAAGCGCTCCGATCGACCGGCTCGGCGGATTCGTCGCGTTCGACGGTAGCGAAGCCGATGTTGTGGATTTCACCGGCCGCTATCGCGACAATGCTCTCGCCGCGCGGGGGCGCGTCGCGCTCGTCAAACGTCCCAACGCCATCGAGGTGCTGGCGAAAGCGCACGCGCCGCCGGATGCGATTGCGTATGCGAGCCAGATTTTACCGGGCGTTTCGCTGGACGCCGTAGCCCTCGCGTCGGCCCAAGATCCGAAGTCGATCGCTCTGCGAGGACTCCTTTGGGGTGCGAGTTCGAGGCAGCGGGTCGACGCCGCGTTCGATGTCGACCAGCGCGGGGTCGGATCGATCGGACCGCTTCACGTGCGCGAAGCCCGCGGTTCCCTGTATGCGCGGGTCGCGCTCGATCGCCCGCACGGCTTGGTCGTCGGACTGGCACGCGTCAACGACTACCGGTTGCCGCAAGCGCGAGCGACGGTAAGCGCCACGCTCTTCGGCGGACAGGCCAAAACGACGTACGCACTCACCGGGATCGCCGACGCCGACACGCAATGGGGCCGCGCGCAAGTCCAAGCCCGCGTGGCCTCGATTGCAAACGAGCTGCACGGCGGATTTTCGGGGCGAGCCGGCGGACAGGCGAGCTTTGTCGCGAGCGTCGCGGGGACGCCACAGACGCCGCGGCTTGCCGGCAGCGTCGTCGTCGCCGGCGGCCGTTATCGTGACTTTGACGTCAACGGCGCGGCGGCCGTCGCATTCGCCGGTGACACGCTGCACCTGCGCGAAGCGGCGGTCACCCTCGGACCACTCTTCGTCGCCGCCTCCGGCAGCGTCACCAACTTACTTCCACACGGTGCCTTTGCACCGCGTTATCAACTCGTCACCGAACTCCATTCCTCCGACGTCAGGGCGCTCATCGCGCAGGTCCAGCCGCGCGTCGCGCCGCTCGTGCAAGGAAGCGTCGATGCGCGGCTCGACGTTCGCGGCATCGGCACGCATCCGTCGTTTGCCGGCAGTGTCGACGCGCCGGAGGGTTACCTCAACGGCCTCGCCTTCCGCAACTTTCACGGCAGCATCGCGGGTGCTTCGAGTGCCGTCGCCATTCGCGCGGGGCACGCGGTCGTCGGCTCGACCGCCCTCGCACTGAGCGGCGGCGCCACGACTGGCGGCGTCGCCGACGTTTCGCTCAACGCACCAAGGGCCGATCTAGCCGATTTCAACGATCTCTTCGACGCCGGCGATATGCTCGCGGGAACGGGTTCGGTCGACCTTGTCGCACGCACGCACGGGATGGAGTTGCTGGCAAGTCGCGGAGCCGTCAATCTTACCGCGGCGCGCTATCGTCAACTCGCGCTGGGTAACGTTGCCGCCGATTGGCACAGCTCCGGCAAGAGAATTGAGACCAACGTGAGCCTCGGCGGACCCACCGGAACGCTGCGCGCCTCCGGAAGCATAACGCCGTCGGCAATGAGCGCGAACGTGACCGCCCGCGCACGCGACGTCGATCTTGCGACCTGGCTGCCGATGCTCGGATACGTCGTCCCAGTCACCGGAAAGCTCGACGCCGACGCTAGGCTCTCCGGCAGCTATCCGGATCTTTCGATGAACGTCCGGGCTGCGGTTGCCGGAGGCACCGCGGGCCGCCTCCCGGTGCAGCACTTCGAGATAACCGCGTCTGCGACGCACGGCCGCGGAACGATTCAATCCGCTAGGATCGATCTGCCGTCGCTTTCGGCGACGGCGTCGGGCAGCTTCGGCTTGCGCGAAAGCGACCGCTTCGCCCTCTTGGCAAATATCACGAGCCCGAACGTCGGTGCGTTTCTCGACGCTGCCAGCGGAAAGGCCTCGGGGATTTCCGGTACGCTCGCATCGAGCGTCCACGTCGAGGGAACGCGCGCGCAGCCGCACGTTCGCGACGAGGTGACCCTTCAGTCGCTTCAGCGCGGCAATCTGACGATTCCGCGCGTCTACGGCGTGATCGACGCCGATCGTCACTCCGTGGGCATCCGCAACGGCGAGATCGATTTCGCGCGCGGCCGAGCATTGCTCTCGGCGGAACTTCCGCTGCTCTTCAAGACGAGCGGCATCGCCATCGGCGCCGGCGGCATCTCTGCGAACGTAACCGCCGACGACATCGAGCTGTCGAACTTCGCTAACCTGTTGCCAAAGGATACCCAGCTCGGCGGCCGCATCGACGGCAACGTCGTCGCGACTGGTTCCATCGACGCGCCGCGGATCAACGGAACGCTCGCACTGCGCGACGGAACTTTTCGTGGCCCGATGGAAAAATCGCCGATAACGGGCCTGACCGGTCAGATTGCCTTCGCTGGGACGCACGCATCGCTGGAATCGCGCGCTGCGGTGGGTGGCGGCAGCATCACGGCGCAGGGAACGGCCTCGGTATCCAACTTGCGCGAGCCGGCGGCGGCCGCGTTCGATTTGCAGGCGCGGGCCGATAACGCTCGACTCGACCTGCCGAACTACTTTACCGGCAACGTCAACGGGAGTGTATCGCTGGCGCATACGGTCGCCGGGCCACCGCAGCTCAGCGGCGACGTAACGCTCTCTCGAGCGCGCGTACCGATCGACGCCTTCCTCAGCGCAAAGGGCGGCGCCGGGTCTGCGCCGGCGCTACCGGACGTCGCGTTTTCCAACCTTCGAGTGAGTGTCGGGAGCGACGTACGCGTGCAGAGCAAGAACGTCGACATCGGCGCTACGGGCGAACTTGCAATTAGCGGAACCCTACGGGCGCCGTCGCTTGCGGGTGCGTTCGACTCGACCGGGGGTTCGCTGAGCTTCTATCGTTCGTTCAACCTCGAGAGCGGCAAGGTAACGTTCTCGCCGTCGAGCGGCTTTATTCCCGACGTCGATGCCGTCGCGACAACGTACGTTTCGAATCCGCCAACCGCCGTCCGCCTGACGGTGCGCGGCCCCGCTACGGGCATGAACCTGACGTTTTCCTCCGATCCGTCGTACAGCCGCGAGCAGATTCTGGGCCTGCTCGTCGGCGCGCAACAGTTCGGTGCGGTACGCGGAGTTAACTCAACGGGCGACGGCAGCTTCTCGGCTACCGGCGTGGCATCGCAAGTTGCGCTGGGACAGCTCAATACGCTCTTCACGCGCAATTTGCTCCAGCCGCTCTCGAGTTCGGTTGCCGGCGCGCTCGGTTTCACTGAGGTCGGAATCACCAGCGATATCCAAACGGGTCTCGGAATTAACGCAGTCAAGAAGCTGGGCAAAAATGTCAACGCCGTCTACTCGCAGACGTTTGGCTATCCGCGAACCCAAGCGATCACGCTGGAAGCAAATCCGAGCGTCGGCACCGGCTACCGTTTAAATTGGTACACGACCGTGGGGCCGTCGCTTTTCGTGCTGCAAGGGTCGCAACCCGCGGCCGGTATGGACGTGCTTAATCTCAATCGCCTGACGCAGCTTCCGCCTCCCACGGGCACCAACGGCATCAACCTCCAGTATTTGAGGAAGTTCCCGTGACGAAACGTTTGCTGCTGCTGGCAATGGGGCTCTGCCTCACCGGCGTTTCGCCCAGCGGCGCGAGCGGCTATGCGAACCTCGCTCGTTTGGTCGCGAGTCATCCGCTGCACTCGGTGCTGGCCGGATACGATCGTGAGATCGCGGCGCTGCGCGGCACCCTTATCGTCGCCGGTCTTACCAACCCCTCGACGCGCACGCGGCGCGCCGTAGCTTCGATGGAAAGCGGCGCCGGCGATGCGAGTGCTCGTGCGCTGCGCCTCAACGCCGCCGACGCTGCGGCCGATCTCGCTACCGAACGCAATGCGATCGCGACGATCGTGCGCCTGCGCGGAACGGGGGACCTCGAGTCCTCGTCCTACGGCGGGGAGCTCGACCGCGAGACCTCCGCCAGCCTCATCGAGTTCGAAGCTGCGACCGCCCAACGCACGACGCGTGCGCTGGAGGCGCGGCGCCAGGAACTCCGGGAGAAGGAGTTGGCGCTCGCGTACGCGCTTGCGCGGCGCGACGGCCCCGAGCGCCTGCTGCTGCAGCTCAAGCTGACGCACTTGCATCTCGACCGAACCGATCGTGCCGCGCTCGAAGCACGCCGAACCGCACTCGATCGCCGCGAAAGCGACGCAATTGCAGCGTTGCGCAGGTCCGACGCGTCGACGCTGGCGGCCTACGAGCGCGGACTCGACTCGCAAGCGGTAACGGCCAACGCGCACATGGCGTCGCAACTGCGCAGTACAGCCGCTGCGAATCGAAGCATCCATGGGAGCGTCGTTCGTGCCGAGTCGAGTGCTGCGGGGGCGCTTCCGAACTTTCCCGCTCAGCTCGCGCTCTTTCGTACGAGCTATCGAGCCAGCGCTCAGGCGACCGACATCGCCAACGGAATTGCAGCCGCCAGTCGCGATATCTCGAACCGGTTCGGAGTGCTGGAGCACGCCGACCGCCAATCTCGTCTCGATACGCTCGCGCAGATTCGCAGCTTAAAAGCCCAGCGAGACATGCTTTACCGTTCGATCGTCGCGCAGGTCGAGCGCGCGGCAAACCGCGTCGCCGCCAAACGCCACCTGAGTTCGATGAGGATCGCGGCTTCGCAACCTGCCGGCACCAGCGATCTAACGAACGCGGTGCGCTCCGTCTTGGCGTCGCAGTAAGGCCCAAGCGCGAGAGGCTAGCTTAAGAGCTTGGAATGATCCCGATCGCGCGCGCCGCAACAATGATAATGGTGACGAGCGAGATCAAACTTTGGACGATCATAAGCCCTTTGGCGCGCGACGTAAGGGGCATCGCCTCGGTAGGGCTAAAGGCAGTCGCCGTCGTGAATCCGACGAATAGATAGTCCAAAAATACCGGTTGCCAGCCCGGCGCGGCGTGGCTCGATGAAGACGCGGGGAAATCGAAATCTGCAATATCCTCCGAACCGTTCGCGCGCGCGTCTGGGCCGCCACGATCGAGCGCCCAGTAAAGCAGCGAAAACACTAGTACGTTTGCCGACCAGATGGCAAGCGACGTCAGAATTAACGAGGTTGGTTCGACGGTATCGGGATGAAAGAGCACGTCCTGCACGACGTCGACGAGGTTGGCGCCGTTGAGCAGCATCGTTAGGACGATGCAGGACCTCATCGCGACCCATTCCCGGTGTCTGCGCCGTTGGTTCTTTACGTAATAGGTCGTGATCAAAAGAACGATGAGGATCGCTCCGATCGCCGTTACCGCCCCGCGCGGCGCGAGGCGGTAGCGGCCTTGCAGCGTGACGTCGAGCACGCCGAAAAAGAGCACGGCGAGGACGGCGCCGATGCGAGAACCGCGTTTGAGATCGGGCATTTTTGCATTGTACGCCATACGGCCGCTATTTCTGCTTTCCGGGCAGGCTTTTCGGCGATGTCGCCCGCATCGTCGCATCATGCGGCTCATGCTTTTCGGCTGTATACTCCTTGCTCTGATGGCGGGCACGATCGGCTCGCAGGCGGCCGCCCAGACGACGTCGGGGCCTGCCTCGCTGCCTTCCACCGTTTCGTCGGATACCGCGCTCGTCGGTTGGGCTGCCGGCGCCGCGGTCTCGGCCGAGTTCGCTGCGGAGAAGACGATGATGGGCGTGCCGACCGCCGCAAACGCGATGGACATCGAGCATCACCTTTCTTCGGTACTGCATCGGGCCGGTTCGGCGGCTGACTATCAAACTGCCCTCTACGTCAAGCAGCGCTTCGAGAACGACGGCTTCACCGCGCGCATCCAGGAGTATCAAGTCGGCTTTACGGGGCCGCTCCAGCAAAGTCTAACGATGCTGCACCCCCGCCGCGTCAGCTTCGATCTGATCGAAGGCACGCCGGGCCATCACACCAAGTGGGAGCTGATGGCCGGTCCGCCGTTTCTCGAAGAGTCCGGCGATGGCACCGTCACCGGCCCGGTCGTCTACGTCAACACGGCCTCAAAGGACGATCTTGCCGAGCTCGACGCGCAGCACGTCAGTCTTAAAGGTACCGTCGCGATGGTACGCTTAGGCGCACCGGGCGGCGGCATACGCACCCTCGATCCCACCTGGAACGCCTACAACGAACTAACCAAACGCGGCGTCGCCGCGATCCTCGAATTCATGGATCCGATGACGACCGGATACGGTGGCGGCGTCATGTGGCCAGATGGAAACTACAAAAACACCAACATGGCCGAACGGATGGGCGGAATGTCGCCGCGCGGTTTCTTGATGTTCCCACCCGGCGATCCGACGAGCGCCGGTAAGGCGCCCGTGGTCGGCGCGCCGCACAAGAGCTGGGACGAGATCCCGCACGCGACGATTCCCGAGCTGAGCATCACGCAAAGCGCCGCGCGAACGCTTCTCGCCGGCATGAGCGGCAAAGCGGTGCCGCGGACGTGGCACCCAATGTACGAGTTCGTGCAACGCTTCGGAGGCAACGAGATCGTGCGCGTCCACACGAAGTTCGAACGCGACCTCAAAACGATCTGGCTCGTCTTCGCGGATATGAAAGGCAGCGAAGATCCCGATTCGATCGTCATGATCGGCAGTCACCGCGACGCGATGACTTACGGCGCGATCGACCCGGGCAGCGGCACGGCCGTTTTGCTGCAAGATGCCGACGCCCTTCATAGGCTCGCGCAGCAAGGCTGGAAACCCAAACGCACGATCGAATTTGCGTCATGGGACGGGCACGAGCTCGGACTTTTCGGTTCGGCTGCGTACATCTATCAGTACGGCCCACAACTGCGCAAGAACGTCTTTCAGTACATTAACACCGATCAGCTGACGACCGGCGATCCCTTCGTCGTGAGCGCCTCGCCGGGGCTCTTTGCCTTCATGAAACAGATCTGCGACGTCGTTCCGAGTCGCGATGGAACGACGATGCTGGGAATGCGTGATCAGCACCTCGCGCCGCTGCTCAATCCGATTGGCGGCGGTTCGGATCACCAGAACTTCGCATATATGATCGGCGTGCTAAGCACTACGAACGGATACTACGGACCGTTCGGAGCGCACCACACCGCCGAAGATAATATCGACGGCCTCCCAACCTACGACCCGGGTATGAAAGAGGCAGTGATTACCGCTCAGGTGACGGGCATTCAAGCGATGCGCGCCGCCGATGCCACGGTCGAACCGATGCGGATCGAAGAGATCCCCGACCAGCTCCTCAAGGATCTGATGGCGCTGCAGCTCACGGTCTTCCAAAAAAGTGACGGGGCGGTGACGCTCGACGACCTGCGTCAAGCGCTCAATGCCTATAAAGCAGCCGCTCACGAGACCGATTTGGCGATGCAGAAGGCCGAAGCCGCCGGCGACGCCGCAGCGATGCAGGCGATCGCGACCCGGGAACAAGCCTCGCGCGATGCATTCTTCGTCTCGGACGGACTGATCCAAAACTCGTACTACCACACGCTCGACCGGATGTTCACCAGTTTTCCGGAAATCGCTTTTGCCGGTGCTAACATGGATACCGTAAAGAAAGGGGAGGCCCGGGCTCTCTCCGCCATTCAAAATGCCACTGCGGCTTTAAAGTAATCTCAAACCCTTGTCACCCTGAGCCTGCCGAAGGGCGGCCCGCGTCACCCTGAGCCTGCCGAAGGGCGGCCCGCGTCACCCTGAGCCTGCCCGTGTCACCCTGAGCTTGTCGAAGGGCGAATGGCGCGTGTGTCACCCTGAGCTTGCCCGTGTCACCCTGAGCTTGTCGAAGTGTGAAGGACGAATGGCGCGTGTGTGACCCTGAGCTTGTCGAAGGGTGGTTGTGCAACCAGCCTACGTGCGATTCGGTTTTGGCGGCATGAGTGTCGCCTCAGAGAGCCACATTGCACCCGTCGAGACTCGCGAAGAGCTACTGTATCTATTGACGCGCGCCTCGGAGCTCGAGCACGACCTCGCCTGTTCCTATTTGTACGCCGGCTACTCGATAAAGATGCGGCCCGATGAGGGCGGCATCACGTACGAAGAGCTGCTCGCGATTCGCGGCTGGAAACAGAAGATCGCTACCGTCGCGGTGGAGGAGATGCTCCATCTCGCGCAGGTAGCGAACATTATGACCGCGGTCGGCGGTGCTCCGCACTTTGCGCGTGCGAACTTCCCGCTTGCTGCGACAACCTTTCCCTTCGGAATAGAAATCACGCTCGAACCGCTTTCGCACGATCTGATCGAGCGATTTATGTGCTACGAGATGCCGGCCGACGAAGCGATTCCGGTGCACCTCCGCCCCCTTTGCAACGACATTCGCCGGCGCGCGACCGCGCAGATCGACCACGACGACATCGTGCGCCAGCAGAACGCCATCGAACCGTTCGACGTCGACTTTCGGACGATCGGCGAGTTCTATAAAAAGATCGAGACCGCGTTCGATACGATTAACCCCGAACGGCTTTTTATCGGCGATCCGGAGGACCAAGCTCGGCCCGGCTACCTCGACCTGCCGCGAAAGCTGATCCAGGTTCACGACGCTGCCTCGGCGCATCGTGCCGTCGAACGGATCATCGAGCAAGGCGAGGGGAATCTGCGGCACCATGCCGACGCACACTTCTACGTCTTTCATAAGATCCACGAGGAGTACGAACAGCTCGCCGATCGCGCAAAAGCGGAAGGTCGCGTCTTCGAACCCTTCCGGAACATGATCTCCAACCCCGTAACGCGCGTCGTCGGCCCAGTCGACGGCCTGCACCGAATCACCGACCCCTCGTCGCGCGAACTCGCCGAGATCTTCAACAGCGTTTACGAATTGATGCTGATGATGCTGACTCGATTTTTCGCGCACGGCGGCGAAACCGAAGAGCAGCTGCGGCTTCTTTCGCGAGGCACGTTGCGAATGATGGCTTCGGGTCTGCGTCCGCTGGGTGAGGCGCTCGCGCGAATGGCCGCCGGCCCCCTCAATCCTGGAATGGCCGCCGGGCCGCCGTTTGGGATCACGCAGAACGTGCGCTTGCTCTCGCATCGCAAAGCAGCCTGGATCCTTTTCCTCGAGCGTCTCTACGATCTCTCGAGGCGCTTGACGATCCTCGCAAAAGAGACGACCTTGCCACAGCAAGTGCAAGAGGCGGCGGCCGCACTCGAATCGGTCGCGGAACACCTGACGCCTTTTATCCCGCCGCAGTTCGCTCAGGCCGTGCGGGAAGATTGCGACGGCCGGGCCAGCCGTACGACGATTCGCCCCGAAATGGACGGTCCATATATCGTGCGTAACCTGCGCAAGCTCACGAACTCCAAGGGCAAAAGCCTCGACGTGCGGCCGATCCTGGCGCTCTGCCGCTGCGGCGGATCGCATTTCAAACCCTATTGCGACGGGACCCACGCGCAGATCAATTTCTGCAGCATAAAGAAGCCGGATCGAACTGCCGATCGTCTGGATACGTACGAAACCGAAGATATTACCGTACTCGACAACCGCGGCACGTGCGCGCACTTCGGTAACTGCACCGATCACCTGCCGCAGGTCTTTCACGCTTCCGGCGAGCCGTTCGTTACTCCCAAGGGCGGCGCGCCCGATCGAATTGAGGCGATCGTCAAGGAGTGCCCGTCAGGTGCGCTCGGCTTCATCAAAGACGGAGCCCGTTACCAAGGCGAAGAGCGCGAAGCGGAGATCGTCGTTGCGCACAATCAGAGCTATTGGGTCCGGGGAGGGATCGAACTCGAGGGCGAGCCGCGCAATCAAGGTGCTTCTCTCGAGCATTATGCGCTCTGCCGTTGCGGCCATTCAAAGAACAAACCGTTCTGCGACGGCTCGCACTACTACGCCGGTTTCAACGACCCGGATAACTAACGTGGGGCATTTGAGGGTTTAGTAAAGAAAGACGGCTTGGCATTTCGAGCTCTCCCGTGCAAATTGAGCGGACGATGTTACTCAGAACGTATTTTTGAAGAGATGGCGGGCTCCGGAGTCGTATCGGGAGGGCAACTTCGCTCCTTGGATCGCGCGGGTGCCACGCAGCCAGGCGATTGACGTGTTGCCGACGACGAATTTCGAACTTCATGCCAGACGGTGTGGCCGTCGGCTGTCGTCGCGGTGGCCGTAAGCGTCGTGCCCGCGGGCGGGTCGCAACAGCCGACCACTCAGCCGATCGCCCTCGTTAAGCTGCGCTAACGAGCCGACTCGAAACTTTTTCCGCGCTCCGCAATCCAAAGGCGGCTCCGGCCCGTTTGATAGGCCAACGGAGGGATGTCGTTGCTACTTGGAATCGCCCGGCTTGGATCGCTCGTCGCGCTTAGCGCGTTCCTTGTGCTCTCGTGCAACGGCCGCGCCCCCGCGCATCCGCTAGGAAACTTCACGATCAACCACCTCGCCGTTCTCCAACCCGAAGGCGGCAAGCTGCGCGTGCACTACGTTCTCGACATCGCAGAGATTCCGACGTTTCAAATCATGCATGCGACGGGTGAATGGACCCCGGCGCGCATGCGGGCGTGGGAAATCGACGAGGCGTCCGTGGTGTCGACCTCTTTCTCCCTGCGGGCTAATGGGAACGCCCTGCCGCTGCGACTACGGGCGATGTCTGCGCATACGCGGCCGGGTGCGGGGGGGTTGCCGACGCTCTACTGGACCGGTGACTTCACCGCAGCACTGCCGCTCGGTTCCACGATCGCCGTGCAAGACCGAGTCTATGCCGATCGCCGAATCGGTTGGAAAGATCTTATCCTTCCCGGGCTGGTCGATCCGACCAACGCGCTCCGCAATTATCCTAACGCGCTCATCGGTTCCCCGCGCCATAACGACGCCGCGACGTTCGACGTTTTGGCCGACGGACGGATCGCCCGCGTGCACGTGAGCGGCGACGGATCCTCAGGCTGGGGCGCTGCTTCACTCGTGCGCACATCCGCGTTGAGCGACCTCTTCTCGCGCGACCGGCAGACGCCGCTGCTCGTACTCTTAACGGTGCTTGCGGCGTTTGGCTTGGGAGCCTTGCACGGTCTCGAGCCGGGCCACGGCAAGGCGCTGCTGGCCTTCACACTCGTCGGTGCGCGAGCTACCTTTAAGCAAGCCGTCGTTCTGGCGGCTGCTCTTACGTTCGCGCATACGATCGCCGTGCTGCTCCTCGGCCTGTTGCTCTTCGTGGCCGCGGGGTTTGCGACGGAGAGCCTGTTCGCTTGGATCACGGTGATATCGGGCGCGGCCGTTGCCGCGATCGGCGCGTTGAGCCTTTCATCGGCCGTCGGCCGCCGGCTGCACGATCGCGAACACGAAGACGCGCACCATCGCGGAATGGCACACGACCACGTTCACGAAGGCGCTCACGCGCATTCGCATGCGATTCCGGGCTCGGCGCCGCTGCACTTTCGCGGCGCCGTCATCGCCGCGATGAGTGGCGGAATCGCGCCGTGTCCAGCCGCAATCGTGGTGCTGCTGACCGCGCTGCACTTGCACCGCGTGGGGTATGGCCTGTTGCTTATCGTCGTCTTCAGCCTGGGCTTGGCGGCCATCCTTACCGGGCTCGGAGTTGCCGTCGTGCACGGGGCGGCGTGGCTCCAACGGCGATCCGGATACGCCGTCGTAGCGCGATTCGCGCCCTTTCTCACTTCGAGCGTCATATCGATCATCGGCGCTATCATGCTCGCGCAGGGCCTGACCGATTGGGGTCTTCGCGTCTCAACGTTCGCCGTGGTAGGCGTTACGCTGCTCGCGATCGCGGCCTTCGCTCTCATCCCCGTCTCTCTCTCACCGCGGTCGGCGCACCGCACACTGGTCACAAAGGAGTTCACATGAGCCTGTTCCGTTCCGTTGGAACGATCGGATCGATCTTTGTGCTGGCCTTCGCGATCTCGCTCTATTCGTTTAGCGCAGCCCGCGGGTCGGACCACCAAGACTCACCGACGGTCGTCGCCAACCCTCTGGCAGACATCACCGATGTCTACGCCTTTCCAAACCCAACCGACGCTTCGAGGGTCGCCCTCGTGATGGACGTTCGGCCGCTGATTCCCACCGGCATGACCGGCGGAATCGCGCTCGACCCCAACGTTCTGTATCAGTTCAAGATTGCCAACACCGGCGTCTCGTCCAACTCGTTTGCGGAAAACACCGTTTTGCAGTTCACCGCCGATTCAAGTGGAACGTCGCAGCACATCACCCTCTACGGCCCCGCGAAACCCAACGAAGTGGGGACGGCGAATACGACAGTTGCGAAGACCGGAACGTTTAAGTTTGGCCAAGTTGCAAAACTCAAAGGCGGGATCAAGATCTTTGTCGGCCCTCGCCGCGATCCGTTCTTCTTCGACCTTGCTCAGTTCTTCAAGATCATCCCGGATCGCAACTACATGAACCATCCCAATCCGCCGCCGCCGACCGCGACCTCTTTCCGCTTCTCTTCGAAAAAGCAGAAGATCGTCCTCAACGGCGTCGATTTTGGGACCGCGGGATCGAACGGGTGCGTCATCGCAAAACCGCACGACCTGCTGTCGCCCTACAACGTCATCTCGATCGTCATCGAGATGCCCAAGTCGATGCTCGCGCCAGCCGGTGGTTCGCCCGGCGTGATCGGGCTCTGGGCTACGACCGCCACCGCCAGCGGCCACGCTGAGTAAGGAGAAGCAACGAAAATGACTTTGCAATTCAAGATTGCGCTCGTCGGCGCAGTCCTCGCCGGCGCAATCGTCGGCGGCTGCACCTCGAACTCGACCAGCGGATTCACTCCAGGACCGGTCGGGCCGAGTTCCATGCCGGGACAGACCGTCTACAAGCAGATCGAACTGCTCTCGAGGCCGGCCGTGAAGGAAGCCTTCGAAGCGTTCGAAGATCACAATAAAACCAACCGCTCGGAACCGTACGCCGATCCGGTTCTCCACAAACAGATAGGTTCGTTCTCACTGATGTTTCGGAGCAAGAAGACCGCTGCGACTCTCCAGGCGATCCTCTATCCGAACGTCATGAAGGCGGATCTCTCACAAGACGTCACGACGGCCTCGTATCTCGGCTACGAGACCGGCGGCGCGACGGGCAGCAAGTTCGGCGGACGCGGCCTCGACGACGACGTCATCGACATCTCGCTCGGCGCACTCTTTGGAAATACGCTCTCCGCGCTCGGCTTGATCCCCGACGATGGCAAAGAAGCCCCATGCTTAACGACGGACAACGTCGCATACGATAAGAACAATACGACGAAGTTCCCGTACGTTCAGGCGCCTCTCTAAACGTGAAGACACCAACTGCGATCGTCGCCCTCGTGGCGGCGGTCGCCTTTGGCGCCGCGTGGCCGTGGTTTGCTCAGCGCGGCGCGCGAGCAAACGGAGTACCGGTCGCCCCGATCCAGACCGACTATCGCTCGCGCGATCGTCTGATTGCATTCTACGAAAACCAAGTTCGGAGCGATCCCGCCGACCAAATCACGCAGCGAATGCTGGCCGGCCAATATCTGCAGCGGTTTCGGGAAACCGGCGACCTCACCGACGTCTCCCGCGCTCACGCGATGGCCACGCGTTCGCTTGCGCTCCAGCCGCAGGGCAACGTGCCCGCACTTGGGGTCATCGCATCCAGCGACATCGCTTTTCACCGTTTTTCCGAGGCGCTCGTCGCGGAGCGAGCGGCGCTGCGAGCGACACCGTTCGACGACAACGCACGCGCCCAAATCGGTTCGATTCTGATGGAGCTCGGGCGCTACCGCGAGGCCAACGAGATTTTGGCTCGTCCGACGGCACAGGACCCGAACCCAACCTGGCTTTCGATCCGTGCCCGCTATAACGAACTGACCGGAAACTTGCGAGCGGCACGCTTCGAAGTCTCCGAGGCGACCCAGCTGGTCGACCGCATGAGCAGCGTTCCGGCCTACACCCGCTCGTGGTACCACCTGCGCGATGCCCAACTCGCCTTTGAAGCAGGCGATTCCACAACCGCGAGTGCCGAGTTCGAAGAGGCATTGCGCATCTTCCCCGACAACGCCATGGCGCTGTTGTTTCAGGCAAAGTTCTATCGGGCGCGCGGTGAGTGGAAGCAAGCTTTGAACAGCGCCCAGCGCAGCGCCGACCTTTACCCGCTGCCACAAGCCTTGGGATATGTCGTAGACGCGCAGCGCGCCCTGGGCGACGAAGCCGCCGCGCGCAGAACCGACGCGCTCATCCGCGCGGAGCAGCGGCTGTTCAACGTTCAAGGCATCAACGACCGGCTTTTGGCAATGTACTACGCGGAACACAAAGAGCATCTGGGCGACGCGCTGGCGGCTGCGCGCTCCGATATAGCCAAGCGTGGCGATGAAGTCTACGCCGACGATACGATTGCTTGGGTCTTAGCCGCAATGAACCGCTGGACCGAGGCGCGGGTCTACGCCCAGCGCGCTATGCGCTACGATACCGCCGATCCCGAGTTACAGTACCACGCCGCCGTGATTGCCTGGCGCACCGGGCATGCGGATGAGGCGCGCCGCCGGCTTACGGCCGCACTAGCGGCCGATCCGCAGTTTCACCCGGTCTACGCCGCCGATGCGCGCCGGATGCTGGCGGAGATCGATCGATGAGTCTGGGTAATCGGATCGCCGCGCTGTACGCTTTTCTAATTGGTTTGAACTGCGCCGCCTGGGGCTTGGCCTTTTGGCTCTTCGCGTCGCGTCCGCTCTTGCTCGGCACGGCGCTACTCGCCTATACCTTCGGCTTACGACACGCCGTCGACGCCGATCATATCTCGGCCATCGACAACGTAACGCGCAAGCTGATGCAGGACGGAAAACGGTCGACCGGCGTCGGTTTCTTTTTCTCGTTCGGTCACTCGACCGTCGTGTTTGCGCTAACGGCTGGGATTGCGATCGCCGCAGCGGTCGTCAAAAACCATCTCCCGGCGCTCGAGCAGGTCGGGCAACTGGTTGGAACGTCGGTATCGGCGGCTTTTCTGTTTCTGGTTGCCGCCATCAACGCGTTCGTGCTACTCGACATCTTCCGCGCGTTCCGCTCCGTCCGTCGCGGCGAGGGTTACGATCGGCGAGATGTAGACGACATGCTCGATCAGCGTGGCCTGATCGGCCGGTTCTTTCGTCCGTTGATCAACCTCGTCGACGCGAGTTGGAAGATGTATCCCATCGGTCTCCTCTTTGGACTGGGCTTCGACACCGCTACCGAAGTTGGTCTCCTGGGTATCGCAGCGGTTGAGGCCGGAAAAGGTCTCCCCGTCTACACGATTTTGGTATTTCCCCTGCTCTTTACGGCAGGGATGTCGCTCGTCGATACGACCGACGGGATTTTAATGCTGGGGGCGTACGGCTGGGCGTTCGTCAAGCCGCTGCGCAAGCTCTATTACAACCTCGTAATTACGCTCGTATCGGTGCTGGTGGCGCTGATCGTCGGCGGCATCGAAGCCGCGACGGTGGTTGCCTCGCAGCTGCATTTAAGCGGCGGAGCCTGGGACGGATTGCGAACGCTCAGCGATAACTTCGGAACGCTCGGCTTCGTCATCATCGGTGTGTTTCTCGTGAGTTGGCTGATTTCGATAGCGATCTACAAGCTCCGCAGATACGACGAACTCGACGAGGTCACGCGGACCGTCCCCGCCATGAATCCTTAGGCCCCCGCGTTTGCGGGTTAGAAATCTTCACTTGCGACTTTTTGCCCGTCGATTGCGATTCGCAGCTTAACCCGGGTCCAGCCCGATCGCGCGAAGACCTCCACGATATGGGCGTTGTTTGCTTCATCCACGATGCTGCCACGCATGATGTGGAGGCGATTTTCGCCCGAGACGCCTTTAACGCGGAATCTCCAGGTCGAGCGTGCCGGCACGGGTGTTAAGACCGCGGCTACGGGTGCCGTTGCGTCGATCGTTTCGCTCCTCGCTGCGTTCGTGCAGTTGAGCGCCGATATGATCGTCGAACTGTGCCCGGATGGCGGCATCGTAGACCAGCGTTAGCATGCCGCGCAGCGAATCGACGTCTTTATTGCCCAACAGTTCGGCAAATGCCGATCGCTGTTCAGGCGTAAGTTTGAGAGATTGCATTCGGTCCTTTCGCTTGCGCTTCACAGCGCGAGAGTTGGACCGCAGAGGCTCGAGTCCCCGGCAGGAGATCAAACCCGATGTTACACGCTTTTACGGGCACTAGCCCTACCGAACGTACAAGTCGAACAATTCAATGATATCCGTTAGGGCCCCCTGCCATGCATTTCCGGACTGATTCCAAGTACAAAGCCAGTTGCCCACATAAATAACGACAACAGCGCGATAGCAAGGAGTGAAAAGCGCACTTTGGCGCCGTACTTCAAAACCACAACGAGTAGAGCAGCGAAGATCAACGAGGGAAGCGCGAATAAAAGTCCGCCAAAAATCGCCTGCGGAAGGGTCAACACAATACACGTTAGCCATGGAGGGGAGCACCAAGCTCCTTCTGCAACGCCCGTCCAACCCGCGATGCCGCCCACGACGGTGGCGGCGATGTAAAGATAGAGCGGTACAGGTTTACGCATTTCAAATATGCTCAAGCGATCTGGGCTGTGGAGGCCGTTCTGCTGGGGTTCGACGGAAATCGCGTGCCGCGCACGATGTACAAAGGCAGATAGGTAGCAAAGCCTTTACGCTCCACGATCTCGCAAAATGGCCGTGCCATTTGTAGTGCAAAACTCATTCGACGAAAGGTTTTAATTTAAAAGAGAACGCCATCCCCCAAAAGTTTTGGACGCCGGCTAGTCAAACTCCCATAGCATGGCCCGTGCCCACGCGCCGCCGCAGCCCTGCAGTTTGATCGGCGCGGCGCAGAAGAGGCGCTTTCGGCCGTCCATCACTTCGGCGGGGAAAAAGAGTTCTTCCACGATGAACCTGCCGTTGCCCAGCAGGGCTCGATGTGGAGCGCCGCCTTTTTGGGGATCGTCGTAGGCGCCGATGCTCACCGCATCGATGCCCACTCCTTTGACGCCGAGATCGACGAGAAGTTGAGCCGCCTCGCCTTCGAGGTAGACGTAGTCCGTCAAGAAGTCTTTGCTGTTCGCGCGCCGTCGTCCGCCGCCGGTATTGAGCAAAACGATATCCCCCGGGTCGATGCGATCTGCCGACCGCGCGATGTCGGCGCGCGCGATCGAAGACCCGGGAACGTGTTGGCGAAGGTCGAGGATTTCGGCAGGTCCCACGTACGACTCGAGCGGCGTTTGATCGATCGTGGCGCCGTCATCGAAGAAGTGAAAGGGCGCGTCGCAGTGCGTTCCCGTGTGGGTGCTGATCTCGACGATCTCCTTATTCACGCCCTGAACCGCGAGTGTATAGAAGAGGCGGATCTGCGCCGGGCGCGGGTTCGCATCGGAGTATTGCGGACAGTTCGTAAAGACCGGCTGGCTGAGATCGTAAATCTTAGTTGGCAGCATGAAGACTCAGATCGCTTTCTCTCCAGATCCGTGAGAATGCCGCAGCGTTCTTTTGCACGACGGCGTCGAGGTCGGCACGCCAGATGGAATCCGGCAGCGACTCGGCCGAGAAAATCTCGAGTACGTAGGTTCCCGTGTAGCCGGTCTCTCGTACGCTCCGTACGATGGCGGCCGTATCGATCTGGCCGTCGCCCAGGCAGATCCGGTCGGCGCCCGATCGCGGCCGGTGCCAATCGCTGACCTGCACCAGTAAAATCGACTCTTTGCAGCTTCGGATCACGTCGTGCAGATCGGGCGTCTGAAAGATGTTCCAGGTATCGAGGCAGATGCCAAGAGCCGGATGATCGATGCGCCGCACCATCGCGAGCGCCTGATCCAGCCCCCACAACGCGGTGTCGGTGTTGAAGAGGATTGGGTTTAACGGCTCGTACGCCACGCGTACGCCGTATCGCGCTGCAAAATCCGCGAGATCGGGCAGATCTTTGAGGCAGCGATCGTACACCATCGCCGCATTGCCGCCCGGCGCGGCCCCCGTGATGACGACGAAAGGCGTCCCTTGCGGAACGTGCGGCGCAATTCGCGCGATGGCGTCCTTGATGTGGCGCAGGCGATCTTCGGGAGCGGTGGGCTGCGGCGCGAGGCTGTCGGGGAAAAGTGAATGGACCGTAGACTGCACGGAGCTCACCGTCAACCCCGACGCCGCGATGCTGCGGAGCTGCGGTGCGTAGTCGTTGCGATCGAGCTTAAACTCGCAAACCTCAATTGCGTCGAATTTATGGGCGGAGAAGCGCTCGACGTCGCGCTCGAAGGACCACGGCCACGTCGTGAACTCGCTGACTCCGAAGCGCTCGACGCTCCTATCCACGTTTAGGCGACCTGCCGCAGTTCGAAGACGGAAAAGCCCTTGCGCTCGATCTGAACCGGAATGCCTGTTTTCAACTCATCGGCGCTTACCGTACCGTCTTCTGTCCACTCGCCACGCAGGCTGCTGAAATGCCGGACCGCGTACGATCCCGTAAAGTGTTCGCGGGCGCTAATCGCCGTCGTGATGGTGCGATCGGCCGTATTTCCCACGAATAGAACGCACTCCTCACCCCGCCGGAATGCGAGGGCGACCGCGGCGCCACCGCCGATGGTCAGCTTGTGTGAGATGTCGGTATCGTAGGCGAGGTACTCCGTGGACTGCGCAAAGTGGTAGTTCGTGTAGAGCCGTAGTTCGGGAACGCGTACGGCGAACCATGAAAGGCGCACTTCTCCTAGCGGTACGTCGCGAACGCCGAGCCACTTCCAATCCGGAGCGAGCCGCGGTTCAATCGTGGGCGAGCTATCTGAAAGATCGAGACCGGCCGCGCCTTCGATTGCGGCCCAGAGATAGCGCGGCGGAAACCACGGTGAGAGCATCATGCCTTGATTGACGAGCGTCTCGCCGTGCAGCCATTCGGAGAACTGGCCCGGCACGGTGTTGTTGCGGCGCGGATCTTTGGAGTAGTGCGCGAACGCTTGCGATAGCGACTCTGCCATCGAGCTCGGATTGAATTTTGCCGCGGCAAAGGCGTACCAAAAGGCCGCCCCGGCCCAGACTCCGCCGAGCAATCCGTTACCGTGGACCGGCCCGTAGTCGACCGCATTGCGGGGCACCGTCCGAATACCGGCCTCGGTCCAGAACTCTTCGGCGCTCAGGCGGCTGATGATTCCCGCGGCCGTTTCGGCGTCGGCAACTCCGAACATGACCGGAAAGACCAAGTCGGCGGTAACGTCGCTGTGAGGCACCCCGTCGGCATCGATGTTCAGGTAATAGAGCGCGGTTTCTTCGTTGAGCAAATGAGTGTTAATCGCGTTTCTGAGCGCTTCGGCTTCGGATTTGAAGCGCCGGCTCTCCTCATGTTTGCCCAAAACGCGCGCCATGCGCGACACCGTCTGAATCGCGGCGTAGCATTCGGAGTTCACCTCGGTCGTTGCGCCGGCTAAGCGATAATCCTTAATAACATTGCGCCACCCGACGATGCCCCAGTCTGCGGTGCCTTTGGCCGTGCACCAGACCAGGCCTTGAGCGTTTCGCTGCGAGAGAAGATAGGTCGCAGCCTTGCGCGCTGCCGGATAGACGCGCTTCAAAAACGCAAAATTTTGCGTCGTGTTGTAGTGATGCCAGAGGGCGAGGATCAGCAACGGGGTGTTATCGTTGATGTTGAGGCCGTAGTCTTCGGATTTGCCGTTTCGAACGTCGTAGTACTCGACGACCATGCCGCGCCGCTCCAGGTGCTCGGCGTACCAGAGCAGCGACTCTCGCGCAAACTCGGGCACGATGTAGTCGGCTCCGAAGGCGAACCACGCGGTGTCGCGGGCAACGCTGTTATTCGAGCGCGTCGGATCGTTGACGAAACACCAGCCCGTTGGCGCAAAGAGCATCGTACGCAGCATGTTTGCCTTCGCCCAGAATACGCCGCGGTTGACCTGCGTGTCGGGGGTGAGGACGACCGAGCGGTTGAGGATTTCGTCGTAATAGTTTTGAGTAGAGCGCAGGGCCTCGGTTGCCGTCGGTAAGGCCTTCAGCGCGCGAAGCATCTCGCGTTTGCCGCTGGTCGAAAAGGTTATCGTGAAGCAAAACCGCGCGCGGCCCTTGGGCTTCAACTCGTGGCTGAGGTGCAGCACCCCCAACGGATCGGATGCCTGAGGCGGGGCGTCGTTGTTTAAGATCCCGGGCCAGTCCTTAGCGATGGCCTTTCCGTGGTTCATGGTGACTTCCCAGCTTGTCACCGGCGACGAACACGCGAATGCGCGAACGATCGCTTCGTCCGATTTATTGAACGCAACCAGTGCGTTGTGGCGCTTGTCAAAGGCGGTACGTACGTCGTGGCCGGTCTCTCCGCGCAGCATCGCGAACCCGTAACTCTCGATTGCGACCGCCACCGCCGTTGGATTGTATAACTCCACCTCATAGTAGACGGCCGGCGGGTCGACGTCGTCCCCGTCGGGTTTGCCGCTTAGGACGAAGATGATCTCTTTCACGTTCACACCGTTCGATAATGCGAAGCGATGCTCTTGATGCGCGGGGTGAATCACGAAGGAACCCGGCAGGGAGGTTAAAGCGATACCGGTGCGGCGATCCCAATGATGCGTGACGACCGTCCCAATCAACGTTTTGCCGCAGTCGCTCGAATAGACTTTTTCGATGGCGCCGGTTGCTTTGACGGTGCAGACGCACTTGGGGCCGCCGAACGTGCTGCCGGCCGCCATTTCCGTATCGGATATTTCGTAGGATTCGGCGTGGTCGCCCACTAGAGGCTCCCGGATTGCTTGGTCATGCCGCCGTCGATGACGTACGAGGCGCCCGTGATATACGCGCCGGCTTCCGATGCCAAGAAGACGCACAGTTCGGCGATCTCATCGGGCGTGGCCATTCGACGCAGCGGAATCTCCGCGAGGAGGGCCTCGTGTTTTTTTCGGTCGCGCTTGAGCTTGGCGTCCATTGGCGTGTCGACTGCGCCGGGGCAGACGTCGTTGACCGTGATGCCGTATTCGGCAAGCTCGACCGCGATCGTCCGCATCAGCATCCGCATGCCGCCCTTTGAGGCGCAATACGGTGCGTTGGTCGGCATCGCCAACTCCTCATGTACCGAGGAGATGTTGATGATGCGGCCGCCGCGCTTTTGCTTTACCATCTGCTTGGCAGCAGCTTGCGAACAGAGCCAAGCGCCGGTGAGGTTGACCGATATCACCTTGTTCCATTGCTCGAGCGGAGTCTCCAGGAACGGTGCTTTGTGTTCGAGTCCGGCGTTGTTAATCAAGATATCGATGCCACCGAAGTGCCGCACCGCGCGGGCCGCCAACTCGGTGACTTCATCGGGCTTGCTCACGTCGGCGTCGATGGCGTACGCTTTGCCTCCAAAGTTTTCGATTTCGTCCACGAGCGACGCAGCCGCTTGCCGTTCGCCGAAGTAGTCGACCACAACGCTCGCGCCCTCGCGCGCGAAACTCAAGGACAGCGCTTTTCCGATTCCCGTGTCGCCGCCGGTGACGACTGCGACCCGATCAGCTAGCCGCACGCTGGGGCTCCTCGACCATCGGCATCCGCGAGAGGCGGGGAGGAAATACAAGTCCGAGCGTCCACCCCAGCGCGACCCGCGTCTTATGCCCCGAGCCGGGAAGGGTGCTGAGATAGTACGCGCGCCAGACGATCCAGGCGGCGAGTCCAGTGAGCATATGACCCCCTCGCAGCTCTGCCACCGCGGTCCTATTGCCCAAGGAAGCCATTTGCCCGAGCTCGCGATAGCGAAAGTTTCGCGTGGGTTTTCCGCGCAGTCGCGCCGCGATATTGCGCGCGAGAAGCGGCCCTTCGCGCACGGCGTTTTGCGCGAGCGGCGCGTAAGTGCCGCCTTGCGGCTTGGGAACCGCCGCGCAATCGCCGAGCGCCCAAACGTGCTCTGCCCCGGCAACGGCGAAATCAGGGCCGGTTTCGATTGCGCCGTGCTCGTTCGTCTTCAAGCCTAGGAGGGCTGCAAGGGGAGACGGCTTCTCGCCGGCTGCCCACAGAACGGTAGCGCTGGAAAGTCGCTTTCCGCTTTTGAGTTCGACGCCGTGCGCGTCGACCGCGGCAGCTTCCTGATTTAAGATCAACTGCGCACCGCGCCGGCGCAGCACCGCGGCCGCGTATTTCCCGAACTGCTTCGGAAGTCGCCCGAGCAAACTTCCAGCCGACTCCAGGATGACGACCTCGACCTGCTTTGGATCGATCGCCGAATAGTAGGGTAAAATCGAATCGAGAAAGGCCTGCAGCTCTCCGGCCAGCTCGACGCCGGTAAAGTTTCCCCCGACGATGACGAAGCGCAGCAGGCGATCGCGCTCGATAAGATCGCGGCTTTTGGCGGCTACTTCAAGCGCGCCGATGACGCGTCCGCGCACGATCTCTGCATCGGCGACGGTCTTGAGCGGCACGGCGAAGCGCTCCACGCCGGGGACGCCCATCGTCGAGGCGGTCGCGCCGAGTGCGAGCACCAGCTCGTCGTATTGGATGTGCTTGATGTCGCGGGTGAGCGGATGTTGTATCGTAACGGTGCGCGCGCCGAGATCCGCGCCAATCGCATCGCCCAGTTCGAAGGTCCCACTCGGGAGTGCAACTCGCAGCGGCTGCATGATGTCGCGCGCTTCGACCGATCCTGCGGCGACTTCGGGCAGCATTGGGGTAAACAGCATGAAGTTTTGGCGGCTCACCAACGTAACCTCGACGCGGTGCCGAGCGATCCGAGCCAGTGCTCGCGCGGTCGCCACGCCGGCGAAGCCTCCGCCGAGAATGACCACCCGGGACGCTCGCATCAGCGCCGCCTCGAAAGCGCTAGCCATGCAGCTGCCGCGATGCCGGCGAGAACGAGGAGGCCGAGGGCGCCTTCCCGTGCCGCTCGCGCGGATTGCGCCCGCGCGGACGGCATAAAGCGGCGCTCCGGAAAGCGGTCGTCGAGGTCTCGTCCGCGATCGTCCAACGCCATTTTCAGCACCTGAGCCGGGTGCATCGCCTCGCGTTTGGTCGCCTGAGCAATCTGCTCGCGGCAACTGAAGCCGTCCGCGACGACGATCGTCCGTTCGTCGGCGGCGCGTACCCTGGGCAGCAGGGCGCGTTCACCGATCGTCATTGAAACCTCGTAATGAGCGGCATCGAAGCCGAATGGCCCGGCCATTCCGCAGCAGCCGGTATCGGGTACCGTGTAGTCGAGCCCGAGAGCGTCGAAGAGCTTACGTTCGCCGGAGGTGTCGAGGATCGACTTGTGATGGCAGTGCTGCTGCACGAGCGCTTTGCGAATGAGGCGCGGCGGCGCATAGCCAGGCGCTTTCTGTGCCAAAAACTCGGTCAACAAGTAAGTCTGCTCTTTGAGGCGCTTGGCGTCTTCATCGGGCCCGAGCAGGTCGGTCAGCTCGTCGCGAAAGACCGAAACGCAGCTGGGCTCTAAACCGACGACGCAGACTCCTCGACGGATCGCCGGACGCAACGCTTCCAGTACTTCCTGAAGCATTTTCTTGGCGAGGTCGAGCATTCCGTAGTCGTAGAGCGGGCGCCCGCAACAGAGCTGCACGGCCGGAATCGTAACCGCAAACCCGGCATCCTCGAGGACTTCCACCGCCGCTTGAGCCGTCGTCGGGTGAAAGTGATTGTTCCAGGTGTCGGGCCACAAGATAACCTCCGCGTTGCCGGCGTTGCGCTTCGGCCGCCGTTCGAACCACGCGCGAAACGTCTGCGCCGCGAAGAGCGGAATCGTACGCTGGGGCGCCACCGAAGCCGACCACTTCGCGAGATCGCGCAGACCCGGCGTCTGCGTGAGCGCATTGACAAGCCGCGGCGCGAGCGCCGCCACGCGGGCCCACCAGTACATCAAACCGAAGGCGTAAGCTGCTCGCGGGCGCCTTTTCTTTTCATAGTAGTGCGAAAGAAACTCGGCTTTGTAGGTCGCCATATCGACCTTGACCGGACACTCGCCTTTGCATCCTTTGCACGAGAGGCAAAGGTCGAGGGCGTCCTTTACGCCTTCGTCCTGCCACCCATTTTTCAGTGGGTCTCCTTCGAGCATTTCAAAGAGCAGGCGCGCCCGTCCGCGCGTTGAGTAGGCTTCCTCTTTGGTGGCCATGTAGCTCGGGCACATCGTGCCGGCGTCGTGCTTGCGACACTTTCCGGTTCCCACGCAGCGGTTGGCGGCGAAAGCGAAGCTCCCGTGATCGCCTTGAAACGAGAAATGCGTCGCCGGTTCCCACGGTTCGTACGAGGTTCCCCAACGCAAGTTTTGGTCGAGCTTGTAAGGGTGGACGACCTTCCCCGGATTCATTTTGTGCTGCGGGTCCCAGATGGACTTGAACTCCCAGAACGCCCGAACCAGCTCCTCGCCGTACATGATGGGGAGCAGCTCTCCGCGTGCCTGGCCGTCGCCGTGTTCGCCGGAGAGCGAACCGCCGTGCTCCACGCAGATGTGCGCCATCTCGGTCACGAACGCGCGGTATTTTGCAATCCCCGCGGCGCTAAACAGATCGAAGTTGATGCTGACGTGGACGCAGCCTTGCCCGAAGTGTCCGTAGATCGATCCCTTGTAGCCGTACTCGTCGAGCTTTGCCTGAAACTTGCGGATGTAGTCGCCGAGGCGCTTGGGATCGACTGCAGAATCCTCCCATCCCGGATAGTAGTCGGTTTGGTTTGGAATCTTCGACGTAGCGCCGAGAGCATTGTCGCGAAACGCCCAGAACTGCTCTTGCCGCTCGTGGTCTTCGAAAAACTTGATGGACGGCGGCTTTGGGCGTTGCTGAAAGGCCTCAATCAGCTTTCGTGCGTGCGCGGCCGCCTGTTCTTTCGTATTGCCCCCGAACTCACAGATCAACCACCCGTCCCCAGATGGAAACATCGAGCGGCCGGTGTCCGGCTCGCCTTTGAGCTTCATAAACTCAAACATCGACGACGACATGCCTTCGAGCGCGATCGGGCCGTGCTCGTCGCAGAAGGGTACGTGGTCGGCAGCGGCGGCCAGGTCCGCAAAACCGAAGATTGCGATCGCCCGATGCGGCGGACTGTGCACGAGCCGAACGGTCGCCTCGACGACCGTTACGCAGGTACTCTCGGTGCCAACCAGCGCTCGGGCGACGTTGAACCCGTTCTCGGGGAGCAGTTCGTTGAGCGGAAAGCCCGAGACGCGCCGCGGAATGTCGGGGAAAATTTCGCGGATTCTGCCGGCATACGTATCCCGGAGGTCGCGAAGCTTACGGTAGATCTCTCCCTTCCGGCCGCCCTGCGCGACAATCAGCTCGAGCTCTCGTTCGGAGGTCTTCCCTACGGTAAGGCGCAGCCCGTCGTAGGTAACGATGTCCAGCTCCTCGACGTTCTCTTCGGTCTTTCCGGCCATTTGCGCGTGCATGCCGCACGAATTGTTGCCGATCATTCCGCCGAACGTATTGCGGTTATGAGTTGCCGGATCGGGGCCGAAGGTGAGATGACGCTCTTCGGCTTTGTCGCGCAGGTCGTCATTCACGCAGCCCGGCTGCACGCGCGCGGTCTTGGCGTCCCAATCGATGGCGACGACGCGGTTCATGTACTTGCTGAAGTCCATCACGACCGCAGCGTTACAGGCCTCTCCGGCGAGGCTCGTTCCGCCGCCGCGTGAAAAGACCGGTGCCCCGAACTTGCGGCACGCTGCAAGCGTCCGTTCGACGTCCTTCGCGTCTTTCGGAAGCACGAGCCCGATGGGAACCTGCCGATAGTTCGACGCATCCGTGGAATACATCGCGCGAGTACTAGCGTCAAAGCGCACTTCGCCGCGCACGCAGGCGCGCAGGTCGGCCTCTAAACCCTCGGCGTCGATATCGGTACGGTCGACCGGATCCGGTCGGCTCGCCGGTTTTGGCCGAGCTTCAGACCGCATAGCGCTCCGCGTCGGCGCGACGCAGCGAGAGGCCGATCCCCGGACGTGCCGGGTCGGGATATAAATAGCCGTTTTCCGGGTCGGTAGACCCTTCGAAGAGCATCCGTTCGATGCGTGAATGATCGAAGAAATACTCCACATGGCGCAACCGTTTGCAGGCCATTGCGGCGTGCAGGTGCAGATGCGGCGCGCAGTGGGTCGAAAGCGGCGTCATGGTGCTCTGGCAAAGCCCGTCGACCGCGAGTAAGCCCGAAAAGCCGCCGCAACGGGTTGCATCGGCCTGAAGCACGTCTAACATCCCACAGTCGATCATACGCGCGAAGTCGTAGAGTCCGTACCCGTATTCGCCATCGGAAATTTCCATTCCGGGTGGCGCGTGTTGCCGCACGACACGCGTGCCGGCGTAATCTTCGCGAAAGACCGGTTCTTCGAACCAGGTGACGGACTGCTCGGCGAAACGCTGCGCCTGCGAAATCGCTTCTTGGACGGCGTAGGCGCCATTTGCATCGACGAAAAGTTCGGTCTCGGGACCGATCGTCCGGCGGGCGGCTGCGACCCGCTCGATATCGCCCTTCGCGTCTCTTCCGATCTTCATTTTTACGCGCGGAATGCCGTCGCGAACCCAGCCTCCCAGCTGCGCGCAGAGTTGCGCTTCGGAATACGCGGTGAATCCGCCGCTTCCGTAGACGGCGACCCGGTCCCGAGCGGCTCCCAGCAGAGCAAAGACCGGCTGTTCCACAATTTTGCCCTTGAGATCCCAGAGCGCCACGTCCACCGCGGAGATTGCCATCGAGGTGATGCCTCCCCGCCCGAGGTTGCGCGTGACGCGGGCCATGTCGTTCCAGCGCGCGCCGATCTTCATCGCGTCTTCGTGCAAGAGGCATTCCCTCAGGATCGTCTCGATCAGCTTAGCGGTGGCGACGTCGGCGTAGGTGTAGCCGATCCCCCGCGCGCCGCCGGCGTGCACTTCGACGTACACCAAGGTGGTCGAATCCCACTCGAGGGTGCCGTCGGATTCGGGCGATTGCGTCGGAATGGTGTACGCCCGAACCTCGATCGCTTCGATCGGGCATCTCGGGCACGCGGCGACCTCCGGAGATAGAGACATTGCTTCTACTCTTACCCGCGAAATGCCAATTGAAGGCGCCGAGCACTAGGTTTCGGGTGCTTTTGGGTATGCTGCCGGAATGGTCGCCGAATCTCTCGATCCTGCGCTAGCAGCGCGTGAAGCCGGACTACGCTACCTCGACGACCGCAAACCCGGTATCACGCGGCGCAAGCACGGAAAGCACTTCTCGTACTTTTATCCCAATGGGAAAGCGGTGCGAGATGCGATTGAGCTGCAGCGCATCACATCGCTGGCGGTGCCCCCCGCCTACGAGAACGTCTGGATCTCACCCATCGCAAACGGGCACCTGCAAGCGACCGGTCGCGATGCTCGTGGCCGCAAACAATACCGGTACCACAAACGCTTTCGCGAAGTCCGCGACGAGGCGAAGTATCATCGCCTCGTGGCGTTCGGGCACGCGCTCCCGGCGATTCGCAAAGCGGTCGCCGCCGATCTCGCCGGCAGCGAGCTCTCGCGGCGCAAGGTGCTCGCCGCCGTCGTGTCGCTTCTCGACGCGACTGGCCTGCGCGTGGGGAACGAGGAGTACGCTGCGGCAAACGACTCGTTCGGCCTGACGACGCTGCGCACGCGCCACGTGCGCGTCGCCGGCTCCGAGGTCCGATTGCACTTTCGTGGCAAGACCGGAAAGGAGCAGCGCGTCCTCCTCGACGACGCCAAACTCGCGCGGATCATCAAGCGCTGCCGCGATCTGCCCGGCGAAGAGCTCTTCAGCTATATCGAGGAAGACGGCTCGGTTGCGGGCATCAGCTCCGACGACGTCAACGCTTACTTGCGCGAGGTCGCCGGCGACGATTTCTCCGCCAAAGACTTTCGCACTTGGATCGGAACGGTCGAGTGCATCGGGGCCCTCGCCGAGCCTGCCGCGCAGCTGATCGAAGCCAAAACAAACATTACCGCGGCGCTGGAAAGGGTCGCGGCGCGCCTTGGGAATACGCCGGCGGTCTGCCGCAAGGCATACGTCCATCCCGCAGTACTCGAAACCTATACATCGCAACGCCGGCTGCCCGGCCGGCTGCGAAGCGCAAAAGGAAAACGAACCGCCGGCGATCTCTCGCCCGACGAGCGATTTGCGCTGCGTTTCGTGGAAGGTTGGGAAAAGAAGGGCGAGCCGCTCGAGCAAACGCTGAAGCGTTCGCTCAAGGCGGCCCGCCGTCAGGATCAGGCAGGTGCTTCGAAGTGAAGCTGCTTGCGGAAGCTGCGCACGGCCGACGCAAGCTCCTCGACTTCTTTGGGATCACCGATCTCGAGTAGCCGCGGGAGCGCTTTGTTCTCTTCCTCGTCGATATGGGCCAAGACGGCGGTTTCAAACTTTTCGGCTTTCACCCCGAACTGCGAAACGTCGCCCGCTTTGAGGAGCGCGTCGAGTTCGAAGGCAAGCACGTCGGCCTCGGCCGTCTCGTGATACAGGTGCTGCGATTCGTCTTCGCCGCTGGCGAGCTTGTTGATCGCCGGATAGACGAGGTTCTCTTCTGTTGCATTGTGTATCGTGAGAACTCCAACCAGTCGATCGAATATGCGTTTGCGTTCTTGGGGCGGTTCGCCCGTCAGCTCCCTCAACAAGCTTTTGATGACGTCGTGATCGTTGCGGAGAATCTCGACCGCATCGTCGCCTCGCACCGGGAGAAGTGTCGTGTCGATCTGCATTGCTTTTGCATACCCGCGAGGCCTTAGCCTGAAACGGCTCTTTCGGCCGCAGCCTCTAGCAATTTTGCGGCCGACCGCATCGCTTGGCCGAGCGGCATGCCGGCCGGCGTAATCGCCACAGTGGCGATACCGGCATCGGCGAGACGCTGCTCGGCTTGCGGATCAACCACTCCGCCGAATGCAATTGTCGGGACGCCGTGCTCGCGAGCGATGGTTCCCACGCCGTATACCGTCTTTCCGTGCAGCGTCTGCAAATCGATCTTGCCTTCGCCGGTCAAGCAGAGGGTCGCGTCGCACAAGAGTTCGTCGAGGCCGCATTCGCGAGCGATGAGGCGTACGCCGGGAAGCAGCTTTGCGCCGAGAAAGGCTAACAGAGCAAAGCCGAGCCCGCCGGCTGCGCCGGCGCCCGGAACGTCGCTCTCGTCGCGGCCGAGTGTATGCGCACTGACTTCGGCGATGTGCCCGAGCGCGTTCTCGAGTCGCTCGATCTGCTCTGGCGTCGCGCCCTTTTGCGCACCAAACGTGCGCGTGGCTCCGTCGGGACCGCAGAGCGGATTATCGACGTCGACCGCCACCTCGATCGACGTCTCTGCAATTCGCGCGTCAAGCGGCTCGAGATCGATCGATTCGACCCGAGCGAACTCGAGGACGTCTCCATCGATCTTCGTGCCGGACGCATCGAGGAAGCGAACGCCCAACGCGCGCAGCATACCGGTACCGGCGTCGTTGGTGGCACTCCCGCCGATGCCCATAATAATCCTCGTCGCGCCGCCGTCGAGTGCCGCGAGAATCAACTGACCCGTTCCAAACGTGTCGGTCTGAGTCGGATCGTATTGGGAAGGCTCCAGCAGCCCGAGCCCCGACGCGCTGGACATCTCGAGTATCGCCGTTTGGCCGTTACGCGCATAGACGGCGTCGACCCAAGCGCCGCGCGGGCCGCGAACGCGCGAAGTCCGGCGCTGCGCGCCGCGCTCCAAGAACACGTCGACGGTTCCCTCGCCGCCGTCTGCCATCGGGCAGAGCGTACAGCGAGCCGCCGGCCGCACCCTCAAAACGCCGTTCTCCATGGCCCGCGCCGCGTCCATCGCACTCAAGCTCCCTTTGAACTTATCGGGAGCGATGACGATCTTATCTCCCACGCGGCCGAGATTCTCCGGCGCTCCTCGAAATCAATGCCGGCGAGCGATGGGCTCGCGCAGCGCGTTGCGCTTTAGGAAACACGCTCGCGCAGTACGTGGCGCACTACGACGTCGGCCTCTACACGGGCTTTTATGAGAAGGCGTGGCACGGGTTTGACGCCTATCGGACCATGCGCGATCGCCTCTCCGCGATTCGCGTCATCGAGAAGAACGGCGGTGCCCGAATCGCCGGCGCGGCATTTCGAACCGTGTCGTAAAAACTGTCCGGCGAAAAAGAGGAAGCTGCAGCCCGCTTACGCACTCTCCTAGTAATCGGAGGTGGAAGCATGCGCATTTTTTGTGCCGGCATCGTTTTCTTTCTACTTGTATTGGTGGGCAACACGAGTCTTGCTCGCGCTGACGGGCAGACGCGAACCTATTACATCGCCGCCGACGAGGTGACGTGGAACTACGCGCCGGCTGGTATCAACGAGGTCACCGGCAAGCCGTTCGACGCGATGGAGCGCCCGTACGCGGTGAATAACGCCCATCACATCGGCAGCAGCTATCGCAAGGCGATCTACAGGGAATACACCGACGCCACGTTTTCGACGCTCAAGCCTCGGGCCGCCGCCGACGCGTATCTCGGTTTCGTCGGGCCGATCGTTCACGCCGAGGTCGGAGACACGATCCAGGTCGTCTTCAAAAATAACGCGACCCGCCCGTACAGTATCCACCCGCACGGCGTCTTCTACGAAAAGAGCGCTGAGGGAATGGCGTATAACGATGGCAGCGCTGCGTCCGGGAAGATGGGCGGCGCCGTCGCTCCCGGGCAAACCTACACCTACGTCTGGCAAGTTCCCGAACGCGCGGGCCCCGGCCCCAACGACCCGAGTTCGATCGTCTGGCTCTACCACTCGCACGTCGACGAGCAGAAGGATGTGGATAGCGGCTTGGTTGGAGCCATCGTCGTGACGGCGCGCGGCATGGCCAACCCCGACGGCACACCGAAGGACGTCGATCGCGAAGTCGTGACCGTTTATCATATCGTAAACGAAAACCAGAGCTGGTATTTTATGGATAACGTCTCCGAGTACACGCCGAAACTCAAAAAAGCCGAACGGAGCGAGTCGATTCCGCTCGATGCCAACGGCGCCTTTACGCTCAACGGCAGCGGGTTCGTCGACGGAAACTTCAAGGCTTCGATCAATGGCTATATTTACGGGAACGGTCCGAAGATCACGATGAAGCAGGGCCAACGCGTCCGCTGGTACGTCATCGATATCGGCAACGCCTTCGATTTTCACACCCCGCACTGGCACGGCAATACCGTTTTATGGAACAAGCAACGGACCGACGTCCTCGCGTTAATGCCGGCTCAAATGCTCACGGTCGACATGGTTCCCGACGATCCGGGAACCTGGTTATTCCACTGTCACGTTGCCGACCACATGGACGCCGGCATGAGCGCGTTCTATCAGGTTACTCCGTAGGCCGGGGGATCGACCGTTTCTCGCGTCAGCCGCACGAGTTCGTACGCGATTCGCTCGAGCATATCGGGCTTCGGTCGGGGCATCTTGTGGTCGCGGCAGGTGAGTACGACGAGCATCCTCGCATCGGGTAAGCTGATCGGCCGCTTGCGGCGCGCGCAGCTCGTGGCGATCTCCCGCAACGGCAGCCAAACGCTTTCGGCTATGGTGGTTAGCGTACCGGGCTGAGGGCCGCCGCGCTTAAATCGGCGCGTTAAACGCATAGTTTTTGAAGGCGGCGTCAGCCGATAGCGGGAGGTGGGGTTCGTCGATGTCGGCGGAGAGCGTCTGCGGCAGTAAAAAGCCGTTGACCATCGCCGGCGTGATCTTCATGTGAATGTGCGTCCCATTAGTATAGTTGGCGTCAATGATTCGCGTGCACGCCTGCGGTCCGAGCGACACGGTAGCATCTCGAAGCGATGGGTCGTCAATTGCGTGCAGCGCGTACGTCGTCATGCCGTCGTGCGTGCCGGTCGGAGCATAGGTATAGCGCTGCGGCCATAAGAGCGGATCGATCATCGAAAGATCCATCCCTTGCGACTGTTTCGGTACGAACCACGGCGTCTTCGTAAAAGAAACCTTATAGCTTTGCCCGGGCGTGTACTCGCCGCTTCCTTGCATGTTGAAGCGCAACCACGGAAAGTGGTGCATCCGCATCGCCACGTCCATCTCGAAGGTGTAGCCCGGCGGCGTATTCTCCGGCTCGAGCGTGATCGGTGCGGAAGTACCTGCAGCGACGCGGCCAAAAGGGCACACGAAGCCGGCGAGAGCAAGTCCCGCCGAGAACGTTCGGGCCACCGAACTCATACGCTCACTGTACCCCCAAAGGATTAAAATTCCACAAATGCAAGAGGCGTTATTCGCGAAAGAAAATCGCTGTTGGCGGCTTTGCTTTACGCGCGAGCCCTCGCTTGGGAAATGCTGCACGTCGTCAGTAGCAGCACCGAAAGGCCCGAAGCCGGAAGACGAACCGACCTGGAGGTGGTGAACGGCCGCCTGGCTACCTGCAACCAGGGCGGCTGCGCGGTCGTCTCCCGACTCCGGGCTTTTCGGTGCTGCTGCTGCGTCACGGCGATTGCAAAGACGATATCGAGCGTGACGTCCGCTATGCTGCCGACGAGCTGCGCGCGCGTCGGTCCGAACGCACGACGCGGCCAGACGCCGGCATAAGCAAGGCAGCCAGCCACTTAAGCATGCCTTACAGAATACTTAGGCTGACCTAAATCCCCTGCTTGCCGCGCCTAAATCTTTTGGCGAGCGCCGTGCCCGGGAACGAGGCCTGCATGTCTGCCATCATTGCCCGCTATCCCGTTATTGCAACGATCCTGTTGCTGACGTGCTCCAATCTCTTCATGACGATCGCCTGGTACGGGCATTTGAAGAACACGAAAAGCCCGCTGATTCTAGCCATCGCCGCCAGCTGGGGGATCGCGCTGCTCGAATACTGTTTTCAGGTGCCCGCCAATCGAATCGGCTACGGCGCGCTGTCGCTCACACAGCTGAAAATTTTGCAGGAAGTAATCACGCTGATCGTTTTCACGGTCTTCGCCATCGTCGTATTCGGTCAGGTACCGAAGTGGAATTACGCCGTGAGCTACTTATTTATCGTCGGCGCGGTCTACTTTGCGTTCAAAGCGTAATCGACGGTTGGGCGAGGTGCGTCCGCTGCCGTCAAGCTTCGCTGCGCGTGAACCGAAGCAAGAGGAGGACCCCCCTAGCGCGGCATAGTCCGGTTGAATGATTCGTCTTTTTCGCGCAGGCCTAGCGGCGCTGCCGGCCTTTGTAATTGGGCTCGCCGCGTGCTCGAACGGTACGCTGCCCTACATGCAGAACGGTGGGCCGATTCACGGCCTCAATGGAACCGGCGCCGGCAAGATCGACCACGTCGTCTATATCGTCCAAGAGAACCGGAGCTTCGACAACTTGTTTCATGGTTTTCCCGGCGCCGACACCGTGGATAGTGGGAAGATTTCTACCGGCGAAACGGTCCGGTTGCGGCCGGTCTCCCTCAGCGTGCAGTACGTCATCGATCACTCGGCAAGCGCGATGTTTGCGGCCTGCAATGCCCCCAACGGCGATCTGCCCGGCACGCACTGTCGCATGGACGGATTTAACCACGAAGAGACCTTTGAGGGACCGATCAAATATCCGGAGTACGTCTACGTCCCTCACACCGACTCTCAACCGTACTTCGATATGGCGCACGAAGGCGTCTTGGCCGACCGGATGTTTCAATCGCAGCTCGACGAGAGCTTCGTCGCGCACCAGTACATTATCGCAGCGCAGGCCGCCTGGAGCGTCGACCTCCCTTACGGCGACTGGGGCTGCGGCGGAAATCCGTACGATAAAGTCAATACCATCACGGTCGATCGTTCGCCCGATGGGCCAACGCAGCGGCCGTGCTTCGAGTATCAGACGTTGGGCGACGAACTGGACGCGGCGCGCCTTTCGTGGCGATTCTACGCGAGCCACTACGGCAGCGCGTCGAGCGGGAGCGGCGGCGTTTGGTCCAGCTATCAGGCGGTCAAGCACATTTATCACGGCCCGGACTGGAAGAGAAACGTCATCTCGCCGAACTGGAAGTTCATTACCGACGTTCGCGCGGGTCATCTGGCCAACTTTACGTGGATTACGCCGGTGTGCGATGATTCTGACCACGTAAACTGCCCTGGCGGCTTCGGCCCGTCGTGGGTCGCGGCGCTCGTCAATACGGTCGGACAGAGCAAGTTTTGGAAGTCGACCGCCATCTTCATCCAGTGGGATGACTGGGGGGGCTTGTACGATCACGTTGCGCCGGCGTATCTCGATCGCGACAGTTTGGGCTTTCGCGTGCCGCTGATCGTGCTCTCGCCGTATGCCAAGCGAAACTACGTATCGCACGTACACTACGAAACGGCCAGCGTCTTGCGTTTCGCCGAGAACCTCTACGGACTCGGGCAGCTCGCCCCCGCAGACCGCCGGGCAACTTCGCCGGCAGCCGACTGTTTCGATTTTAACGCTTCGCCGCGTAAGTTTGTAAAGATCGCGGCGCCTTTGCCGCCGAAGTTCTTTATGAACCAGTTCGGAAACGACTACTTCGCCCCAGACTACGAGTAACGATTGGAGGTCCCGTGCTACGCTACGTTAGGAAGTCTTGGTATCTTCTCGCAGCGGCGATGCTCGCCGCGGCAATCTCCGGCTGCTCCGGCGGCCAGGCGGCGCTTCCGGGCTCGCAGTCGCCGTTCGGCAGCGCCGGTGCCCCGTTTCTGCGCGCGCTCGGTGCGAACCGGTCGCCGCGTTTCGCCGTCGTCAGGAATCAGCCGCCGGCACCGATGATGATCGGCTTCTTGATGACCGACGGATCGGTTCTGACTCAAGACATCTCCGGCACAAACTGGTATCGCTACGCGCCCGATTCAAAGGGAGACTACACCAACGGCACGTGGAAGCAGCTGGCCTCGCTGCAGGCGGGATATGGCCCGTCGGCCTATGCCTCGCAGGTGCTCGCCGATGGCCGCCTGATGATCAGCGGAGGCGAGTACAATAATCCGAGCAACGGTTACCCGTTACAACTCACGAATCTCGGTGCCGTCTACGATCCGGTGAAGAATACCTGGACGCCGCTGAGCCATCCGCATCGCTGGCAGTGGATCGGGGATTCGCCTTCGTCGGTTTTGCCGGACGGCCGCGTGCTGATGGGCGACAAACTGCATCGCTGGGACGCATATCTCGATCCGAAGACCTTGGCGTGGTCGCACGCGAGCGATGCCGGGAAGGCCGACTTTAACTCCGAGGAGGGCTGGACACTTTTAGCCGACGGGACGATCCTCACCGCCGATGTGAAGAATGCGCCGCATGCGGAAATCTACAACCCCGCTGCCGGGCATTGGAAAAGCGCGGGTTCGACGATCGTCGATCTCCATTCTCCGGGCGAACCCGGCTGTGTGAAGTACGGGCCAAAGCCGCAAGACTGCTACCGTCCGCCGGGTGAGATCGGCCCAGCGATTCTGCGCCCCGACGGAACGGTCTTCGCAACTGGCGCCGGTACCGGCGCGAGCGGTTACGGCACGGGTCACACCGCGATCTACGACACGAAAAACGGTAAGTGGACGGCCGGCCCGGATTTTCCCAATGACGACAACGCCGGAGACTCCTACGCGATGCTCGAGCCGAGCGGCGACGTCTTGGTAATGAGCATTCACTACGTCCTTTACGAATACGACGGCAAGAGCTTTACGCAGGTCAGCAACGCTTCGGGACCACCCCTCCTGCTGCCCACGGGCCAGGTACTGATGCTGGGATCGGGTCAGACCGTGCTATATACGCCGACCGGTAAGCCGCAAGCCGCGTGGGCGCCTACGGTCTCAAAAGCGCCGGCGAACGTCGTTCCGGGCAAAACGTATCGGATCACGGGAACCCAGTTCAACGGGCTTTCGCAAGCCATGTCCTTCGGAGATGAAGAGCAGAACGCGACCGGCTATCCGCTCGTGCGAATAACAAACGCGGGCAGCGGCGATGTCTACTACGCGCGCACGCACGATCACAGTACGATGGGTATCGCGACCGGATCAAAGAAGGTTTGGACGTACTTCGACGTTCCAAAAAACATCCCCAGCGGCAAGAGCACTCTGGTGGTCGTTGCCAACGGCATCGCGTCGAAGCCGGTGACGATTACCGTATCGGCTGCGCGGCGTCGCACTTTGCAGCAAAGATAAAATCGCTCTCCGTTAAGCCGCCGATCTTGTGGGTCCAGAGCTCGATGCTGAGGCTTCCCCAGGAAACGTGCAAATCGGGATGGTGCTGCTGCGCTTCGGCGATCTCGCCGATGCGCAGCGCCTCGGCCAGCGCTTCTGCAAAATTCTTCACGCGGTACGTTCGCACGAGCATCTTCGCGCGGCCGCGCTTTGGGTCGGCCCGCTCGACGACTTCCCAGCCTTCGCGCAGCTGCGCGAGCAGCGGAGCGATCTGGGCATCGTCCAGTGGCGGCACGCCGCCCCGGCACGGAACGCACTCCTTGGCGGCTAGCTCAGTCACGACACGATTCTCCCTTCACGCCGGGCGGCTCACCAAACGCGCTGCGACGACGCCGAAGTAACAGGCGACGACACCGAGGATCACGCTTCCAATCGCGTACGCGAGGCTCAAACGCCACTCGCGTTCCCCCGCCAGCGTCAACGTCTCAAACGAGAAGCTCGAAAACGTCGTGTAACCGCCCAGCAGTCCAGCCGTCAGCGCAAGGCCGAGCAATGGGTGGAATCCGAGGGCACGCGTTTGAACGAGCGCGGCGACGGCGCCGATGCAAAAGGAACCGCTAACGTTGATGAAGAGCGTTCCGAAGGGAAAGCCCGGCCCCATGCGAGCGAGGAAGAAGAGCCCGATCGCGTAGCGGCAGATGCCCCCCAGTGCGGCACCGAGGCCGACCGCAACGAACGGAACGATACTTTTCATCGACCCTTCGGCTCTCCGGCGCGGTAGGCGATCACTTCGACTGTTTCGAGCGTAACCAGCCCCTCTTTTATCATCTCGTCGAGAATTGGCAGAAACGAGCGGATCCGTTCTTCAGAATCGACGATCTCGATGAGTACCGGCAAATCCGTCGAGAAGTCGAAAACGCGTGCGGCGTGAACGACTGAGTGGCCGCCGTAACCCTCAATTCCCTTGAAGACGGTCGCGCCGCCCAAGCCTGCTTTGCGCGCCGCCTCGACGATGGCCGTGTAGAGCGGCTGGTAACCCCAGCGGTCGCTCTCACCGATGAAGACGCGCAGAAGCTTTCCGATCTCTTCACTCTTCATCTCTCTTCACTCTTCATCGATAAAAGCTTCGATCTCTCTTGCGATCGCTTCGGGCCGCTCGAGGATGGCGTAATGTCCGCAATCGCGTAGGAGTACGAACTTGGCTTTGGGCAGCAACGCGGCGACCTTGCGCTCGTACACCTCCGGAGTATCGTGCTCGGGAGCGATGACGACGGAGGGAACGGAAATCTTTCTGGTCTCCTCGGCGAAATCGGCCTTCGTCCACGACTCGAAGCTCTGCAGCGCAGCGTCGGGATGATTTCCGGCCGCCGCTTCGCCGAGACGCTCCAAGGCTTCGCTCTCCGGTTCGCCGTGAAACGTGCGGGCGAGCCATTTCCGCGCTGCCGCTGCATCGCCGATCGTCGCGCGGAGGTACGCGGCCCCTTTTTCGGAGAATCCCGCGCCGCTGGCGGGCACGGGCGCGACGAGCACGAGAGCGCGGACGAGTGCGGGCGCGTCGATGGCCAACCGCATCGCGACCAACGCGCCCATCGAGTGTCCGACGACGACGACCGGGGCGCTTTCTTCGAGCCGCTCGACGATCTCGCGTAAGTCGGCGGCAAATCGTTCGATCGTAAATGGGCCGGGAATGTCGCGCAGTTCGCCGCTGCCGCGAAGGTCGACGTCAAGGCTGCGCACGTGAGGCGGCAGGGCGGCGATAACGCCGCCCCAGACCGAGCGATCGGCTTGCCAGCCGTGAACGAAAAGGACGGTCAGTTCAGGCTCGTTGCGACGGGTACGGAGCGTCCTTCGTCGAGGTCGAGCACGTCGAACCAGGTGACGATGTCGTCGCGCCCCGGCGCAACCTGCGAGCGCAGGTTTTTGAAAAATTCAGCAGAGGGAGAACCCGGCTCGGGATGCCAGTGCATCCGGTCGTCGTTGAAGCGCGCGACTTCTTCGGGACTCTTCTGAGAGAGCAACTGCGCCTCTACCCAATCTGCGATCGCATCATCGCTCTGCAGCTCCTTGACCTTACGGGCAAACTCCGGCCCCGTCGTGCCGAGAAACGCGAAGAGCGGCTTATCGTGCGGGCAGTCGTAATCGTAATCGCCGAGGGCGCCGTCGTTCGAGGCCTTTGCCTTGTCGATGACGCGCTTGAGCGAAACGAGCCCGGCCAACTTGTCTTTGGCGCTGCGCGGCTTATCAATTGTTAAATCCATGGTTCTCCTCGTCATACCAGTGTGTATGTGGTTTAATCCACGCGACCCGCTGGTGGGTTGCAGGAGCTGCCGCTGGGCTGCTATTCGTAGTCGGGAGCCTGCCCGTCGTCGCCTTGATGGAGAAAAAACTTGCGTCCCTTCGGGGACTTGATGAACACGAACTTACGGGGCCGCTGGCTAAAGTCGAGCGTGTCGTCTGCCGGGGATCGCGCCCGCCGGTCGGCCGCTGCGAGCGGCGGCAGCCCGAAGAGCTGCTCGGCGAACTTTAAAACGCTGGCCGTTTCGTATTGCACGTGCGAAACATAATCGTGTTTGGCGTACGGCGATATTACCAGCAGCGGCACGCGGAAGCCAAGGCTGTCGTAGTTGCGAAATGGCGGTGGAACCGGATCGTAGATGCCGCCCCAGTCGTCCCACTGCACGAAGATCACCGTCGAGTTCCAGAAGCGGCTCTGGCCGACCGCATTGACGAGCGTGGCTACCCACGAGGGGCCGAACCCTCCGCCGCAGCCGACGTGATCTGAGTCGGGACAGAGCGGCGTGATCCAGGTGAACTTCGCCAGCTTCCCGTTGGCAATATCGGTCAGAAAGCGCTTCTGTGGGGCGATGACATCCTTTTTCCAGTCCGGTCCATTGTAAATATGGTTGACGGCTTGATAACCCGACCACAAGCCGCTCGTCGGATAGCTGAAGGCACTCGTGTAAAAGCGCCAAGAAAGCTTCGCCGCATCGAGCTCGTCGCCCAGTGTCGAGTAGTCGAAGCAAGCCGTCTGGGTGGGGCCGAGGCCTCGTTCGTGGGTGAGCGTCTGCACTACGTCGTGAGGCCCGCCGGGACACCCCCACGGTCCGTCGGGCACGTTGACGCTCGATTGCGCCTGCGCGGCAATGATGTACTGATGCGCGACGAAACTTTCATCGAGCTGCGAAGAGAACATCCGATCGGCGAGCACCCACTGGTGCGCCATATCGAAGTACGGTTTCGATTCCGTATGGTTGACGTACACGTATTGTGCGTCGGGAGGCGCCCCGTACGACGCAAGCTCGCGGTCGAAACCATCCATTCGGCAGTGCGTGCCGGGCAAATCTCCGGCCGGCGCATCGCACGCCTCGAACATCGCCGCGGCCGAGTGATCGATATCGTAGAGCTTTTTGAGGCTGATCGGCGTAAGCTGTACCGTTTGCCCGTTGGACTTTTTTCCGCTGGACACGGTGTGCGCGTTCGGAAAGCCCTCGAACATGCCGTTAAAGCTGCGGTTCTCTTGGATGATGTAAACGACGTGTTCGATCTTGGCCGCGCCCGTCGCCGCGAGCTCTCGCATAGCTGCATCGCTTTGCATGTACGGCAATGGTCGCGTCGCGCCGGAGGAGCACCCCGCCAACGCCGCAAGCACGAGAAGCGGCAATGCGGTCTGGAGCGACCTGAGAGCTGCCGGGAACGCACGCCCGGGCTGGGACGCGGGAATCATCATCCGAGTATAGCATCCCACGGATATGCTAACCGACGAACCAGAACGCTAAAATGCGGCGAACGGAGTTTATGGGCGCTTCCGCGGGGGCGTTCGCTGCGCTGTCGAGCGCCGCGCTTTCAAGGCTCGCAATCGCCCAGGATGCGGCCGCCGCGTCACCTTTTTTGCAGTTGGAGCGGCGTTATGGCGGAAGACTCGGCGTCGACGCTTTCGATACGCAAACGGGGCGAAGTTTAGGGTACCGCGAGCACGAGCGATTTCCCATGTGCAGTACTTTTAAGTTTTTCCTGGTCGCGGCCGTTCTCGCAAAGGTACAAAGCGGGGCGCTGAAAAGGAACCAGTGGGTCAGTTACGGCGCAGCCGATTTGCTCGAATACGCACCGGTAACGCGTGCAAACCTCAGCAAGGGCGGCATGAGGGTCGATGCCCTTTGTGCCGCCGCCATCGAGCTGAGCGATAACACAGCGGCCAACTTGCTGCTCTCTCTGGTCGGTGGTCCGGCGGGGGCGACAAAGTACGTGCGCGGTCTGGGAGACGAGGTGACTCGCCTCGACCGGCGCGAACCCGAACTCAATAGCGCGATTCCGGGCGACCCCCGCGACACGACTGCCCCGCTTGCGATGCGTACGCTGATGAACGCGATTCTCTTTGGCCCCGGTCTCACGCGGCAAAATGCGGGGCGGCTCATCGGCTGGATGCTCGAGTGCCAAACGGGATACGATCGTCTGCGCGCCGGGTTCCCGCCGACGTGGAAAGTCGGCGACAAGACGGGCAACGGGGGTAGCCGCGCGACCAACGACATCGCGGTCGCGTGGCCGCCGGGCCGCAAGCCGCTGCTGATCGCGGCGTATTACGTCGGCTCGACGGCATCATCGGCCGAGCTTGCCAACGCCTTTAAAGCGATCGCTCGGCACGTCACCCGCGGCTTGATGGCGTAGCTTCGCCGGCGAGCCGCTCGCAGCGAAAACGGACGATCGCCTTAATAAGGTCGAGCGGCAAAGGTTTTCTCAGCGGAAATTGGATCGACCCCTTGGCGGTCTTGTAATTCTTGAGGCCGTCCCGAAACGTTCGAATCGCGGTAGCTCCGGGATAAAACCCAAGGTGCGATTTGAAGGCGCCGATCCACACCACAACCTGGCCGTCGATTGCAAATGCCGGCATGCGGTAACTGATCGTTTCCGAGGCAGTGGGAGCGGCGGCTAGAATCGCTGCACGGATCTCGCAGAGCATCGCCCGCGCTTGCGCCGGAGATTCCGCCAAGTAGCCGCTGAAGCTCGTCGCCGGTTTTTTCACGACGTGACCGGGCACGACGTCACCGAATGTGGTTTGATTGCTTGGTCGGAGAGGCGTTTCGTCCAGCAATCGCCCAGCAGCGAGCAGTAGCAGAGTGCGACGTCGATGCGATGAATGTTTGCCAGAACGGGCGGTGTTAGAAACCTGCCGGCAACGCGCAAGAGCACGAGCTTCTGCCCGGCCGGCAAGACGTCGCCCGGAAGGATCGTGCTCGAAGTCAGATCGTTGTTGCCGCGTCCGTGCGATTTACGCTCGTCGGCGGCGGCTCGGTCGCGCTCGGGCGCGAGCGCTCCGCCGATCGCGGGGATGACGTCCGGCCCCGGTCGCGGGGAAACGATTCGCCCATCCCGAGTGATCCTCGAGCTAACGATCAGCGCCGGGCCGATGCCCGGGTTGTCGATGTCCAGCTCGAAGAACTTACCGGTCGAGCTCGAGGTAACGAACGTGAGATATGGCCAAACCGTCGCACTGAACTGCTTGCGGATGACGTAGGTCTGGTACGCCGATGATCCAGCCGCCACCGCGCTGATCAGCAACGCCAGGAGCGCGACCAGGAGATCGAACCGAAAGCGCTTCTCGTCCACGGTGGAAGGCTTCTGGCCGGCCGGCCGTGCCGCCCCCAGAAAAAGTTTTAAAGCCGCGTCGAAATCGGCCGGTCCCGCTCGACGTTATGGCAGATTAGCAAATTTATCAAAGGAGATTTTCGATGAGATTTGTGGTTCTAGTTAAGGCAAGCAAGGAAAGCGAAGGCGGCATCCTTCCCTCCGCCGAGCTCCTCAACGAGATGGGCAAGTTCAACGAGCAGCTGGTCAAAGATGGCGTGATGCTTGCGGGAGAGGGTCTCAAGCCGAGCTCGGAAGGCAAGCGGCTGCGTTTCGACGGCGGCCGGACGACCATCATCGACGGCCCCTTCGCCGAGACGAAAGAACTCGTCGCCGGCTTCTGGATCGTGCAGGGAAAATCGAAGGAAGAGGTCGTCGAGCGCTTCACGCACGCGCCGTTTGCGAACGGTGAAACGATCGAGATTCGCCCGATCTACGAACTCGAAGACTTCGGCGACAACGTGACGCCCGAGATTGCCCAACGCCAGCAGCGGCTCGAGGAGCAGATGAAGTGAGGGTTCTCTCCATCGAGGTCCCCGGGACAGAAACGTGCTACTTGCACGAGGTCACGCCGACGCCCCAGTGACCGGTGATGATCTCGACGGCGCGATCGCGGCGATCTGGCGCATCGAATCGCCTAGACTCATTGCGACGCTATCGCGCCTGTCGCGCGACGTCGCGCGTGCGGAAGATCTGGCGCAGGATGCCTTTGTCGCGGCACTCTCGCAGTGGCCCGATGAAGGCATCCCGCACAATCCAGGTGCTTGGCTGATGACGACCGCCAAACGCCGGGCGATCGATCAAATACGTCGTAACGAAACGCTTAACCGCCTTATCTTGGGTTCGTCCGTGGGCGATCTCAGCGAACCGGACTTCGCCGAGTCGTACGAGGAGATAGACGACGATATGCTGCGGCTGATGTTCGTCGCCTGCCATCCCATCGTTTCGAAGGAAGCGCACGTGGCGTTGACGCTCAAACTCGTCGGAGGACTGACGAGCGCGGAGATCGCGCGAGCCTTTCTCGTTCCGGAAGGCACGATCGCTCAACGCATCGTTCGCGCCAAGCGGACGCTCTCCGATGCCGGCGTACCGTTTGATGTCCCATCGGGTTCGGACCGGTTGCAGCGGCTCGCGTCGATCCTCGAAACGATTTATTTGATTTTCAATGAGGGCTACGCCGCTACTGCGGGCGACGACGTTCTTCGCCCGGAGCTCGTCGAAGACGCGCTGCGGCTGGGGCGAATGCTCGCGGCGCTCATGCCACAGGAAAGAGAAGTGCTCGGGCTCGTCGCGCTGATGGAGATTCAGGCGTCGCGGATGCGGGCCCGCGTTGGGCCGGCGGGTGAGCCGATCCTCTTACTCGATCAAGACCGCAGCCGCTGGAATCGCTTGCTGATCGGGCGCGGACTAAACGCTCTTGCGAGGGCGCAAGAACTCGGCGCGGCTCTCGGACCCTACGGATTACAAGCGGCGATTGCGGCCTGTCATGCCCGAGCCGGGACTGCAGAACAAACCGATTGGTCGCGCATCGCGGCGCTCTACGATGCGTTAGCTCAACTCACGCCGACGCCGGTCGTCGAGCTCAATCGTGCGGTCGCCGTCGGAATGGCCTTCGGTCCTCGGGCCGGCCTCGAAATCGTCGATCCGCTTATGCGAGAGCCGTCGCTTCAAAAGTACCACCTTTTGCCGGCGGTTCGTGCAGATCTGCTCTTCAAGCTGGGCCTCTTCGAAGAAGCGAAGGTCGAGTTCGAACGAGCCGCCTCGATGGCGCGCAACTCCCGCGACCAAACCTTGCTGCTCGCCCGCGCACAGCGGTGCCACTCCGAACTGGGGGGTGAAGCGCCGTAAGAAAGAACGGTACGGGCCTTACGGCTCCTCCACGCGAATCGCGTCCCCGATAGGAGGAGTTGCGATGAACCGATTTACCTTGGCAGCCTGCGCTTGCGCGATCTTCGCGTCGATCGCGCCGTGCGTTGCAGCGACGCCGGAACCGTCGCTGCCGGCGGCGACGACGTACGATAACCGGAAGGGCTTCGATTTTCTTTTCGGCAGCTGGACGACGCACTATCGCATTCTGCGTAAACGCCTCGCCCACGATAACGTGTGGTACGACTGCTACGGCAGTTCGACCATTCGGCCGTTCTGGAACGGCAGCGGCAACCTCGAGGACGGCGACCTGCGCTGCCCGCCTCCTCGCAACTACGTTCACGGAATGACGCTGCGCCTCTACGACGCGGCAACGCATCAGTGGTCCCTCTACTGGGGTACCACCAAAATTGGGCTCGCGCTACCGCAGCAAGTCGGCCACTTCGGCCCAAACGGTGTGGGTCAGTTCTACGCCAACGACCGGTGGCAAGGCACTCCCGTTATCGTGCGGTTTAAATGGTGGCTTAAGAGCGGCGATCATCCGCGGTTCGAGCAGGCGTTTTCGACCGACCATGGCCGCACCTGGGAAACAAATTGGACGACCGATTACACGCGAAAATGAGCGCTGCCGGCGTCGAGCGTTGCGAGCATTTTCCTGGTGCTCTTCGTCAGCGGATGCTCGGGTCCAAGCGTTATGTCTCGAATCGCCAATGCTCGCGTAAGCGCGGCTTTCGCTTCCGTTCGGCGCCCTTGGTTGCAATAGACCTTGGACAAGCTTTGCAGGCCCTCGGCGACGTCGGGATGATTTGGACCAAGCTTGTCTTCTTGAAGGGAGAGGACGCGTTTCAGTAGCCGTTCCGCGTCGCCGTAAAACTTCTCCCGGTTGCGTAAAACACCGAGCGCGGTGACGCTGTGTAAGAACGATTCCGAGGTTGCAGAGCGCCAGCGCGAAGCTGATAGCTTCACCAATATCTTTGTCCGCCGAACTGTTTGAGCAGCGCACCGAAGGCAGGCGCCCACGAAGCCGTCATGCTCGCTGCTTCGAGCTTCGCAGAGCGCCCCTTCTATCGCGCCTGAGGATGCCTTTGTTTCAGGAAACCTCAGTTGTGGAAAACGTGCCCAGCTAGTTGAGAGATACCTCCCGCGCGGCGACCGGTGCGCCGAAGAAGGCGAGCAGGTCTGCATTGAGACGGTCTTTGAGGGTCGATGGAAGTCCGTGCGGCGCGCCTTCATAAACCTCTAGGCGCGCGTTTGGAATCAGCTTGGCCGAAAGCGGTGCCGAGTCGGCAAACGGCACGATTTGATCGTCGTTGCCGTGGACGATGAGCGTCGGAACGTCGATCTTCTTGAGATCTTCGGTGAAGTTGGTCTCGGAAAACGCTTTGATGCAGTCGTAGCAGGCCTTGATGCCGGCGAGCATTCCCTGCATCCAGAACGCGTCGCGCAAGCCCTGCGAAACCTTCGCACCCGGCCGGTTTGCGCCATAGAACTGGGCGCTCAAGTCTTTGAAAAACTGCGAACGGTCGGCTTGCACGGCGGCGCGAATCTGATCGAACGCCGCCATCGGCAAGCCACCGGGGTTCGAATCGCTCTTGACCATGATCGGTGGAACCGCGCTGATGAGCACGACCTTCGAAACGCGGCTCGTCCCGTGACGGCCAATATATCTGGCCACCTCGCCGCCGCCGGTTGAATGACCGACGTGAATGACGTCGCGTAGATCGAGTTCGCGCACGAGCTCGTCGACATCGTCGGCATAGGTATCCATGTCGTTATCGTTCCAGGGCTGGCTCGAACGGCCGTGACCGCGGCGATCGTGCGCGATGCAGCGAAAACCGCGAGCTGCCAGGAAGAGCATCTGATCTTCCCAAGCGTCGGCGTCGAGCGGCCAGCCGTGGCTGAAGAGCACGGGCTGTCCCGAGCCCCAGTCCTTGTAGTAAAGCTCCGTTCCGTCGCGGAGCGTCAGATATGCCATCGTTGATCTTTTCCTTTCACAGCTTTTCGTTCGTGTTGGGCGTTAGGCAAGGCTTACTTCGCTGTATGGCGAGGATGCCGTCGGTGCGAGCGCCCACTCGAGCGCGTAGTCGGCAACGGTCTCCCATCCGGGAACGGCGCCGGTGAAGTGAGGACGTCCCGGGAACTCTCTAAACGCCGTCATCGACGGCGATTGCGAAATGAGATCCCAGGTCTTGCGGGTAAAATCTGCCGGAACCAAATGATCTTCGCCGCCGGCAATTAGAAGAATCGGCGGCCGTTTCGCTTTGACGTCGATGCGCGCGGGCGAGTGTGGCGCAAAGTTTTCGAAGGCGCCTTCGAAGAGCACGCGGTCCGCGCAAGCGATGGCATAGCGATCGTAAAGCTTTTTGCTGTCCTCGTCGGAAAGCGTGTTCGTGAACGCGTACTGGAACTGCTCGGGCGTAAGCATCGTCGCCTTTCCGACGTTAAAGGGGTTGGCGAGTACGGCCGCCGAGCCTTTGAGCGTCGAGAAGGGCAGGTCGAGGATGCCTGCGGGCGCCGTAGGATCGACGCCGACGACCGCGCTGCCTAGTCCGCGATACGCCAGCAATTGGGCGAAAAGGCCGCCGAACGAATGGCCCATGATGATCGGCGGATCGTCGAGCTTCCGAACGAAGGCGTCGAGGTAATCGACGACTTTTTCGATGCTCTGCTGTGTCAGCGGGGTCGGATCGGCGCGCAGCTCTTCGACCGTCTTATCGAGTCCGGGCCACCCGGGGGTGAAGACGGTAAAGCCGCGCGCGCGATATCGTTCCGTCCAGTTTTCCCAACTCTGCCAGTTGAGGAACAGGCCGTGGATCAGCACGATCGGCTGGGAGGCGTTGGCCGTTGAATCGTTGGTCATGGTAGGAACTCCTAAAGGGCGTTAATGAGACTCCAAAAACTTTTTGTGAGTGCCGCGATCGTCTGCTGCGGATTTTCTTCCATCAGCCAGTGACCGCTGTTTTTGAGGACGACGACCGTGACGTTGTCGGCTATCGAGCGCACTTGGAGGCCGAGCGCCACGCCGTTGGCTTTATCGCCGCCGATTGAGAGACCGGGCATTTGCAGCTTCGTGCCAGTCGTTACGCTTACGGCGTCGCCGTCTATGTTGATGGTGTGAGTTGTGAAGCCCGGACCAAAGTCGACCGGAAAGGCTCGAGCGGTCTGTGGAAGCAGTAGGGCAGCGACCATCGTCATCATTGTGAGTGCCGTTCGCTTCATGGGACCACTATAGCGCGCTGAGTGCGTTTCCGGTAGTGGTCCGAGCCACACAATTGCTCACACGTTTCTTGTAACACTCAATTCTTGTGTCACCCTGAGCCTGTCGAAAGGCGCGTCACCCCGAATCGAAGGGCGAAGAGCCGAGAACTTGTAACCTCTCGCAACGATGAAGGCAATTGTCATTCACAGCTTTGGTAGCATCGAGGAGCTAAAGCTCGAGGACGTTCCCATACCGAAGCCCGGCCCCGATCAGGTGCTCGTGCGCGTTCGCGCAGCCGGCGTCGGGCCGTGGGACGCGCTCGTTCGCACTGGGAAAAGCGGGCTGCCGCAACCTCTGCCACTCACGCCCGGCTCGGACATCGCCGGTATCGTCGAGGGAACCGGCGAGGAAGTCTTCGGCGTGACCAATCCGTCGTTCACCGGCGGCTACGCAGAGTACGCAATCGCTGCAAATGATTCGATCGCCGCAAAGCCGCCCGCGCTCGATTTTGTGGCCGCTGCATCGGCTCCGGTGGTGACGGTGACGGCTTGGCGGATGCTCTTCGATCGCGCGAAGATCGAGCGAGGGCAGAGCGTTCTCATCCAGGGAGCGGCGGGCAATGTCGGCGCATACGCCGTGCAGCTCGCGCATTGGGCGGGTGCGCGCGTGGTTGCAGTCGCGGCGGCAGGCGATGCCGCCTACCTGCGTCGACTGGGCGCCGAGCGGACGATCGATTACCACGGTCAGCGCTTTGAAGACCTGGTGTCAAACGTCGACGCCGTCATCGATACCGTCGGAGGCGAGACGCAAATGCGTTCGTTCGGCGTACTGCGCCGCGGCGGAGCGATCGTATCGAGCGTTTCGCAGCCGCCCGCCGACCTCGCAGAGCGTTACGGCGTGCGGGCCGACTACTTCATCGTCGAGGTAAAGCGCCCGCAGCTCGAACGTATCGCGCAGCTCTTCGAGGAGGGAGCGCTCGAGGCCGACGTCGGTACCGTGCTGCCGCTTTCAGATGCCCCGCTGGCGCACGAGATGCTTGCCGGCCGCATCGGTCATCCTCGCGGAAAAATTGTGCTTGACACTGGAGCCGCCGGCTAGCGGCTTATGGCAAAGCGCCTTGCACTCATCTACCAAGCAACATCGCAAGTTTCGATGACAGCAGTCTCCAGCCCAACTGGGGCGGGTACATCTCGAAGCTCGGAACATCGGCCGCAAGCTCCGTATTTTGCGGCGTAAATTTGGTGCAGATTCGCCATTGCAAAGGAGGTACGTCTTCCCGAAAGCGTGCTCGGTACACGGGTATCCAGTGCCGAGCGTCATCGAATCGCATCACCATGGCAGAATCGCAGCAAGTCGCCACGACGCGGTTCGTAGCTGACCGCTCTTCGAGCTTATAGGCTCGGAGGAGTTCTGCGCCTTTTGAGTAGTTTACGCGATCTTTACGGTACATGATATAGGCGGTTCCACCATCGGGATCTCGAGTTGGGATCCCATGAGGCAACGTCTCGATTTGGCGCGACCCTTCTTGGCAGGAGTCGCAATAGCAGACCACGCTTGCAATTGGATTGCCGACGGCTTCGATCTCTACGCTTCCGCAGGCACAACGAGCGGTCCGCACGCCGTTTCTTTTCGAGCCCGCTCCCAACTCGCCACCGGTCATCGGATCGCCTTATTGCGGTGCCAGAACGAGAACGGCCGCCGAATCGCGCGCTACTGCCGATCGAGAGAACGGCAGCGGCGTGAGATCACCTTTCACCCAGCGTCCCGAAAGATCGGTATAGTGGCCCGAGCCTGGCTCGCCCGACTCGCCGCTGGGAATCGCGATTCCGCCGCGATCCCAATCTCCGACGTCCCACACCGCGCGGAAGCCCTGTGCGAAGCCAGGTTCCTGCAGGTGGATCGTATATTCGTCGCCCTCTCCGGGCAGCCAAACGCCATTGAGAAAATCGAAGTTCATCGGCGAGAGCGGGTGTTCGATGCGCAGGGCTCCGGCGTCGCGCCAATCGCGGCGTTGGGTGAAAGCGAACCGCAAGGCACCGCTTACATCTTGTCCGAGCTCGAATGGCGCTTCCGAGGGTTGGCGAAGCTCGTCCAGACGCTCGCCTACCACCGAGTCATCGCCGAACAGCTCGAGCCGCAGGGTGTGTTCGAGCGCGGCCCCCTCGGAACTGGGTGAGTAGCGGCCGCTCCAGCGCTCGAGCAGCGCGAGCGCGTTGCGATTGGTGGGCTCGTCGGGGCGCTCGCGCGCCAAGCGGACGACGTCGCGCGCAATTTCGAGGTCGATCGGGGAGAGCGTATCGAGCTGCATGTGGGCGAAGTACTCAGCGTCGTACCGGCTTCGAGCGTGCAGAAGTTGCGCGATGCGATAGGCTCGATACGGAGGTTCAAACTGGGCGGATAGGCGGTATGGATAGCCGCTTCGATAGGCTTTGTTGTTTGCCGAAAGGAGAATCGCATCCCGGGACGCCGAGTGCTGCGGCAGTCGCGCGAAAGGTACCGGCGCGTAAGAGCGGCGCAGATCGCGCGCCGCATGCACGTAACGACCCCAGGCCGGATCGTCCGGAACCAATCCTGCAACGTGCCATGCGACCGCGCCGGAACGGTCGGCGAGCACGAAGTTCTGCGGCGAGCCGCGGTATCGCGCGAGCGCCCGCTCTGCCTCGCCGATATTTTGCGCTCGGTCGAGCGCGAAGATGGTCGCGATCGTCGACTGCTGCTGCGCGTAGATCGGCCAGCGCACGAGCGCCAGCTCCGACGGATCGTTTTCGTTTGGTACGGAGAACTCACGCGCGGTGCGGTAGTACGGCACGCGTACGTCGCGTCCAAATCGGACGCGGAAGCGCTCGGTTACCCAGGAAGCCTTGTTGAGGCGCCCGGCCGCAAACACGCTCGTCGTCGCCATTTCGCCGTTGGTCGACGCCCAGGCAAGACGCTCGTTGTGCCCCAGCACGACTCCGGGCATCCCCGGAATCGTTGCGCCGGCCGTATGCACCTCGGGCGACTGCAGGTCGACCAGATACCAAATCCCCGGTATCGTCAGATCGAGGTGCGGGTCGTTCGCCAACAGCGCGTGTCCGTCGCTGCTGCGGTTCGCGCCGGCCGCCCACGAGTTACTGCCAATCGCCCGATGGCGCGATCCGGCCGCGAGCGTCGCTGCGGTGCACGCGCTCGGCCGTAAGCGCGGGCCGCGCGCGCCGCGTAGCCCGTCGATCGTTACGTCGTATCGATTGTCGGAGAGCGGATACGCGGCGCCAAAGCAAAACAGATCGCGGCGCCGCCACTCTGCCTCCCGTGCAAAAATTGCATGCCAAGGGTCGGAGAGTTCCAGAGACGCTACGATCGAGACGGCGAGCGAGTCTTTCGGCGTCCAGGCTGTTGGACGATAAAGCAAGATGCGAAACTCGGTCGGAAGCGGCTGCATCTCAGCGGCCGCATTGACCCCGTCACTGAAGGCAGCTAACGCTGCGCGATCGTGTGCGGCCATCGCGTGCAGCTGCCGCGACGCGATCCCACTTATATCGACGGCGCGCTGCATTCGATCGTACGCAAGCGCTTTTGCGCCAAGGATCTCGGCGAGCCTGCCGTACGCGTAGCGCCGCGTGAGATCGAGCTGGAAGAGACGATCGGACCCTTGCGAGTAGCCTTCGGCGAAGTAAAGATCGTGCTCGTCAGCCGCGCGGATATGCGGCACGTCGCGCGAATCGCGAACGATGACTACGGTGTCGTGCAACCCGTGCGCGGTCAGTCGACCGCGGATCGTTGCCGCGTCGTGCACGCCCTCGGCTACGTTCGCGGTGTAGGCGCACAGCAGCACCAACGCGCAGACTGCGAAGGCGACGCACTGGCGCCGTAGCGCATGGCCAAGCGCACCGATGGGCGTTGGATCGGCGCTCTGTGCCAGCCTCGGATCGGGCCGTTCGAAAAAGCCCACGGCGTGTGATTCAGCGCCGCGCTCCCTGCCCCCGTGACAGGCCTGCTTGCTTTTCCGGCGAAGGGCAAATGACGATGAGGAAGATTTCGGTCGCTGCTTTGGCAGCTATTTTTGCTTTATGCTTTTTCCCGCGCCCCGCCGGCAGCGCGAGCGCGGCTCCGTCGGTAAATAGCGGGTCGGTTCGAGCGGCGATCGTGGCGGCGGTCGAGAAGGATCGCAAAATTTTCGGCGGTCGCACCCCGTTACCGGGGGTGCTCGTCGGTGTCTGGGATTCCCACGGCAATTCCTACGTACGCGGGTTCGGCTATGCCGATCTGAAAACGAAACGGCCGATGTCGACGGCCGATCACTTTCGTATCGGCAGCATCACGAAGACGTTCGTCGTCGCGGTTTTATTACAGTTGGTCGACGAAGGTAAACTAACGCTGGACGATCCGCTTTCGCGCTTCTCGCTCGGGGTAGAGGTACCCAACGCCGAGCACATTACGGTTCGCGAGTTGATGCAGATGCGCAGCGGCCTCTTCGAAGCTTTCGACACGCCGCAAGTCGACAAGTTGTTCAAGCCGACGACCGTTTTCGATACGCGCGAGTTGGTGCGTTGGGCGGCCGAGCAAAAGCCGTACTTTGCTCCGAACGCCCAGTACAAATATACGAATACCAACTACCTGCTGCTCGGCTTGATCGTCGAAGCCCTCACCCAGGATACGGTGGAGCATCAGGTTATGTCCCGTTTCATCGAGCCGTTCGGTCTGACGCACACGAGCTATCCTTCGACGATGGCGATGCCTGAGCCGTGGGCGCACGGCTACGGTCTCGACAAACAGAATAACTGGGAAGACGTCAGCAACACGGTCCCCGTTTCGCTTATGGGCGCCTCGGGCTGCATGATCTCCGACATGTCCGATATGCGCGCCTGGATCACGGACTACGTCAGCGGTAAAGTCAGCAAACCGGCAACGTATCGGCAGCTGATGGACGTTCTTCCTACGGGTGACGGTAATCTCGATTTTGGCCTGGGACTCGGCGCCAGTGCAGGCTGGTACGGCTACACCGGCGGCCTACCGGGCTACAACACCGGCGACTACTATTTTCCCGCAAATCACACGTTCATCGCGGCGTGGGTGCCGGCGCAACTCTCAAAGCCGAAGCCCGGCGCGGCGAATACGATTTTCCGCGACCTGGCCCGGATCATGACGCCGAACAATATTCCCTTCGAGAACTCCACGGGGAAATCGGGGCTTTAAGGCTCTCACTGCAGCCGTCGCGAGTTCCCCGTCACTCCCGTAAACTTTTCGGGATTCCGCACGACGTACATCGCCGCTATCAACCCGTCGGCGATTTCGAGCGCAATGACCTCTTGCATACCGCGTTCGTTGAAGGTGAGAATGCCGGGTAAACCGTTGAGCACGACCAGCTCCATGCGGACGATTTGACGCCAGCCTTTCTCTTTGAGGCCGAAGAGCAGGCGCGTAACGCGCTCGCGCCCGACAACGGGAGCAGCGGCCGCCGGCACTTTTCCTCCGCCGTCGCTGGTAAACACGACGCCTTCGGTAAGCAGTTGCGCGAGTAGTGCCGGATCGTCGTTTTGCAGTGCTGCGAGAAACGCGTCGCGGACGCGCCGCAGTTCTGCGGGATCGGTGCGCGAGCGGCGGCTGGAATCGCGGACGTGTTCTCGCGCCCGCGACGCCAATTTGCGCACGGCCGGCTCCGCTCGGCCGAGCGTAGCGGCTACCTCGTCGAAGGGTACGTCGAGCACGTCGTGCAGCAAGAACGCAGCCCACTCGAGCGGCGCGAGGCGTTCGAGCGCCAGCAGTAACGCGAACGAAATGTCGTCCGCCATCGTGGCAGCCCCTTCAGGGGTTTCGTGCCCTTCGGAGATCACCGGTTCGGGCAGCCACGGGCCGACGTAGACTTCTCGTTTCGCGCGTGCCGAGCGCAGGCGGTCGAGGCAGAGCCGGGTAACGATCGTCCGTGCCAGGGCCCGTTCGTTTTCGACATGTCTCGAATCGAGCGTCGCGCTCCAGCGCAAGTATGCATCCCGCGCGACGTCTTGCGCCTCGCCGTACTCGCCAAGCATCCGATATGCATGTCGCACGAGGGACGGGCGCAGGACCTCAAAGCGCTCGGCGCGCTGGTCGATCACGCGTACTGCGCGCGCGTCAACGGAACGATCTCATCGCCGATCGTAATACGCGCGCACGCATGCCCGTGTCCGATCGCGTACTTAAACGCCGGAAATGCTTGTGCGCCGACGATGGCATAGGCCAGCGAAACCAGGCCCGCACGACCCCACCGGCGCAAGATTTCCCTGCGAGCCTCTTCGCCCGTTTCATCACGCGCGACGGTGCTCAGCGCGAGTTCGATGCCGAGCAAAGCTTCGTTCGAACACCTCGCGTAGTCGCGCTCGAGGATCGCACGAATCAGCGGCCTCTCGATCTCTTTTTCCGCCATCTTGACGCCAAGCTGTAGGCACGGTCCGCAGTCCGCGGCTTACCGGCGGTCAGCGCCGCCCCGTACCATGCATCGGCGGGGACTTTTCGGTAGCCGCCGAGCTTCTGAAGGCCCTGCATCGGCATCGCCGCGGACACCCCCGCTTCGTCGACGATCTCCGCCATGTAATTGGTATCGTACCCCCAGGTACGGGCAAACGATGTTAACTGCTTCTTGACCAGCCACTTGAGCATTACTTTGTTCCTCCGCCCCCTAGACGGGGTCTGCGGCCGAAATGTGACGCTCACGTACGTAAAGAGCGAGCCCGCCTTGGCGGACTCGCTCTTATTTTGAGAGCAGAGCTTCAGCCGCGAAGCGGCCGGGCGCTACTTGGCGGAGATAGCCGCGCCAATCGGCTCGGACACGTTGGTGCTGAAGTTGGTCGGAATGCCGCCGGCCGGATAGGCCCAACGGGCCGCGGTGCTTGCACCCGAACCTTCGGTGATGCATCCGCCCGCGAAGTACTTGCCCTGCGGAGCGATCGTGCCTTGATCGACGTCGCAGGCTCCGCCGTCGGAGTTCTCAAGCGGCGTCGAGCCGGTGATCGTTGCAGTCGAACCGGAGACCGTGGTTGCATACTGGCAAGAATCGCTGCCACCATTGCACTCTTGGTCGCCGATGATCAAGCTGCCGCCCTTGTAGTTCATTCCGCCTGGGAAGAAGATCGTTCCACCGCTCACGGAGACGGTGGTCATCGAGCTGCTGCCACTTGGAAGAACGGAGAGCGAGAAGCCCGAGTTGCCGAATCCGTCAACGTAGAGGTTGCCGCTGTTATCGTAGCTGGGGAAGAAGTTTTCGGATTGGGCCGGATTGCTGTACGACGTCGGCGTTCCCGTTGCATTGGCGTAGACGTCGACGGTGGCGTTGCCGCTGTTATCGAAGATGTTCGTAACGGCGAGATCGCCGGTTGACTTATCGATGGCGCATCCAACCGGATCTCCGTCCGGATCGGACAGAGTGTTCAACAGGGTGCCGGTACGAGAGTACTGGTAGATCTGTAACGTTCCGGTGTTCGTGATCCAGATGTTACCAGCTTTGTCGGCGCACATACCCTGCGGCTCGGAGAAGCCCGTGAGCGTTCCCTTGAGCGTCATGGACGGCATCTTGAACATGTAGACGTCGTTGGTCCCATCGTCGGAGATGAAGAGCAGTCGAGGTGCATTTCCGGCGTCAGGTGAGACGTGAGATTTTCCCTTATCGCTGTGTACCTTCGGCATCTTTACCGAGGTGAACGTTCCCTTATGGCCAGCCGCGCCGGGCGCGTGGCCGCCGACCGCTGCCGGGTTCATTCCGGTCGCGGGCGTCGAAGACTGGGACCCACCGGCGCCGCTGCAGCCGGCGAGCAATGCCACAGCCGCCAGCGTGCCTATGGCACGTTGAGCTGTTGTAGACAATTTCATGCTGAAAGTGCTCCTTTTACAAAAAACCGCAATGTTGGCGGGCGAATTTGTTACCACGAAAGCCCCGAATTCCCTGGGTGACTTCGCTGAATTTGATCTGCTCCGGGTTCCCCGTGAGTCACCGCTTTCTCAGGTATTGCTCAGGTAAGCGTGTCGTTCACATGCGGTTGCTCGCCACCAAGCGCGACTGCGCGCGCGACCAGTTCGGGCGCCTCCAATCGCTCACACATCGCCGCGAACCCGGCGTTCGGCCCGGCCCACGCCAGCTCCTCAACGGCGGCAAAAAGTGGCGCATCGGCGCGCAGCGTCGCGAGTTTTTTGAATAAGAGCGCGAGGCCTCGGCGTTCGCCGAGGACTTCGGACGGAAACTCCTCGATCGCGCCGTAACGGGAAAGCATCGCGGCGGCGCCTTTCGCACCGATTCCCGCGATTCCGGGGAAGCCGTCCGCGGCATCGCCGACCAGGGCGAGGTAGTCCGGGAGCCGTTCGGGGGCGACTCCAAACTTTGCTCGCACGGCGTCTGCGTCCCGGACGGCTTTGCTTCGCCGGTCGATCTGCACGATGCGATCCCCCCGAACGCACTGAGCGAGATCTTTATCGGGAGTCCAAATGCAGACTTGTTCGACCCGCGTATCCTTTGACGCGAGAGCGGCCGCCGAGGCCAGCGCGTCGTCGGCTTCCAATTCGACCATCGCCCAGACCACGACCCCCATCGCCTGGAGCGCATCCTCGAGCGGTTCGAACTGGGCGCGCAGCGCCGGGTCGATCCCGGCGCCGGTTTTGTAGCCGTGCCACAGCTCGTTGCGGAACGACTCGATGACATGATCGGTCGCCACGCCGATGTGCGTCGCGCCGTCTCCGATCATTTGTAAAACCGTGGAGAGCACGCCGACGACGGCTCCGTACCGTCGCTCTTTTCCGCCTGAGAAGCGGCGTAAGCCGTAGAAATGCCGAAAGAGTTCGTAGGTTCCGTCTACCAGGTGGACGATCACGATGACCGACGAGTTGCACCTGGTCGAACCGCTACCTTTTCTCCCTTGGTAGAATCCGCCGGCTTCGGCGATTTCGCGCTTAGCGGGAGAAATTACAACGCGGACGATTCAGTTGCAGTGGCTGTCGCAGTAGGGGATCGTACCGATGTTTACGATCAAAATCCGCCCGCAATAGCGGCAGCCTACGCCTGCGGCCCCCTGAGGGTAGCGGCGGGCGGCCTCTTCCGGCGTAACGTATTCGTTCGAGTCAAAATCCATAAGGGGTCAGAATACCACGCGCGTCAAGCTCCAGCCGCGACCGAGAGGTCGCCGGCGCGGGATTTGCAGCGCGTTCTGCCAAACGCACGAACGCCTATGGTACGCACAGTTGGCCTTGCACTCGCCGTGCTGATGCTCGCGGTGCCGGTCTCGGCAGCGAATCAATCGACCGGCTCGCTCAAAGCGGCCCTGCAGCGGGACGTTAATCAGTATCTTGCGACTCGTTCGAAGGTCGAGCACCTTTCCGCGATCTCGCTCAGCGTGAGCCTCAAGGGCTCCAGCGATTATATCAACGTCACAGCCGGGCGCACCGAGTATGGCAGCGGCGGAGCCGCGATTACGCCCGACAATATCTTCCAGATCGGCAGCAATACTAAGGCATTTACATCCGTCGCGATCCTTCAACTCGAAGCGGAGGGAAAGCTCGATTTAGATCAGACCCTCGGAAGGTGGCTTCCGCAGTATCCTGCCTGGAAAAACGTGACCATTCGGCGGTTGCTCAGCATGACCAGCGGCATTCCAAGCTACGACAACAGCGATGAGATGCTTGCAGCGTACGCCAAAACGCCTAAGCGCCACTTCACCATTCCCGAATTAATCGCGTACGTCTATCCGGCCAATCCAAAGGCGCCCAAACCGACGACCGGCTACTCATATTCGAACTCTAACTACCTGCTGGCCGAACTGATCGTTGAAAAAGCGTCGGGTGACACCTTTTCGAACCAACTCAGCAAGCGCTTTTTCCAGGGCGGCCCGAATTTGAGCAACACCTTTTACGCGCCGAGCCAATACCCGGCCGACGTGCTCGCGCGCCTGCCCGCCGGCTATTTCGTCAACAACGATCCCGACAACAAGCCGCTCTACTCGCTGCTCGGGTCGAACGTGAGCGTCGACAGCCTTTCGTGGATGCAGGGCGCGGGCGGAATCTCGGCGACGATGCAAGATTTGGCGCGCTGGGTCCGCGATCTCTATACCGGCCCCGTTCTCGCTCCTAAGCAACGAGCCGAAATGGAAAGTCTCGTCTCGACAAAGACCGGCAAACCGCTCTCCAAGGTTACGCCCGAAGAGTCGCGTGGCTTCGGTCTCGGCGTCGCCCAAATGATCGTCCCCGAAATCGGCACGATTTGGTTCTACGAAGGCGAGAGTCTCGGTTTTCGCACCGTGCACTTCTACGATCCGGCAAACGGTACGGTCGTGACCTTTTCATTCAATAGCCGCCCGCCGTCCAAGGACGACGGCGCTGGGAAACTTGCGAGTGCCGTTTACAAAACCCTTAAGACTGCAGGCTACTGAACATCATGCCTGGTGCGAAACGTGGCGTGCGGTCAAGAAGCGGTCGATGAGGTCAGCCGTTTGCGCGAATGCCAATCAGGCGGCCGTCAGATGCATAAAGTGCGCTTCCGCTCGCGCCGTACCACGCGTCTTTGTCGACTAGGAGAAAGCGCTGGTGATTCTCCCTGTAGTAGCGCGAAGCTAGTGAATGCGACCGGCGTTTGCGGCACATCCCGCTTGCCTCAAGCGTAAGCGCTTTCTTGCTGGTATAATCGATGCCGATGAAACGTTTTGCCTTGACCGCCGTGGTTGCGGCGGTCGCCTTGATCGGCGCGCTCGCCGTCACGCACGCTCGTGCGGCGACGGCGTATACGGCTCCCGACATTCAGACGACGACCCGCGACCACATGCAGATGACGCTACACGCGCCGCAAGGGCCGAACGATGCGGCGCGCGCCGATGCGGTCGTCGCGGCCGCGCGCAACGTGATGGCGGAGTATCCGACGGTCGAGGCAGCGGAGAAAGCCGGCTTCAAGAAGTTTCTCCCCAACCTGCAGCTGCCGATCGAGCATTACACGAAGCGCTCGTACGCGGTCGAGGCCTACATCGGGGAGTTCGATCCGCTGCACCCAACGTCGCTGATCTTCAAGCGCGACGGAGATTCGCTGCAGATCGTCGGGGTGATGTACACGGCTTCAAACTCCGCCGATCGAGAAACTCTCGACTCTCGGGTACCATTGAGCTTCGGAACGTGGCACCGTCACGTCGATTTTTGCAAAGCGCCGCCGGGGACACCGCTTTCGGATCGTATCGGGCCGCGCGCGCGCTTCGGGTTCAAGGGCTCGATTGATACGAAAGACGCCTGTACGAACGCCGGCGGCACGTTTCTTCCAGTCGTCTTCGGTTGGATGGTACACGTGTGGCCAAACGAAAAGACCCGAGACAAAATCTGGGCGGTCGACGCTCACGAAAGCATGACCTCTAACGATTCGATGTCACCCTGAGCCTGTGAGTGTCACCCTGAGCCTGTGAGTGTCACCCTGAGCCTGTGAGTGTCACCCTGAGCCTGTCGAAGGGCGAGGGGCGGTGCGTCGCGTCAGCGGTTGGAAGTGAGCGGTGAAAACAATCGCTCGATATCCGCGGTGTCGAGCGTCGTAAGGGCGGATTCATCGAAGATTCCCGCCGCGAGCTCCGCCTTGCGCTGCTGGAGCTCGACGATCCGCTCTTCGACGGTTCCGGCAGCGATGAGCTTGTAGACGAAAACGGGCTTGTGCTGACCGATGCGGTGCGCGCGATCGGTGGCTTGCCGTTCGACCGCGGGGTTCCACCACGGATCGTAATGGATGACGGTGTCGGCCGCGGTGAGATTCAATCCGGTGCCGCCCGCCTTGAGGCTGATGAGGAAGAGCGGCACCTCGCCCTCCTGAAAACGCGCAACGGGCGTTACGCGGTCGCGCGTCTCGCCGCGCAGCTCGACGAACTCGATCTCGCGCTCGCGCAGCGCGGGTTTCATCAGATCCAGCATCGAGGTGAACTGTGAGAAGAGCAGAATGCGCCGGCCTTCGTCGATGAGCTCAGGCACCATCTCGAGCAGCGCCTCAAGCTTTGCCGACTCGCGTACTGCCTGAGCGGCCGACATCTTGAGCAGACGCGGGTCGCAGCACACCTGGCGCAGTTTGAGCAGGGCGTCGAGCACGACGATCCGGCTGCGCGCAAGCCCGCGCAGGCGCAGCGCGTCGCGCACGCGCTCGTGCATCGCGATACGGATCGTCTCGTACAGATCGCGCTGCGCTCCGTCGAGCTCGATGCGGTTGACGATCTCGCTCTTCGCGGGAAGTTCGCGCGCGACGCGTTCTTTCGTGCGTCGCATGAGAAATGGGCGCAGCCGCGCTGCCAGCACTCGGCGCATTTCGGTGTCGCCGCGTTTCTCGATCGGCGTGCGAAACGAGCGCGTAAAAGCGCTGCGTTCGCCCAGTAACCCGGGAACGGCAAAATCGAAGACCGACCAGAGCTCGTCGAGGTGGTTCTCCATCGGGGTTCCGGTTAACGCGAGGCGCTGACCCGCGCGCAGTCGCGACGCGGCCTGAGCACCCTTGGAACGAGGATTTTTGATCGCCTGCGCTTCGTCGAGCACGGCGATCTGCCATTCTTGGGCGGCGAGCAGGTCGATGTCGCGCTGCAGCAATGCGTAGGTCGTCAAGACGATGTCGTGGCTGGGGATTTCGCTAAACCGCTCGAACCGCTCGGGGCCGGTTAGCGCGAGCACGCGCAAATGAGGAACGAAGCGCGCGATCTCCGACCGCCAGTTCGGCGAAACGCTCGTCGGCGAAACGATCAGCACGGGCTTTTTTAAACGTCGCGCCGCCTTTTCGATCGCGACGTGCGCGAGCAGTTCGACCGTCTTGCCCAAACCCATGTCGTCGGCGAGCACGCCGCCGAAATCGTTGCGCGCGAGTAACTGGAGCCAGGCGACGCCGCGCTCCTGGTAGTGGCGCAGCGTGCCCTTGAAGGTTGAAGGCAATGCCGCCGGGGCGAGCGACTCTTCATCCCCAAGGGCGCGAACCAGGTCGCGCAGACGCGTGCCGGCCGCCCAGCGCACCGGCGTCGCGCGCTCTAGTTGAGCGATCGAGGAGATGTGCGCGGGAGTGAGTGCCAGCCTTCCCTCCCGCGTGAGCGGTGTGTCGAAGAGTTCGACCAGCGTCGCTAGCAGCGGCGCGATCCGCTTTGCCGGCAGCGCCACAAACGCTCCCTCTCGCACGCGTCCGTACACGGTGGTATCGGCGTCGAGCGCCGCAAGGTCTTGATGCGAACGTATACCAAGGTCGCGCAGTGCGTCGATGACGATCGGCAGGAGCGAAACCCGCTCGCTACCGACGGTGATGCCGAGATCGAACTCGAACCAGTGATTCGCGCTCGCCTCGATCTGCGCGTCCCACTCTCCGGCTTCGATGAGTTCGTAGGGAAATGACGGTTCGATCTCGATGCGCCAGCCGCTCGCGCGCAGTGCCGGCACGCCGTTACCGAGAAAACGAACCCAACGCTGCTCGCCGGCTCCAGGAAAACGTAACGCCGCGTTGTGGTTGGCGACGTACTGCAGTTCGGGCCACCCGAGAAGGTGCAAGCCGTATTCGTCAAGCTTCGCTCGCGCCGCCGCTTCGAACTCTTGTTGGCGCGGCCAGATCGTGACCCGCCCGTCTTCCTTCGATTCGAACTCGCGCGGAACGTCCGAGGAAAGGGGTACGGTGTTCGCACCATACGCGAACGCAACCTCAGCGACGGCCGCCGGCGGCGAAGGCGCGAAACCGCGCAAGCGCAGGACCGGCGTCGGATCGCGCTCGAGTACGACCGTCTCCACGTCGGGCTGCGGCGCGGGTGGTCCGCCGGCTCCGAACGCTCGCTTCCAAGCCGTCTGCACGCTGCGCGCGCTGCGCGGCGTAAGCGGCGGCGCCCCCAAAATCACGGCGGCTGCCTCTGCAGCAATGCCGAGATCGATCGTACCGCACGCCCCGCTTGCGGGATCGGCATACCACGTCGGATTGCTCGGCAGCAGGCGCAGAGCGGGCTCTCCCTCGACGCAAGGCCGTTGACGCCCCTCTGCATCGCAGAACCAGATTAGACGCTGTTCGGAGAGGTCACGGCGCGTGAGAACGGGTGCTTTGGGCGACGCCCAGTGCGCGCGCTCGGTGTGAACGACTTCATCGAGCAGCACGGCAAGCAGCCGCGGCGAGATGAGACCGCCGCGATTGGAGTACGAGTATTGATCGACGACGCCCGCCGCCACCGCGAGCCTCCCGATCGTGCGGTCGATCGGCTTAACGTAGCTGTAGGTCGTGTAGTTGAGGCTTGCGAGGTCGGCCGCACGTCCGACGCTGCGTTCGCCGTTCCCGAGCACCGAGACGGCGCGCGCCGTCAGCTTGAAGCGCAACGCTTTTCCGGCGAAATCCAGGAGGTAGCGAAGCTCCTCACTTTTGAGTTGCTCCGCTGGTGGCGCTGAAAAGGCGACGAGCCGATCCAGCCAGCCGGAAACGACCGCGGCGTCGGGATCGGCGTCACCCCCGGGGGCGCCATCGTTGCCTTGGCTAATGTCGTGCAGCGCGATCAACGCGGCCGCGCCATGTTTGCACTGCCTGGCGACCGGGCAATCGCAGTACGTCGCGAACCGCAGATCGGATCGCCCAGTGAGGTATTCGGAGGTGACGCTGTACGGAGTGCGTGCCGACCCCTGAACCGTTGCCTCGACGGTGGTGCCGCTCACGGCTTCGACCTTCAAAACGCGCCCGCTCCGCGCGTACGCCAAGCCGCGCGCGTACGTCAACGGGTCGAAGGACGCGCCGATATCTCCATTCTCAAACACGGGCCGCGGCCTCTATGGCGTTGTGCTGCCTTCCCGCCCGACCGGATAGCGCGGTTCGCGCCGTAAAATCACTTGCAACTCCGCCCAGAATGGCCCATCTAGCCCGTTTGCCGGCGAAGCTCCTGCCGGTCGCCGCCGCGGAAAATCCATGCTCGCGCTTGAAGTAAAACGCCGTGCGCTTTTCACGTGGAGGCTTTATCGGTTCTGCAGCCGGTCTTTGCGCATTTGCCATGGCGCGCGGTTCGGCGGCGCTCGCGGCGTCGCCCGAGTCTGCGATCGTGCCCGTGCGCATCGACGCCGGCCGCGTCATCCGCACGATCGTCGGTTTACGGCCCTTTCGAGCCTCGGGATTCGTGTTGCGTGCGCAATCGTTCGGTTCCAAGGTGCTGGTGCATAACTACGGGCACGGCGGCGGCGGTTTCAGTCTCTCCTGGGGTTGTGCGACGTTAGCCGCCGATTTGGTTGCCGATCGTTCGCCTTCGCGCGCGGCGGTGCTGGGTTGTGGCGTGATCGGCTTGACGACCGCGCGCATTCTGCAGAATCGCGGTTGGCAGGTTACGATCTACGCTGCCGATCTGCCGCCCGCCACGACGTCGAACGTCGCAGGCGCTCAATGGACGCCCACGACGGTCTTCGCATGGCCGGTCGTGAAGCCGGACTTTCTCGAAACGTTCCGTAAGGCGGCGCGCATCGCCAATCGGCAATTCCAGCTGATGGTGGGCGATCAGTACGGCGTGCGCTGGCTCGACAACTACGACCTCAAGCACGACGCTCAGACGGCAGGCGGCGAACTGGATTACGCGCGTCGAACCGGGATTGAGGACCTCTACGCCAACGTGGAAACGATCGATCCGGCCACCGTGCCCTTCCGGGGCTTTTCGAACATTCACCGCTTCGACACGATGCTGATGGAGCCGAACACGTTTCTCCCTGCGGTGCAGCGGGATTTTCTGCTGCAAGGCGGCAGCATCGTCGTGCGCGATTTTCGCCGCCCATCGGAGATCGCTGCGCTTCACGAGCCGGTCGTGTGCAACTGCACGGGCCTTGGCGCGCGCGCCCTTTTCGGCGATGACGAACTGGAGCCGGTGCGCGGGCAGTTGACGATCCTCGAGCCGCAACCCGCCGTCAACTACACGTATTTGACCGGCGGACTCTACATGTTTCCTCGCAACGATGGTGTGCTGCTAGGAGGAACGTTCGACCGCGGTAACTGGTCGGCGACGCCCGATCTCACGACTCAGGCGAAAATCCTCGCCGAGCACGAAGCGATCTTCGCGCAGCCCTAAAGCGCGTCTTCGTCTGGCACCAAAAGCGCGTCTTCGTCTGGCACCAAAAGCCTTTTTACCGCGCTTCGGAGTGCTTAGCGGGCATAGAGACATCGTATGCAAGCGTGCCCAAAGGCAGTATGGGTGGGCATCCCCTACCTAACCTTCTAGCGGCCCGCGCCGACGAACGAGCGTAACGCCCGGCGCGATGAGACGCCGAGCTTCAAATAGACCGATCCAAGGTGTTTCTCGACGGTCTTGTGGCTAATCGAAAGACTGCGCGCAATCTCGAGATTTGAGTGCCCGCGCGCGGCGAGCAGCGCGATTTCGCGCTCGCGGCTCGAAAGAATCGCCGTTTCGCCGGTGCCTAAGGGGTCGCTGGGGCTCGCGTGCGCTTCGGCAGCGCCATCGAGCCGGTTGGCGTGATAGATCGCGCCGCATCGGCGATACAGCGCGAGCGCGCCCTCAACGTCGCCCGCGACTTCGAGCGCACTGGCCTCGAGCAGCGGCGTGCGAAATCGGCGGAAACCTTCGGCTGCAGCCCGAGCCAGCGGCGGCGCCTGCGCCGGTTGCCCATCGCGAACGAACGCGAGCGCATCGAAGAGCTTCAGCGCGGGATGCTCGAGTGAATCCTCAGTTGACTGCGTCGCCCGCAGCAGTTGCTCGCGAGCGCGTGTCCGGTCGCTCGCGGATCCATACGACGCGACCGCCAGCAGCGCCGGGACGTCCCCGCGAACGAGCTCGCAGTCGGGCAGCACGCGATTTAAGAGTGCGGCAGCATCGGCGTGTCGCCCGCGCCGAACCAGCAGTTCGGCAAAGCCGTGTCCGCACTCGATCTCGGGAGCGCGCATAATCGTATCTTCGAGGCCGTCGAACCATTTTTCGATCAGGCCGCTGTCCCCGAGGTAGCTCCCTAACGACGAGCCGGCAGCCGCCGCAAAAATCGTATTGACGCGGTTATCGGTCGTCGTGGGTACCGCTTCCACGGCCGCGCGCGCTCCTTGCAGGTCGCCGCGCAGTAAATAGCAGAGTGCGGCCGTCGCGTGCGCGCATTCCTCCGCGTGCCGGTTGCGCGACTCGCGCGCGACGCGTAGCGCGCTGTCAATGCTCTCGAGCGCTTCGTCGTGCAGCCCGAACGACGAAAAATACTTGGCGCCGTTGTAGTACGCGCCGGCGAGCGCGCCGTCACCGTGCGCTCGCGCCGCCTCGAGCCAGGCGGCATGCTCCCGGCGAAAGCGTCCGGCGTCCCCGAGTGCGGTCGCGACGGCCGCCGCGACGTGGTGATACCGCACCGCAATATCGGTCGCTGAGGCGATGGCGCGAGGATCGACCTGGAGCAGATGTGTTTGCGCGCGCGTTGGAAACCGGAGCACGATCGCCAGCCACGCGATGCCGAGGTGCAGTCGAGCGCGCGCGACGTACTCGCTTGGATCGAGCCGCGTCAGCATCGCTTCCAGCGGCGCGCTTGTGTCGGAGAGCGCGATCGTGTAGGCGGTCATGGCCGCGCGCACGCGACACGCGGCCTCGCGTTCGAAGGCGCCGGCTTTGCGAAAAAGCTCGGCGGCGGCGCCATAGGTCGCCTGACCCTCTTCGGCCTGGCTCGAGACCAAACGCAAATTCGCAATTTTTTCGAGAATCGAACCGCGCTCAAAAGGATCGATGCTCTTTGGCTCGAGGGCGCGGTTGTAAAACGCAATAGCATCATCGTGAGCGTAGGTTCGCCGAGCGGCATCTCCGGCGAGCTCGTTATAGCGGGTGCACTGCTTGGCGTCTCCGGCGGCCCACCAGTGATAAGCGAGCGCCTCAACCGGCCGTTCGGCCTCCGGTGCGCCTTCAAGCGTAAGCGCGATCTTACGGTGCAGCGGACGCAGTTCCGCGCGAAGAAAGTTGCCGCAGAGCGCTTCCCGCGTAAGACCGTGGCGAAAGCGAAAGACTCCCGGCTCGAGTTCGTCGATCAGCTGAAAATCTCGCGCGCGCCGCAGCGTCGCGACCAGATCGTCGAGAGCGACGCCTGCGATGGTCGCCAGCAGCTCGAGCGCGAACGTGCGACCGATCACCGCCGCTTGCGTGATAATGCGGCGTTCTTCGCCCTCAAACGGGCGGAGTCGTTCCAGTAATGCGGTGCGCACGCTATGTGGTATCTGCCAGCGTTCGCCGCGGCGCCCGCGTTCGGCGGCTTGCTGCACCGCATTTTTCAAGAGCTCCTCGGTGAAGAAGGGATTGCCTTCGCCCGCGAGCGCGACCGCTTGACGGATCTCTCGGCTCAAGGTAAATCCGGTGAGCGCTTCGTCGATGAAGGTGCGCAGCTCGACGCCCTCGAGCGGTTCGAGATCGATGCGAGCCGCTTGAGCGCGGCGCGCGATCTTGGCGATGGCGGCGTCGGCCGCGTGGCCGGCATGCAGGTCGTCGAGCCGAAACGACACCAGAATCAAGATGCGCATCCGGTGAACTTGGCCGGCGAGATATTCGAGCAAATCGAGCGTCGCGGCGTCTGCCCAGTGCAAGTCCTCGATCACGACGACGAGTGCTTTGCGCGCCGCTACGGCGGCGAAGCGTTCGACGATTGCCTCGAAGTACTGGCGCTTCGATTCGGCCGGGGGCAACTGTGCCGCGCCCTGGCCAAGGTTCGAAAGGGCGCTCAAAATCGGGCCGTACGGACTGCCGCCGAACTCCCGGCATGGGCCAAAGGTAATGCGCCAGCGCGAATACGTTAGCGAACGGCAGAACTCGGCAACGAGCCGCGATTTTCCAAGGCCGGCCGCACCGGCGATGAAAACGACGCTGCCGCGCGAGGCGCCGGCTTCCAGGCGGCGCTCGCGTAGGTATGCGAGCTCAGCCCGGCGTCCAACGAACGGGCGGCAGAGAACGGGTCGCAGGATCACGCTGGAGCGATGATTGGCGGCCGTCGGGGCCGGCGCCTGGAGCTTGCGCCCCTTCAGATTGGAGCGTCTCGAGTTTTTCGCTGAGCCGCCGGTAGTCGTGTGAATTGAGCGCGACGAACGCGCGGGCGCGCCCGTAAAATCGCGCGGCGTCGTGCGCGGCGAACGCGGCGGCCGCCCGGTCGCCCGCCAGCTCGTTGTAACGCACGCAACGCGCCGAATCGGCCGCGGCCCAGGCGTGGTAGGCGAGATCTTCGAGCGAAACGCGGCCTTCCTCAAGTTCCGCCTCGAGCGCGCGTCCGATTCGGCGGTGTATCGGGCGCACACGGGTTGCAATGAACTCTTCGTAAGCAATATCGCGCGTAAGGGCGTGGCGGAAGGAGTACCAGTTACCCGGCGCGTTCTCCGGCACGAGGAGCTGCAGCTCGCACGCCGCGTCGAGAGCGGCGCGAACCCGCCCTTCGTCAAGGGGTAAGACGGCGGCCAGCAGCGCCAGCCGGAAGCGCCGCCCGATAAACGCCGCGCGCATCAAGACGACACGCTCCGCGCGATTCAACCGCCGGATGCGATCCAACAGCACCATCGCGAGCATATCTGAGGCGGGCACCCCGTCAGCATAGGCCCCGCCCTCGGCGCGCGCTATGGGGAGGCCGCCCTACCTTAAGGCGGTTTCTATACGCCGGTTCCAGCGCCTGACGTCCACTCCGGCGATCAGCAGCCGCAGCATCAGCGCGAGCTCCGCAACGAGGCCCAGCACTTCCATCGACATGGCAAGCGATCTCGGAATCGCCGGAAGCAGGTAGACGAACCAGCCCAAGCCGGCGGCCATCATCAGGAAGCCAAAGCCTTTCGGCAAAAAAGACGATCGGAAGATGAGGTACCCGATCAGTAGACAGTAGAACGCGAAGAAGAAGAGCGCTTCACGCTGCGTCGCCAAATGAAAAAGGCTCAGCTCTTGAACGATACATCCCGCGATCGCAAACAGCGCCGCCGTAAGCGATAAAGCCTTGCTCACCGGCGCGAACAGCGCGAAGAGCAACAGCGCAAGCCAGGCATAAAGGGCCGTGGAAAGCAGGGTTACCGCGTCGCTGGTGACCGGCGGTACGTGGCCGACGAGCGCTTCGCTCAGGAGCGCGCTTATAAAGTAGAGCAGATAAACTAATCCCGCGCGCTTCGCGCGCGGGGGCCGGCGCACCGCCGAGTCTTTCATGATACTTCTGGTACGGCCCGGCTTCGGCCGGTGTTTCGAAGAGGAACGGTTCGGGCCCGGCGTTCGCTGGGCCCGAACCAAAAGATGCGGTTACGGCGTTGGTTTTGCGCCCATCGCGGTGGCTTGCGACTTGCACATCATTTTGACGTGATTCTTGGTCATCATCGCCTGCTTTTGCGCTTGTGTCATTCCGGCGCTCTTGGCCATCATCTGCGACTTGGTCATGTACATTTTGGTCGTCATGTTGACGCCGACCATCGGATCGTTGGCGGCACACTTGGGCATGGCGGCCATCCCTTGAGCGGCGGCAGGCAGTACGCTCGCGAAAAGCATGCCCATGGCCAGGACGAGTCCCGTCGTTATCGTTTTCATGGTATCTCCTTAAAAGAGCGAAGTCGTGGGAAACCACGAGTCTTCTAGTTACTACGCCCCACAGAACCCTCTCGGATGACCGGTTTGACCCGTCCCAGCCGGGAATAAGCATCTCGATGCGAGTTTTGGTGACCGGGGCGACGGGATACATCGGTGGGCGTCTCGTTCCTCGGCTGCGCGATGCGGGCTTGCAGGTGCGCTGCTTGGCGCGCGCCGCCGGCCGGCTGCACGGCCGGTTTGGCGAAAGCGTCGAGATCGTCGAGGGCGACCTCGACGATTCGGGATCGCTGGTTGCTGCGCTTCGCGACTGCGAGGTTGCGTACTATCTCGTACACTCGATGGCGTCGAGTTCACGCTTCGCCCAAGTCGATCGCGAAACCGCACGAAGGTTCGGTGACGCTGCGCGCGCGGCGGGCGTCAAAGGCATCGTTTATCTCGGCGGTCTTGGCGACGACCGCGACGCGCTCTCCGCGCACTTGCGCAGCCGCCATGAGGTCGGGGACGTGCTGCGCGAGAGCCGAGTTCCGGTCGTCGAGTTTCGGGCCGCGCAGATCATCGGCAGCGGTTCGATCAGCTTCGAAATGATGCGCTACTTGACGGAACGGTTGCCTCTGATGATCGCGCCGCGGTGGGTTACGACGCTCTGCCAGCCGATCGGCATCCGCGACGTCCTGGCCTATCTGATCGGCGCGCTCTCGCTGCCGCGCCGGAGCCGAATCTACGAAATCGGCGGGGGCGACGTGCTCACCTATCGCGAGATGATGCTACGCTACGCGGCGATCCGCGGCTTGAAGCGGCAGATCGTCGTAGTGCCGTTCTTTTCGCCGACGCTTTCCTCGTACTGGGTGCACCTCATCACCCCGATTCCCGCCAGGCTCGCACGGCCGTTGATCAAAGGTCTCCACAACGAAGTCGTCGTGCGCGACTCCAATGCGGCCAACGATTTTCCCAACATCCACCCGCTGGGCTACGACGATGCGGTGCGCTTGGCGCTCGACCGTTCGCGCAGCGGTGAACGAGAGTCCACCTGGTTCGACGCCTTTGCCGCGCGAGCGCCGCGCGGCGATTTTGCCGGGTTGCAAGAGGGCATGCTGATCGATCGGCGGGTGGGAGAGGCGGCGGTCGCGCCGGCGCGCGTCGCGGCGGTCTTCTCTTCGCTTGGCGGAACGCGAGGTTGGCTTTCCTCCGATCGGCTGTGGCGGATTCGCGGGTGGATGGATCGGATGGTGGGCGGTACCGGGTTGCGGCGTGGACGCCGAGCGGTCAACGGTCTGCGGATCGGCGACGTCGTGGATTTCTGGCGTGTCGACGCGTACGAGCCCGGACGCTTTCTGCGATTGCGGGCGGAGATGAAGGTACCGGGCCGTGCGTGGCTGCAGTTCGAGGCTAATCCAAAGGGCTCCAATGCCTGCACTTTGGTCCAGACCGCGTTTTTTGAGCCGCGCGGACTCTGGGGCTATCTCTATTGGTATGCCGTAGCACCGTTCCATGCGTCGATCTTCGGCAGCATGGCAAAGCGAATTATCGATGCAGCCGGCAGCGCGAGCGTTACCGAGGTGACACGCTGACCGTCACGCCTTGGCGGGTCGTCGTAGAGCGGCGATAGTCGATCTGACATCGAACTAGACCGACGAATGCCAGACGATGAACCGTCTATCGAACTGACGCTCGATCCGGCCGATACCGAGGACGACGGCGAGACTCCTGGTGCCGCTGGTCCGCTCACGCGGATCCCGGAAGTCGTGCAGTGGGCGTGGGTGCTCTTGGCCCTCTTTGGTTTTGTCGACAACATTTTTGGATCGCTCGGCGCGTCGTTTCCGTGGCATCCCATCGCCTCGACCGCTGCGCTCGCGTGGCTCGCATTTGGGGTCGTGGGGTTGGTCGTCAATCGCATGGACAAGATCGGCGTGCCGGGGGTTAACATGTCGTTTCGCCGTCTCGAGCGCGCGCAGAAGGCGGCCGTCAAGAGCGGAGAGTCGGCCGACGCGTTACGTAAGGTGCTCTCCGATTACTCAGGTCTTATGCAGAACTGGGCGCAGTCGGTGAATCTATTTATCGAGGAGCTGGACCGCTACGGAACGACCGATGACGCCGTCGCCGACATTTTAGCGCGCTACTGCCTCGGCCGAATGGAAGAAGCACGTGACCTCATCGCACAACGTGGCGATCGAACGCGCCTGTCGTTCTGGTGGTACGTCGAGGACGCAGGCGGCCTCAAATTGCTTTTCAGCGACGACATTCGCGATGAGGCGACCCTCAATCACGTCTTCCGCCCGGGCGCCGGACTCATCGGCCAGTGCTACGTCGAGTGCCGCACCTATAACCTCGAAGATGCTCCGTTGTCGATTTACTATCAAGGGATTCGGCCGGAGGCAGATTATCACGGCCTGCTCTTGGTTCCGGTACGCTACCGGACCGGCGGAACGCCGATCGGCGTCCTATCGATCGATCGCGAGAAGAAAGAAGCCTTTGACGAGAACGCTCAGAACGTCGGTTCGGCGCTCGCCGATCTGATCGCTTATGCGATGGAGACGGCGCTTTCGCATCCGCCCGCGGGGGCGGCCGGCTAGCGGTCGAGCAGCCTGCGAGCTTCGGCCGAGGCCGCTTTTGCCCGTTGAAGCAGCGTGCCGGCACCGTCCTTTGGCGCTTCGGTCGGCTTAGCGCCGCGATTGGGCGCCACTTTGTCGGCAGCCGCACGCAAGCGCTGAACGGTGACGGAGTTTGGCTTCAGCGTGTTTTTCATGCGATTCCCTTCATTACGGGTGTACCCGGATAATGGCCTGCCATCGGCGTCGTGCTCTATTGGTCGAATTCTTGCCCTTGGCCGGCGCGCTGATTCGTTCGCACGTGCGCGTCGTGGTCCACGAAGACCGTGAAGGTTTTGTCGGTTCCGATCGTTACGTCGCGACCGCGCACGAAGTTGTGGGCGAAGAACCCCACTGGTCCCAGGAGCACCCATGAAAGCAAGGTCGCGGTACTCGCCGCACCCTTTGTATCTCCGCTTTCGCTGGCGTGATTGGTGGTCGAGAGCGCCAGCATGCCGCCATCGGAGCTGTAGACCCAGTCGACGCTCATACTGATTTTTCCCCCGCTCCCGTTGCTTCCGGCGTGCGTCACTTGGGTAACCGTAGCGTGACCATTTGCGCCGGCCGGCACGACGATCCAGCCATTAACGACGACCGGCTTCTTGACGACGATCGCCACCTGGTCGTTAACGTTTGCCGTCGCAGATGAAATTGGCTCGGTCAGTGAGACGACCACCGTCGTCCCTCCGGGAACCAGCACCTTTTCGACGCGGTTAGGTACCGGCGATGCGGCTGGAGCGGGCTCGCCCGCCGTCGCGGTCTGCGCGCAGACGGGAGCGAACGAGGAAAAAAAGACGAAGATGCCGCCCGCGCAAAGGCGGAACGCGCGCCGGCGAAAAGCGCAGCAATCGTTAAACATACTTCCTTCCTCGAGATAGGCGGCCCATTTTTGCACTAGCTTACGTCCCGCCTTAACTCTATATCGGGCTCGATCGACCGAATCTTAGCTCAAATTGGTCAGATCGAGGCCTTAATCTTCGATATCTAGATCCGCCACGAGGAAAGTACCCAGTCGGGCGCTCCACTGAGCCGGCCACAGAAGTATGGCGGCCGGATGTATTTTCGGAAGGACGTGCGCCCCGCACCGGAGGACCAGCGTAAAACCTTGTGCGGCTTCGACGACCCCTATCTCGAAATAGTTGCTGCGCTCGATCGCATACCGTGGCAGCTCGCGGAAAGCGTCACACGAATTAAAATTCAGGATCGCAAGAATCTAAACTTCTTCCCAGGGCAACGCGGCTTCAGCGGCCTGGAGTTTCCGATCGGCGGCGTCATGATCGTCGCGAATAACTTCACCAACCTCCAAGGGTGGGCGAAATATTGCGCCTCACCAGACGTTGAAAGCACTACCTCAACGTGGCGTAGAATGCGTATAATGCTTGGCGCCTCCGGTTTGCCGATGAACAGGCACCGCGTGCGTCTCAGCTATGCGACCTTCCCTTGTCGTAACCTTGGGTAGGTCGGTTTCGGATCACCTGTCTACCGACTACGAGCGCCGAGAGCGCGTCGACTTTCGCAGGATAGGGCAGCATCAAACCAAGCTCATCGCCGCCGTCCATCCAAGCGCGTGGACGTGGCGCGGCACAGGGTTTGGCGAAAACGATTTCCACGTTGAAGGTCTCCGAATCGGAGAGGCTTTTCACGCATAGGCATCCGGTCAAAGCGCGCGTCGCCGTAAGCAAAGCGCCAATTGTGGTTCCTACCCGCCGAAAAGCGGATCGCTATCGTTAAGCTGATACAGCGAAAGTACGGTCGCGAGGGACAACCACGGGATCAGCGTGACGTACGAGGCGAGTAGACGCCGGTCGATCCGCGCCGCCCGTGCCGCCGACGCGACGATCAGCGCAGAGTAGAGCGTCGTATTGAGATAGCCGAGCAGCGGGCTCTTCAGTCGGAACCGGAGGAAGCCGTACGACGTGAAAAGCACCCACGCGGCGGCATGCAAACGAAGGTAGGCCGTACGATCGGCACTTGGCGGCGCGTTGAGCACTTCGCGATTCCCCCAGAGGGTCAGCAGATTGTTGAGCGGCCAGGCGATACCAAATGCCCACGACGGCGGCGCAAATGGCGGCCGCGTGCTCTTCGCGTATTCGCTCTTCGCCGCGCGCGAAGGGCCTAGCAACTGCGCGGTGAGGTTGAGCGCGGCCCCGCCCACGAGTAGCGGAAACCATCCATAAGGCCCGTTAGATCTATCCACCTCGAGCCTATACCCAGCATTCGCGTGGAAACGGCGTCTCTGCCCAATCAAACGGCTTGCTGGCGAAGGCGGCAGTGCCTGCACCAAGGCGGCAATAAAGATTCGAGCACGCTCCAACGGACGGCACCTCGATTTTACGCGCTAGCCGCTAGCTGCGTTCGTCGCCGACGCGTAGGACCAACCGGCGCTCTTTCGAACGAAACGGCGATGGACTCAGATCCGCACGCGGCGTTCAAAAGCCGCCAGCGCGAAATGTGGGCATCGTTTGCACCCACCGCGACGTTCACGACGCCTCCGGCCGCGCATCTGGTGCGCTTTGCAAGAGTTAAACCGGGAGAAGCGGCGCTGGATATCGGCAGCGGAACCGGCGTCGTTGCGATTACGGCGGCTGGGGCCGGCGCCAGGGTGAGTGCGCTGGATTTAACGCCGGCGCTGCTCGAGGCGGCCCGCGAAAATGCGCGTATTGCCGGGATCGAAAAAATCGATTGGATCGAGGGTGACGCGGAATACCTGCCCTTCGCCGATGCCTCATTTGATGTGGTTCTGAGTCAATTCGGGCACATGTTTGCCCCCAAGCCCGATGTCGCGGTAGCCGAGATCGGTCGCGTTCTGCGGCCCACTGGGCGCATTGCATTCGCTACGTGGCCACCCGATAAGCTGGTCGGTCTATCGTTTCAGTTCATTGGCCGCAACTCGCCGCCGCTGCCGCCTGGCGTTCCGCCGCCCGCGCTGTGGGGCCTAGAGGAAACCATCAAGCAGCGCCTTGCGTATCGCTTCGGCGAGCCTCAGTTCGAACGTGGCGTGATGACGGTGCCGGCGCTGAGTCTTGCGCATTACCGGGATTTCATCGAGCGTTCGGTCGGACCGATGGAAAAGCTGGTCGCGAGCCTCGCGGACGATCCCGAACGGCTCGCTGCCATCCGCCGCGAGTACGATGAGCTGTCGGCGCCGTTTTTCGCTGATAACGTCGTTTCGCAGGAATATCTTTTAACCCGAGCACGCGCGAAAGAATAGACGGAATGCGCGGCGCTGTAGTCGTTCTCGCGACGCTATTGCTCGCGGCAGGCGCGAGCCCCGCGCCTTCGCTGCAAGCCCTGTTGCAAGATCGCATTCGCTACGTGTTCGTGATTTATCAAGAGAATCGATCGTTCGACCATTACTTTGGAACGTTTCCGGGCGTTGACGGCATCTACAGCGATGCCGCTCGCGCACACGGTTTCTCCCAATACAACCCGATCGCCAATCGGCAAACCAGCGCGTTTCGCATCGCGACTCCCGACCTCGGACTTTTAAACAACGCCCGCAACCTCGTCGACGCCGGGATCAACGGCGGGAAGATGGATCGCTTTGTCGCAGCGGAGATTGCCTGGGCGCAGAAGCTGCCGCCAAAAGCCAGGCGAGAACTGGGTATGGAGAACCCCTCCGAACTCGCGTCGATCGGCGATGAGTCGATGGCGCACGTAGATTGCGATACCATCCCGTATCTTTGGATGTACGCGAGCCGTTTTGCGCTCTACGATTCGTTTTTCCAAGGAGCGCGAGCGCCGTCAGCACCAAGCAACGTCGAAATCATTGCCGCGCAAAACGGAGAGACCGAATACAAGAAGTACGGTGCCGCCGGGCCGCCATACACCGCGGACCCGAAAGGAACGGCCGGCCGAGGCGTACCGATGTTCGTCGATCTCGATCCCGCTTGGGGTCCGTACAACACGAAGGATGCGAGCGCGGAAAAACAGGTCGACCAGACGTACGCGAACGTCTTGCTTAACTTGGAAGGCGCGCAGTCGGGCAGCCTTAAGAACTACACGCAAGACATCGGCGACGACATCGCTTTTCTCGGCGGCAAAGGCGACGCGCCCGTTAACTGGACGTGGTACCAACAGGGCTACAATAACCCCGCCGACCCCGGGCGCACGTCGCTGGTGACCCATCACCTCGCGCCGCACTACTTTGGCTACGTCGCCAACAACCCATCAATGGATCGCGGCGTTGCCGATATGACGAAATTCGCTTCCGACGTGGCCGCGGGCAAGCTCGGCGGCAGCGGGCTTTTTTACTTAAAGGGCGGCTTTACGAGCAATCAAGGATTGCGTCCGGCTAGTGCTGCGCCGCGTACGTTCACCGGCGACGACGATCATCCGGGCGAATCGGATTTGCAAGTTGCGCAAGCCGATGTCGCGCAGCTGGTCAACATCATCGCGCACAGTAGGTACTGGAGCCAATCGGCGATCGTCATAACGTGGGACGACCCCGGCGGATACTGGGACCACGTGCCGCCGCCGTCATGGCTGGTTTGCCCCGACGGCAACCCGTGCGGCAACGGCCAGCGCGTGCCGATGATCCTCATTTCGCCCTACGCGCAGAACGCCGTCATCCACGAGTCCGACGATCAAGCATCCGTCATCAAGTTCGTCGAGCACCTCTTTAATCGCACGCCACTCGCGCAGCTGCCCGATGAGGCGCGCTACATGCCGTTTGGTCCGCGCGACACGAGCGATCGAACCGGCGATCTCTCCGGCGGCTTCGACCAGCAGCGCCTGCGCGGGGAAAAGCCGCCGATCTCCGCCGAGGAAGCGATAATTCCCGATAGCGTCGTACGCGCGATTCCGTCCCCGTGGTCGTGTGCGTCGCTCGGTTTGCACCCGGTGCCGCCGCCGGCGGGAACCTCCGATGCTCCACCCGCAGGTTTCAATCCGCGCGTGCTCGTCGTACCCATGCCGGTCTCAAACTAAGTTTAGGGCGGCGCGAGCGTTCTCGGCCTCAGCGTAGGATCTCGATCAACAAAATCCACGAGTTGCCGAGCGCGAAGATAAATGCGCACAGCAGACCGCCGGCGATCCAGTAGTTTCCCGCCGGGTTGCCCGAAAACAGAATGGCCCCGCCGACGATCGGTGGTACCGTGGCGACCTGCGCGAGCGCGAAATAGCCCCAAGTCCAGCTTCGCGGAACGGAAATTTCTAGTTGTGAGGCAAGGCCGCCGACGAAACTCAGTACCAAACGCAGCGACAGCGCCCAGGCGATAGCGGCGCAGGCAATCAACGCCGCGGCAACCGGCTTGACGAACCCAGGTAACAGCAACAACGATGCCTCGACGAGGGCGCCCGTTAGAACGACGAGGGTCTGTGCTCCGCGTGCCGGCAACCAGGGGTATTTTAGGATCTGCGTCACGTTGATCGACAACGCCACGAAGAGCAGGCCCACGAGCGCGGCGCTCGCTCCGACTTCCGCAACAAAAAAATCGTGCCATGCCGCCATGCTGGATAGCTTTATCCGCTTGCCCGGCGACTCCCAGCCGCCGCGGCCCTCAGGGTACGAAATGCAAGAGGGCAGTTTGAACGGCGCCCGGGCCAGCCGGTGCGTCCCAAGGTCATCTCAGCGAAAGAAGCTACCGTTTGATAATGGACTCTCGCGCGCCTCGCATAGCTGTTATCGACGATGAGGAGCCGATCCGCCGTTTGCTCACCTGGGAGCTGGAAGCGGCCGGATTCGAGGTTCGGGGCGCTCGCGACGGCCTTTTGGGGCTCGACATGGTCCGCGACTTCGATCCCTCGTTGATTCTTCTCGACGTCATGATGCCAAAGGTCGACGGCATCAGCGTCCTTCCGCGCTACCGCGCCCTCACGCAGGCGCCGATCTTCATCCTGAGCGCCAAAGGCGAAACTGGCGATAAGGTGCTCGGGCTAGAACGCGGTGCCGATCAGTATTTGGCCAAGCCCTTCGAGACACCCGAGCTGATCGCGCGCATTCGGTCGGCGTTGCGGCGCCCTCAACTCGAGGCCCCTGAGTTTCTCACCTACGACGACCTCGAGATGGACTTGCAACGCCACAAGGTTCGGCGCGGTGAATCGGAGCTGACGCTCACCGGGCGAGAGTTCAGCCTTCTGGAAACCTTCATGCGGGAGCCGCATCGCGTCTTTAGCAAAGACGACCTGCTCGATCGCGTCTGGGGCTACGAGTCCGAAGTCTCGCAGAACTGCGTCGAAACCTACATTTCGTATCTGCGCGCCAAAGTCAACGCTCGGGAGTACGAACCCGCGCTCGTCGTGACGATTCGGGGCGCCGGCTACACCCTGCACTCTTAGGGATCGCTTGCACCTCCCCACGCTGCGCAGCCGCCTAATCGCGTGGCACGTAACCAGCGGGGCGTTGATCGTACTTTGCTGTGCGGTGCTCGTTGCCATCGTGATGAGCCAGGCGCTGTCATACCAAGCGCGCCAGGCGATGGAATCGGCCGCGCGACAAATTCCGGCACTCGCGGCTTCGTACGATCCGCAGGACGGTTCGGCGGCCAATATCGACGAGTACTTTGCGGCCAGGCTCGCGCCGCTGCCGGTGCGAACGCGCACCGAAACCTTCGCCGGCTTGCTGCACCGCCCGCCGATGCGCGGGCCTTTTCGCGAAGGCTTCTTCGTACGGTTGCTGATGGAGCAAGTGCGTCCGCTCGTGATCATGTACGGCACGGCGCACACGACGATCTTCATCGACCCGGGCTTTTACCAGCGCTTCGTGGAGTACTACTTCATCGCGATGGCGGTCGTCGCGATCGTCGTAATCGTTGCGGCCTGGCATATTGCGCGCGTCGTTGCGTCCAACTCTCTCGATCCGCTTCTGCGCACGACCGCCGCGCTCAACCGCTTCGGCGAAGGCGATTTTACCCCGGCGGCGGTATCGACCACCGATACGAGCGAGGTCGGCGAGCTGGTTCAAGCCTATAACCGGGCGGTCGCGCAGATCACCCGCGCACTCGACGAACGCGCGAAGGCCAGCGCCGAGATGCGTCAGTTCGTCGCCGACGCCGGTCATCAGTTGCGCACGCCGCTCACCGTGATCATGGGCTACTTGAGCGCGATGGCGGCGCGAAGCCCCAACGGCACGGATGCAGAAGCGGTTCCCGCGATGCTCGGGCAGAGCCGCCGAATGAAAACGCTCATCGACGAACTCATCCTGCTGGCGCGCCTCGAGCACGTCGCGCCGGCGGGCGAAACGGTCTTCGATCTGAACGACGTCGTGCGCGACGTCCCGCACGGCTTCTCGATCGAAGATCAGCAACGGCTCCAAGTGGAGCTCGCAGGTACGGCGGCGCCCGTTCGCGCCGCCGCCTCCGAGCTGCGCGAGGCGCTAACGGCTGTGGTCGATAACGCGTTGAAATACGGCGGAAAACGCCCCATCACGGTGGGAGTGCAACGTTCGAACGGCACCTGCGAAGTTACCGTTAGCGACGACGGCCCCGGGTTTTCACAAGCCGATCTTTCTGCGGCCTTCGATCGTTTCTACCGCGGCGCCGCCTCCGAGGGAATCGTCGGAACTGGACTCGGTCTCTCGATTGCCGCCAAAGCGGTGAAGCGAGCCGGCGGCGCGATCGAACTGCGCAATAACGACGGCGCGGGCGCGGCCTGCATCATTCGCATTCCTGCTTCGTAAGCGCCCGGCCTAGAACAAAAAAGGAACGAGCATTTTCGTCCGTTGCCGGTACTGCGGATACTGTGTTGGGAAGGCCTCCATCATCGTACGTTCTACGTCGCGGACGCAGACGGCCCGTTGCATACTTACGAGCCCGATGCTTCGCTCGCCCCGACGATCACGCTGCCGAAGGGTTCGGATGCGAGCGACGTTGCGGTGGACCGCGCCGGCAAGATCTAGGTCCTGAGCTCTGCCCATGGTGGGAACCACACCATCGTGAGGACGTACAACGCGGACGGCACGCCCAGCACGCCAACGATCACGGACCTGCCTGGAAGATTAACCTTTCCAATTTCAAAGTCGATGTCAGGCGATTCGTGGCCCTTGATAGCGGTTCATTAGCGCGCTTTTGCATTATCGCAGCTTGCCAAGGCTCTTACCCAACGCGACGACTGCTTTCGAGGATGCGCTTCGTGCTCGTCGTATAGCTAAGGCCCCAACCGGGCGACGGGCTGTCGCGTCTTTTGGAGGAGAAATGCCGACATCAAACGGTTCAGCAGATTCAGAGAGGGCCGTACAGCGTGAAGTACTACCGATCCCAGACAAGCCTCACGCCGGCTTCGTGGCCTATGATGCAAAAGACCCAGACTCAAAATTTCCACCCATCAAGCCCTTGCGACCCCCCAAGGGCGCTCCAAACGTTCTTATCGTCCTGATCGACGACGTTGGTTTTGGAGCCTCGAGCGTTTTCGGGGGGCCATGTGCCGCGCCCACCGCCGAGCGAATTGCAAAAGACGGCCTACGTTATACGCGCTTTCATACGACGGCGCTCTGTTCGCCGTCTCGCGCCGCTCTATTATCGGGGCGTAATCATCACACCGTTGCGATGGGTGGCATTACGGAAATCGCAACTTCTGCGCCGGGGTATAGCTCCGTGCGCCCGAACTCGATGGCACCCCTCCCAGAAATCCTTCGACTCAACGGCTACTCCACGGCGCAGTTCGGGAAGTGCCACGAAGTGCCGGTCTGGGAAGCAAGCCCTGTTGGGCCCTTCGACCGCTGGCCCACGGGCTCCGGCTTCGAACACTTCTACGGTTTCGTCGCCGGTGAGACCAATCAATGGTATCCCTCGATTCACGAGGGTACGAAAGTCGTCGAACCTCCGAAGACGCCTGAAGAGGGCTATCACTTCATGGAGGATATGACCGATCGCGCGATTGCCTGGGTGCGCCAGCAGCGATTACTCGCGGGGGATAAACCATTCTTCATGTATTTTGCGCCCGGGGCGACGCATGCACCACACCACGTACCAAAAGAATGGGCTGACAAGTACAAAGGCAAGTTCGATCAGGGCTGGGACAAACTGCGCGAAGAGACCTTTGCGCGTCAAAAACAACTCGGAGTCATTCCGCAGGATTGCGAGCTCACGACGCGACCGGAAGAAATTCCCTCATGGGACTCTCATACCCCGGAGTTCCAGCGTGTTCTCGCGCGCGAGATGGAAGTATACGCCGGCTTCTTTTCGTTCGCCGATTATCACATAGGCCGGGTCATCGATGCGCTCGATCAAATCGAGGCTCTCGATAACACATTGATCTACTACATCATCGGGGACAATGGCGCCTCGGCCGAAGGTACGCCGCAAGGCACCTTCAGTGAAATGATCTCATTTAACGGTATGAATGCACTCGAAACTGTCGAATTCCTTACGGAGCGCATCGATAAACTTGGCGGTCCCGAAGCTTACAATCACTACGCGGTCGGCTGGGCGCATGCGCTGGATACACCGTATCAGTGGACCAAGCAGGTCGCTTCGCATTGGGGCGGCACGCGCAACGGCACGATCGTTCGCTGGCCGAAGGGCATCAAGGCGAAGGGCGAAATCCGGCATCAGTTTCATCACGTCATCGACGTGGCGCCCACGATTCTGGAGGCCGCGCAGCTCCCGGAGCCTTACATGGTCAATAGCGTCGGACAGGTTCCGATGCAAGGTGTGAGCATGCGCTATAGCTTCGACGACGCGAAAGCGGCCGAACGCCACGAAACTCAATATTTCGAGATGTTCGGGAATCGCGGTATTTATCACAAGGGCTGGACGGCGGTCACGCGCCATAACACCCCGTGGCTCATGACCGAAACGATGCCGCCTTTCGACGACGATGTGTGGGAGCTATACGACACGACAAAGGATTGGTCGCAGGCACACGATCTCTCGAAAGAGACGCCCGATAAGCTGCACGAGCTGCAACGCCTTTGGATCATCGAAGCAACGCGCAACGGTGTGTTACCGATGGACGATCGCATGTCCGAACGAGTGAACTCCGATACTGCGGGACGACCGGTCCTTATTAGCGGCACGTCCCAAGTGCTGGCGAGAGGCATGGGCGGCCTTAATGAAAACGGGCTCATCAACGTGAAGAACAAGAGCCATTCGATTACCGCTCAGGTCGTCGTTCCCGCAGGAACGCCGGCCGAGGGAACGATTCTGTCGCAAGGCGGGATCGGTGGCGGATGGATGTTCTACGTCAAAGACGGAAAGCTCAAATACATCTATAATTTCCTTGGGCTCCAGAGGTTCCTCATAACGTCCACGGAGGTACTTTCTCCGGGTAAGCATCAGATCAGGATGGAGTTCGCCTACGACGGCGGGGGCCTAGCCAAAGGTGCAACCGTGACGCTCTTTATTGATGGGAAAGCCGTAGGCAACGGCCGCGTCGACAGGACCGTTCCAGCCGTATTCTCTGCCGACGAGACGTCCGACGTCGGCGTCAAGCGTGGCTCTCCGATAACGCCCGACATGCCGCCGGAAAAGAGCGCGTTCAATGGAACGATTGACGTTGTTGTTATCGAGACGAGCGGCGAAAACACCGACCACCTGCTGAATCGCGAAGAAGTCCTGAATATGATCATGGCACGACAGTAACTCGCTGCATCAGGTGGTGGATTGAAAGGGCCGGGGCGATGCCGCGGCCCTGGCGCGCTAGCGAGGCCGCATTCGGACGCCGTCGCCGTTGCCTAGCGAGCGGAGCGTGCATCAAAAGCGCTCAAAGATTGGCGCAGCGAGCATTTCGGGCAAGTGGCTTCGATGCGGCGCGGTGAATGATCGCAGATATATGCAAAGAGTCGTTCGTTGTTGTTTATGGCGCTGTTGACGGCGGTTATGCTCCCGCTGCCCATGGAGGCCGCGGGCGCCGTGCCGCTTCAAGCGGCTCGTCCGACCCAGATCGATTGGAACCTGACGCCCGAACAGATTACATCGACGTGCATGGCAATGCGCGGCCAGCGAACGTTCACGAATACGCTGCTTCCGCTCGGATACGTGGCGGCGCTGCTCGGCACCGCTCCATACGAAACACTCAGCGGCGGATTCCGTCAGGATTTCGTGGAGGCGCCTTCGCAAATGCTGGAAAACTTTATGTGGCGGCCTGCGATTCTCAAGGAGGTCAGTTCGAACGTGACGACCGGCTCACCGCTGCCCGACGATCTGATCGCAAAAATGATCGCGGCGCGTTACGTGGACGAGGCGTACTTCACGACCGGCCAAATCAAGCTCGGCATGGTCGACATGGCATATCACTCGAGGGGCCCGAAGGTGGATACGACGGCCGTGTGGGGCGAGATCTCTTCCCAATACACTCCGCTCGCAATGGTTCCGGGAACCCATCCGCAAGCGGCGTTCGGTCATCTCTTCGGCTACGATGCGGGCTACTACACTTACTTGTGGGCACTCGTCTACGCGCAAGACATGTTTACGGCGTTCCAGAGCGGCGGGCTGGAAAATCCGGCCGTCGGTCTACGATACCGCCAACCGATCTTGGAGCCGGCGCGCACGTACGAATCTGATGCCGAAGTGCGCGCCTTTCTGGGCAGGCCAATGAGCACCGATGCGTTTTACAAGCAGTTCGAGACGGCGCCCGAGGCGACACCCACGCCTAAAGGTTGACATCGTTGCCAGGCCGCTAAGAGCGCCCGACTCGGACGCCGCCCATGGGCCGAGTTCCGCGCGGCCGCTGCGCAACATTGCGGTTCCGAATCTAACGGACGCGCGAAGTTCAGCGACGACGTCGCCGCTGAAACGACCGGCGGCGCGGCGGCGCCTCGACCGTAAATGCTCGTGCGGATACCGGCTCCATAAAATTGTGCTCACTGCGCTTTAGTGGCATGCCGATTGCGCCTTCGATACGTGCAAACGAGCCCGCCTCGTCGCGTGAAACGAATGTAATCGCGTCGCCGGTTTTTTGAGCGCGCGCCGTGCGCCCGATACGATGTATGTAATCGGTGGGCTCGGCGGGGACGTCATAGTTTATGACGTGCCCGAGATCGTCGATGTCGATGCCGCGCGCGGCGACATCGGTGGCGACTAAGACCCGATAGCGTCCCTTTCTAAAGGCCTCAAGTGCGCGCGAGCGCTGCCCCTGCGACCGATCACCATGAATGCGCTCGGCATCGACGCGGTGTCGCATCAATGCCCCAGCGACGCGCTCCGCCCGCGACTTGGTACGTGTAAAAACGAGCGCATTGAAGATGCGGCCATCTTTGAGCAGGTCCACGAGGAGATCTGTTTTCTTGTGCGGTTCCACTTCGTACACCCACTGGGTTACGGTTTCTACCGGCGTCGTGGGTGCCAAATTAATGCGCACGGGATCGCGGAGAAACTCGCGTGAAAGCTGAAGCACAGCGTCGGCGAGCGTTGCCGAGAAACAGAGCGTTTGGCGGTGGGTTGGGAGTTTTGCGACGACGCGCTTTACGGCCGGTAGGAACCCCATATCGAGCATGCGGTCTGCTTCGTCGAGCACGAAAATCTCGACGTGTTCGAGACGAGCTTCGCCCTGTTGCATCAAATCGATGAGCCTCCCAGGGGTTGCGACGACCACGTCGGTACCGCGGCGCATGGCGTTGATTTGCGGTTTCAGGGCCACGCCTCCGTAAATCGTCGTGATGCGCAGCGTGGTGTGTTTTGCCAACTGTCGAAGATGCTCCGCAATTTGCTGTGCCAGCTCGCGCGTCGGCGTCAAGATCAGCGCGGCACTGCGGTCATCCCGCCGCTCGAGTAGTTTTTGGAGCAGCGGAATGCCAAAAGCCGCGGTCTTGCCGCTGCCGGTTGGAGCGCTGGCAAAAAGGTCGCGCCCAGCCAGAGCAATGGGAATAGCCTTCCGCTGTATGGGCGTGGGATCTATATAGTGAAGGTCTTCGATGCCGCGACGTATGGCAGCATCCAGGGGGAGTTCTGAAAAAATGGAGATAATTAAAACCTATCTTTCGGTGGGCGCAACTTATCGACCACTCGAAAGATCACGCTTAAGCGGGGAGGAGTGTCTCAAAGGATACTTCCCCATTGCAAGCCTTTTACCCCGGCAGAAGCAAAAAGGTTGCACTTCCGGGATAAAGCGGCGACCAAGCGGTCAGAACCCGACCATATTGAGCTTGATGAGCTCCGCCATCGGCTCCCGAGCTGGAAAAATTCGAGCAGTGGATTGCGCAACCCAAAGCAGCGATCGTCACACGACCTAACGGTGCCAGTGGACCCATCGATGCATCGTCACGATCAAACTAGCAGGCCTTTTCGGCGTTTGATTTCGTTAGCGAAAGCCCCCGTTAGCGCATCAGCGTTCCCGGCCGGCACGATCGTAAGATTGATCGCCGGCGCAAGCCCGCAAGCGGTGGTTGCGATGACGCGGGCGCTTGCGGCGAGCGCGTGCAAAAGCTGGCGCGGCCGATGTTCCACAAACGCGGGCAACGCGACGATGCGCGCCAGGTCGAGCCCCTGACGGAAGGTCGCCACGCGCGTCACGTCGAGCCCACGCCAAAAATCGGGTCTTTCGGCGTCGCGATCGCCAATGACAACGATCGGGGTATCGGTTCGGCGCGCCGCCTCGCGTATTTCATATGCACCGCTGCGTCCTAGCGTCGCGCCCGCAAAGAGCACCATGTTAGATATCGGCGCGCGGTATGAAGGCACGGTTGGAACGGCCCACGGCAGCAGCAGGGCGCGCGCACCGAACCGGCGCGCGATGTCGCGGTGCGGGGTAACGACGCGCCGGGCGCGGCCGAGCGCCTCACGTTCGGCATTGACGATTTCGCGCGGAGCGCGGAAGTCCGAGAGGGTCGGACTTTCCGGATGCCGGCGCGCCGCATCGTCGAGCACCTCGTGCAAGGCGTTCATCGGCAATGACGTCATCAGGACGTCGAAGGTGCGCCCGGCGAGGTAACCGGTGCGCCACAGGTACGGCAACAGGTTCTGCATCACGACGACATGCTCGATGCGTGAGGGTGAACGGCGTGCAAAGCGATGGGCGAGTCGTTCGGCATCGAGCAGCATCGCCCGTTGACGTGCGGCCCCGTGCGAGGCAAGGCGGCGCGAACGTCCCGCGCGAACGAGCGCTTCGAGCGGCGCCTGCTTCACGGCGCCGAAGCCCGCGAGCGCCCACGCGTATTGGGGGAGGCGAAAACGCTTCCCGTCGATCGGAACGAACGCTATGTCGCTTTTCGTCGCTTCGGTTGCGATGAGCGCATCGTACTCGGGCCAATAGCCATCGAGTAAGAATGCGGCCGCCGCTGCCGAGTTCGCGCGGTGTATTTTGCGATGTCGCGTGCATGCGAGTTGATCGCAGCTGATGCACGACGGCGGCGCGGCGGCGATGGCGACGTCGAGAACCAATCGCGATGGCTGGGATACGGCCGCAGTCGCCGGCGCAACAAACTGCACGACGAGGCGATCGTTTTGGAGCCGGCAGCGGATCGTGAGCTCGTGTGTCGCCCTAAAGCGCAGATCGACGTAGTTCCAAAAGACCGTCGCGTCGCGGTCGCGCTCGGTCATGGAGCCGGGCACGAAATGCGAATGCGCGTGTCGTTCGACGATTTTGCATCCGGAATCGAGCGCGGCTGCGTACAACGCGTTCGAGAGTTGACAGAGACCGCCGCCGACGGTAGGGATGATGCAGCCTTCGCGCAGCTCGCGCCCTTCTACGTATCCGGCGCTGCGTGTGGCGCGGCCGATCTGCCGCCAAAAGCTGAACGTGCCGCCCGCCGGAACAACGGCGCCGTCGAGGCGGCGAAGCGCCGTGTACAAGTTGTGGATCTTGCCTTCGATGAGGCGTGTCTCGCGGGGATCGCTTTCGGCGACCGCGGCGCGGAGCGGCGTCGAAATCTCGGCCAGGAGCGCGCCACCGGAAGAACCGCCAGTCACCGGCCAGCGGCGCGTCGTTCGGCGGGCGTCGGTCGCGAAGCGTTTAGCACGGAAAAACGCCGCCTTGAGCTCGAAGGCGAGCATCGCTCGGTTCGTAGGAGGCGTCCCCTTCATCGTCGACATCCGCGCCTATAATAGCAAACCCGGCGTTCGCGACGCCCTGCGCGCAGCAGAACGAATCGCGCGAAAAGACGTGCTTTTCACGGGCTTACGGCCATCCGCGTTACTTGTGCAGCGCGTAGATGGCCGTGCCGCAGCGCGTTGAATTTGCTGGTCACAAGGCGAACTTGCCGTTCGGCGTTATCGCTATGCCTGTGGGGCTCTCCCCCGCTGCAAACGGTGAGCCTGCCACCGGCGTTATTGCGCCGTTTTTTTGGTCGATGTGATAGGCGGAAACATCGGCGGAAACGTCCTCTGAGCGGCGGTTGGTAACATAGACGAACTTACCTGTCGGATCGATCGCCACGCCTTGGGGCCCTTCGCCCGCCGTAAACGGCGACCCCTCCACCTCCGTCAGTAGGCCGCGGTGCGTGTCGATCGTATATGCGGAAACATTGTCGGACCCGTAATTGGTCACGTAGACAAATTTGCCCGTCGGATCGACCGCCACGCCCTCGGGACGCACGCCCGCCTTAGTGAAGTAGGGGGTCCAAGTAATTGCCGGTTTTGGCGTCGATCTCATAGAGAAAGATACGATTTTCCGCACGGTTGTTTTGCGCGTGATCGGTCACGTAGGCGAACTCGACGGTCCCCGAGC